>JAIPBL010000119.1 GCA_021739645.1 Saprospiraceae bacterium | reverse complement strand
TTGGGCAGACCGATTTTATGTTCACGGTCTGCCCAATAAATTGGGCGACCACAAGGCAGCCGTCAACCGTTTTGGCCATGCAATTCCAACCTGTTTTCGAAAAAATCGAGCGCCCGATACTCATCGCCGGGCCATGCAGCGCTGAGACGGAGGCGCAAGTGATGGAAACCGCCCACGGCCTAGCGGCGCAGGGCATTGACCTTTTCCGGGCGGGCATCTGGAAGCCACGGACGAAGCCGGGCGGCTTTGAGGGTGTGGGCACGGAAGGCCTCGCCTGGCTTCGCCGGGTGAAGCAGGAAGTGGGCTTGAAAACCACGACCGAAGTGGCCAATACGCAGCACGTTTTTGAGGCACTGAAATACGGCGTGGACGTGCTGTGGATTGGCGCCCGCACGACGGTGAACCCGTTTTCGGTGCAGGAGGTGGCCGATGCACTGGCAGGCGTGGACATTCCGGTTTTGATAAAAAACCCCGTGAATGCTGACCTCAAGCTCTGGATGGGCGCCATCGAGCGGGTTTACAAGGTGGGCATCAAGCGCATTGCTGCGATACACCGGGGCTTCTCGGTGCATGGTGAAACGAAGTTCCGCAATGCTCCGCTCTGGCAGTTGCCGATTGAGTTGAAACGGCATTTCCCCGACCTGCAAATCATCTGTGACCACAGCCATATCTGCGGTCGGCGGGACATCCTGGCACCCATTGCGCAGCAAGCCCTCGACCTCGGCTACGATGGCCTGATGACGGAAGTGCACCCCCGCCCCGACGAGGCTTGGAGCGACGCTGCGCAACAAATTACGCCGGTTGTTTATGGTGAAATGGTGCGCAACCTGACCGCCCGCAAGTTGACGACGAACAATGCCGACTTCCTGAAATCGCTGGACTACCTGCGCCACCAGATTGACGAAGTTGACAACCAACTTTTTCAATTGCTGGGTGCTCGGATGAAGATGGCCGACCAGATTGGCGAGTACAAAAAGGCGAATAATATCTCCATTTATCAGCCGACCCGCTGGAATGAGATTTTTGAACATGCGGTGGAAAGTGGCGGTGCGCTCGGACTGAGCAGGGAATTCATCGAGGTGGTATTGAAGGCGGTGCATGAGGAGAGTATAGCGCACCAGTCGAAGGTGATGAATGAGGAGAAGGCTGTGGCTGAATGATTTACGATTTACGACTGTCGATTTACGATTGGAGGCAATCGTAAATCGTCAGTCGTAAATCGTAAATCGTAAATGAGATTACTTCGTCCCTTTCAAAGACTTGTAATATTCCTCCACAAGATTCTTGTAGTAAGGCTTCAACGCCGGGTTCACGGTCTTGAATTGCTCAATTTCGGCCTCCCGTTTTTTGATGTATTCCTCCAAAGAAGGCGGCATTTTGCGCTCCATGTCTTGGGCGGTTTCTGACTTCCGCTTGTTGTCCTGGTCACGCTGGCGCTCGGCCCGTTCGTGCTCAAGTAGGCGGGTCAGGATGTCCTGCTGGCGCTTGAGCATTTCGTTGCTGAGGCGCTTGTTGACGAGTTCTTTTTCGACCTTGTTCATCTGGTCAATCAGGTCTTGGAGTTCTTTATCGCCCTTGCCTTGTCCTTGCAGTTCTTTCTGTTTTTTCTCCAATTGCTTACGAATGGCCGCTTGACGGGCTGCCATTTGGGCGAATTCCTTGCTGGTTGGATTCTCGCCGTCTTGGCCACCTTCCCCATCCTTAGCACCTTTTTCGCCTGGCTTTTTGCCCTTGCCCATTTTTTCCATGCCTTCGTTGAGCTCCTTTTGTCCTTCGGAAGCGGGCTTGTCCTTGGGTTCTTTGCCGTCCTTGCCAGCACCATTGCCGCCGGGTTTGCTGCACTGCTGGCTGCCCGGCATTCCACTCGCCATCTGCATTTGCATCTGTTGCATCACTTCGCTGAGCATGAGAGCGAGGTCGTTGAGGTTTTTCATGCCACGTTGCTGCTGCTCGGCGGCCTGGGGCTTTTGGCGCTCCTCCAGGTTGTCGAGGCTCTTGCGCATGTTGTCTTTGATGTCGCCCACTTTGTCGGTGATGAAGGTCTCCATCTTGGCCACCCGCTTGGCGAGAGCGTAGAGGCTGTCCTCTACGACCTTGAAGTCGTCCTGGATTTTCTTCTGCTCCTGCGTCAGTGTGATGTAGCGTGGCGTATTGATTTCCACAGGCTGAAACTGGTTCATCACGTCTTCCTGCTCGAAGGACAGCGTGACGATGTTTTCGAGTAGCTGGCGCAATGCCTTCATATCCAGTTCAAGCTGCTCCATTTCCTGGCCTTGCATGGAGGCTGCCATGCTTTCGGCCATTTCCTTCATCTTTTTACTGGCGCTTTTTTGCTTGCGACTGGCCTTCTGATTATCCTGTTTCTGAATGCCTTGTTTGCCATCTTTTTGGTCTTGCTTGATGCTTTCCTGCTCTTCCTTTTTTTCGTCGAAATCTTTCTTGTTCTGGAGTTCCTCGTTCTTCTTTTTGAGTTCTTCCATTTTCTTGGAAATATCTTCCATTTTCTTGTTCAGCTCCTCTTGTTTTTTCTCCAAGTCGTCCTGCTCTTTTTTCTGTTCCTCTTTCGATTGTTGTTGGTCGTTCTGGTCGGCCTTTTCCGTTTCTTCTGCCAATTTCTCCTGCTCTTTGGCCAGTTCATTCAGCTTGTCTATCGTCTTTTGCATTTCGAACTCGAATTCCAACTGCTTGTAAAGTTCCAGCATCCGGTCCATGTTCTTTTCCTTCTGTTCCTGCTGGTTCTGCATTTCTTCCATCTTGTCCAAGGCTTCGTCCTTCTTCATTTCCTGGAGCAGTTCCTCAATCTTTTGCATTAGCTCCTTCATGTCATCGTCCATAGTCTCTTCCATGAGCTTTTCCATTTGCTCCTGCTTCTCCTTCATTTGTTCCTGAAGCTGCTCAAACTGCTCTTGGTTCTCCAGGTTTTCCTTGAATTTTTCCTTGGCTTCGTCAATCTGCTTTTGCAGTTCCTTCTGTCGGTCGAGGAGTTTTTCCAGTTCCTTTTTCGTCTGCCAGTCGAGGTCTTTTTGTTGCAAAACTTTGTCCCGGAGCTTGTTGATTTCCTCCTGCACCTTTTTACTTTCCTTGATGGCTTTTTCGAGGTTTTTCTTGATATCCTCGCTATTGTCCTGCTGCATTTTCTCGAACTCCTCCACGGTTGGCATCGAGTAAACCATCAGCGTGGTGCGGCTCGATTTGCTGCCGTTCACGCCGTCATTGTCGAATACCTCAAAATAGTAGGTCACCTCGTCGCCGGGCTTCAGTGCGAGTTGGTTGAGGTCAAAAACATGGCGGTAGGTCGTGCTTTTGCCCTCCGATTTTTGCAGTTTCAGCGTTTTCAGTTCGCCCTCCCGGTCGTCGTGTTTTACCCGGTAGTTGAACGAGAGGCCGAGGAGGCCATAGTCGTCTGCAGCCTCGCCAACGAAGTACAGCACCTTGGCGTTTGTGCTGTCCACGAATTTTTCGGCTTTGATGGCGGGGTACATATCGGGCACTACCGTGATGGAATACGTGACAGAATCGGCCTTTGGCAAATCCTTGTTCGAGACGTACAGTCGGTAGATTTCATCCTTCAGCGCCTTTTTTTTATAGGTAAAAAGCTCGTCTGAAAAACGCTTGGTCTCCACTGTTTCCACACTGTTTGCGAAGCGTATGGAAATATTATCGGTGTAGGCCGAATTGAAAATCCAGTCAATGTTCGTCCCCGCAGGTATCACGAGGTCGCCTGTGCTTTTCAGTTCCTCGTCGGTGCGGCCTGTGTAGCCGGGGTAGTCCAGTTTCACCTCGAAGCCGATGATGTTCGGCTTTTCGAGCACGTTTAGGGTATAGCCTTTCGACTCGACAGTGCCAGAGAGGAAGCGGAACTCGGTATCCTTCGCCACATTGCTGAAGCGGTAGGTGAAGGTATTGTTGCTCTCCTTCGTAAGGCGGTATTGGATATTGTCAATGTCAATGAATGCCTCGTTCGGCAGTGCGTCACCTTCCACTTTCACGGTCAGTGGGTACTCACCGAACTGCACCACACTCAGGCTGTCCTCGTTCACGATGAAACGGAACGGCGCTGGTTTTTCAAATTCTTTGTTGTATTTAAGCAGCCTCGCCGTGCTGTCGGTAATTAGGCTCGGTGCAGCAAACAAAACGACAATAAGCAGGAGCAGTGGCGGCAGCGTATATTTCAGGTAGCGGCGGTTTTGGGTGAGGTCAATTGCCCGCTGGAAAGGCACAGGCTTCACTTCTTCGGATTTTTGGTTGATGCTCGCTAAAATCAACTCCCGGCTCATGGCATTGCTGTCCGCCTGTGAGCGCAATTGTAAGATATTCAGCAACTTATCTTTCACATCGGCGAAATGGGCGCCAATGATACCTGCCGCTTTTTCGTGCGAAATCACTTTGCCCAACCGGAAATAATGCAGCAATGGCAGCCCTACCCAAGTGAAAAGCGCCACCACAGAAATGCCCACAAACGAAAAAAACAATGCTTCGCGAGTGCCCGGCTTGAAGTAAAAATGGTACTCCAAAAAGTTCAGTCCGAGGAACAGCACGAGCAGCAGCGCCAAGCTGTAAAGCCCGCCCCGGATGAGTTGGTTCACATAAAACTTGCGGATGAACTGGTCCAGTTTTTCAATCAGCAGTTGATAATTATCCTTGTAAGACATGGGCATGTTGTTGGCGGTTTAAGGTTTTAATGGGGTTTCAAGATTCAGGTAGTGGGTAGCTAAAAGCAAAATTCTCTCCATTCTCCCACTGGTTTTTTCCCAAAACTAAGCAAACTAAAAGACTTTCCTGAAACGCTAAGGCTGCATGGTTAGTTGCGGAGTATCGGATTTTGACAATAATAGGGAGCGGTGATAGTATCATTTGATGCTATCAATAATTAAAGCAATTTCAAAAAGTAGTAAAGTCACTGGAGTTAGATGGCTAAATCTTTAATTTCCTTCCAGCCCCTCACTTCCACACCCAAGTGTTCAAACTTGTCGCTCCCACCATAAATCAGGTGCTGGCTGCCTACCCTTAACCCTTCGTTTTTAGAGAATTTGGTCAGGTTGCTGAAAAAGCTTGGGTTGATGGTTTGCCCCGATTTTATTTCCAAAAACGAAGTAATACCTGCCCTCTCCCAGAGCAAATCAATCTCGTTTTTGTTGCTGTCTTGCCAGAAATAATAGGATGGCCGACGGCCAGCGTGATAAACCTGCTTGTATATCTCGGCAACTATCAGGTTTTCAAACAGGCTGCCACGTTGGAAGTAGTTTTCAACGTCTTTCGGGCTGTTCATTTCCAAAAGATTGCAAACAAGCCCCGTGTCGTAAAAGAAAAGCTTCGGGCTTTTGATGATGCGTTTGTTGAAATTATGGAACCACGGAGAAAGCGTGAAAACCATGTGGCTGGTTTCAAGGATGGAGAGCCAAGCTTTGGCGGTTGTGGGGGAAATGCTGCAATCGGTCGCAATGGAATGGATGTTGAGCAATTGCCCTGCATTTGCAGCGCAACGCTTCAAAAATCGCCTGAAAGCAACCGTATCACGTACCTGCAAAAGGGTGTTTACGTCCCGCTCAACATAGGTTTCGAGATAGTTTGGGTACAACAGATTGGGGTCGAGGTCACGGCTGTGGATGGCAGGATAAAACCCCTTAAAAACGGCCTCCTGCCAACTTGCTGACAGCAGGTTGTCGGGCAGCATTTCTTGAAATGAAAGTGGCATCAATCTCAGGAGCGCTACCCTTCCGGCAAGGCTCTGCGTAATGCTTTCCATCAGCAAATAGTTCTGTGAGCCAGACAGGATATACTGCCCCATCTTGCGGTCATTGTCTGTCTTTGTTTGCAGGTAGGAGAATAGTTTGGGTACCCTTTGGGCTTCGTCAAATATCGCCTTATCATCATATTGGCTCAGGAAGCCATTTGGATCTTGGCTTGCTGCCAAACGTATCTCTTCGTTTTCCAACGAGACATACTTATAATCTGGGAAAACTGATTTCAGCAACGTCGTTTTGCCAGACTGCCTAGGCCCCATCACGGCAATTATCGGAAACTTGTCGCGGAGAGCTTTAATATGGACGGTAAGGGTTCTTGCTATCAACATGACTATTTTTTATGTAAATGTACGATTCAATCTTGGATTTACATAAAAATCACTTCCCGCCCCGCATCTCCGCCTCAATGTTCGGATTGATTTCCTTCGCCTTTGCCATCAGTTCCGCCGTCTTGTCGGGCTGGCCGATATTGTAGTAAGCGCTCGCCAAATTGTAGTACGCCGCCGCATTGTTCGGCTCCTTTTCGAGGGCTTTGGTAAAAAACTCCACAGCTTTCTGCCCATTGCCGCTCACGCCGTTGGCCACACCGAGGAGGCGCAGCGTCTCGTAGTCGTTCGGGTCGAGCTCGAAGGCCCTGTTCAGATAAGTAAATGCCTTGTGGATGTCGCCCTGCTTTTCCCCAAAAAACTGCCCCGCTTGGCGGCAAGTGATGGCGAGGTTGTTCTTCGCTTCGGTGTATTCGGGGTCGAGTTTCAGCGCCTGTTCGTAGGCTTGGATGCTGGCCTCGTACTGCTGCAAATAATTGTAGGCATTGCCCAAAATCAGCAGCGGATTCTTGTAGCCAGGGTGGATTTTCATCGCCTCGTTCAGGTGGCCGACCGCCTCGTTCAGCATCTCGGTTTTGCGGGCGGCGTTCTCCGGTTTCAGGGATTGGGCGACCAGCTCGCCGCCAGTGGCGTTGCGCAGTTTGGCGCTGTTCGGCACCGTTTTGATGTCGGTGGTGAAGAGGGTGAAATTGTTCTTCCAGGCAAAATTTCGGGTAAATGTCTTCACTGAAAAAGCCAGCAGCACGGCGATTCCACCGATGAGTACCGCTGGTTTTGGTCGCCCCGTCTTGTCGGTGAGGCGGTAGAGCATCGTGGCCACAACCATTGCGAAGCCGATGGAAGGCATGTACAGGAACCGCTCGTTCATGTTCGTGCCAATGGGAAAAACGAAGTTCGAAGCGATGCTCAAAGTGAGGAGGTAAAACAAAATCCCGTAGCTCACCGGGTCTCTTTTGCGCAAGCCCAAAAGGGCGAAAACGAGCAGCGCCAAGTGCGCCAGCACCGCCAAAATCACCTGCCAATCCCCAAAGCTCCTGATGGGGATGGCCCTTGGGTAGTAGTCGTGGCTGAGCGGGTGCGGGAACACGAGCAGCAGCAGGTATTTGCCGAGGGTGAAAAAATTGGTCGCCGTTTTTTCCGCAAAACTGAAGTCCACGTATTGGTTTCCGACGAGTTTCAGGAACGGGTTGTTCATCAGTTCCCGGGGTGGTTCTCCGCCGAAGTCCAGCCCCAAAACAGCAATTCGAATCGCAATGAAAACTGCCGCCGCTGCTAAAAATGGCAGTGTTTGAACGATGATTTTACCCGTGTTTGCCTTCGTAAAAAAGTAGTACGTGAGCGGCACGATGGCCACGAAAGTGATGGCATTTTCCTTCGAGAGCAGCGCCAAAAAGAACACGATGGCCGCCGCCACGCTCAGGCCCTTTTTTCCTTCGTAAAATGCCTTGAGCGACAAATACAGCGCCGCCAAACTGCCCAGCAGGCTCAAGATTTCGTCCCGGCCTTTCACGTTGGCGACCACCTCCGAGTGGACGGGATGCACCACGAACAGCAGCGCCGCCGCCAGTGCCACGAACGGCCCGAAGCCAGCCGCCCCTGTCGGCTTGCCGTCTGGCGAGAGTATTTTCAATAAAAACCAAAAAAGCAGCACCCCGGTCAGGCCGTAGAGCAGCATATTCACGAGGTGTCCGACGAACTTCACGGCGTTCAGTTTGCCGCCTTCGTTCGGGTCGTAAACCGTATCGCCGTTCTTGTCCTTCACGGGTTGGCCCGCTGCGTCCCGTTTTTTTGGTGCAAAAAGCTGCACCTCGGTGGCGTACATCAGCGGCGTGAGCGGTCGGTAGCGCCCCCCGGACACGAGTTTTTCCTTGCCCTCCACCTTGAAAAAGCCCCGGAACGTGTCGTATTTCAGCAGCCCGCCGAAGCCCGCCGTGCCCTTGCAGGTGAACTCATTGTCGTAGATGACGATGGCGTCGTCCACGGCATAATCGAAGAAGAGGGTGTTGGCGTACAGCAGCGCACCGAGCAAGAAGAGGCCGATGCTGGCGTTTCGCTTGAAATTGCTGGCCGACACGAGGGCGGGTGCGGGCGGCTTGGGTGCGGATGGTTTGCGTTTTGACATTTTCTATTCGGTAAACGGTGGACGGTTGACGGTTGACGGGTTGTTGGTTGGGCAAAAATAAGAGGCGGAGGCGGAGATTTGGAAATATGATTGGATTGGAGAAGTTTTTACCTGACATGGTTATAGGTTGGAATCAAAAATGCTAATCATAGTATGTAGCACAGGCGGTTGCCTCGGAATAGCTTTGCGCATACTAAAATTAGCAATGCAATCAAAAAACGATGTCCTGAACAAGTTTGGTGAGCGGGTTCGAGAATTAAGAATCCAAAAAGGGCTTTCCCAAGAGCAATTGGCCTTCAAAGCCGAATTGCATAGGACTTATATTGGGATGATTGAGCGGGCCGAAAAGAACATTACGCTTGCGAACATCGAAAAAATTGCATCGGCGCTGGATATGCCCCTTCACGAATTGCTGCTGTTCAAAAAATGAAAATACCTTACAAAGACAAAGATGTGAACCAATGGCAAGGAATAACGGACAAGCTGCTCCGCTCTCACCCTTTGAAGGAGAAAGAAATTGTTGAGATAGTTCTAAAATCGTGGGATGATATTTTTAGCTCAAAAATCGGCTCATTCAGCATTGGCAAAGAAATCTTTCCCTCCCCACAAATGATGAGCTTTTTCCTACATGAGCTAACGGCGCATTATCTTAGCGAAAAGCACCCTGGAATTTTCAAGGTAGGAAAGGAAAAACATGAAAAAGACATCCACCACGAAAGCAATCTTGAATATTCCGTAGAAATAAAAGCTTCATCCCATGGTTCGCAGATTTTCGGCAATAGAAGTTATGCACAACCAGATTCAGGGCCGGGTAGAAAAAGCAAAACTGGGTTTTATATAACCATAAATTTTGAAGGCTTTGGCGATAATGTTGATATACGCCCTGAAATTATATTAATCCGTTTTGGTTTCCTGGAGCATAGTGACTGGATTGCACAATCCGCTGCAACAGGGCAACAGGCAAGGCTAAAACCTGAAGCATATCGCTATAAGAGCTTGTTTGGGATTTTTAAAGCCCCAAAATGGGAGTCAGTTAGTAGCTTGCGGATTCACCAAAATCGTAAGCAATGTCAACACAATTTGAAGACCTCACCGACTCCCAGTGGCAAGTTATAGAAAATATCTTGC
>JAIPBL010000026.1 GCA_021739645.1 Saprospiraceae bacterium | reverse complement strand
AGGGAGGTCAATGCGGCGTTGTATGTAATCAGAAGGTTTCCCCCGATGGAGGTGAGGTTGTCCAATCCCGTCAGGGAGGTCAATGCGGCGTTGTATGTAATCAGAAGGTTTCCCCCGATGGAGGTGAGGTTGTCCAACCCCGTCAGGGAGGTCAATGCGGCGTTGTATTCAATCAGAAGGTTTCCCCCGATGGAGGTGAGGTTGCCCAATCCCGTCAATGAGGTCAAGGCGTTGTTGATACCAATGCTAAGGTATCCCCCGATGGAGGTGAGGTTGTCCAATCCCGTCAATGAGGTCAAGGCGTCGTTGCCAGCAATGGATATATCTCCCTCGATGGATATGACATTGTCCAATCCAGTCAGGGAGGTCAAGGCACTGTTGCCATTGATGCCAAGGTCTCCCCCGATGGAGGTGAGATTGTCCAATCCTGTCAGGGAGGTCAATACGGCGTTGTCACTAATGCCAAGGTCTCCCCCGATAGAGGTGAGGTTGTCCAATCCCATCAGGGAGGTCAAGGCGGCGTTGTATTCAATCTGAAGGTTTCCCCCGATGGAGATGAGTTGAGCCAATCCGTTAAGGTTCGTAATGTCTAAGCCTTGTATGGTAACATTGCCTGTAATTGCCGAACAACCGATATATATAGCTGGAAACGAGTCAATCTCAGCCTGCGTAGTAAAGGTGATATTGCCCGGGCAGGTTACGGGGATGCCACAGGCTGATTGCACCTGGGCCACGCTGGAACAACCCATCGCATTTCCGTATATATTTGCATTATCGGGAGAGACAGCGAGGTACCCACAAATGGCCTGAACTTCACAGGTTGACAAAGCGGCGTTGTTATAAATGCCAAGGTCTCCCCCGATGGAGGTGATATTTCCCAATCCCGATAGGGAGGTCAAGGCGCCGTTGTTGTAAATTAGAAGGTCTCCCCCGATGAAGGTGATATTGTCCAATCCTGACAGGGAGGACAAGGTGCCGTTGTTTTTAATGCTTAGGAATCCCCCGATGGATGTGACATTCTCCAATCCCGTCAGGGAGGTCAAGGTGTAATTGGATTTAATTTCAAGTTCTCCTCCGATGGATGTGAGATTGTCCAATCCCGTCAGGGAGGACAAGGCGGCGTTGGCTACAATGTAAAGGTCTCCCCCTATGGATGTGACATTGTCCAATCCAGTCAGGGAAGTCAAGGCGGCGTTGGCTCCAATGTAAAGGTCTCCCCAGATGGAGATGACATTGCCCAATCCCGTCAGGGAAGTCAAGACGGTGGATTTAATACTAAGGTCTCCCCCGATTGAGGTGACATTGCCCAATCCCGTCAGGGAGGTCAAGACGGCGTTGTTAAAATTATAAATGTATAGGTCTCCCCCGATTGAGGTGACATTGTCCAATCCTGTCAGGGAGGACAAGGTGGCGTTATTTTCAATCCACAGGTTTCCCCCGATGGAGGTGAGATTATCCAATCCCGTCAGGGTGGTCAAAGCGGCGTTGTATGTAATCTTAAGGTCTTCCCCGGTAGAGGTGACATTGTCCAATCCCGTCAGGGAGGTCAAGGCGGCGTTGGAATAAATGTAAAGGTCTCCCCCGATTGAGGTGAGGCTGTCCAATCCTGTCAGGGAGGTCAAGACGGCGTTGACAGAAATTTGAATGTTCCCCCCGGTGGATGTGACATTGTGCAATCCTGTCAGGGAGGTCAAGGCGGCGTTGCCAGAAATTTGAATGCTTCCCCCAGTGGATGTGACATTGTCCAATCCCGTCATGGAGGTCAAGGCGGCATTGCCAGCAATGGAAATATCTCCCTCGATGGATGTGACATTGTCCAATCCCGTCATGGAGGTCAAGGCGGCATTGTAAGAAATTCTAAGCTCTCCCCCGATGGAGGTGATATTGTCCAATCCCGTCAGGGAGGTCAAGGCGGTGTTGGAAGAAATGTAAAGGTCTCCCCCGATGGAGGTGATATTGTCCAATCCCGTCAGGGAGGTCAAGGCGGCGTTGTCATAAATCGTAAGGCCTCCTCCAATGGAGGTGAGATTGTTCAATCCTGCCAAATTGGTAAGGGCAGGGTTGCCACCAGCA
Organism: Saprospiraceae bacterium; assembly: GCA_021739645.1. Taxonomy (GTDB): domain Bacteria; phylum Bacteroidota; class Bacteroidia; order Chitinophagales; family Saprospiraceae; genus UBA6168. The sequence goes on along the minus strand of JAIPBL010000026.1, from coordinate 66,157 downwards.
AAAGGATTTCCAATGACAAGGCCTCCCCCGATGGAGGTGACATTGTCCAATCCCGTCAAGGAGATCAAGGTGGCGTTGGATTGAATGAGAAGGTCTCCCCCGATGGAGGTGAGTTGGTTTAATCCGCTAAGATTGGTGATGTTTCCAGCAAGGGATTCCTCAATGATGACATCCCCCAATATTTCAGTGCAGCCGAGATTGTTGGCGGAGAAGGCATCAATTTCTGCCTGTGTTGAAAACGTAATTCCATCCGGCAGGCAGGTTGTTTGTGCTGTGAGTTTACCAAAGACTGAAAGCATCAAAATGATGAAGGGCAAGTAAATTTTTTTCATTGGGTTTGTATTTAGTCATTTTTTCAATTGGTGCTAACAACTCCACTCCCGAAAACGGCTAAGTAAAACCCGCATTGCGCCTTTCACATAATCGTTTTCGGGTAAGTACGCTTTACCCCTCCATTTTCAAACGGACAATTGCGACTAAGTAAAATACGAAACCGCTTTCGTCCAAAACAGAAATAGGCTGGGCCACAAAATTTTATGGCCTGTTTTGCTAAGTTCTTGAAGTATTCCCATTGTGTGAAGTATGCTCAGACAAATTTAAGCTAGATATTTACAAATCCAAGTCATCTAGTGGGCTTTTTATTTTTCCCCATCCTTTTTTCGTAATATGCGTGTATATCTCAGTGGTCTTGCTGCTTTCGTGCCCAAGCAGTTCTTGAATACCGCAGGCCCAAACCATATCCACCAAAACCCTACCTTCGCCCAAAATAAAACAACATGCACCGCATCCAAATCCTCCTTTTCCTCCTCCTCGCCAGCGCCCAAGCCATCGCCCAAACAGCACCTTACATCCCCGACCCCGACCCCCTCGTCCGCCAAAAACTCGCCGCTTGGCAAGACCTCAAGTTCGGCTTCATGATGCACTGGGGCACTTACAGCCAATGGGGCATCGTGGAGAGCTGGAGTCTCTGCTCCGAGGACTGGATTGACCGGGGCGGCGCCGACTACGCCGATTACGTGCAGCGCTACGAGGCCCTGCCCAAGACCTTCAACCCCACCCAATTTGACCCCGAAAAATGGGCGGCGTCGGCCTGGGCGGCAGGCATGAAGTACGTCGTTTTCACCACCAAGCACCACGACGGGTTCTGCATGTTCGACAGCAAGTACACCAACTACAAAATCACCGGGCCGGACTGTCCCTTCCGCACCAATCCCAAGGCCGATGTTGCGAAGGAGATTTTTAGCGCCTTCCGGCAAAAGGGCTTCAAAACGGGCGCCTATTTTTCCAAACCCGACTGGCACTCCGATGACTACTGGGCGCACGAATGGGCCACGCCCAACCGCTGCAACAACTACGATAGCCGCCGCTACCCGGAGCGCTGGCAGCGGTACGAGGATTTCACCTACCACCAAATCGAGGAACTGATGTCCAACTACGGACAGATGGACATCCTCTGGCTCGACGGCGGCTGGGTGCGCCCGGACAGCACCATCAACGACGAGGTGCGCTCATGGGGCTACGACCTGCCCAAATGGGGACAGGCCATAGACATGGGCCGCATCGCCCGCATGGCCCGACAGCACCAGCCCGGCCTCCTCGTCGTGGACCGCTCCGTGCACGGCCCCTACGAGAACTACCGCACACCGGAGCAGCAGGTGCCCGCCACCGTGCCGCCATACCCCTGGGAGACCTGCATGACCATGGCCGGAGGCTGGTCGTACAGCGCCAATCCGAACTACAAAAGCAGCCGCCAGCTCATCCAAACGCTGGTGGACATCGTGGCGAAGGGCGGCAATTTTCTCCTCAACGTTGGCCCCGGGCCGGATGGCACCATTGACGCCACGGCCTATCAGCGCCTCGCCGATATTGGAAGATGGATGGACGTGAACGGCGAGGCCATCTACGGCACACGCCCGCTGGCACCTTACAAGGAGGGCAAGATCTGCCTCACGCAAAAAAAGGACGGCAGCCGCCAGTACCTGCTCTACCTCCCCGACGCCGACGAGCGGGAGCTTCCCGCCAAGGTCTGGGTCTCCACTTTTTCAACGAAAAACATCAAATCGGTGCGGCTGCTGGGCAGCAATGAGCCGCTGAAGTGGGAGGCGGTGGGCAAGGGGATTGAGGTCGTTTTACCGGAAAAAATAAGGAAAAGCATAGCGGGGAAGGCGGCTTGGGTGGTGGAGGTGATGCGGGGTTAGGAGCCACTCAAATCAAATATGATAGGTTGGCTGGTGAAAATGGTATCACTTAATTTGGATAGGTCTGCGCTGTCGAAGTGGACTTCGACAGTGCATACGAGGGCATCGCTCGTACTGCCAAAGTCCACTTTGTAAGCACAACGGGGGCCATCTCCCGTACTGCCGAAGTCCGCTTCGGCAGCGCCGGGATTGCCGTGTTACCATCAAAATTTTTCGGACGAACTACGCTTGCTCCTCAGTGCCAGTCATTATTTAAAACTGAACAAAAGCATGGGCAGCATAACGGCGTGGGCGTTGGTGGTGCGGCGATCATCTGCTTTTCACTGGTTATTTTATCCAAAAAAAAGCGGCACGAAGGCAACAAATCCTTCGCACCGCTTTTTGTGTTTATTTCAGCACCTTATTTCCCGAAGCCGAAATTGACCCCAATCAGGGCAACATCGGTGTGCATTTTGCTCGTAATCACACTGCCCGGAACTTTACCAAGTGGGTCGGTCGGGCTGATGAATTGTGGGTTCATCATTTGACCAGTGACCTCGGCGCTCATGCCACGGTGGTAGGCGACATGGATGCCCAAGTTTTTGGTTACCATGTAACTCAACCCGACTTGAACGGCATGTTCGATAACAGCTGGCGCAGCAGCGGAGAAGAATACATTGTCCTCCGTGATTGGGTTGGAGCTGTAGGTGTAGCCGAGGCGGATGGGCAGCTTGTCAATCATCTTCAACTGCACGCCCGCTGCAACCACGCTCACGTTTTTCCAGCCAAACCCAGCTACAGCACCCGTAGGGAAGCCGTTTTCACCAACGACCCAACCTGTTTGTTTAAACCCGTCCGTATTTTCATAATTGAGCATGCGGTAGTCTACTGCGATGTCAAATTTCTTCTGCGTAAACGCAGCACCCACGGTCAGAATGGCTGGGTAATCCAGGTTAAAATTGGTCTTCGGCGCTTCGGAACCATCAGCGTATTTGCCGGGGATTTCCAAGTCTTGGAAGTATTGGGCCGTTTTGTAGGCTACGCCAAAATTGAAGCCCAGATTGGTTTTGAGGAAGATGCCCGCCTGCGCACCGATGCCCAATGCGGAAGTTTTCTCACCAATCGGATAGCCCTTTTGAGAAGGCGTTGCAATTGGAACTGGCTCAATCAGCAGCGAAGAGTAGTTAAAAGTAGGGGCAAGTCCAATGGACAAGCCATCGATGATTTCATAGGCGCCAGTCAGGCCAACCTGCATCAGTTGGTACTCAGAATTGAGGTGGCCAAAGCCGCCAAAATTTTGCGGAAAAAGCAGCGGGTTGGCATTGTTCGGATTGAAATCTGGGTTGTCCGGTGATGGCAGGTCGGTCGTAGCCGGGTAGTCCACCCCAAAGCCACTGATGCCGAAAGCCGATACGCCAAAGGCAAATTTGCTATCTGGCTTCATGAAAACAGCGCCCAAAGTAGGCAGTGGCGATGCGCCCATTTCGTCCTTTGTGGTGCCCTTTACATCGAAAGTGCCACCCTGCCCATCTGGCTGTGTTACTTTGGCATAAACCTCTGGTGCCGCCGTAAAATAAGCAACGCTCAATGCAATTTCATTCTTGTCGAAAGCAGTGATGGAAGCAGGGTTCCATTGGAGCGCACCGTTTACGTCAAGCGGCAGCGCAGTGCCAGCGCCACCCATCGAAAAGTTGACAGCACCCGCACCCTGAAGCACGTGTCCTGTCTGAGCGAAAAGTGCTGCTGTAAATATGGTGAAAATGGAAATTAGCAGGTTTTTCATAATTGCATTTTTTAACCCTTCGGCCTACCCGAAACCGGATATATACCGTTGGGAATTGGTGAAATAATTAATTCTAAATCTTATGTCTTTAAAACGCTCTAAATTACTATAAATCCTGCTATCTACAGCGTGACAATTATCACATTATACGTGGCTTTTTTTAAAAATTGGTAATAAAACATAACTTATAAGGTTGAATTTATTGTCGATAAAAAGCATAAATATCAAGGCTAGAATTAATGGTGGAATTAAATAGCACGATGCCACATTTTTAAAGTAGTTAATTGCTCAATTCTGCCAAACTCCAATTACCTTTGGCGGCCTCCACGGCTTGTTTCAAATAAGTTTTTGAGGTGCCTTTCCTCAGTTTCCGGTCAGCAAAAAAATTAGAAAAAATGAAAAACTAACCTACTGCGGTAAAAGACGGCAGCCGCCAGTACTTGCTCTACCTGCCCGATACCGATGAATCGGCGCTTCCCAGCAAAGTTTGGGTCTGTACTTTTTCAACGAAAAATATCAAAACGGTGCGGTTGCTAGGCGGCAACGAGCCGCTGAGATAGGAGTCTGCGGGCAAGGGCATCGAGGTTTTGATTCCAGAAAAACTGCGGAAGGGCATGGTGGGGAAAGTGGCTTTGGTAGTGAAGGTGGTGCGGTAAAAATGCCCGGGCAAATGCCTTTTTTGTAAAAATAAGCGACATTGCGCCGGATAATTTGTCTTAATTTTGTACAAATATCCCGATTATATGTACAAAAGAAAATCATTTGCAGTACTTGAGGCGCATTTGTCAAAGCCGCAAGCCACCGTCATCACCGGCATGAGGCGAGTGGGCAAGACGACGGCTTTGCACTATTTGCTCGAAAAGGTAGGACAAAAGATAGGTTGGCAGAATGCCCTAGCTGTAAAGTAGTTTTATGGTTTAAATATCTTCACAATCATATTGCCTGAGATAGCGAACCCCAAATTTTCTGATGGAAAACTTGCTGACCTAATGGGCCCTACTTCATTGATTTTGGAGTTGCCCTCCCACGTATTTCCTCCATTTTTTGTAAAATAAATAGCACCTAAACTCCGGCCTAGGTCACCTCCTGAGTATTCGCCCCTACCTAATGCATAGCCGACATTTTCTGATTTAAATTTCAAAGTAAAGATATCTAAAGGAGCATTTGGAAGGTTAGACCATGAATCGCCAAAATTAGATGATTTCCCAATTTGAGTATAACCAGCTGTAAAAACCAAGTCTTTATTTACTAAGGACAAAGTGTAAGCGCCAACTTGTGGAAAGGGACTGGATATTTCCCAATTTTCTCCCCCATCGATTGTTTTAAGGATATTGCCCGCTGTGCAAGCGATAAGACCTTGCTCTTCATTGATGAATTCTATGTCCCACATTTCCCCTTCTAGGTCGTTTACTACTGTTTCAAGCCAAGTTAGACCGCCATCTATTGTTGAAAGGACAGAATTTCGGCCTACCGCATAGCCAACCATGTCGTTAACGAAGTAAATTGAGTTCAATTCAATTGGTTCAGCAGTAGAAACATCAATTTTGTTCCATGTTTGCCCTGCATCCAATGTATGCAATATAATTGCACCTTCAGGAACACAACCACCTATATTGCACCCGCTATCCCCTCCAACTACAAACCCTTCCTGCTCGTTAAGAAAATAGAAATCATAAAGTGGTAAAGTGGTATTGGAACTTAATTCAGTCCAAGACATACCTCTATCTACGGTTTTATATAAAGCACCGTCGTATCCAGCGATATAGCCTGTAGATTCATTGATGAAATAAATGTTGATGAAATTCCCCTGGAGATTTGTACTCAAGTAAGTTAGCTCCAAGCCATCAATTTTGCTTGGGCTACCATTGCTTATAGTTGTTTTAATATCGTCCTTAATACACCCTAAAAAGGTTGAAAATAACAAAAACAGAACAGTTGTTTTTTTCATGGTACAAAAATTTAAACTACTTTTGATTTGTACAAATTTAGTAAAGAAACGCTCCTTAATTTAAAGAGACATGCATTTCTAATCATTGGTTGGTGTTAAGTGCAAATTCTTGGCCATAACCGGTGAGTTCGATGACCCTGAAATGACATGAAGAATGAGGTGCAATTTAGTTAAGCGTGGTGTTTCTTTGCCCATAAAAATTGAACAATGAAAAATCCAACCTTCTGCTGCGCAATAATTGCCAGCCTGTTCCTCCTCAGTTGTGGAGGACAAAAACAACTCACCGACAAGGGCTTCACTACCCTTTTCAACGGCAAAAACCTCGACGGCTGGGTCGGCAACAAACAATCCTATCGGGCAGAAAATGGAATGATAGTGGTGGACCCAAAAGGCGGCGGCAGTGGCGGCAACTTATTCACCGAAGGAGAGTACAGCAATTTCAATTTCCGCTTTGAATTCCAACTGATGCCGGGCGCTAACAACGGCCTTGGCATCCATGCACCTTTGGAGGGCGATGCGGCTTACGTGGGCAAGGAAATCCAAATCCTGGACAATACCGCCGACAAATACGCTGACCTCCATGCTTACCAATATCACGGCTCCGTGTATGGCATTATTCCCGCCAAACGGGATTATTTAAAACCAGTGGGTGAATGGAACAGAGAAGAAGTCATCGTGCAAGGCTCAAAAATTAAGGTCATCCTGAACGGAATAACCATCGTGGACGGCGATTTTTTGGAAGCCAGCAAAAACGGCACGATGGACGGAAAGGAACACCCCGGCCTTAAAAGCACCCGAGGGCATATCGGCTTTTTGGGGCACGGCGATGTGGTGCGTTTTCGCAATATTCGGATTAAAGATTTGGCGAATTAATAACGCCGTTAAGCGAATCCCAAACTAGTCGGGCCAGTGTCAGTATTTACGATTTACGAATGACGATTTACGAATGACGATTTACGATTATGCAGTCACTCGTAAATCGTAAATACCCAATAGCCCTTTCATTTCATAAATCCCTGTGCATCCACCGAAGCAATAGCTGCCATGTTCACGATATTGTCCACCTCAGAGCCTTTCGGCAACAGGTGAATGGGTTTCGCCAAACCAACAATCAAAGGCCCAATGGAATTTGCACTGCTCATGTGCCGCACCAACCGAAGGCTGATATTGGCGGCATCCAAATTTGGAAAAATCAACAAGTTCGGCTGGCGGCGGCGCAGGTCAGCGAAGGGGTAATGCTCCTCCAGGAAATCTGGGTTAAAAGCCACGTCAGGCTGCACAGGGCCGTCCATCATCAGGTCGGGGCGCACCTTGCGTACCATCTCCACGGCCTCCCGCATCTTGTCCGTTTCGGGCGAACGCACCGAGCCAAAGTTCGAGAACGAAAGCATGGCAATTCTGGGCTCTATCCGCATCCGCTCCATCTCTTCTACGGCCATGAGGGTGATTTCTGTCAATTGCGCAGCAGTGGGATTGATGTTGACGGCGGCATCGGCAAAGACATAAGTTTTGCGCTCATGGCGCAAGAGGAACAGGCCTGCTACCAACTTCGCAGGCCGCTTCGGCCCAATAATCTTTATGGCTGGGCGAAGCACATCGGGATAGTTGACACTTATGCCACCCACCATGCCATCGGCATGTCCCTGTTGCACCATCATGGTGCCGAAGTAGAAATAATTGCGAATATCAAAATCCGCCTGACTCTGCGTAACGCCCTTCCGTTGCCGGAGGCGAAAGTATTCTTTCACGTATTCTTCGCGGTGTGGCCAGTTCTTCGGCTCAATGATTTCGATACCCTCCGAGCTGTGGTGCATTTCTTCGAAATGCTGTAAAAGTTCGTGCTTGTTTTTTGCCAAAAGGATGGGCTTGGCATAGCCCTCTTCTACGATTTCGCTGGCGGCCCAAATGATTTTTGGGTGGTCGCCTTCGGGAAAAACGATGCGCTTCGGCTCTTTTTTCGCCATCACGTAGATGTTGCGCATGAACTCCCTCGACCAGTCCACTTTCTGCCGCAGGGTCTCTTTGTAAGCCTCGATGTCCACATGATGGCGGGCTACGCCCGTGCGCATGGCTGCCTCGGCCACCGCCGAGGAGGTCGAAACAAGCACCCGGTGGTCAAAGGGCTTGGGGATGATGTATTCTGGCCCGTAGCTGAGGTTCATGTGGTCGTAAGCCCGTTTGACAGAGTCGGGCACTTCTTCTTTTGCCAAATTGGCCAGTGAGTGCGCCGCAGCCAGCTTCATTTCTTCGTTGATGGAAGTCGCCTCCACGTCCAATGCTCCCCGGAAGATGAAGGGAAAGCCGAGCACGTTGTTCACCTGGTTGGGGTAGTCGCTTCGCCCGGTGGCGATGATGGCATCTGGGCGGGCTTCTTTCGCAGCCGGATAAGAAATTTCAGGGTCAGGGTTGGCCATTGCGAAGATGATGGGTGCATCTGCCATCGAGCGAACCATGTCCTGCGTCAGGATGTCCTTGGCGGAAACACCAGCGAAAACATCAGCGCCACGCATGGCGTCCGTCAGGTCTCGGGCTTTTGTTTTTCTGAAAAACTTCGCCTTGTATTTGTTCTTGGACTCGTCACCACGACCTTCCCAAAGCACGCCTTTGGTGTCCACCATCAGGATATTTTCGAGCTGGACGCCGAGGGTGACATAAAAATTTGCGCAAGCAATACCTGCCGCCCCTGCCCCACTCACCACCAGTTTCACCTTGGTGATGTCCTTGCCCGTCAGCTCAATGGCGTTGAGCAGCGCTGCCCCAGAAATGATGGCCGTGCCGTGTTGGTCGTCGTGAAAAACGGGAATGTCCAGCTCCCGTTTCAGCGTTTCTTCGATGTAAAAACACTCGGGTGCCTTGATGTCTTCTAGGTTGATGCCGCCAAAAGTCGGGGCAATGCTTTTGACCGTGCGGATGACCTCATCGGGGTCTTCCGAGTCCACCTCGATGTCGAACACGTCCACATCCGCAAAACGCTTGAACAAAACGCCCTTGCCTTCCATGACGGGTTTGCCAGCCAGTGCACCGATATTGCCCAAGCCGAGGACGGCGGTGCCGTTGCTCACCACTGCCACGAGGTTGCCTTTGGCGGTGTAGCGCCGGGCCATGGCGGGGTCCTTTTGGATTTCGAGACAAGGCTCTGCAACGCCGGGCGTGTATGCGAGCGAGAGGTCATCCGCTGTGACCGTGGGCTTGGTAGGGACTACCTCGATTTTTCCCCGACGGGGAAATTCATGGTAGTGCAGTGCTGCTTTTCGCAAGCCTTCTTTCTTTATATCGGACATTGTTGCTATGTTTTAAATAAATGCATTGAAATGAGGGCACAAGGTGGGATGACTGGGCAAGGCCTGCGGTGATTTTTGACAGCGAAACGGGTTATTTTTGTCAATAAATACCAGACCTGAATAAAAGGCAAGATTTTGAGGTCTATGTTTCCATTATTTCCGAAACAAAAATGGCGGGATGCTCAACTGAGTACCCCGCCATTTTTGTTTCGGAAAACTGTTGGTCTAATTAACCAACTCGAATTTTCCTTCTTCCACTTTTCGGACAAAATCATTTGCTGAGATTTCTTTTGTTGTACCATCAGAAACCATGCAGATAAGCACTTGGGAAGACACACATTTGACGAATTTAACTGGAATTGGGACGTTTTTCATGGTGGTTCTAATTTTTGAAAATATTTATAATAACCAGTAACGATAACGAGTCTCATTTTTGTAATGTTCTCGCAGACCGATTAAAAAGTGATTAAAATACGGGTATCCCTGGAATAGCCTGACTGCCTGACTTCCCAGGATGTAGCTGCAAATTCAGCAATTGGCGAAAATGGGCAGGTAAATAGTGGCTGAATCACATAAAAATATCACCTATAAGGTTGGGGTAAAATCATTGCGCTTTTTTGGGAGATGAGTGTTATTGCAGTCAATCAGAGTATGCATCAGCCAAAAGAGGTTGGTCAAATTTTGAGCATTTTTTTCACAAAAAACATTTGCCATGAGAACGAATAAATTTTTCATCGCATCCCTTTGTGTTTTGCTTTTTTGGCAGGTATCTCCAGGGCAGACGCTGAATAAGGGAAACTTTCTTGTTGGCGCCAACGTCGGGTTCTCAAGGGCTCAAACGGAGCGCAACGTGAGCATCAACGATCAGGAGACCAAGGGTGAAGGCCCTTCCTCTACACAGTTTAGCATTGCACCGAATATCGGCTATTTTTTAGCCGACAACTTTGCGCTGGGCATCGGAATGGATTACACGCTGAGTTCGGTGAAACAGCCAAACGAAGACCGCACGGACGACAGTGACTTGCTTTTTGGCCCTTTTGTCCGCTACTACGTACCGATTGACAATGATATGGCCGTTTTTCTTGTCACCAATTTTGGTTTTGGCAATTCTTCTGACGAGACATTGATAGGAACGAATACCAAGAAAATCAACACCAACATCTTTGCCATAGGGGTTGGGCCGGGATTCACCATCTATTCGAGCAATGGCATCGGACTGGAGGCTATTTTCAAATACAATTTTGCCCGAAGCAAATTCGACACCGAAGATGCTGGCATAAAAACAACGACCAAGGCCATCACGAACCAGTTTGATATTGGGATCGGTGTCCAATTCTACTTTGGTGGCCTCAAGCGTTTAGGTAGTTAAACTAGCAAGTTTCTTGAGATTGGCTGTAAATGAAAATGGCTTCCTGCATCATGCAGGAAGCCATTTTTATTGAAAAAATGCTCACTCATGAACCGACCCGTTCAACCACCCTAATCCTGATTTTTCGGATTTCTTCCAGCAACCAACTGTCCAAGTTGCGATACCACTCCAAATGCGGCGACCATTGTCCGCAGCCACCTACCGCAGGCTCATGGCAACACGTTTCCTCCCACTGCTTGCTGCAAGCCGGACAGCGGCCTGCCGTTTCAAAAGTATGCCAGGTGTGCCCACAGGCACACGACCACATATCGGCGGGAGTTGGCTCCCATTCGCATTTCGGGCAAGCGATTTTAACCTCAGCCATGGTGCTTTATTTTGTTCAAACTTGGATGTATCAAATAGAAAAACCGGGCTTCAATGGGGTACGCTCTCGCAATGGGGAGCTGGCCAACGAAGTCCGGTCGTTTGTTTTTCTAGCGGGCAATGGCTACCAATTTTTCCTAAAAGCCAAAATGACTTTTGGGAGCGGAAGCCCAATCGCCTATCGTTGAAAGCCGGAAGCTTAAATTTCTTCCCGACGCTTCTTCTGCTCCAAATAGATAGCCTTGAGGCGTTCTGCCCGCTTGATGATGGAAGGCTTCGTAAAATCCCGGCGGTTACGCAGTTCTTTCAGTGTCTGCGTCTGCTGGAACTTGCGCTTGAAGCGCTTAAGTGCCTGGTCAATGGATTCGCCGTTCTTGATTTCTGTAATCAACATAAATTAAAAATTGAACTTTAAGTGCCAAAAGGTCTGATTATACTGCTATTTTCAGTTTCAGTGCCCTTGGCTGATTTCTGAATTTTTCTAATGGGGCGCAAATTTAAGGAAGTTTGTCAACAAAATGGCGTTAGCGGCTTTTTTGAGGAAACATTTTTTCAAAAAGATAAAAAAAAACCGGCCAGTAAGTGCATCTTTCCGCAAGTGCCGTACCTTGCCAAGGCTTGAAAGCACTAATCAGAATCCATTTTTACAATCAAAACAAACCACCAACTATCATGAAAAAATACGCATTGCTACTGTGTTGCTGCATGGTCACCCTGCTGGCATTTTCTCAAACTAAATCCATCAAGAATTCACCACTGCTCACCGAGGCCACACCCGAAAGTCAAGGCTTCAGCACAGAGCGGATGAACAGGCTTGACGGCTTCATCGAACAGTCCGTCAAGGACGGGGACATCCCAGGTGCTGTGTTGCTCATCGCCCGCAACGGCAAAATCATTCACTGGAAGGCCTTCGGGATGGCAGACAACACCAGCAAGCGGGCGATGAAAAGGGACGATATTTTCCGCATCGCTTCGCAGTCAAAGGCCATCACCTCCACCGCCGTGATGATGCTCTGGGAGCAGGGCAAGTTCCAGCTCGACGACCCCATTTCAAAGTACATCCCGGAGTTCAAAAACCCGCAGGTGCTCAAGGATTTCACCAATTCTGACACTTCATGGACGACCGAGCCTGCCAAGTCCGAAATCACCATCCGCCACCTGCTGACGCATACCAGCGGCCTCGGCTACGGCATCATTGACGGCGACGAGCGCTTCAAAATGATGTACCACAAGGCGGGCGTCACCGACCTTTTTACCACTGAAAACATCTCCATCAGCGAGAGTGTGAAGAAGCTGGCCACGCTTCCACTTCACCACCAGCCCGGAGAAAAGTTCACGTACAGCGAGGGCTTGGACGTACTCGGCTATTTCATCGAAGTGGTGTCCGGCGAGCCTTTCGACGTGTATTTGCGCAAGCACATCTTCGACCCGCTGGGCATGTCTGACACCTGGTTTTATCTTCCTTCGGAAAAAGCCAGCCGCCTCGTGACGGTGCAAAAACCAGAGAACGGCCAGTGGGTGCGCTACCCCATCACGTTCTACGACACGGACTATCCCATCAAGGGCGCCAAGCGCTTCTTCTCTGGTGGCGCCGGCCTCAGCAGCACGGCAAAGGACTACGCCACTTTCCTCCAGATGTACCTCAACGGCGGCGAGCTGAACGGCAAGCGCCTCCTCAGCCGCACCACAGTGGATGCCGTTCTGAGCAACCAAGTAGGCGACTTGTTCCCATGGGATAGCGGAAAGGGTTTCGGCCTTGCTTTCGGCATTTTGAACGATAAAGGAGAGGCCAAAGGCGGCAACGGCAGCGCTGGCACCTTCGACTGGGGCGGCTATTTCAACACGACCTACTTCGCTGACCCGCAGGAAAAAATCATCGGCATCCTGATGAAGCAGACGCAGGGCTACAATGGGGACGAGACGAGCGGCTACCTGCGGCAGCTGATTTACCAGGGATTGGATGATTGAGGGGTGCAACTTTTTGGGGAAAGGGTTAGTTTTGTAGGAGAAAAATAGAGATTTATGCAAACAACAATTCAACCACCATTTTCAAACATGCAAGTAGAGTTGCTCAAACTTTACGCAGCAGGTGTCCCTGACGAATACCTCTCAGACATCAAACGTATGATTGCCAAGTACCTCTTTGAGAGAGCGAGAGACCGGGCAGACACGATTTGGGATGAAAAAGGGTATTCGGAGGAGACTTTGAAAAAATGGATAAGTGGCGATGAATAACTTACTCCGTGTCGTACTTGACACCAACATCATTTTGAGTTCGATTTCCAGGCGTTCTCCTTATCGAACGATTATGGAGAAACTCTATGATGGCAAATACGAGCTATTTATCACCAATGACATTCTTCTGGAATACGAAGAAAAAATCAGCGAAAATTTTGACCCCGACACTGCTGAATTGAATATTGGCGCACTTCTTCTCTTGCCAAACGTTACTAAAATCGAAACCTACTACCGCCTTAAACTCATCTATCCTGACCTCGACGACAACAAATTCGCAGACTGCTCATTTGCCGCCAATGCGCATTATTTGGTGACGAATGACCGGGATTTCAGAATGCTTAAATCGCTGCCTTTTCCGAAGTTCAATGTGATTAGGATTGAGGAATTTTTGGAGGTAGTGAATAAACTATAACATGTTACCAAAGACCCGAACTTTCCGCTTTATGGGGTGGAGACGATGTGGTAAAAAGTAATCTATGACCATCTCCGAACTCTCCCTCCGCCGCCCAGTCCTCGCCGTTGTGATGAGCATCCTCATCTTGCTTTTCGGTGTGCTAGGCTTCCAGTTCCTCGGCGTGAGGGACTTCCCCGCCATTGACCCGCCGACCGTCAGCGTGCGCACCAACTACCCAGGGGCAAATGCCGAAATCATTGAAAGCCAAATCTCCGAGCCGCTGGAAAAGGCGCTGAACAGCATCGCTGGGGTGAAAAACATCACTTCCAGCAGCAGCCAGGGCACCAGCAATATCACGGTGGAATTTGAATTGGGCATCAGTTTGGAGGATGCCGCCAACGACGTTCGGGACAAGGTTTCCGGCGCACAGCGAAACCTCCCGCCCGACCTCGACGGCCCGCCCGTGGTGTCCAAGGCCGACGCCAGTGCTGTGCCCATCCTCTCCATGACCGTGGAGAGCGACATCCGCAACCAGCTTCAGCTTACGGAATTTGCCACCAACACCCTCGTGGAGCGGCTGGAAGCCATTCCCGGCGTGAGCGGCGTGAATATTTGGGGAGAAAAACGCTACGCCATGCGCATCTGGATGGACCCCTCCAAGATGAGCGCCTACGGCCTCACACCGATGGACGTCCGCGACGCACTCGCCCGTGAGAACGTCGAGTTGCCCAGTGGAAAAATTGCCGGGAACGCTACGGAACTCACCGTGCGCACTTTTGGCAGGCTCAATACAGAGGAAGAATTTGCCAACTTAATCGTAAAAAACAGCGCCGCAGGCGAAATCCGAATGAAGGACATCGGCAGCGCCGTGCTCGGCCCTGAAAACGAGGAAACCGTCTTAAAAACGAGCATGATACCCATGATTGCCGTGGCCGTGACCCCACAGCCGGGCAGCAATTACGTAGAGATTTCGGATGAATTTTACAAACGGGTGGACCAGCTTCGCAAAGAAGTACCGGAAGACATCAAGCTGAACATCGCCTTTGATTCCGTCCGTTTCATCAAAAAATCCATATCCGAAGTAGAGGAAACACTCCTCATTTCCATCACCCTTGTCGTGCTGGTCATCTTCTTTTTCTTCCGAAATGCACTGGTCGCCTTCCGTCCACTGGTTGACATCCCGGTTTCGCTGATCGGGGCGTTTTTCATCATGTACATCGCTGGTTTCACCATCAATATCCTCACGCTGCTGGCCATCGTGCTCGCCACGGGTTTGGTGGTGGACGACGGCATCGTGGTCACGGAGAACATTTTCAAAAAAATGGAAGGCGGCATGAACAAATGGCAGGCCGCACGGGAAGGCTCCAAGGAAATCTACTTCGCCGTCATCGCCACGAGCATCACGCTGGCGGTCATCTTCCTGCCCATCATTTTCCTGCAAGGTTTCGTCGGGCGTCTCTTCCGGGAGTTCGGGCTGGTGGTAGCAGGGGCGGTACTCATTTCCGCCTTCGTTTCGCTCACCCTCACGCCCGTTTTGAACGTGAAAATGAGCGGCAGTCACCACGGCTGGCTGTGGCGGGTGACCGAGCCGTTTTTTGCAGGCATGGAAAATGGCTACCACTGGCTGCTGAAAGGTTTTATGCGGATCCGTTGGATGGCAATCCCCGTTATTTTAGGCTGTTTTTTGAGCATCTGGAAAATTGGTGGTGGCCTCAAATCCGAGCTTGCACCGCTCGAAGACCGCAGCCAGTTCCGCCTCCAAATGTCCATGCCCGAAGGCACCAGCTTCGACGCCATGGACGATTACATCGACCGCATGTCGCAGTTTATGCTCGACAGCGTGCCGGAGCAAAAAGTGGTGATGAGCGTGACGGCGCCTGGATTTATGGGCAGCGGTTCCGTCAACCAAGGCTTCGTGCGGGTCGTGCTTTCGGAGCCAAACGAGCGCGAGCGCAGCCAAAAAGACATCGTGGACATGGTGAACCGGAACCTCGGAAAATTCACCGAGGGCAGGGCTTTCGCCATCACCGACCAGACCATTTCCGCCAACCGGCGGGGCGGCCAACCGATACAGTTCGTGATCCAAAACAACAATTTTGAGAAGATAAAAACGGTGCTGCCACAATTCCTGGAGCAGGCCAATCAAAGCTCGGTGCTCCAAGGCGTGGACTCCGACGTGAAGTTCAACAAGCCAGAACTCCGCATCAAAATTGACCGATTGAAGGCTACGCAAATGGGCGTCAGCGTGGCCGACGTGAGCGAGACGCTACAACTCGCCCTCAGTAACCGCCGCCTCGGCTATTTCATCAAAAGCGGCAAGCAATACCAGGTCATCGGCCAAGTGGCCCGCAGCAACCGGGACGACCCCTCCGACCTCAAGAACATCTTCGTGCGCAACACCCAAGGCGACCCCATCCCGCTCGACAACCTCGTGAGCATCGAAGAGGAAACCTCGCCGCCAGTGCTTTACCATTTCGACCGCTACAAAAGCGCCACCATCAGTGCTGGTCTTGCCCCCGGCATGTCCGTCGGAGAGGGCATCGCTGAGATGGAGCGCATCGCTGACGGGCTGCTGAAGGACGGCAGTTGGAGCACGGCGCTGTCCGGTACCAGCCGGGAGTTCGCCGAGAGCCAGGGGAATACCAGCTTTGCCTTCATTCTTGCCCTCGTGCTCATCTTTTTGGTACTCGCTGCGCAATTCGAGAGCTTTATTGACCCACTGGTCATCATGCTCACGGTGCCGCTGGCCTTGGCGGGAGCAGTGCTTTCGCTCCAGCTTTTCGGACAAACCCTCAATATTTTCTCGCAAATCGGGATGATTATGCTCATCGGGTTGGTGACGAAAAACGGTATTCTCATCGTCGAGTTTGCCAACAAAAAACAGAAGGCGGGCATGGGCAAAATGGAAGCCGTGGTAGCGGCTTCCACTGCTCGTATGCGCCCCATCATCATGACCAGCCTGGCCATGTCGCTGGGTGCGCTGCCGATTGCCATGTCGCTGGGCGCTGCGGCCACGAGCCGCATCCCGTTGGGCATCGTCATCGTGGGCGGTATTTTGTTCTCGCTGGTGCTGACGCTGTTCGTCATTCCGGCGATGTATTCGTTCCTCTCAAGAAAGCAGCAGAAGGGGTATGAGGAGCTGGTGGGGGATTTGAAGGGGGAGGAAAAAGCGGTAACTTTGCAAGAAAATAAGCAGCCATGATAGAACAAATTAGACAGCCGTTTACCAACCTTCAATTGGAGTTGTTAAAACTGTACAGCCTAAACTTATCTGAGGAAGAACTGATACTTGTTAGAGATATGCTCGCCAAGTTTTTTGCGGACAGGGCTACTGCACATGCGGACAGGGCTTGGGATGAGAAGGGATTAGATGCCAACACATTATTGAAAAAGCACCGTCGTACACCCTACCAGCGTAAAACAGCATGAAAATCGTTTTAGATACCAATTCTTTGCTGGTTTCGGTTTCCAGTCGGTCGCCTTATTATCCAATTTATAAGGCGCTTCGCAACAAGGAATATGAGTTGGTGGTAACGACCGATATTTTGTTGGAATATGAGGAAATAATCGGTGAAGAAATGGGAGCACTGGCCGCTGAGGACGTTTTGAATTTCATGTCGTTTGCCAGCAATGTTCAAAAGATTACCGCTTGGTATTTATGGGATTTAATCAAGAACGATCCCGATGACAACAAGTTTTCAGATGCGGCAATAGCTGCCAATGCTGACTTTTTGGTTTCTGACGACCGCCATTTCCGAGTTTTGAAGAAAATACCGTTTCCAAAACTGGTAGTGATTCGGACGGTGGATTTTTTGAAAATTATAGCGGAAGGTGAACACCTCAATCGGTGAAATACCATTTGCAACTCATTCCTGTCGAGGAAGCAGCAGAAGGGGTATGAGGAGCTGGTGGGGGATTTGAAGGGGGAGGAAAAAGCGGTAACTTTGTAACTTGCTCCCAAAATTAAAAATTGGAAAAATGATAACCGTTTCAACCAAAGCACATATCACTGCCCTCAAACCCTATGTGGAATTGAAGGGGGTACCAGAAGGGATGTACGACATCATAGTTGTTTTGCAGCCACGACAGAACGGGAATGGCAAAAAGTCCCGCAAAGCTGGATTCAGTAAAGCCAGTTTTGAAATGTCGGCTGATTTTAACGCACCTTTGGAGGATTTCAAAGATTATATGGAATGAATATCCTTGTTGATAAACAAGCCATCATTTGGTATGCCGAGAACAACCCGGCATTGACCTCTAATGCTCGACAAGCATTGGATGACGCTTCCAATTCCTGCTATCTCAGCATGGCCTCTTTTTGGGAAATGTCTATCAAGATAAACCTTGGCAAACTCAATATCAAGGGGCTTTCATTGGACGAATTTATGCAAGAGGTGGAATATCACGGTTTTACTACCCTCGAAATTTCCAAGGCACATATCCTTAAAAATGGTTTGTTGTCTTTGCACCACAGAGACCCGTTCGACAGGCTGCTTATCGCCCAAGCCTTGGTGGAGGATTGGCATATCATCACCAGTGATGATGCTTTTGATGCTTATGAGGTAAAAAGGATTTGGTGAATGGGATACCTTCCCCTGCTGCTGGCGTAATTTGTAATTCCGGCGATGTACTCATTCCTTTCGAGGAAGCAGCAGAAGGGGTATGAGGAGCTGGTGGGGGGGTTGAAGGAGGAGGAAAAAGCTGCCGTCGAATCCTAATTTCCAAAGAGTTTTGGTTCTTTGACAAATTCTGTGGATGAACCAGGGTTTTTAGTTCAGCAGTGACGGCGTGATTTCGAATTACGCCGTCACTGCTATTTCAACCTCACCCAATCCTCGACAAATATCGCCCCACCCCTTTCCACGTAATCCGCATACTTCTCCCCCAGAATTTCCCCGCTCAGTGCTACCCTAGCATAGCAAGTCAGCAGTACAGTATCAAAACCCATTTCTTTTTTAATGAGACCAAGCATGACCTTCGACGCCTAACCCAGTGACTTTTCTCATCCCTTTTTTGGTGCTACAAATACGAATTTTGCGCCTCAATTTTTTTCATTAAAAACACAATACATGGAACTCAACGTCAATACCCACCGACACCGCTCATGGGCCGAACCCTGGAAAGTCAAAATGGTCGAGCACGTCAAAATGACCACCTACGAGGAGCGCAAAAAAGCCCTTGTGGAAGCTGGCTACAATACCTTCTTGTTGCGTTCCCGGGATGTTTACATTGACCTGCTCACCGACAGCGGCACCTCCGCCATGAGCGACCGACAGTGGGCGGGCATGATGGTCGGTGACGAAGCCTACGCTGGCAGCGAGAATTTTTACCACCTAGAAGAAGCCATCCACCAATATTACGGCTACAAGTACGTCGTGCCAACGCACCAAGGGAGGGGCGCCGAAAACATCATCTCCAAAATACTGATAAAACCGGGTGACATCGTGCCCGGCAACATGTATTTCACCACAACCCGACTGCACCAGGAGCTGGCTGGGGGCGAGTTTCAGGACATCGTCATTGACGAGGCACACGACCCGGAGAGCGAGCATCCGTTCAAGGGCAACGTGGACCTCAACAAACTGGAGGCATTGGTGAAGCAATACGGCGCTAATAAAATCCCTTACGTCAGCATCTCCACTACCGTGAACATGGCGGGTGGACAGCCCATCTCTCTGGCCAACCTGCGGGAACTTCGGGAATACACGAACAAGCACGGCATCCGCATCATCCACGATATGACGAGGGTGGCTGAAAACGCTTGGTTCATCAAGGTCAGGGAAGACGGCTATCAGGACAAATCCGTCGCAGAAATCGTCAAGGAAATCTGCTCGCTGACGGATGGCGCCACCATGAGCGCCAAGAAGGATGCCCTCGTCAACATCGGCGGCTTCCTCGCCATGAACGACCAGGATATTTACGAAGAAGCCTGCAACCTCGTCGTGGTTTATGAGGGGCTGCACACCTACGGCGGCCTCGCTGGCCGTGACATGGAAGCCATGGCCATCGGCATCGGTGAGTCGGTGCAGGACGACCATATTCGGGCCCGTATCGGGC
Organism: Saprospiraceae bacterium; assembly: GCA_021739645.1. Classification (GTDB taxonomy): domain Bacteria; phylum Bacteroidota; class Bacteroidia; order Chitinophagales; family Saprospiraceae; genus UBA6168. The sequence goes on along the minus strand of JAIPBL010000026.1, from coordinate 46,547 downwards.
AAGTGGAGTACCTCGGCAATCGGCTGTTGGCACATGAAATCCCCATCGTGAAACCCATCGGCAGCCACGGCATTTTCCTGAACGCTAAAAAATTCTTGCCCGCTGTGCCCCAGATTAACTTCCCGGCACAGGCATTGGCGGCAGCCATTTACCTCGATTCCGGCATCCGCACAATGGAGCGGGGCATCGTGTCGGCAGGTCGAAACAAGGAGACTGGTGACCACTATTATCCAAAATTGGAGCTGGTGCGCCTCACGATTCCTCGTCGGGTTTATACCCAGGCACACATGGATGTGGTGGTGGAATCCATCCTTGAAGTCTATGACCAACGCAACCGCATCAAGGGATTTAAAATGGTGTATGAGCCGAAATACCTTCGGTTCTTTCAGGCGAGATTTGAGTCATTGGGATGATATTTTCACCAACTTAAAATGCCCGTAGCAGATGAGTTTTGCTACGGGCATTTTTTACAAAAAAACCATCACCTAGGCTAAAACAGGCTGCATAGTTCCCAAATCCTTCAAGCGTTGTATGTGCGAAACAATAGCATCCTTGAACGTAAGTTTATCATTGTAGGTATAACCAAATTCATGCGCCGTTTTCTCCACAATTGGTGCAATCTTAGGGTAATGAATATGGCTGACTTGCGGAAACAAATGGTGTTCTATCTGGAAATTCAGCCCGCCAATATACCAACCCAAAATACGGTTGTTGCGGGCAAAATTGGCGGTGGTCTGCAATTCGTGCACGAACCAGTCATTTTCAATAATGCCTGTATTTGATTCCAGTGGTTGTTCAGCGCCCTCTATCACGTGCGCCAACTGGAAAATGGTGGCCAAAATAAATCCAGCTACCCAGTGCATGATGAAAAACCCGGCCAGCACTTGCCAAATATTGAAATCGGTCAGCATCAACGGCAATCCAATGGCCGCAAAAAGATAAGCCGCTTTGAAAAAATAAAGCTGGATGGTCGCAACGATTGGGTTGCGCTGCTGGCTGGCAGTGATGCCCGACTTGGTGTATTCCCGCAGTTGGCTGAAATCACGCACCATTTTCGAGAGGGTCATCAAACCATAGAAAAGAAAAGCGTACTTGTGTTGGTAACGGTGTATTTTCAGGAGCGGAGCATGTTCTGAGAGGCGAAGGGGGCCGCGAGGGCCGATGTCGCCGTCCAGCCCCTCGATGTTCGTGTAGGTATGGTGCAGGACGTTGTGCTGGACTTTCCAGATGAAGACGTCGCTGCCGAGCAGGTACATATTGGCGCTCATCAGGTCGTTCACCCATTTTTTGCTGGAATAAGAGCCGTGCGCCGCATCGTGCATAACGCCCATGCCAATGCCCGCCTTGCCGATGCCCATGATGATGGCCAGCGGCAACACCAGCCAGGCGCTCATCGGGAAAATAAGTATCAGCGCAAATGGAACGAGGTACATGGACAGCATCGCTGCCGATTTTAGCTTGATTTCCCAATTGCCTTTGGGTGAAATTGCTTGCTCTTTGAAATAATTGTCCACGTTCTTCCGCACGGTGGCGGCAAACTGAGCCTGCATTTTGTCAGTGCTCTTAAACTTGATTTTTCGCATTATTTTATACGTTGTATTTGAAGTCTGAAGGTTGAGCTTGATGTCGCCAATACAACCTACTGCCGTTACAGTACAGCTATTTGAAGCCCAAAACCGATGAAACATCCAGTATGCTAGCCCCTAACTTTTGGCTGGCACTTTTTTCACCGTAATGGTACTGCCGCCCAGTTCAGAGTTGTGTAAACCCTGAATTGCCTCGGCTGCTTCAACATCGCTTTCCATTTCCACAAACCCAAAGCACTTCGACCTGCCGGTTAGCCTGTCCATCATTACCTCGGCAGACTTCACGCTACCGAAATCTCCAAAAATCCGGAGCAACTCGTCGCTTTTTGTGAGGCGGGTGAGCTTGGATACGAAAATGGTCATTTTCAATTATTGAAAGATATTAGGCCCTGCGGCATACCCGCCATTTCACAAGAACCTTTTTGCCCTGTAGGTCAAAAGCTCTCAAAAAACGTATCCGCCACAGTTCGTAACGAAAACAACAAAGATTAACTGGAAATTTTAAGTCTAACGACCTTGGAAGGAAGGAAGAGGAAAAACCTTTTTGCTAATTGAATTGTCAGCGCCAGGCCTGGTTCACATGAACCCTGTTGAACTGCAAACATGCAGGCCGTCATTTAGTTGTGCGGGGTCAAATATAGCACTGCATATCCCAAATGCAGCAAAATCATTTTTGCGAAGCCGACAAATCCAATAATTCCACCTTGCGGAACTGCACGGGGTGGCTTTCGCTTTGCAAGGAAATGGTGCCGCTCCGCAATGGCGTCCCGTCAATTTTCACTGCCGGGTCGTAGTTGTTCACCACGCCGCCGCCAATCTGCGGCTTACTGTATTCCATCACCACCACCCCTTCAAGCATGTGCTGAATCAACGAATCGCCAAGCACCAGGAACTCCGCCGTCACCCATTGGTCGCCGTGGTATGTCTTTGAGCTGGAATCAAAGCAATGCCCCGTTTCCAACTTGCCGTTCATCACCACATGCGTTCCGGGGGTACAGAGATTGGAAGTGTGCCTTTCTTCCACCCCGTCGCCGCCGAGGAGCTGCGCCTCGATGGAAATCGGGAAGTCTTGGTCCTTTGCCATGCTGGCTGCGGTCTGGCCGTGGAGCATGGCCCCGCTGTTGCGCAGCGCCCAACCCTCGCCACCGGGTGCCTGCTCGCCGATGAAGCGGTACTCAATCCGCAGGCGGTAGTGCGAGAACGGTTTTTTGTAAAACAGGTGGCCGTAATGCGCATCGAAGTTTCGGTAGCCGTCGTAGTTCACGGTGATGGCGCCATCTTTCACGCTGAAAGTGTTCTGGTAGTTGTCGTTGAGGTCAAAACCGGCAATTTTGATGTCCCACCCATCGAGGTTTTTGCCGTTGAAAAGTTGAATCCATTGTGCTTTCGGGGCAGTGGTTGTGGTGTCGCCACACCCTTTCCAGGTAGCGGCAGACAGTAAAAAACAGGAGAAAACAGCGGTAGCAATATTCATTGTCAGTGATTTTAAAGGACGAATTTAGGAAAATGAAAAAATGGGCCTCAATTATTTTCCCCCCAACCAAGACGCAGGCTTTTTTTATGTGTCATATCCGGTATATTTGACCAACAAAACTTACCTTTTATGAAAACAATCAGAACCCACTTTTTCGCCACCGTTCGCCGTGCCTTCAACCTCGCCCTCCGGGCTGAAAAACTCCAAACTGACACTGCCGAGGTCATCGGTCAGGCCAAAGAAGCGGCCATTTCCCGGCGCAAGTTCCTGGAAAACACCGGGAAGGCGCTCGCCGTGGGCGCCCTTGCACCCAGTTTTACCCTCAATCCGGTTAAGTCCATGATAGCCCCGTTCATTGGCGGTGTGGCGCCCCGCATCGTCATCGTGGGCGGCGGACTGGCAGGATTGAACGCCCTCCACCACCTGAAAAAGCACAACCTCGACGCCACGATTTACGAGGCCAGCGGCCGTACCAGTGGCCGGATTTTCACCGTAAAAAATGCCATGGGCGACGGCACCTGGACGGAGTTCGGCGGTGAGTTCATTGACACGAACCACGAGGACATGTGGGCTTTGATAAAGGAATTTGGGCTGGAAGACATTGATTACGCACAAGCCAGCGAAGCCGAACTGGAAGCCGAGGCCTTCTTTTTTGAAGGAAAACACCGCACGCTGGAGGAGGTGGTGAACGAGTTCAGAACCTTCGCCCCACGAATGGCCGACGACATGGAAATGCTGCCGGAATACAGCGAAATCAACTACCAGAACAAGGACCCATTTGTCAAAAAGCTGGACAACATGAGCCTTTGCAAATACCTCAAAAAAATTGGGGCCAAGGGTTGGATTCGGAAGTTCATTGAAGTGGCTTATGAGTCGGAGTATGGCCTATCGCCCAAGGTGCAGTCCAGCCTGAACCTCACTGTGCTCATTTCCACAGAAACCACCGACGGCCGCATCGCCCTGTTCGGGGAGAGCGACGAGCGCTACAAAATACGGGGCGGCAACCAGCGCATCCCCGATGCGCTGGCGAAAAAATATGCCAACCACATCCAGCTCAACCGCCCGCTGGAATCGCTGCGCATGGACGGCAGCGGCTACAAGCTCCACTTCGGCGGCATGAGCGAGGACGTGAAAGCGGACTTCGTCATACTCGCCCTGCCCTTCACCAAGCTGCGACAGGTGGATTTCCCCATCGAAATGTCCGCCCTCAAGCGGAAGTGCATCAACGAACTGGGTTTTGGCACCAACGCCAAACTGATGCTCGGCATGAAGTCCCATTTCTGGCGGAAGCAGGGCTACACCGGCCTGGTGTACAGCGACAACGGCATCCCCAATGGCTGGGACAATGCCCAGCTCCAAAACGGCGACAACGAGGTCGCTGGGCTTTCCATCCTCTTCGGTGGGCCGTCCGGCGTGAAGGTCGGCGAGGGTACGCCTGAATCGCAGAAAAACATCTACCTGCCCAAATGGGAGCAGATTTACAAGGGTGCCACCGAGCAGTTCACCGGTAAGGTAGCCCGGATGCACTGGCCCAGCCACCCGTTCACGCAGTGCAGTTACGTCTGCCCGACCGTCGGTCAGTACACCAGCCTGGTGGGCGTGGAGCGGCAACCGCTCGGCAACATCCTGTTCGCCGGTGAGCATTGCGGCGGCGATTCCGCAGGTTTCATGAACGGTGCAGCATGGAGCGGCCGGGAGGCTGCGGAGGAGATTTTGAGGAGGGTGGACTGAGGGGTCTTAACCAAACAAAAGATGCCCGCTTCCACAAAAGCCGTAGCAGGTATTTTCCTGGTACCCGATTTGGCGCTGCATTTGGCCTTCTTTTTTAACGGACTTCCACTAACCATTTGCACCGAGACCTTCTTCTTGGACTCAAGTCCCGTCGGCACTTGGTCGTTTTGTCCTGAAATAACGATACAAGTTTAAAAGTAAAAAAGGCAACGGAGGTTCTCCGTCGCCTTTTTTAATGGGAGCGTTCCCAAAGTAGAGTGCGTTTCTACCTCTTTTGTCAAGTAGTTATTTCACTGTCGTGCTAATTTGGAAGTGACCTGGCAATCACCAGCAGAATCGAATAGGGTCAAGATGTTGTTGCTGATTGAAAACTGGTATTCTATTCCTCCCGGTTCATCAAATCCGAAGAAATTGATTGTAGAGCCAGTAACGGAATATGAAAAAGTTTCGATATCCACTGGTTCGGCAACACCATTGTAATAAGAAGTGCTTCGTTGCTCTCCAGTGGTAGTTGAAAAGACAAAGATTTCTTCTGAACATTCGGCAGGGTCTCCTCCCCAACCGCAGAGATACCCAGAGCTGTTTGCAATGGTCTCGTTTTCGTCCGGGTCAAGGCAGTTGGTTTGGGAATGCTCAATTTGGATCCAGCTGCCCACGAGCGGGTTGCCAATAATCGCTTCGGCATTGAAAATCCTCTGGCCTTCATACCTGACCAGCATAGGTTCAAAATCTAAACAAATATAAGAGGCCATCTGGAGGCCTTCCAAGTCGCCCAAGGTCCAAGTGGTACGAGCAATGCCGTCACTGTCAGTCATGGGAACTTGAGGTTCGAAGGACCCGAATTTTGCATTTTCATATCCGTACGGCCGGATGAATGCAATCCTTTTTCCTGGCAGGGGGTTGCCAGCGGCATCGGTCACCAACACTTCCAGCTCGGTATCAACGGGAGCATTAGGTTCTCCGACAAGATTTATAGGTGAAGCTTTCCGCACGATATATTGAGCTGGCTGGCCCAAGTGTGGCGGCGAATTGTTGTTGCTGCCAAACCCATAATCCTCCTCGATTTGGTTGTTCATCGTGTTGGTCTCTTCCTGCGTGGCTTGTTGGGTGTTGTTTTCATTGAACTCATCTTCATTTCTGAAGATGTCGAGCGGGCCGCCGTCGTTGAACAGCCCGGCCAAGTCGTCCCAAGTCTTCTTTGCTGCGATGGGTGCCGTTTTGATGGCTTCATCGATGGCCTCTGAGATGACGTGGACTTTGTCTATCACCCAGTGACCTCTTCCCTTTTGTAACCAATCGATGAACTTGTCTGTCTGCTCTTCTAAATCACCCCCTCTGAACAATATCTCCGAGCCACGGAAACCAAGGGTGTAGATGAGTTCGCCTGTGTCGTTGTCCCAGTCGTACACGTAAAAATACAGCTGGTAAAAAGACGAATCACCCTGCTCGATTTCCACCAAACGGAACAGGATACTGTCCTTGACATTGTCCTCCGAGATGTTGAACGCCATCATCTCGTTGCCATCGTCGGTGAAGAACGCACTGAAAGTAGGGGAGCCACTATCCTTTTTGTGAAAGACGGAAGTGATGTTTTTGATGGTGCCGTCGGTATTGAACTTGCCCGAGAAAGTGACCGTTTCGCCTGTCCCGGCCATTTCCACCTTGCACAAGGCACTAGGCTTTTCCAGGTTGCTGGTTGGTGGCTCGTAGAAAATGGCGCTGGCAATGTTGCTTTGCGGTGGAGGGGTTTCGTCGCTGTCTTTTTTGCAAGCAGAAAAAAACACCAAGAGGAGCAACATGGCGCTCAATGGGAAGTAGTTGTTTTTCTTTTTCATTAGATTTGGATTATTTTGTTAGAAATTATTTGATTGAATCAATCTCGATTTTGCTTTTAGGCATTAGCACTTTGCCAATTCACTCGCTGCTTCATTCAGCGAACCCGTTTTCGTCCGTTTTGATTAAATAGACATCCGAACCCCCTGCTCCCTGGCTAGTGGTCAAACCTGCAATAATGTATCCTCCATCTTGGGTCTGCTGTACACTGAAGCCTGATTCATCTGCAACACCCCCGAAAGTTCTAAACCATAGTTGAGTGCCATTCTGGTCGGTTTTTATCAAATAGACATCACTGTTTCCGACACCTCCTATCTGGGTCCAACCTGCAATAATGTATCCTCCATCTTGGGTTTGCTGCACACTAAAGCCTCTATCATCTCCTATATCTCCAAATGTCTTGGCCCATTCTTGGTCACCATTTTGGTCGGTTTTTATCAAATACACATCAAAGCTGCCAGCGCCTTCGCTATCAGTTAATCCTGTGATGATATACCCACCATCTGAAGTCTGTTGTACACTGAAACCTTGGTCATCCAATGAGCCGCCGAAGGTTTTTTCCCAAACCAAGTTCCCATTGGGGTCGGTCTTTACCAAGTAAACATCGGCTTGGTTGCTGCTCGTGGTGCCGGCGATGATGTAACCGCCATCTTGGGTTTGCTGGACGCAGTATCCCATAGCGTTACCATTTCCATTCCCATCAAATTTCTTGTTCCAAACCTGGTTTCCTTGGGGGTCAGTTTTGATGAGGTAGGCAAAAGGCCCCAAGCCCCCACCTCTTGTGTCACCTGCAATGATGTAGCCGCCATCCGAGGTCTGTTGGACGCTGAGGCCATTTTGTTCACCGGCACCACTGAAGTATTTTTCCCAGACCAAGCTTCCGGATTGGTCTGCTTTGATCAGGTGGATTTCTCTTTCGACCGTGCCGTTGACAAAAACATCTCCGACAATGATGTACCCTCCGTCTTGGGTCTGCTGGACACTTTGGCCTGTATTGCCAGAAGTGCCAAAAATTTTGTCCCATAGCAAGTCTCCATATCGGTCAGTTTTGACTAAATAGATACCATTTTCATTACTGTTTCTACCTGTACCAGTGATGATGTAGCCCCCATCTGAGGTCTGCTGGACACTGCGCCCAATGTCTGAAAATGTTCCTCCAAAAGTGGTAATGAAAGGAGGTATGATTTCTTTTACCAAAACGGCCATTGTCGTTTCGTCCATTTCTTGGTCACCGGAAATGGTCAGTTCGCTGGTCACGGTCAGTTTGACGGTTTTCACCCCGCCGCTAGTGTAGGTGTGCGAAACCTGTTGCAGGTCATGGCCTTTCACGACCGGGGAACCATCACCAAAGTCCCATTCGTAATTGGCGGCATTTTCAGCACACGAGGCATCGAAATTGACGGTGCAATCTTCGATAGCGCATTCGGCTTTGTCCAGGGTGAAGCATGCGACTGGGGCTAGCTGGTTGCCGGGCGTTGGGTCGTCTTTACCGCAGCCACAAAGCAGGGCAAATGACAAGACCATGAAAAGGTATCTGTTCAACTGTATCTGATTTATTGATAGCATACTTATTTGCATTTTTCAAAAATGAAGATAAAGGATGGGACAAAAAATGGTCACAGTGCAATTCCCACTTTCAAGCGAAAGGAGTTGATAGGCAGCTTGGCAGCTACATTGAAACTCTCGGGCTTGTCGTGCTTAGACACATAGAAATCGTATTTGGCTTTGCCGCCCATCAGTTCCAGCCCAAAAGTCAGGCCCGCCCCCCTGACGCCTAGGTGGAGGCCATACTGGACCGTAAAAAAAGTCTCACTATCAATGTCCTCATACGCATTGGAGTCGGTGATAGCTGGAGAACCGCCAACGGTCGGCATCAGGAGGAAGCCCACATCGGCCAATGCGGCATTGTTGAGGTTGAACGTGACGTTGGGGCCGATGCCAGATTCGAAAAGAAAAATCGGACTAACACTTTCACTGTCAAAGCCGATGCTGCTCCAATCGACCGGGATGCCCGCACCGCCCAATTGGAATTGGAAGCCAATCCGTGGCGAGGTTTTCAGGTCTGTTTTGTTGAAATATCCGTAAGCGGCAATTTGAAACCCAAAACCCAGTTTGCCTCCAAAGCCTTCCGTTCCGTCGTGGGTACCACTCCAAGTACTGTTGCCGCTTTCGGGTGCTTTCCCAAAATTGCCAGTGGGTTTCACCATCCTGAAGTTCAGCAAGAAATTGTGCCTTTTGTATATATCTTTGGGAGTCTTGACTTTGGCAACCTCCTCTTTGGGTTTATCCAGGCTTCCGCCACTGGTGAACTGGGCGTTCAGATTGACAGTCAAAAAGAGCAGCAATGCAGCTATTGTGTAAAATGATTTCATAATCGAAGATTTTAGAAATTTATACCCAATCCATAGAGACGCCAACTGTTTATTTGGCAGGCCCCAGCGGAATGGGTAGCATGGGAAAAATTGAATGGTCAGTTGATTACTCGAAGGACATTTTCCACACATTCCAGGCCCCCTCGGCATTTCCCCTCCGGGAAAGGAAGAAGATGGCATTCTCGTCGGGGGCCCAGACAGGTGAGACATCATGCCCCTCGTGGAAAGTGTGTTGGGTGAGGCCAGTACCGTCTAGGTTGAAGGAGTAAATGTCTAGGTTGCGCTTGCGGTTGCTAGAGGCAGGGGTCACTCCGACGCAGACTATCTTGGTGCCATCATGGTTGATTTTCGGGCTAGAAAAGCCCTTTTCCGGATGGCTCAATAGGAGGGTCTCCTGCCCCTTGACCACGTCAATCATCCATATCTCGCCCTTGCTGGTCGTCTTGTTGTTCCGGGTCACTATCAGATTGTTCCCATCCGGGGACAAGCTTGGCGTGAACCCTTCGCCGTATTGGGTCATCAGTGAAGAACTCAGGTCGAAGCTCCAGATGTAATGCCGGTCATTTTCGCTTTTCGTGAAAAATATTTTGTCGTTTTGCGGTGCATAAACGGCTCCCACCGAGTTGCCCGAAGAGGTAATCTGCTGGATGGCGGCTCCTTGTGTGGCATTGATGGTGAAAATATTGTGGCTGCTGGAGCTAGCATCGGTAAAAGCGATGTATTGCCCGTCGGGCGAAAACGCCATGTCTAGGATATTGTCCCGGAACGTTCGTTGAACAGTGGTTTTGCCCCCAGCCGTGTTTTTGATGAACAGGTTGATGTTGCCATTTTTGGAGGCCAAAAAAGCGAAGGATTTACCATCGTACGAAACATCAATCAGGGCCGGGGCATACCAGCCTAATATCCCGGCGTTTGTCAGGCCAATCGTCGGGCCGACTGCACCTTCGTCATTGTTGGTGTACTGTACAAATTTGATACCCCCTTCTTCGGGCACACTCACTTGGTTGTAGTTGACCTCTTGAGTAGGCGCCGTAACGGTACATTGCCAAAAAAAAGCAGCTATCATTACTCCAAATATTGATTTTTTCATTTTCGTATTAATATTAATTAAAAATTTGAATGGTTCAGAATCAAGCAGATAGCATCTGTCAAGGAATGCATGTTTGTTATTCATGAAAATTTAATCTCGCAAAACAACTGCTACCCCGCTCCCTACCCAATCCCCTGCACAGGGTATTTTCCAGGCACCGGATTTAGGCTTATTTTTGGCCAAAGTTTTTCAATGACCTTCACCTGGCCATCCGCCACCATTTTAGTTTTTGTCAAAAAAACAGCGCTCGCTGCCCTGCTGCTGGCTGCCCTGCACCTGCCCGTTGGGCTGTGGGCCATCGACACCTTGGCCATCGGGCCGGGCTTCGAAAGGGCGGAGGGACAGGACTTCGGCCACGTTTTCCTGGAAAAAATACACGAGCTGGATTTCGAGAAAATCCGCCAACTGTCCGACAGTGCCTTCCTGCCACTGGCCGAAACGGGCATCTCCTTCCCGCCGAGCCAGGAGGTGTACTGGGTGAAATTCCACCTGCGCAACGACAGCCCCGAAGCCCGTGACCTGCTGCTCGAACTGCACAACCCCCGCATCAACCAGCTCCAGTTTTTCATGGTGGACGAAGTCGGGATAGTGACCCAGTCCAGCCTCATGGGAGATGATTTTCCCTTCCGGCAACGGGACAATTTGCACCGCAACTTTCTCTATCCCATTGAGCTGGCGGCGGGTGGGCGGGCGACAATCTTCCTTTTTGCAGATAAATATTCCGAAAACATGCTGATGCGCATGTACCTCTTGGACCGGGAGTATTTCAACGAGACCGACCGGACCGAGACCTTCCTGCTGGCGGTGTACGCCGGCATACTGGCCAGCATCTCGCTGTTCGCCATGGTGCTGGCACTGATGGCCCGGCGGCATTTGCTCACCTATTTTGCCATCTACTGTTTATTCGCCACTTTGCTGCTGGTGAGCTGGATGGGCTTTGGCTTCCGTTACCTGTGGCCGGGCTGGCCTGGTTTCAACAGCACTTGCGGCTATCTTTTCACCATCATCATCTGTCTTGCCATCATGGCTTTCGCCCGTACTTTTCTCGACACCCGCAAAATTTTGCCTAAGACCGACCGGGTACTGCAGGTCTTGCAATGGCTCATCGCAGCGTTTTTTCCATACCTGATTTTTTACCGGCAATTTGCCCACAGCGTCAACCACGTGATGGCCAACCTCGGCCACTTGGTCGAATTGGCCTTCGTCCTCGGCATTGTCGTGGCGGCATTTTTGGCCTACCGGAAAACGGGCAACAGCGACCACCTGCTCTTCCTCGGCGGATTCTTGTTCGCCTTGCTGGCTACCATGGTTTACTTGTTGGAAATGCTCGGCCTGACCGACAGCAATTTCATTACTCAGTACGGCATCCTGTTCGGTTTTTTGGTGGACATGATGGTGCTCATGTTCCTTCTTGGCAAGGAGATGCGCCGCACTTTTCTCGAAAACCACACCCTGGCCAGGTCGCTCAGTGAGCTGAAAGTGGAGGCCGCCAATGCCCTCGTCGCTGGCCAGCAAGAGGAGCGCCATCGCCTCTCCATGGAGCTGCACGATGGTGTGAGCCTGAGGCTAGCTTCTATTCGGATGCGCCTCTCCAAATTTGTCGAAAAGGGCAACTATCCCGTGCCGGCCCTCAAGCTGATTACCTTGTCAGAAGACGTCAGGAAAGTTTCGACCGATATCCGCAATTTCACTCACTCACTAGCACCTATTGACTTTGAGGAAACCACTTTGGCCGAAGCACTGGAAGATGTTATTTATGATGTGGAAGCAGGAGATTCGGGATTGGAAGTGACCTTTACCTACGATGCAGGAGAGGAAAACCTGAAAGGATTTGCGGCACATGCCGTGTACCAGTCGGCGAAGGAATTGTTGGCCAATGTGCTGAAACATGCAGACGCTACCAAGGTCACTGTCGGGCTTACGATTGAAAACGGCAATTTCAAATTCTCTGTGGCCGACGATGGCAAAGGATTCCAGAAGGACGCTACCATCAAAGGAATTGGCTTGAGAAACCTGGGCGCACGGGCTACTTTATTAAACGGCAAAATGGACATTATTTCTGCTGAAACGGGGTCAGTGGTATCCCTTATTTTCCCACAAAAGGCAATGGAATAGTTTTTACAAACGGCCCCCCAACTTGCTAACTCAACCCATTCTTGATGGCAAACCGCACAACCTCAACCGCCGAATGTAGGCCGAGCTTGCGCAAAATGTTCTTGCGATGCGTCTGAACAGTGTGGAGACTGATGAACAATTGTGAAGCAATGGCCTTGCTGTCTTCGCCCTTGGCCATTCGCCGAATAACGTCCATTTCCCGGTCGGTGAGTTGGTGTTTTTTTTCAAAATCATCCGCCAATTCCGGTTCGGTGATCATTCCATTCAGTCCTTTTTGGGGCACTTTTACATTTCTGCCGATAAACCGCTTTCCCGAAGCAATACATTCCAATGCCCCGATTAGCTCGTCCTGCGTGGTATCTTTAAGTAGGTAGCCATCTACCTGCTGCATGAAAACTTTCCGAACCAAGCTAGGAATATTGTAGCTGGAAAAGACAAGGATTTTCAAATGCGGCGATCGAGAGTGGATGTCAGGGATATGCTTCACGATGTTCTTACCACTGATGTTCAGGTCGAGAATGAGCAAATCGGCAGGAGAAGAAAGCAGGCTGATAAGCTCCTGTACACTAGATGCTTGGCCAGTCACTTCAAAGTTTTCGTTGCCATCAATCAACAGCCGAATGCCATCAATTATGATAGGATGGTCATCCAGGATGACTACTTTCAACGGACTTTCGATTGGCATCTATGCTTTATTTGTTTGGAACATTGACCGCAAAAATAACGCAATAGGAAGAAGGAGAAAAAATTCGGCGAGAAAAAATGCCTTGTTTTCGATTTGCGAACTGCACCTCGATGGACTACGGTCCTCGCTGTGGCGGATGAAGCGGTATTTGTCAAAAACTCGCTGCTTTGCTCGTACAAATATATAACGAGCAGCCAAAAAAAGTGCTATACTGAACTCGTGCTTCCCCTCCCTAAAGTTTTGCTCCGCAAAAAATGACGTCACCAACCGCCCCGTCATATCGCAAAGCGAGAGGCTGCTGACGGCAGGTTCGGGTAATTAATCGTCCTTCCAGTCACACAGGAACATGGGCGAGCCATAGTTTTTTCACCTCAACCCAACGTTGTAATTGATACCTCCGTCTTAGTAGATGAATATGGGAAAGAAGCTGAAAGTCCGATTTCACTTTTTCCCAATAAAAGAATACTACCATGAAAGCTGCCACAATCTCCATTTTCATCACTATTGCCATCGCTACTTTTTTTTCTTGTCAGAAAGACGATACCACCCCTTCGCTCAACAAGGAAATCACCATCAGATACGGCGAGACTGTTGATATTGCGGGAGAGATGGCCATTACTTTTGATGAAATAGTGGAAGATAGCCGTTGCCCCTGCACCGACGATTGCCTTTCATCGGGAAGGGTGGTAGTTCGCTTAATCGGCAACGTATCAGGGCCAAGTTACAACTGCCCGTTCGGCGAGAACAGCATCAAAACCTTCAATGGTTACGAGACCAAACTATTGGAAGTATTACCAGCGCCCTGCGATATTGATTCGACTACCACACCGAACGACTACAAAGTGAAGGTGGTGGTGAAAAAGGTGGGATGATTTAAATTTGAGATGTGAGATGTGAGTTGGTCCTAAAAAAATACACAACTTTACCCAAAGATTTAAAACCCCATGAATGCCGGGGAGTGTTGAAAGATTTGGGAGCAAATGCTTGGCCTGCGCCCCACCTCAAACATTTTTAAACCAACTCAAGTCACTTACAAACTATGATACGCACCACCGTCATCGGCTCCTACCCTTTCCCATCGTGGCTGGAGTTTGCTTCGCAAAACATGGACAAGTTCGGCAAGGCCGACCTGGAGGAAATCATCGAGGACGCCGTCATCGCTGCCATCCACGACCAGGTGAGCGCCGGGCTGGACGTCATCACCGACGGCGAGCAGACTCGCCTCGACTTCAACCTCTCGTTTTACGGCTACATCGAGGGCATCTCGCCCCATGCCGACGTGCCCCGCCGCTGGGGGCCACCTGCCCACGACCAGCGGGGCAAGCACGCCATCACCGGGGAACTGCGGGCGCCCCGTGGCCTTGGCGTAGTGGAAGAGTTCAAGCGGCTACAGCGCTTGGCCCCCGCCGAAGGCGGACCCGTGCTGAAGGCCAGCGTGCCCGGCCCGTACACCCTCAGCGGTCGCCTCAGCCCCAATGTACAGTACCATGACCGCTATGCCATCACGGAGGCACTGCTGCCGATGGTGCAGCGTGAATTGGAGGCGCTCGTGGCCGTTGGCTGCACCGAAATCACGGTGGACGAGCCGAGCATGAGCTGCTACGCCCACAAGGAAAACACCCGCCGCTTCGTCGAAATCTTCAACCGGACGGTAGAACCCGTGGTGGGCAAATGCTTCCTCAGCACACACCTCTGCTTCGGCAACTACAAGGGGCATGCCGTTGGCAAGCGCATGGTAGCGCCCATGCTCCCCGATTTTCTCGACATGAAAGTGGACGAGGTGCACATCGAAATGGCCAACCGGGAGTTTGCGGAGGTGGAACTGCTCGCCGAGTTTGCGAAGCACATGCACGTAGCCGTGGGCATCGTCGATGTGAAGAGCTACTACATCGAAACGGTGGAAGACATCGTGGAGCGAATCAAACTTTGCCTGAAATATGTGCCTGCCGAGCGGCTATCTGTGGCGCCGGATTGTGGTTTGAGCCAAACTGCGAGGTGGGCAGCCAAGCAGAAGCTGCGGAATATGGTGGAGGGGGCGAAGCGGGTGCGGGGGAAGCTTAAGTTGGCGTAAGCATTTATGCTGCCAATGGTTCACGCATGGAAGGCACTGCTTTGGGCAGCAAGGCTTTCAGTTGAGATTCCTTGACTGCAATAACGTGAAGCGTTTTACCGAAAACATCAAAAACCTCCACAACATAACCATTGCCGTGCTGGTCGTTTGCGGGTAGGCATTCCACAATGGTCACCAAATCGTCCTTGACGAGTTTATAGGTTGGAAAATCTTCCGCCAGTGCTGCTTTTGAATATTGCTTGAATTTCATTGTCTGATTTTTATGGAAATGGAAACAACGTGATGAACCTTGGAGTTTCAGTGCCATTTTCCAAAAGCCAAATAGTTTTCACGCCCAAATTGCGCAATCTCCCAGTAATTTCAAAAAACTGTCCGAACTCATTTAACTGCGCAAGTTCGGCTTCGAGTTCAAGCAAGCGATTAATATCTTCTCGCAAATCGTCCCAGTTATCCAAAAAATACCCACCCATTCCCAAAAAATTGGACTTGTCATTTTCCTCCCTACGCTGCAATAAGTATGCAGTCAATTTTTCTTTGGGAATATGGGAGTTGTGCGGTAGCTTCATTGCCCCAAAGTTCGAAATATTAGTGATATTGCCCCGAAATATTGACACCAATTCGCCCATGATACAACCCTTCCAAAAAGACGAAACGCTATTGGCCGAAATACGCCAAACGGCTACCGACGCCAACAGCTTCGCCTGCTGGTGGCTCGGCCAGAGTGGTTTCCTGATAAAATGGGCGGACAAGCACCTACTCCTCGACCCCTACCTCTCCGATTCTCTCACGAAAAAATACGCCGCTACCGACAAGCCCCATGTCCGCATGACGGAGTTGGTGATTGACCCCGACCGCCTCGATTTTATTGACGTCGTCACCTCCAGCCACAATCACACCGACCACCTCGATGCCGAGACTTTGATGCCGCTGATGGCGGCCAACCCGAACCTGAAAATGCTCATCCCGGAGGCAAACAGGGCTTTCGTTGCGGAGCGAATAAAATGCGAACCCACTTGGCCCATCGGCATTGATGCCGGGCAAAGCCGTGACATTCGGGACTTTAAATTTTGGGCCGTGCCAGCCGCCCACGAGGCCATTGACCGGGACGAAACGGGACAGTGCCGCTACCTCGGCTACGTGGTGCAGTTCGGCAAGTTCAGCATTTACCACAGTGGCGATACGGTTTTGTACGATGGGATGGCGGAGCTGCTGCGCCCCTTCGAGGTGGACGTAGCCTTCCTGCCCATCAACGGGGCTGACCCGGAACGTGGCGTGGCTGGCAACCTCGACTGCCGGGAGGCTGCCGAGTTGGGCAAGGCCATTGGGGCGCAGTTTGTCGTGCCTTGCCATTATGATATGTTTGAGTTCAATACGGCGGATGTGCGGGATTTTGAAAAGGAAGCAAAAAAGAAAAAGCAGCCGTACCGGGTGATGCAAGCAGGCGAAGGCGTGCGGTTTCAAAGCTGAGTTATTTTGATTCCCACAGCTCCACCGACAAGTCGTCGAGATAGGTGGGACTTCCCATTTTATTATAAAAACCCACCTGAAGCACGTCGTCTGGCCGCAGGAACGGCGGCACTTTCACCCAAAAATAAGCCTCGCCCCACATGCCGGGTTGTCCGCCCCAAATGCTTACGGGGTCGTTGCCAATTTTCGATTCGATTTTGATGTTCCGGCTTTTTCTGGACTTCGTGCTCCGCAAAAATTTGCAGGACATAAAAGTGCCGAATTCAAGGGCCGCCGGATGGCCGACCGAGAATCCCTTCACGCTGAACCGCAGCCAGTCGCCCCGTTTCAGTTGCAATTCGCCGATGGGAGCGTTCCATGCAACAAGCTTTTGAGATTCATTGAGCACCAAGGCGCTGGTGCCAGAAGCTGCTTGCTCGTGGGTCACAGAAGTTGCTGGCCAGTTTTCAAAGTCGTCGGAATGCAGCACCCGGCTCCGTTTTAGGCGGTTAGAATCGGGCTGCGGTTCGCCAGATTCAAACACGACAAGGTCGAGGTAGTCCATTTTTGTCTTGCCGAGCATCCGCCAAAAATGGGCACTTCGCCCCATTTCCGTCCAAAGCAGTCCCTTCGAAAATTGCCAAGTGTTGAAGACGTTCAGCCAAGCAAAAAATAGCACCACCGTTCCCACCAGCCATGCCAGCCAGCGCCGTTGCTTGCCCATTTCCACAAAAAAACAAGCCAACGGGAAGGCCATGACGACCCCAGCCTCCACCATCGGGCGGGAGCCAAAACCATTGATATAATTCCAGCACCACCAGCTGTACACGAGGTAAATATGCATCGGCAGGAACAGTGCCACCGACCACCGCCAGTCACGCCCATGCCGCCAAAGCAGCGGCAGTCCCAATAGGCCGAGCCACATGACGGGCGTGTACGCCAACCATCCGTTGTTGTAACTAAAAAGGCCGTCCGTGAGGTGCGGGGTACTGAAATGAAAGCCTTCTTCGCCGTAGCTGTAATGCAAAAAATGCCCCGAAGTCCATTTCCAATAGAGCAATTGGGGCAGCCCGGACAGACAAAACACGAGGGCGGCCAACGCAATTTGCTTTTTGTTGCTTCGCAAAAAAGCGAGCCGTTCCGCAATGTTCAGCTTGTTTTTTATCCCAAAAAACAGCGGAATGGCGAGAATTACCACCTCCGTCGGCCGCACCAGCGTGACCATGCCACAGCACAACCCGATGAGGAGGGCATAGCCAATTTGTCGGGTTTCATACCATCTGACAGTGGCATAAACGGCCAACGAAAACAGGAAAAACAGCAGCGCATGGGCCATCACCCCGGCATAGACGGAGAAGTAGTAAAGGTTGGTGGCCAACGCCAATACGGCCAGGACTGCCAGCGAAATGTTCTCAGAAAAGAAACGGCGGAGCGTTTTACGAAGGAAAAAAAGGCCGAGCAGCGCATAAAAAATCCCAGCCAAGTGGATAGCAAAAACATAGGGCAATGAAAAACCGTCGGCAGGGAAGCGGTCTGACACGCAGGCGTAGGCATGTGCTGCCGCAAAAAACGGCGTCTCGAATATCGCTACACCCATCGTGTATTTGACCACGTACCGACCATTGCCCGCCGGATGTGCCTCGGAGATGCCCAGCGGGTTTTCGACAGTAGGAATCACCGTTTCTGGGTGGAGGTTTTTGCGGATCGCCACCGTGCGTTGGAGACTGTCCATATCGTGATGGAGAAAGGTGGCGGGAAGGTAAACGTAATAGCCCCAAGGGTCGCCTCCGCCTGTCACTGCCCATTTCCAAGAGGAATAATAAAAAAGCGATGCCAAGTAGAAAATACCAGTCAGCAGGAAGAAAACAAGGGGTTTTGAGAATCGTGGCATAGGTGATTTGAAATGGCCAAAATAAGTGCCGGGCCAGCGTTGGAATTCGTCAATCCACGAATGTATGCCTTTCGGCCAACTGCTTGAGGCTATCGGAACAAATTGTATTTCAAAATGCAATAAATCGCCCGAAACCCGTCCACCCAACTGATTTTCTTGCCCTCTGCATAGGTCCGGCCATAATAGGAAATCCCCACCTCATATATTCGGATGTCCGGTATCCGGGCAATCTTCGCTGTCACTTCCGGCTCAAAGCCGAAACGGTTCTCCCGCAGGTCGAGGCTCTGGATGGTTTCCCTTCGGAAAAGTTTGTAGCAGGTTTCCATGTCCGTCAGGTTCAGGTTGGTGAACATATTGGACAAGGAAGTGAGCACTTTATTCCCGATGCTGTGCCAGAAAAACAAGATGCGGTGCGGGTTTCCCCCCATGAAGCGGCTGCCGTACACCACGTCGGCCATGCCCTCCACGATGGGCTGAAGCAGCAGGTTGTACTCCCGTGGGTCGTATTCCAGGTCGGCATCCTGGATGATGACGTAGTCGCCCGTGGCGCTGCGGATGCCCGTGTGCAGGGCTGCGCCCTTGCCCTTGTTCACTTCGTGTTTTTGGTAAGAAATCGGAAAGTCTGGGTTCGCATTTTTATACTTCAAAATGGCCTCCTCTGTTCCATCCGTGGAGCAGTCGTTGACGATAACCACTTCTTTTTCAATGCCTTGCAAAAGGGTAACCACCTTGATTTTGTCCAAAATCAGGTGGATGGTGCGTGCCTCGTTGTAGGCGGGTATGACGATGGATAACTTCACTGAGGTATGCGGTTTTGAGGTATGAGGTATGAGAGGCCATGGTAGCATGGTTCATGCATACCTCATACCTCCATACCTCATACCTGCTACATGCGGCTGCTATAATTCGGTGCTTCTTTGGTGATGGCGATATTATGTGGGTGGCTTTCTTTCATGCCACTGGCGGAGATTTTAACGAAGCTGCCATTTTCCTGCAACTCCTCCACGGTATTGGCGCCGCAGTAGCCCATGCCAGCCCGCAGGCCGCCGATGTACTGCACCATGACTTCCTCCACGGAGCCTTTGAAGGATACCCGACCTTCGATGCCCTCCGGTACGAGTTTTTTGATGTCGTCCTCCACGTCCTGGAAGTAACGGTCTTTCGAGCCTTGGTCCATGGCACCAAGTGAGCCCATGCCCCGATAGACTTTGAATTTTCTTCCTTCGTAAAGCACCGTTTCACCGGGGGCTTCCTCCACACCAGCGAACAAGCCACCGGCCATGATGGTGCTGGCACCTGCGGCCAATGCCTTCACGATGTCGCCGGAGTAGCGGATGCCGCCGTCACCAATGATGGGTATGCCACTGCCTTTTAGTGCTTGCGCAGCATCATAAATGGCGGTCAATTGCGGAACACCAACGCCCGCCACGATGCGGGTGGTGCAGATGCTGCCGGGGCCTACGCCCACTTTCACGCCATCCACACCGGCTTTGGCGAGTGCCTTGGCAGCGTCGCCAGTTGCCACGTTGCCGCCAACAATTTGGAGGCTTGGGTAGGTCTTTTTTATCAATTTAACGGCATCCAACACGCCCTTGGAGTGGCCGTGCGCTGTGTCCACGCAAATGGCATCTACGCTGACCTGCACCAGCGCCGTCACCCGTTCCATCATATCGGCGGTTACGCCAACGGCAGCACCGACAACGAGGCGGCCAAACGTGTCCTTGCAGGAATAGGGGTAATCTTCGACCTTCATCAAGTCCTTGTAGGTGATGAGGCCCCGGAGTATTTTGTCGCTGTCAACGACGGGCAGTTTTTCAATCTTAAATTGCTGGAGGATGTCCTTGGCTTTTTCCAGGTCGGTGCCCACGGGAGCGGTGATGAGGTTTTGGGTGGTCATCACTTCCTTCACCAGCTTGCTGAAGTCTTTTTCAAAACGAAGGTCACGGTTGGTGAGGATGCCCACGAGCTTGCCCTTTTCATCCACGATGGGTATGCCGCCGATGCGGTGGTGGCGCATCATTTGGAGGGCATCACCGACGGTTGACTCGCCGTCCATCGTGACGGGATCGAGTATCATGCCGCTCTCAGAGCGCTTCACCCGGCGCACCTGCTCTGCTTGCTGAGCGATGCTCATGTTCTTGTGGATGATGCCGATGCCGCCCTGTCGGGCAATGCCAATGGCCAGTTTTTCTTCCGTCACCGTGTCCATGGCGGACGACACGATGGGCACCTGAATGCGAATACCAGTGGTAAACTGTGTTGAAATATCCACGTCACGGGGAAGGACTTCGGAGTAGGCGGGGACGAGCAGGACGTCGTCGAAGGTAAGGGCTTCGCCCAAAAATTTGCTGGTAGCTTTTTTTACGTTTTCCATCCGCAAAGGTAAATTTTTTGTCTGTTTGAAAAGATTGGAAATTAGATTTGTCGCCAATAATTATTTCAACAGCGGCCAAGAATCGCCGCAGAACAAAAATTAATGCAGGTTATTCGGGCTATTTTTGTCAAAAATTAATCACAATGAAAATCACCAACCGTACTCTTGCCCTTGTCGTCAGCCTCATTTTGATAGCCGCCTTGTTTTGGTTTTTCTCGAATATCGTCATGTATGCCGTCATTGCGTGGGTGGTTTCCATGGTCGGCCAGCCGCTGATGCGGTTGTTCAAAAAAATCAAAATCTGGAAGTTTCAGGTTGGCTCCAACCTGGCCGCAGCCCTGACGCTCATCAGCTTTTTTCTGGGTATTGCGTTGTTGGTGATGCTGTTCGTGCCGTCAGTTGTGGAGCAAGTCAACAACCTTTCGCACGTGGACTACGCTGCTCTCGCCCGAACGCTGGAACAGCCACTGGCCAACCTGCAGGTGCGGCTGGCCAGCTACGGCCTGGTGGATGCCAACGTGCCACTGGAGCAGCAAATGCAGGAGCGATTGAGCAGTTCCTTTGAGCCTTCCTACATCAAAAACTACATCAGCGGGTTCTTTTCCGCGGCAGGCAATGTGGGCGTCACCATTGGTGCGGTACTTTTCATCAGCTTCTTTTTCTTGCAGGAGCAGGGGCTTTTCGTCAACTTCCTCTCCTCGCTCATGCCCAGCCAATACGACGAAAAAGTAAAGCGGGCCTTGTCTGAAATCGCCTCCAACCTGTCGCTCTACTTTCGTGGGCTGATGCTGCAAATGTTGGCTTTTTCCTTCATGGTCACCGTGGCACTCTGGGCTTTCGGGATAAAAAACGCCCTACTCATCGGCGTGTTTGCTGGCTTGCTCAATATCATCCCCTACGTTGGCCCCATCGTTGGCATGGCTTTCGGGGTGGTGTTCACCATTTCCTCTAACCTTGACACGGATTTTTACGCCGTCATTTTACCGAAGGTGATAAAAGTCGCCTGTGTGTTTATCGCTGCCCAAACGATTGACAACAATTTTTCCCAACCCTTTATCTTCTCCAACACCCTGAAAACACACCCGCTCGAAATCTTCTTTGTGGTGTTGGTTGGTGCGCAGATTGGCGGCGTAATGGGCATGGTGCTGGCCATACCGGCTTACATGGTGCTGCGGGTCATTGCGGCGGTGTTCTTGAGTGAGTTCCATATCGTGCAGAATTTGCAAAACCGCATGAAGGCTGGAACAGAGTAAGGCTATCGCCATACTGCAACCCGACAGACCATCCTTAAACATGTTGATACAGTGCTTGCAAAAAATAGGGGCAGCCAAATTTTGCTTCGGATAGATGTTGCCCCAAACAATAAGTAGCTATGAAATTAAAACTAATCTGCTTTTTAATGGGCCTCTCGTGCCTTGTGTTTGGTCAAAAAAATGACGGCTACCCTAGCATTGAAGGCAGGATTTTGGATGCTGCCACGAGGGAGCCGATACTGTATGCCAACATCTTCAACAAAACCCTCCAAAAAGGCACTATCAGCAACAGTGACGGGTATTTTCGAGTGGAAGCGAAGTCTTTGCAGGATTCGATTTTCGTCACTTTTATTGGCTACACGGAGCACAAAATAAAACTCCAAGCGAATGCGAAATTCTATACCGTAATGCTGGAAGAAAGCGCCCAATTGCTGGGTGAAGTGGTGGTCACTCCCCGTTTAAATTCCTACCTGTTTGAGTTGTTGGCCAATGCCAAACGAAGGCCACCAAAGGCAAGCAAAATGGCCAAGGCATACTACGAACTGAAAAGCTTCCGGGACTCCCAGCAAGTGGAACTCGTCGAGGGTTTTTACAATGTGGGAGTGCAAGGCTACGAACTGACCGACCTTCAACTAAAGGCTGGAAGATTGGCCATGCAGCCGCAAGGCGACCGTTTTTTTGCTTCCATGGAAAGCTCGATGGCCATCACCATGTCTAAATTGATGGCCAGGAACACTAGCTACCCCAGCAACCCACTCGACCTGACGAAGCGGGCCATGATGAAAAACTACTCCCTCCATTTATCAAAAAAATACTTGGAAAATGGCAGCGACTCTATCTATGTCGTTGATTTTGAACCAGTTGCCAAACCTGGGCTTCTTTACAAGGGCACCATTTGGATAAACAAAACAAAGAACTACATCTTGAAAATCAACCTCAGTTGCGAGGATTGCCAGCTACACCCCTTTTTGCCCATCTTCTCAACGGACAGTATTGCAAATGTCAGCTTGAACATCACCAAAACCTTTGTGCCTGTTGATGGCGACATCGTGTTCAACCATGTTGATTTCACCTATGGAATGGATTACAAAAGCAGAAAAGACCAGGCGCAAGCGCAGGTTTATACCATAGCCACCAAAGCGATATTATATGCCTATGACTTCCAGCGATTGTTTGAGCTGCCTAAAATCGAGTATGCCACGAGCACCTTCAAAGGACGTGATTACAGGCTCATCAACGCCATGCCCTACAATGATTTCTTCTGGAAAAACAACGACGAGTACCGTTTGAACGAATTCAAAAACCTGAACGAAAACTACTTTGACGCAGCTGCCTCCGTAACCAACAAAAAGGTATTCAAGAAGAATGACAAGTTCAAAGGGGTAGGATTATTCGAGCAACCTTTCGTGTTTTGGTCGTCGAACAGGGTACAGTTCAGGGAAGTTGTAGCTGACACCACAAACAGTGCCGCTGCTGGCAATTTCAAAAGCGAGCAATACCACCTTGCCGTCAAGATTTTCATGGATACAAACACCTACAAGGATTCCACCGACATCCTAACCGCAACGATTTTCGACCCCTACGAGAGTTATTACCATCTTCCGATGGACAACAAAACACGTTGTTTTGTCAACCTGTTCTTTGATTTTTGTGAAATAGAGCGGCGCAAGTTGGAGGCGGCACTGAAGGCGGTAAGGCATGACCCAATTGAGTTAAATAAACTGAAGTCAGCATTTGCGACAGATTTTGAAATGAAGAAAAGGGAGTTCATTAAAAGCATGGAAAGAGGAACCAGGGAAGCTGCCGTCCTCAAATGGAACGACTACGTGCGAGCGCACCTAGGCATTGACAACGTGCTGATTTTCATGCCATTTCAGACAAATGAAGGCAGCGAATAGCCCACCAACATGCGAATCAATAGACAAATTTGTCCTCCAAATTCCGCCACTCCTCAAATGCCTTCAAACCCTCCTCCCGCAGCAGCGGGATGGCAGGTATTTTTCGCTCCGCAAAAGGCAATTTCAGCTCGTCATAAATGAACTGGTCATCGAAGTCAATGGACGCCGCATCGGCCTTGGTACAGGCAAAGTAGAACGCTTGGGGCCGAGCCCAGTAGATGGCGCCGAGGCACATGGGGCAGGGCTCGCAGGAGGTAAAAAGCAGGCAGTCGTCCAGTTGGAAATGCCCCAAATGGCGGCAAGCATCCCGAATGGCGACGATTTCCGCATGGGCCGTGGGGTCGAGCGTGGTGGCCACCCGGTTGTTTCCACGGCCGATGATTTCACCGTTTTTCACCACCACCGCCCCGAACGGGCCGCCTTCGCCGCTGCGCATCCCCTCGAAGGCGAGTTGAATGGCAGCTTGCATGAAAAATTTATAATTGTTGGATTGCTTCATTGTTTGATTGTTGTTGGCACTTTGGTGCTTGGTCAAAATTAGTCGTTTTGCCATAAAACCCTACATTCGCGCAGAAACCCAAAAACAATACAACAATCTAACAATACAACAATCTAACAATTGGAACCTATTTTCACCAACGACGCCGTGGTATTCGGCCTGCTCTGCCTCATTTTGGGCGGCGTTTTTTACACCTCGAAACTGCCTTCCTTCAGCAAATTTTACGGCATCGTGCCAACGCTCGTGCTGTGCTACTTCCTGCCAGCGTTGCTCTACTGGCCGCTGGGGTTGATTGCCCCAGAGTGGTTCGACGGGGGGCTATTGAAGCTATTGGGTGAAAAAGGGCTATCGCTCCCCAGTTCCGGCATGTCCTACGGTGAAATTAAGGACTGGCTTGAAACGCAGGGAATCGCCAAGGGCGAATACGGTGCATTTGCCCACAAGAGCCAACTTTACTTCGTAGCCAGCCGCTACCTGTTGCCCGCCAGCTTGCTGCTGCTCTGTCTCGGCATTGACCTAAAAGGCATCCTGAAACTTGGCCCTAAAGCACTTATCATGTTCTTCACAGCCACTTTGGGCGTAGTCATCGGCGGACCAGTGGCCTTGATGCTTATCACCTACCTCATGCCCGACGTCGTGGGCGTAACGCCCGATGAGCTTTGGCGAGGACTTTCCACAATCGCTGGTAGCTGGATTGGCGGCGGGGCCAACCAAGCGGCAATGAAAGAAATCTTCAAGGTGAACGACTCGCTCTTCGGCACCATGGTGGTGGTGGACGTGCTTGTGGCCAATATCTGGATGGCAGCGCTGCTTTACGGTGCTAGCACTTTCCAAAAAATAGACAACTGGCTGAAGGCCGACAACTCCGCCATCAAGGAATTGGAGGAGCGGGTGTCGAGCTATCGAGCCAGCATCGAAAAAGTAGCGACGGCAAGGCATCTTTTCATGCTCATGGCCGTGGCCTTTAGCGGTGTGGCGGTGTCGCACCTGGTGGCCGACATGGTCGTGCCTGCATTGGAAAATTCGGCAGAAGCCATCAAGGCAGCCAAGATGGAATCTTTGCTGGAGCCGTTTTTCTGGATTGTGCTGGTGTCCACGACAGTGGGTCTGCTGTTGTCGTTTTCCCGTGCCCGGAAGCTGGAAGGTGTGGGTGCTTCCACGTGGGGCACCTTGTTCATCTATGTGCTGGTGACGAGCATTGGCATGAAAATGAACATCGGCGAAATCTTCGACCACCTCGGCCTGTTTGCCATTGGTGTGGTATGGATGCTGGTGCACTGCACCTTGCTGATTGTGGTGGCCAAGCTCATCAAGGCGCCATTTTTCTTTGTGGCAGTGGGCAGCCAGGCCAATATTGGCGGGGCTGCATCGGCGCCGATTGTAGCATCGGCATTCAGTCCAGCACTGGCTCCGGTTGGCGTGTTGTTGGCGGTAATGGGTTATGCGCTCGGCACTTATGGTGCAATTATCTGTGCGATGTTGATGCGGGGAATAGCAGGGTAGGTTGGGGCATTGGGCACTGGGAGTACTCCTGAAATACTTTTAACATCAGCGTCGCATGTCTTTCAAGGCTAGCTCAACTTTGACACAGCGTAAAATTTTACTCTTACATAGGCACGAAACTGGAATCACCGTTCTGCCGATAAAATAGTTAGTTTGAATCATGTTTACCTCAAAGGATATTGCCGACTATTACAATACCACTCAAATTCATTACGAAAAATGGTGGAATCTAAAAGAAGGGCTATCGCTCCACTATGGAATCTGGGAAAAGGAAACCAAAAATTTCACTGAGTCACTTATGAACACCAATAAGGTGTTGATGGAACTGTGTGAAATCAAGGAAACAGACATCATATTAGATGCAGGTGGTGGCGTGGGAGGTGCTGCCATGTTTTTACATGAAAATAAAAATGTGGAAGTAATTGGCATAACGTTAAGTCAAAAGCAGGTGGATTTTGCTAACAATATGGCGAAGCAAAAGAAGATTGACCACAAGGTCAATTTCCTGTTGATGGATTATACCCAAACCACTTTCGAAGACGAATCATTTGATGTTGTTTGGGCATGCGAAAGCGTTTCCTCCGCACCAGATAAACTGCTTTTTATTAACGAGGCCTATAGGTTGTTAAAGAAAGGAGGCAAACTGATACTAAGCGATTGTTTTATAACGGATAAAAACCAGTCAGACCCGCATAAATGGATTAAGAAGTGGGGTGAGACGTGGGGAGTTTCGAACCTCGTTACAACTGATTTTTTCCTGGAAGGATTAAAATCAAAGGGGTTTTCTACCGCTAAAACTTTTGACTATACAACCAAGATAAAAAAAAGTGCTAAACGCATGTACCACGCTGCAATACTTGGGTTTCTGCCTTCGGAAATTTATAATTTGTTTAACCCGAACGTTTCAAGATTTGCGAAGCACCATTATAAAAGTGGTTATTTTCAGTATCGTGCACTCAAGGAAAATTTATGGGAATACAACATCATTTTGGCAGAAAAATAAGACCTAAGACTGTGTTCAGTGCTTCTTAGGTAGTTCAGTGCTAAAAAGCCCTGCCTGCGTATAGCTGAGAACCATTAACTTTTGTCGAAACCCGTTGATGAAGCAATGCCGTTAATAAAGCAGTACCTACAGTGCCCATCAACTCGACCCGGTTGAAAATCACACACCAACCTATGACCAGTGCATCGTTACGAATGCAGATTGCGCACTTATTTTTATAGCCCCTCAACACTCCTGCAAATCAAACTCATCCGTCTCCACCAGCTCCACACTTTTATTCATTTTCTTCTGAATCACATAAAAATACGGCCCCTCCACCAATTCCACGAAAGAGATGGCCTGGCCTTCCGACCTAGCCCTGCTTGGAAGGCGTCCGCATCTTTGGTCAAAAATCGTTAGGTGCCTTCAAAAGCGCACTCGCTATGTTTGAATGAAATGCTACCTTTGGCCTCATCCAAGATTTGTAACTGATGGAAGCACAAATTCAAAAAATATTATACGACCCGCTCGTTGGAAAACTAGTAACCATCCTCATTGGGATTGCCATCATTTGGCTCATCATCAAAGCGCTTCAACGCAGTTTTTTTTCCAAAATCAAAGACAACGACAACCGTTACAGGGCTAAAAAATTCAGCAGTTTTATTGGCTATTTTTTGACCCTTGTTTTAGTGACCGTTGTTTTTAGTGACAAACTTGGCAATTTGACCATTGCTTTAGGAGTAGCTGGTGCAGGTATTGCATTTGCGCTACAGGAAGTAATCGCCTCTTTTGCTGGTTGGTTGGCCATCATGTTCGGTGGGTTTTACAGGTCGGGCGACCGGGTCCAGTTAGGGGGAATCAAAGGGGATGTGATGGACATCGGCGTTTTGCGCACCACCATCATGGAAACTGGGCAATGGGTTGATGGGGATTTATACAATGGAAGGATTGTTTTGATTGCAAACAGCTTTGTTTTTAAAGAGCCTGTATTTAATTATTCCGGTGATTTCCCTTTCTTATGGGACGAAATTAAAATCCCTATACAATACGGCAGCAATTATGATATAGCTAAAGAAATATTTTTGCAAGTTGGCAAAGCGGTGGCTGGCGATTTGACAGAAAAATCTAAAGAAAAATGGACAGTGCTGCAAAGTCAATTTCGGTTGGAAACGGCTCAAACTGAACCCATGGTTTCACTGGTCGCCAACGACAATTGGGTGGAATATACTTTGCGTTATGTGGTGGGTTATAAAAAACGCAGGATAACCAAAAGCGAACTATTCACCCAAATCCTCAAAAAAGTGGAGGCTACAAATGGGCAAGTTAAGTTCGCTTCCGCCACCTTCCATTTGGTGGAGGCACCTGAATTCAAAGTTAAAATTGAAGCGCAGGATAAGCCTGCGTAATTTGGGGAACCGCTGAATAGGCCCGGGTATTGGCTTTGGCTCACCGTTGCCTCAACGGTCTGTCCGATGCTGGTGGTACTGGGATATTGGGATTGGGATATTTTGCGGGGTGGTTTATATTTGATGGACATTTTCTGAAAAACAGCATACTATGAAGTCAATTACAAAAACCTTCAAATGGGAAGCCCGTCTAGTAAAATACCAGAAGGAAACCAGGATTGCCGTGGTATTTGAGAAAAACGCCGAGCTAATAGCCCGCATCAAAAAGCTGGAAGGTGCTCGGTGGAGCACTACACTGGGTGTTTGGCACCTGCCCGATACACCTGAGTATCGGGAGCGGTTCAGGCTTCCACCATTGATATCGCTCAACGATTCCCACCAGCAAGGCATACAAGCCTTTGAACAGTGGCTGCGCTCCCGACGGTACAGCGACAATACAGTAAAAGTATATGCCGAGGCGCTGAAATCCTTCCTACTTTACCACAACGACAAGGCCGTGGCAGATATCACTGGGACGGACATCATCCGGTACAACAACGATTTTATTCTAAAAAACAACCTATCTTCAAGCTACCAAAACCAAGTGGTGAATGCTGTCAAGCTGTTCTTCAGCACCCAAGAGAACAGGAAACTTGACCCCGAACTCATACACCGACCAAAGCGGGAGAAGCTGCTGCCAAATGTGCTGAGCAAGGAGGAGGTGAAGTTGATATTGAATGCCCATGAGAACCAAAAACACAAGACGATGCTCTCCTTGATTTACAGTTGCGGGCTGCGCAGGAGCGAATTGCTAAACCTAAAGCCTGCTGACATTGACTCCAAAAGGGGCATCATCATCATCAAGCAAGCAAAAGGAAAGAAAGACAGGATAGTACCACTATCCGAAAAGATACTCGCTATGCTGCGGGAGTATTACCTAAAACACAAGCCCAAAACATGGCTTTTTGAAGGCCAAACCCCCAACACGCCCTACGATGAAAGGAGCTTGGCAAGCGTACTTAAACAAGCATTGGCAAAGGCTGGTATCAAAAAACCTGTCACCCTGCATTGGCTACGCCACAGTTATGCCACCCACTTGCTTGAAGCTGGTACCGACTTGCGCTACATCCAGGAATTGCTCGGCCACAACAGCAGTAAAACGACTGAGATTTATACACACGTGAGCACGCAGCATATCCAAAAAATCAAAAGTCCGTTTGATGATTTGTAGGGTTGCAAATATTTCTATCTTTGTTTTGGGTAATAAAAATCATCCTTACCCACCCAAAATAAAGTGGATAAGGATGATTGAGTCATCCTTATCTACGAGTTACCACCAATGCTAAAACAAGACTAATCACAAAAAAATTAATTTCTTATTGCAGTGTGAAAAAAAATTGTCTATTTTTGAATCGTATACGATATACGATATGAAATTAAAAAAAATAAATTTCAGAGACCAAATTCGAGAAATTATTCTTGATTCAATTTTAAAAGGTCAATTGGCATTAGGCGAAAAACTTTCATTGGCAGAGTATGCCAGAAAGCTGGATACAAGTGTGACGCCTATCCGTGAAGCTTTTACACAATTAGAAATAGCCGGAATTCTAGAATCAATACCCAATGTTGGATTTTGTGTTAAAACCCTTTCTAACAAAGAAGCCGAAGAAATTTACACCTTAATTGGTATGATTGAAGCACATGCTCTTCATACTAAATATTCAACCCGAACCTTACATAACCTTATGAAAATTGCTGAAAAGATTGAAAATAGTAACTTGGAGCAAGAAAAATTAATTGCTGACAATGAGTTTCATGAATTACTTATTGATACAAAAACGAATCATGTTGCTTTTTCAATACTTAAGTGTATAGTTTCACTACGTTGTTGTTCAAATCTCTCTCTTCTTTATGGAGCGTAGCGGAATAAAGAAGAGAGAGATTTAGGTTAAAATGATTCCTTGCTTACTTTTGTAATTCACTAAAAAAACAAAATATTATGAAGCAAGAAATTCATTCTAACGCAAAGACAAATGTACACTTTCGTTCGTTAATTCACAACAGTAATTTAAGCAATAATCAACTTTCTGAAAAATATGCTGTTTCCAAGAACACGATTTGTAAATGGAAAAACAGAATAAATTTTGAAGATAAAAGCTCAAGACCTCATTCAATCCAGTACTCCTTATCAGAGGTAGAGCAAGCTCTTACTGTCCACATTAGAACTACTACTTGGTGGGCGCTTGACGATATAGTTGAAATGGTTTTTCCAACAGACCCCAATTCGATGAGAAGTTCTGTTTACAGGACATTTGTGAGGAATGAAATTAATAAAGTTCCTCAAAAAGAAAAAGATAAAGCAAAAAAATTTAAAGAGTACGAACCCGGGTTTCTTCATATTGATGTTACCTATCTGCCAAAGATAAATGGTATAAAATATTATCTCTTTGTAGCTATTGACAGAGCCACAAGAACACTATATTATAAGGTTTATGATGCTAAAACATCCGAGAATGCAGAGGAGTTTATGAACGAGTGTATCGCTTTTTTTCCTTTTGGTATTACACACGTTTTAACAGACAATGGATTGGAGTTTACCAACAAATTAATTAAGTCCAAAAAAGGACATTATTGCCCCAAACCTTCTAAATTAGATGCTATTTGTAGCCAAAACAACATTGATCACAGGCTCACAAAACCTGGAACTCCGAAAACCAATGGAATGGTAGAAAGGGTAAATGGTACAATAAAAAACAATACCATAAAAAAATACAACTACGAAAATATAGCACAAATTAACAATGATTTAATGAGGTTTGTGGTGTTTTATAATCTCTACAGGAGGCACAGTGGTTTAAGAAAAGAACTAAACGTAAAAACACCTTATGATGCCATTAAAAAGTGGTTTGAAATTAAACCAGAAATATTTTTACAAAAACCTTTTGACTTTAAAAATAAAATTCTAAATTTGACAAGGATTAAGCAAGGGACAAAACAACAACCTTGTGAAACTTAACACTTAAGAATTTAAAGGCTCAGGTATTTCTATTCGAACTACAGTTTATGAAAATAGAAATTCCAACATTACCAAGAACGAAGACCACAAAACCATAGTAGAATTAATTCAAAAAGGGGAATCAATTACTGAACTAATAAAGTTGCATTGGAAAAGCAGCTATCAATTTGTCATAAATCAAAATAAAATAAAATGAAAAATCTAATTATTACTTTAACATTATCTGTTTGCACATCCATAATTTGTTTCGGGCAAAATTTTGGAAAAATAGATTCAATTACTACCAATTTACAAGAAAAATATAACTTAAAAGGTATTGGAATCGTTGCTGTGAAAGGCAATGAAATTATTTATCAAAAAACATTCGGTTATGCGAATAAGACAAACCTTTTTACTGATTCCACTGCAATTTATATAGCTTCCAATACCAAAGCTTTTCTTGGCTTGTCTCTATCAAAGCTGGCGTTTGAAAAGAAAATTAATTACTCGGACCCTATTACCAAATACATTCCATCATCCTATTTTCCACCGCAAATTGAAGCAGAAAAAATAACGATAAGAAATTTAATGCAACATACTCATGGATTATCAAATGACCCGATGGTTTTCAGAACTGCTTATTCTGGTGAGTTTCCTTCCGATTTGAAAGAATTATTAAAATTTACTGTTTATAGACAAGATACTTTGTCTTATGATTTTAAATATAGTAATCTGGGCTACTTACTAGGTGGAATTATTATAGAAGAAGTTACTGGTAAAAACTGGAAAGATTACGTTGAGGAAAATATTTTCAATCCAATTAGTATGCGGGAAACATCTTCGCATATCAACTTCAAACAAAGGTTAGAAACGATGCCTTTTGAATATTATTCTAACGAGTCTATTTCATCAAGAAAATCAGAGAATACACTTCATTCGGCAGGTGGGATTTATTCTACTCTTGGCGATATGGCAAAGTGGTTGCGAATTTTTACCGATGACAACCAGAAGGTTTTTAGCTCAGTACTTATGAAGGAGTATTTGGATTCCCGAACCTCTGTTGGAAACAGAATGGGACCTTTTACAATGGACGAATACGGCAACGGCTGGATTTACGGTACTTTAATGGGTGAGAAATTATTTTTCCATTTTGGAAGCTTCCCTGGTTATGAATCTATTATGTCTTTTAATTACGAAAAGAAAACTGGCGTCTTTGTATTTGTGAACGAGCGTCTAGGCGGTCAAAGAATAGCATCCATGCTTACAGCATATTTCTATTTAGTAGCTAATGAAGACTTGGAGGCAGATGAAAAAATAAAAATGTTTTCCCAATTTATTGACCCATTATATTCAAAAATAAAACCTGAAAGAACCATATTCACGTATCAAAATACAGATGAATTAACAGGAACTTATTTTAGTCCAGAATATGGTCATTTAATAATTGACAAGACTTCTAATGGGTTTACATTCTCATTAGGTAGACTTACTAGTTTGGCCTATTTAGATACTGAGAATAATGGGATACTAATAGAATGGACTCCCGGAATCACCGAGCATTTTACTATATCAAAGGACAATAAAGCTGTTAAATTAATATATGGCGAATTTGGCGAATTTTTAAAGCAATAGCTCAAAAGAAATAATTATTCTAAATTTGGACAAGAAGCACTGGTGGTAACATTGTATAAGAGCAATAGCGGGTGAAGTGGTAAATCAAAGGTCTGTGCATCTAATAAACTTTTGTGGTGACGGATAGGTAATCGCCTTGAAATCCGCTACTGCTCTTATACTTGACCGTTGTGCGTCATTCTACCGACCAACCTCACGAACTTAAACCTCAAAACTAACTGACAAAAAATTTATATGGCAATTTGGAAAACTTACAGAATAGCAGACATCATAACTGAAATTTCGGACGAAAAATTTGTACTTCCAGTAATCCAACGACCACTTGTTTGGACAGAGGACAAAATGGAACTTCTTTTTGACACACTTCTAAAAGGAGACAGTTTTGGTGGCGTTATGGTTATCGAAGAAGAAAAAGACAGCAAACCATTATTTAACTATCGAGCATTTACAAAAGACGGTGATATAATTGCTTCGAGGCAAATTGACAAACTTTCACAATTGCAAAACTTTGTAATTGACGGACAACAAAGACTTCAATCATTTTACATAGGTCTGAAAGGTAGCATAAACGGAAAAATTTTATACTTTGATTTGTACAGCGACTTTAATTCTGAATTTGAATTTAAATTTGAAAATGACAGTGCGAAATTAGCTAAACAATCAAAAGAAAATATTGACAGAACAATCCCAGAACACTTTTGGTATTCTGCAAAAGGATTACTTGAAAAACTCAAAAGTACGGGCAAGTACAAGCAGATTGTAAAAGATATTATTGCAACACACAACATTGTTGACGATGAAAAAAAGGAGCATATTGAAGAAAATGTTTTAGCCTTTTACGAAAATGTAATTAACTCTGAAACATTAGGTGTTTCTAAAGTTGTAATCAACAAATATTTACCTGAATTAGACAACAGGCAAAGGATTGTAGAACTTTTCAGAAGACTAAACGATGGAGGAACAAAATTGTCATCGTTTGATTTAGTTGCCTCAATTTTAAAGGGTTTTGCGTGGGAAATGGAAGGCTTTTTAAGAGAAACCTTAGAAAGCTATGAAGAAATCGGACTTTCACAAGACAATTTAATAAAACTGATTTTTATTCTGCAAGACAACCACAATAAAGAAATGGCTTCTATTGATGGGGGCGATGCAGACTTTGCAATTAAAAATCGTGAAAGAATTAAATGTACGTTGAAAAGCCTGAAAGACTTTTTGCATTGTGCAAAAATCTACGACTATTACAAGGACGGCAACCGTTCATTTATTCCGTTATTTTTTATTGCGTATCATATCTTTCACAAGCAAATTGACAATAACGCAGTATTGACTTATTTTGACAAATATGATACAGGTAACACCGATTTTCCAAAAATGAAAAATTGGTTATTCCATTCATTAATTAATGGTGTTTTTAGAAGTAAGGGTGCAGGTTGGATACCTTATAAAACAGGTATTAGAAAACTCTTAGAAGAAAGCAAAAAACATAAAAACTTAGCATTTCCTGTTGCTGAACTATTTCATGTCTATACAAATCACCCAATAACATTTACAACATCGTATGACACTAACAATTTGGACCAATTAGACAGTTCGTTTGTTTATTACCTTATGTATGACCAAGCTAAAACAATAAGGGCAAACGATATTGACCATATTATGCCAAAATCCATTTTGGAAAGTTTACAATATGATTGGTCGAAAATCAATAGTATAAAAAACTTTCAACTTATCGACTACCGTACAAATCGAGGAGATAAAAATGGTAAACCATTTTCAATTTGGATTAACAACCCAGCCTATGTTGTGGACAAAGTAGCATTTACAAAACTTCATCTTATACCGACAGACGAAACATTATGGACAGAAGATAAATTTGAAAGCTTTATCGAAGAGCGAGCAAAAATCATATTGACAAAACTTGCGAAATACACCACGTAGAAAAGAACGAACGCACAACATCGGTTTGGCAATATGGCGGCTGAAGTGCAAAATTCAACGGCGGTTCTTCGATTGAACTTTTGTGCAAAACTGAACATTTGTGCTTCGATTTCCGCCACATCGCCAAGCCGAAACCCGTTACCTGCAAGTGTAGCAGACGACACCAACCACCAAAACAGACTTCCAATTTGACCTGAATTTTAACCAGTTGAAAACTTTTACTTGTTATAGTTAGTTACCCTAACTATATTTGCACCGACAATAATGTCTTAACAAATTAAATTTTAAAAAATGAGTAAATCAATTTTCTATCATGCAGGATGTCCAGTTTGCTTAAGTGCAGAGCAAGACATCGTTAACCTTATTGGTGCGGACAATGTAGAACTTGTTCACATTGGCGAAGACCGAAACCGAATTGCAGAAGCAGAAAAAGCAGGAGTAAAATCTGTTCCGGCATTGCTAACACCTAATGGTAATGTATTGCACCTTAATTTTGGTGCTTCAATGGCTGACGTAAAAGGTTAAAAAACTTGCCTCACAAAGTTAGGACAACTACCTTTGTGGGGCATTTTATTCTAAATCAAGAAGAAATGAAATATTTATTAAACATTATTTTGCTTTTAATCTTCACTCAAGGTTTCAGCCAAACACAAAATAAAACAACAAGTAAAATGAAAGTAGCAGTTTGGGACACCTATGTAACTAAAAAAGACGGAGCAATAATGCACTTTGACATTCTTGCACCTGAAGAGATTAAAGATACAGTTGTAATTTATAATTTTGGCAAAGCGTATCTAAAAACAAAAGGACAAGAAGGCCAACCTTTGACATCAAAAGAATGCAGGTTTTGCCACGTTGAGACTTTAAGACCTAATTGGGAAGCCGACATTAAGAAACAAGGTTATTTTATAATCGAAATGGAAAATTGCAAGTAAATTTTAATATGGAAAAATCAGCGTTTGATTTAGCACATCAGAATTCAAGTATTGAAAGCAAAATTGTTGCTTCTTTGGAAAGAGTGTCACAAGCTTTTAGGGTTTTACTTTGGAATGAAAGCAAAGAATTTTCATTAAGTCCAATTCAAGTTCAGGTGCTTATCTTCTTGTTGCATCACTCTGACGAAAAAAGAAAAGTAAGTTATTTGGCTGACGAGTTTAATATGACAAAGGCAACCATCAGCGACACTATTAAAACGCTTGAACAAAAACAGCTTATTAAAAAAGAATACGAGCAACACGACACAAGGAGCTATATTATTAACCTAACTAAAAAAGGAAAAAACATTGCCGAACAGACATCTTTATTTGCAAAACAAATACAAGTCCCTATTGACAAACTACATTCAACTGACAAAGAGAATTTACTATTAAGTTTGTTGGACATTATTAATCATTTGAACAAAGCGGGAATTATAACAATACAAAGAATGTGTTTTACTTGCCATTTTTATAAAGCAAACAAAAACGGACAAGAACACTTTTGCGGACTCTTAAATACAAAACTTGCTGACACAGAATTACGAATTGACTGTGCAGAACACAAGCAAAAACAAACGGTATGACAGAAACACCAGCAGGTAACACGGGTTTGGCAAAAGTGGCGGTTCAGCGCTCCGCAGACACATTTGTGGTTAATCAAAGTTTAGTTCTCCGCATTAACATTTGTGGTGAAAATCGCCACCTTCGCCAAGCCCGAAACCGTTATCGGTCAGTGTAAAAAGACAGCCAACCGCACATTCAAGCACATTTGGTTTTGCCAACGCACAAAGCCGACACAAAAACCAAAAGAGCTTGAATTTTGCCAACGCACGACAAAAACAAGAAACTGAATGAAGAAAATCGGAATAATAGGACCAAACAATAAAATGTGCAGCAAAGAACTTTACGACTTTGGTGTGCAACTTGGACGACATATTGCAACAAAGGACAGGACTTTTGTTTGCGGTGGACTTGGCGGCTTTATGGAAGCAGTTTGCAAAGGCGTTAAACTATCATCCGACACTTTCAACGGACAGACAGTTGGCATTTTACCAGATGATACATCGGACAACGCAAATCCTTTTATTGATACAGCAGTTGCAACAGGACAAGGCATAGCACGAAACATTATCATCGTGCGGACAGCAGACATCATAATTGCAGCAGGAGGTGGAGCGGGGACACTTTCTGAAATTGCGTTTGCTTGGCAACTTGAAAAAAAAGTGCTTTGTGTGACATTATTTGAAGGTTGGGCAAAGGAACTCGCAGGCAAAAACTTAGACGACAGACAAAACGGCTTACTTATTCCAGTAAACAGCATTGATGAAATCCTAAAACACCTTGACAATGGCTAAGGTGCTGATGTTTCATAGAGTTTTACCTGAGAAGCAAATCACATATCCCAATGCTTATTCAACTTTCGGAACACTTATTTCGCAAGAGTTTTTTGAAAATGTTTTATCGTGCCTGTCTGACAACGGCTTTCAATTTGTAACCGTTTCAGAACTGACAAGGCGAACAAGCACCGACAAACTTGTTGCACTGACTTTTGATGACGGCTACTTAGACAACTATGAATTTGCCTTGCCATCGCTTCTAAAGTTTAATGGGACAGCAACTTTTTTTCCAGTTGTAAATCCGTGTAAAGACAATACGGCTTTACCGCTTGACATATATTATCAGTGTATTGATGAAATGAATTTGAGCGAAACTGAACGAACAGAATATATAACAGGAACAACAAAACGAAATTTCTATTGGGCAGAACCTGAAAATCAAATGAAAATGCTCAATTCACTTTTCAAGACATTACCACAAAAAAACAAAGTGAGTTATATGAGTGCTGAACAACTTAAAGAATTATCAGACAAAGGTTTTGAAATCGGTTCGCACGGAATGACACATTCATTATTAATTGCCGACTATATGAATAAAGTAAAAGCATTAAACGAACTGCAAAAATCAAAACAATGGCTTGAAGCGATAACGGGCAAGCCCGTTACCGCTTATTGTTTTCCAGCAGGTCGTTACAATGCCGAAATGATAGAACTTGCTAAACAAGTCGGTTATACTTCAACTTGTTTGGTGGTTCACAATAAAAATGAGAAAGAGGTTTTGCCATCGTATGACAGAATTTTTGTGAAACCTAATTCGCTTGATGAATTAAAAACAACATTAGGAATTGAATGAAAATAACAGCAGTCATAGTAACCTGTAATCGCTTGGAATTACTTCCGAGAGCATTAAAATCTGTGAGCGAACAAACTCGCAAACCCGACTATGTATTTGTTGTATCAAACTCAACGAACGAAAATTATATCAAAGAACAAGAAATCTGTAAGGAATTCGGATTTGAACTTTTCAAGAATTACAGAAGTGAAAACTATGCAGGAGCATTAAACACAGGAGTTGAAGAAGTTGTAAAGCAACAAGGCATTAGAAGCAATATCTATTTCGCTTCGCTTGACGATGATGATGTTTGGCTTCCTGAATATTTGAAAGAGATTGAAACAAGCAATACAGATGATTTTGATTTAATCGCTGCAAATTATTTGAGAAAAAGCGATGATGAAAATTTACTAATGACTTTACCGGAACAACTTTCAGAGATTGACTTTCTGAAAGGAAATCCGGGCATTGGTGGCTCAAATACGTTTATCAGATTAAAGACACTTTTAAAAGCAGGGTGTTTTGATGAAGCATTGCATTCATCTGTTGACAGAGATTTTTTTGTTCGAGTATTTCAGCAAAAACCAAAGTATAAAATCATTCAAAAACACCTTGTAACAGCACATACGGACAAAAATAGAGAACGCCTCACAACAAATCGAGAGAAGAAAATCAAGAGTTTACAGATTTTCTATTACAAGTATCAGCACTTAATGAGCGAGGCAGACAAGCAGCAATTTTTTCAAAGAGCTAAAAGCTACTTTTCAGTCGAACAATCGGAAATAATAGTCAACCAAAAGCAAGAAAAACCAATCAGAAAATCAGAATTGGAATTTAAAAATAAGGGTGATTATCAGTTTGTAATTGGTTTTATTGCGGGTAATGCAATTATTGCTCAAAGAATAGCCAAGCAGATTGTTGAGAAGAAAATACCAGTTGATTTGGCATTAATTATTGAAGATGTCTCGAAAGGAACAACATTAGCAGAAACAGAAAATCTCTTTAAAGAAAATTTAATTCCTTATTTGATTGTAAAAGACAAGGATTGGAAACAAAATTTGAAGAAAGGGCATTACGGAGCATATTATCAGCAGTTTTCCGACATCAATTCTATTCCATTAGGCAGAACCATTTTACACCACCATCTATTTACTGAAACAACAACTTTTGACAACCCAGTATTTTGGATAATCGATGATGATATTACTTTCAGGTCAGTTGTAAGCCCGTATTCGGAGATTGATACAGTTGATGTGTTCAATATTATCAACGAAAACAAGGACAAAGCAGAAGCATTGATTGGCGGAATTAGCAATGACCCGCCTGTTCCATTATTAAGCTGTATCAGGTCACAGTTAGTTGACTTTTATAATAGCACAATTTCGGGTGGCAACTCTCAGTATGATAACTTCTTACTTAGAGAAAAGCCCGATTACTATTATGATTTATCTGACTTGCATAGCGACCATTTGGAAGTTCCGATTTATCATTCTTCAATAAGCGATGATGATTTAAAGCAAATATTTTCAGGGAAATCACTATCAAGACCCTCATTGCAAAAAGAAGTAAAGGCAATTAACAAGACGATTACACGCAGAGGGGCAAACACATTAGTATTTAATCGTGAGTTACTTCAATACTATCCTGTTATCAATTTGGAAGTAAACAATAAGCACGCAAGAAGAGGCGATTTGGTATGGGCATTACTTAACCAAGTAGTTTCGGGCAGAACAATTTTTGAGCATACATTTTCACTTGAACACAATCGTCCTCTTGCTGAATTTGATTTACAGAAGGAACTTGACAAAGCAGCTTATGATATTATCGGTTATGCCTTTTCTAAAGCAATTCTGAAATCAATAGAAACCATACAAAAAGAAACAGAACCACACCGCCCAAAAGATGTTTTTGAAAAACTTATTCAGGATGATTTTTACAATCGGTTTTATGATGCTTATTCTTATTTCCTCAATCGCAGAAAAGCAAGGTTTTTAATGAACTTCTATCGAATTTCAGGTTTGACGAAGTTATTGGCAGAACATAGAGCAACCGCAAAAAAACTTGATAGCCAACTTGCTGATGAAAGCCACCTTTTCGCATTTGAGCAAACTATGAATGAGGCATTACAAGAAGA
Source organism: Saprospiraceae bacterium (assembly GCA_021739645.1). Classification (GTDB taxonomy): domain Bacteria; phylum Bacteroidota; class Bacteroidia; order Chitinophagales; family Saprospiraceae; genus UBA6168. Next base: position 6,514 of record JAIPBL010000026.1, on the reverse strand, counting down.
AACATTAAAATCCTTTTTCAGAGTATTGACCACAGCAATTTGGAGTTACAGTAAGTCCATTACAGAAGTTTCGGAAGATGATGACAAATACAGAAGCCATTTAGAACAGTTTTTTAATCTGAAAAAGAAGTTGCGGAAATTAGGAAGTGGTGCTGAAGGAATTGTTTTTACCGATGACAATTCTGTTTACAAATGCTATTTCAATATTCTTGACAACGAATGGGAATTTCTAAAATCAAATTCTGAAAGTTTCAGCAAAAGTGACTTTTTAGAAAAAATTGAATGTTTTGAGACAGATGATTTTCGTTTTATCCGTTATCCATATCACCATTTCCAACCACTGCAAAATATCAATATTTCACAGCTAACTGCATTTTTGAAATTCTGTAAGCAAAATGATTTTGTATTTACCAATATAAAACCGAGCAACTTCATTCAAACCAGTTCAGGGGACATAAAAATGATTGATTACGGCAAGTCATTTGAACCGTTCAATCAGGAAAAATTTATAAATACAATCAAACGAGCTTTTTTGCTTTACAAAAATCCTACAATGAAAAGTGAGGATTTTCAAAAACTTACAGCAAGAATAAATGTTGGCGATGAACCAATTGAAATAAAAGGTTGGGAAAAACTTTGGAAAACAGTCGAGCCAAGAAAAAAGGAAGAAATCTTAGACACACAAATTGTTTCAATCATAAAGGAGTTTAAACCCGAAAAAGTTTTGGATTATGGTTCAGGGAAATGCAAAACAGCGAAGCAAATTGCAGATGAAACAACTGCAAAAGTTTTTGTTTTTGACATTAACGAAAGTGTTTTAACCGCCAGATGCGGTGATTTTCAGAGATACTTTCCAAACAACAGCACTTTTGATAACACTTTTGATTTAGCGTTACTCAATCTTGTTTTATGTGAAGTTGATAACGAAACCTTGAACAGCATTTTAGTAAACATAAAAACGGCATTGAAAAAAGATGGAAAGCTAATTGTATCGGTTTGTAATCCTGACTTTGCACACGTTCACAAGACAGAGTTTCAAAACAGAAATTCAATTCCACAATTAAACGCTAAAGAAGAAATCATCACAAAAACCTGCATTTATACAGGAAATAAAAAAGTTGAGCATCACCGCCCAACTGAAAACTATTTGCGACTATTCAAACAGCAAGGTTTCAACATAACTAAAGTAACAGACACAGACGGAATAAATCTTGAAACACTTGAACCTACATCGGATTTTAAAATATTTGTATTGATGAATGAAAAATAATTTGCAATACCAACCATTCATTATTCTTGGAACTGCAAGAACAGGTTCAACAATGCTTTGGAGTTATCTCAACTCACATCCTAACATCCTTTGTTTAAGAGGTGTTTATGGCTCAACAAACAAAATCAACTTTGGTAAATTTTATGGCGAACTACCCGAAGAATATCATTCATCGGAACTGATAAAACTAAGAAACGAAAGACCTATTGAGTTTCTTGAAAACTATGTTTGGAAAGAATATTCTAAGCCATTCAAAGCGGTTGGCTTCAAATATTTCTACGACCACGATAGACATCTATCAAACAAGGAAGAAGTAATAAGCTACTTTAAGACAAACAGAGCAGTTAAGTTTTTGCACTTAAAAAGGGATAACCTTTTAGCGACAATGTTTTCTTACAAACGTGCATTAGCACAACAGCAATGGACTAAAGCCAATACTGACTTTCGGACTTCAATTACCGTTCAGGAATGCAACGACTACTTTCAACAAATTCTTAAAATCCAAAATCAATTTGATGAGCTATTCTCAGACAGAACATTAAAAGTAAGTTATGACAATCTCTTAAAAGCAACCGAGCGAACACTTCAAGAGGTTTTGGACTTTATTGGAGTTAAAGCAATATCACTAACAACAGAGACAAACAAAAACAGGGAAACAAAACTTTCTGACTGCATTACAAATTATACGGAATTGAAAACTCATTTCAAAAGCACCGATTATGCAAAATACTTCAATGAATAATCCACGCAGCAGTCACACACTCTTGCAAGTCGCACAAGACAACGCTGAAGGCAAAACTTGCAAGAGAGTGTGTCTGCCCCAACACACGACAAAAATGACCGAAAAACCAACGAACGAAAAAGAACACCGAACCGATAACATCACCTATACGCAAGCAGGGGTTTCGTGCTTCGTAGGACAGGAAAGTAGTAAATTTAAAGTTCAGCTCTTCGTAGGAAATTCAGTGGTTAAAATCCCTGCCTGCGTATAGCTGAATCCCGTTAGTGGCAATTAAAACAAGAGAAACAAATATGAAACAGAGAGCATTTACATTACTAATCTTTTTACTTTTTATTTTCGTTGGAATTGAGAGTCTGAAAGCACAACAAAACGCAGACAGACAGGATGAGATTATTTTTATTTGGGGCGGAGATATTAACACAAAGTTTGTCCAATACGTAGCTGATTTGACAAAAAAAGAACATCCCAAAATCTGTTACCTGCCAACTGCAAGTGGAGACAATCCAGATAATATTAAATATTGGGAAAATATATGTAATACCTTGCAATTAGACACTATAATTCTAAAAGTGTGGGTAAGTTCCTCCGAGAAGAATCAATCATTTGAAGAAATTCTTCTTAATTCTGATGCGATTGTGGTTGGCGGGGGAAATACCTTGAATATGCTTGGAATTTGGAAAGCTCAAGGAATAGATAATATTTTGAAAAAAGCACTAAAGAATGGAATCATTTTGTCAGGAGGAAGTGCCGGTTCAATATGTTGGTTTCAGAACGGAATTAGTGATTCACGCCCCGTTAATTTAAGTATTGTCAAAGGTTTAGGTTTTTTGCCTTATAGCAATTGTCCACACTACTCACAAGAATCAAGGAGAAATTTATATCATCAAATGATAAAAGATGGAAAAATGAATTCGGGTTATACAACTGATGAATTAGCCGGAATTCTTTTCAAAAACGGGAAAGCTATAAAATCTATCAGCCAAAGTGACATACACAATTCTTATTTTGTAAATCACGAAAAAGGTGAAATAAAAGAAATCAAACTCAAACCTGAAATTTTACATGGGAAAAATGCTCTTCCCGAAGGCTCTTATTCCTCTCAATTTATAAAAAAGAAAATCAATGACTTGTTAGATTCCAATGATAGCTCATCGCCAATAAATGCCTATGTTTCTGAAATGAAAACCCTAAAATTGAACAAAGAAAACATTAGCGAATCAGAAAAAAACAAAGTATTGGAAATTAATATTGAAAAAATATTTATTTACAAAAACAAAATAGCTGGAGTTGTAAATAACGCATACCTTAATTCTTTTGGATATGGAATGTGGTATTTTTATAACTGCAATGGTATTTGGACCAGTATGGGAGAAGATTTAGGCGGAAAAACAATATTTGAGAGTGAAATTAAGTTTCGAGAAAAAGCAGAAACAATTATCAAACAGGCAGAAGAAAAATTAAACTGCCACTAACAATGTATATACAAAATAGGCGTGAAAGTGGTAAATTCAACGGTTGTAACCCGCTTCAATATTGTATTGGTTTGATAAGTTTGAAGCCCGCAATCGCCTACTTTGCATATACTTAACGTTGGCAGTCATTTGCAAAACTGAAATATGGTAGAAATCCAGAAAACAGAAACGATTACGGACTTTGCTCCGAAAAGAGTGAAAAAGTATCTATTCATTTGGTGCAATGAGGGCAATATTTCCATTGAAGTAGACAACAAATTCTTAACCTTGACTAAAAATCAGGTTTTAACCATTACTTCAGGACAATACCATTGTTTCAAGAAAACGAATAGCGGAAAAGGATATTTGCTTGATTTCACGCTCGACTATATCTGTAAAACCGAAAAAGACGTTGAACTCATCTTTCAAAACAGTCTCTTTTGTCATTTCGATTATAACGAAATCATAACCATCAATAATCCTTATGAAGTTGAGCAACAGCTTCAAAAAATTGAGGATGAACTAAACAACAAACCTTTTCAATATTTGGAATCCGTACATTCCCGCATCGAACTGCTTTTATTCGAAGTTAACCGTTCCAAAATTGCCAATGGTGGGGAAGTTTGGAAACCGGATGCCTTGTTCTTGCAATTTTTGGAATTTGTCCGCAATAACTTTGAACACAACCATTCACTCAAGGAAATAGCCTTACGTTTACAAACTACGGAACTGAAACTGAATGAACAAGCCAGACAACACGCAGGTAAAACAGCTCAAAATGTGATTTATGGCTTGGTTATTTCCGAAGCGAAACGAAAGTTACAATACGAAGAAAAAAGTATTAAGGAGATTGCCTTTGAACTTGGCTTTAAAGACCAATACTATTTTTCGAAATTCTTCAAAAATCACACGGATACGTCTCCCTCCCAATTCCAAAAAGAACTACACCCCTGAATCTTACATCATAAACTCGGGATTTTCCATTTTTTAGACTTTTAGCATTCCTCAACTTTGTTTCATCAAATTAATAAAGATGAAATCAATAACAATGGGGCTATTTTGCTTGGCAATTATTGCTTGTCAAAACCCTCTATCTAAAAATCAAAATCAAATGAAAAATCCAAAAGAAAATGAGCTTCCTAAAATTGGCATCCTCGTATTCGAGGGCTTTTTGGCCAACGAGGTAGTAGCACCTTTAGATGTATTTACCAAAGCCCAAAAGGATGGGAAACCATTGTTCAATGTTTTTTTGGTAGCAGAAAAGGATAGTACATATATAAGTGAAGAGGGCTTGAAAATCATACCTGACATTACAATTGGAAACTGTCCCGATGTAGATGTACTGGTAGTGCCCAGTTCTATAAATCCCGAAAACCAAACGAAGAACCGAGTATTGGTCAACTTCATAAAAAAACAAAGTGAAAAGGCCGAGTACACCGCAAGCCATTGTGCAGGAGCATTCCTGTTAGGCGAAGCAGGTATTGCCGATGGAAAGCAAGTAGTAACCTACTGTGGTGGAAGTGAAGCACTTCAAAATGACTATCCAAACCTGTTGGTTCAAAACGACAATGTCAATGCCGTAGTAACCGATGGCAAAATCATTTCTTCCAACGGTAACCTTGTAAGTTATTTAGCCTCCTTGGTACTGTTAGAAAAAATGGCTGGAACTGAACAAAGAAAACAAGTGGAAAACGAATTATTAATTCATAAACTCAATTATAATGAACATTAAAGATTATATCACCAAAAGCAACAATATCGATTGGCAACCCTTGATTGAAAATGGGATAGTCTATGAGGGAATTTCAGTAAAATCCTTGCAATTTGACAAAGCAACAAACCGCTCAAAAGCAATTTTATTGAAGTTTGAAAAAAGGGCTTCCTACCCTTATCATATACATCCCGCAGGAGAGGAAATATTGGTATTGGAAGGGAGTTGCGAAATTCATCACGAAACACTAACCCAAGGCGATTATCTGTACACTCCGCCAACAGGCAAGCATAGCGTAACAACCGAAACAGGTTGCGTATTGTTTTTATCTATTCCCGAAGAAGTCATCTTAATTCCCGAAGAAAAATGAACGAATCAAAAATATGTGCGACTTGTGGGACTAAATATCCAGTTAAATATTTAGGAAACAGTTGTCTGATTTGTGAAGACGACAGACAGTATGTGCCGTTAGATGGACAAAAATGGACATCAAGCGTAGAAATTATTCAAAAACATGCGGTAAAAATCAAGAAATTAAAAGCCAATTTGTTTGAACTCGTTGTTGACCCCGTTTTTGCAATTGGTCAACGTGCCATATTAGTTGTGTCGCAATCCGGGAATATACTGTGGGATTGCATTCCTCTACTTGATAAAAAGACCGTTGCATTTATCAATGAAAAAGGCGGATTACAGGCCATTACAATTTCACATCCCCATTATTATAGCAATATGAAGGATTGGGCAGAAACCTTTGACTGTCCAATCTTTCTACCAAATTCAGAACAAGATTTTATAGTAAACCCATCGGATAAGATTCAGTTTTGGAAAGACGATTTAGTGGATTTTTGGGATGGTATTCAATTGATAAGAATTGGCGGTCATTTCCCTGGAAGCAGTGTTTTATTGCTTCCGAACACAAACAGAAAAAGAATTGTTTTATGTGGAGACACGTTTAACCTTTCATTAAGTATGAAACATTTTTCGGTAATGTACAGTTACCCAAATCGAATTCCTTTACTCATAAAAGAAATTGATGAAATCAAAAAGAAAATGCAACATATTGACTTTGATGAAATTTATGGGTTTTGGCCCTATCAAAATTTATTGAACAAACCAAAGAAAATATTAATGGAATCATTGGAACGGTATAAATAGAAACGCCTGCCAATAAGGTATATAAAAAATAGCGGTTTCAGTTTTCAGTGGGTGCGGCTCCAATTTGATGTACTTTAGGGGCAAAAATAACACCTATGATAGCACAGCACAAAATAGAAACAGACAGCAGCGTCACCATCACCATGAACTTGAAGACCGAAGGCAGCATGCTTGAACAAGAGGAA
>JAIPBL010000118.1 GCA_021739645.1 Saprospiraceae bacterium | reverse complement strand
TTGCGAAGCAACCCGTCCACGCCATGGTTGTCGTCATGGTTTTCGCCGCCTTTGTCATTGCGCAGCAAACCGTCCACGCCCCGGTTGTCGTCATGGTTGTCGCCGCCTTTGTCATTGCGCAGCAAACCGTCCACGCCCCGGTTGTCGTCATGGTTGTCGCCGCCTTTGTCATTGCGCAGCAACCCGTCCACGCCATGGTTGTCGTCATGGTTTTCGCAGCGCAGCAACCCGTCCACGCCTTGGCGGTCGCCACCGACCCTCTCCCCCTCATTTCAAGTCGCATCCTCCTCCCCCAATCGCCCTTCATACTTCGGTGGCCATTCTCCACAAACATCAACGTTCAAAAAATGCCAACCAGCGTTGAACCCATTTATCAGCACAATTTTATCGCTTCGTTTCAAATCCTTTATTCGTTTCTCTGCATCAATCGCATTATAGACGTATTGGTGCCATTCATAGTAAACCAAGTTGTAGCAAAAGTACCTCCCAGCAAAGGTGCCCGGTTTGCCCCTGTTTTCGTAATGTTCACGGAGACGTTGAGGAAGGTTGTTGGTGATGCCGGTGTAAAGCACAGTCTTTTTCCAATTCGTGACGATGTACACCAAAAAGTTATAAGTTTTCGGCATAGTGGTTTGTTTGGGTTCAAATGTATGGGAAGATGGTAGTCTGTGTCAAATGTATTTTTTGGGAAATTGTTAGGTGAGGAGCGTGCTTTGACATTGGGATGTTGTTTCACAATGACAAAGGGGGCGACAACCACGACATGAACTTTTGCGACAACCATGGCGACCGCCGTGGCGTGGACGGGTTGCTTCGCAATGACAAAAGCGGCGACAACCGTGACGACCGCCGTGGCGAGGATGGGGTTGCTTCGCAATGACAAAGGCGGCGACAACCATGGAGGCTTTCTATCTCAAAATGCTGGAAGAAATACCAACAAGCTGGTATCCAAATTTCCAAGCCTTTTTCCCTACCTTTGCCGGGCTGCACACAGCAATCCTACCTGAACATTTTACACCTGTTTGTTTTCAACGGCGAACAGCAGTCTTTTTTCTGAAAAAAGGCGAAGCAACAAAAAAAATCAACTGTACTGACAGATGTGTTTTTGTAATTGCTTGCAAATCAATACCTTAGTTGTGCAAATTGAGAACGCCCTTGATTTCTGTTGTACCTAAGCCCACCCACACCACAAACCCGTATCTAACAACTAATTGAACAACCTACATTTCTGAACAGCCAATATGACCGCTTTTATCCTAAGATTTTTTTTCCTTTGGACATGCCTGCTTACCAGCACCGCACCCCTGCTGGCCGATGCCAATCCGCCTGTACTGACCAACCCCTCTGCTTGCGGCCTTGGCCTTTTCATCGAGCAATCATGCGGCCCGCTGAACGAATTCCCCGTGGATGTGACCACCGCCCCAGGCACCAGCCTCGGCAACGATGTTTACCTCAAGGAACTGAGGCTCATCATCAAGCACGACTGGGACGCCGACCTCGATATTTACCTGAAATCCCCCTCCGGCATCATCGTGGAAGTGAGCACCGACAACGGCGATGTGGACAGCAACTATGGCAACCCCAACGGCAGTTGTGACCAGTACACCATTTTTCGGGCAAGGGCAGCCGTCGGTGCATGCAGCCTTCCCAATGTTCGCAATGCCGCAGCGCCTTTTCTCGGAGCCTATTTGCCCGAGGGCAATTTTGCCGACTTCAGCGATGGCAGTTCGCCGCTCGGCCACTGGACGCTGCTGGTATGCGACGATGGCGCTGGCAACTTCGGGTACTTGGAGTTCGTCGAACTGGTTTTTGAAAGCACCGGTTGTTTGCCCCCAACCGAAGTAAAAGTCGAGAACGTTGACTCCACCTTCGCTACTTTGAGCTGGAAAAAAGGAACGACTTGCAGTGACGTGATATTCGAGTTCGGCCCAGTGGGCTTCATACCTGGCACCGACGACCAGCCCGGCGTTGGTGGCACAGTCGTTTTTGGTAGCTGCGCAATGCCCGTACTTACTGGCCTTTTGCCCAATTCGACTTACGAGGTGTATTTGCGGGAAAACTGCGGCCCTGGCCTGTATTCCATCAATTCTTGTGCAGTGCTGGTCACCACCACCTGCTCGCCGCCACCCGCCACCATCGTTGAGAATTTCAACGGGCAGGCACTTTGCCCGGCTTTTTGCGGAGCAACATGCCCCCTCACCGGGCCGTGGCGGAATGCCTCCAACGACCAGTTCGACTGGCTGGTGAACACCGATACCACCCTCACCGAAAACACCGGGCCGAGGTCTGACCACCCCGGTGGCGGCAATTACGTCTATCTCGAAGCCTCCGGTGCCGCCTGCACCAACAATAAGCGAGCGATGCTGGTCTCCAATTGCATTCAAGTGGTGGCCAATGCCGACTCCTGCGACATGTCCTTCGACTACCATTTCTTTGGGGTGCACATCGGTGGGCTATCCTTTGAGGTAAGCACGGACGGTGGCATGACCTGGACCTCGCTTTGGTCAGCCTCCGGCAACAAAGGCGACAAATGGCGGCGCAAGTTCGTGGACCTCGATGCTTACGACGGTATGACGGTGCAGTTCCGCTTCAACGGCCGAGGCGGCAACGGCAAATTCGGCGACCTCGCCCTCGACAATATTGCTTTTTACGGCTCCGTGGACCTTGGTTTCCCAGACTATGTTTATTATCGGGACCTCGACGGCGACGGCTACGGCAATCCCGACCTGTTCATCGCCTCGTGCCAGCCCGCCAGTTTTACGGGTTATGTGGACAATGCTGACGACTGCAACGACCAGGACACTTACCAAAGTCCCGGCGAAATGGAAATCCTTTGCGATGATTTTGACAGCAACTGCAACGGCGATGCCGACGAGTATTTCGTGACGCCTGTCACAACGGAAAGCAGCGTGATATGCAGCGGCGCTATGGGTTTTGTAGCTGCGCAACCCGTTAATTTTGGAGAAATAAGCTGGTTCGAAACGCTCACGGGCGGCACGGCTGTTGGGGTAGGTGACACACTTTTTCCAAACCCGGCGTTGCTCGTCAATCAAAGCTTGGACACGCTGGAACTGGTTTTTTATGCCGAAGAAAACACGATAGCGGGCTGCGTTTCCAATGAACGCACGATGGCGAGCATCATGATTTTGCCAAGCCCTAAACTTGTTACCACGGACACACCGGGCGATTGTTCCGGTAAAACATTTGACCTGAACACCATCAATATCACCGACGAAAACGGACTGAACGGCAACCTGTTTTTCTACGACCACCAGCCGTTCCAACCCAGCGAGGAGGTTGGCCCTGTTGTTTTACCAACAGCTACGACCGATTATTACATTGTGTCGGAAGCCAACAACGGCTGCCGGGACACCCTGACCGTAACCTACACGGTGCAGCCCGGCCCCATCGCATTTATCCCAGATGTACCAACACTCTGCCGCAATTCGAACAAATACATTTCGGTGGAGAACATCGGAGCAGGCACAGGCCCATTCCAGTACAACTGGAACACTGGCGCTGTCATTGACTCGATTCAAATTTTCAGCGACAACAACCTCGGCACGGTGAACACCTACTCCGTCACTATCAGCGATGCCACAGGCTGCTACAGCTCCGACACGCTGGCCGTCACCACCATCCTCAACATCAGCCAAATACTCACGTCCAGCAGCCCGGTCACCACTTGTCTCGGCATGGACGGCGGCATCAACCTCACGCCGTTGGGCGGCACGCCACCGTTCACCTACGACTGGACAGGTGCGCCAATACCCAGCCAACCCGGTGGCCTGATGCTCACCGGATTGGAGCAAGGCTCGTATGCCTTCACGGTAACAGACGGCTCGCCAGAGCAGTGCCGGGTGGTCGTGCCAGTGGTGGTCGTGAATGGCCCAGCCGCTTTTGTGGAGGTGGACAATGTGCAAGCTGTAAGCTGCTACGGCGGCTCGGACGGTTGCATTTCGCTGGACATCATCGGTGGGCCGAACACCACCGTGGCGTGGAGCAACGGCATGGCGGGGGCCAGTATTTGCGGCCTTGCCGCAGGCAAATACACCGCTACCGTTACAGAGGACACCTGCCAAATCGTCGTGAGCAATATCCCAGTCGGAGAACCGGAGAAATTGTCCACCAAAGCCGAGGTTTCACACATCAGTTGTTTTGGGGGGAATAATGGGAAAATCAATTTGACCATTTTTGGCGGAACGCCACCCATGAGTTTTCTTTGGAGCAATGGCGACACGACCGCCTTCCTGACTGGGCTGACCGCAGGGGTTTACGGCCTCACGGTGACGGATGCCAACGGTTGCCAGGATATGCTGGCGACCATTCCCGTCACGGAACCAGCACAAATTTCACTGACTTCATTGGGCTTTCAGCAGCCAAGCTGCTTTGGGCAAAGCAACGGGAGCATCACCGTAGCGGCGGGTGGGGGAGTGCCGCCCTATGCGTACACCTGGAGCAATGGCGGGGCAGGAACTACCCTGTCAAACATTGCCGCAGGCAGCTACACGGTGACGGTTCGGGACCAAAACGGCTGCGTTTTTAGCCAACCCATCAATTTGACGCAGCCACAGCCCATCGCCATCACTGCCACGGAAATCCACCCACCTGACTGTGCCGGGCAAACCAGTGGTTTCATCAACACGATGGTTACGGGCGGCTCCGGCAATTTTGGTTTTGCATGGAGCAATGGCAGTGCTTCGCAAAACCTCACGGGCATCGGCAACAGCTCTTACACAGTCACCGCCACCGATGGTTTTGGCTGCACGACGACCGCCGTTTTTGGGCCAATTTTTTCACCGGAGGTAATGAACGCCGGCATTCACCAAGATGATGCGCTCTGCATCGGTCGGAATGAAAACTGTTTGCAGGCTTTTGTTACCAGTGGCGGACAGCCTCCCTATTCGTTTAATTGGAGCACCGACGATTCGGGGTCGCAACTATGTGGCCTTTCTCAAGGCCAATACTGCGTGACCATCACTGACGCCAACGGTTGTGCAAGTGTGCATTGCGCCACCATTGATTCGGTGCAGGTTTTATCGGTCAGCGTGCAGGCATTTCCGCCGCTTTGCCATGGGCAAACCGGACAACTGGTCCTGACGGTGTCCGGCGGCACGGAACCTTACGAGATAGCTTGGAGCGATGGCCAAATGGGGCCCGTCGCCTATAATTTGCTGGCGCAAAACCATGTGGCCGTCGTCACCGACGATATGGGCTGCACCTTTCCAATGGACATAATTCCTTTGGAAGAGCCTACAAAACTGGTGGCAACACTGGAAAATATAGAGGACATCGCCTGCTATCAGGGCAATGAAGGAGCCATTGACATCAGCGTGGCGGGCGGCACTTTGCCCTACCACTATCAATGGTCGAACCCAACTGGGGATTACAGTGCTGCGACCGAGGACGTAAGCGGACTTTCCGAAGGAAACTACAACGTTACCGTCACCGATGGCAACGGTTGTACGGCCAGCTTGACCAGCCTCCATGTGGATGCACCCGCTCGGCTTTCGCCCAGCTCAAATTTGGGCGTACCGTTTGGCAACTGCCAGTCTGTGCAGATTGACAATGTTTGCGTCAGCGTAGATGGCGGGGTGGCGCCCTTCCAGTTTGTTTGGGAAACAGGCGATACGACCGATTGCCTCATCAATCCGCCTCCCGGCGATTATCACGTAACCATCACCGATGATGCTGGCTGCACCATCGAATTCATGTCGGTGAAAGTGCCGCCAGCGTACACGGAGGTCAACGTCCAGCAGGTGTCAACGGGGGGAGAAGTGATTTGCTTTGGCACCGCTACCGGGCAGCTCAGCGTGGAAGTCCAGGGTGGCGCAGTGCCTTACCAATTCAATTGGAGCAACAGTATTCATGGCACAACGAGTACCCCAATACTACTGAACGAAAACCTGCCAGTTGGTCAATACAGTGTCACCATCACCGACAACACTGGATGTACTGCCGTGTCGTCGTTCATGCCCATTTCCACTTTTGGGGCGGTGAACCCTACCATTGCTGGCAACCAGTTGGAACACGTTCACTGCAAGGGCGGTGCTGATGGCGCCATTCCACTGATGGTCGGCGGCGGCCTCGTGCCGTATAGTTTTTATTGGGAAAATGCCATGGGCGACTCCATTTCCAACAACCAAAACATTAGCGGGCTGGCAGCCGGAGCCTACCACGTCACGGTGACCGACCAACTTGGGTGCACCGGGAAAGCCTCCACGATGCTCTTCGAGCCAGCGACGGTGTTCGAGCTTGATTCGGCAGTGATACAGGACGTTGATTGTTTCGGCAACCAAACAGGCAGCATTTCCGCATTTCCGCAAGGCGGCGACACGCCCTACCAATACCTTTGGAACTCCACAGGAGCGGGCAATGGCGCCACAACACAGGGCATCACGGGCCTGCCAACGGGCAATTACTTGCTCACCGTCACCGACGACAACGGCTGCCAGCGCACGGGTTCTTTTACGGTAGGTGGCCCCGATGCCCCGATTTTCGTTACCGTGCTCGACTCCGCTGGCGTGGCCTGCTTTGGCGACATCGATGGCTTCATCAACATTGCTGTTTCTGGGGGAACACCCGGTTATATTTTCAATTGGAATGCTATTTCTGGGCAGCAAAACCTGTCCAATGCCCCATCCGGGGATTTCACACTCGTTATTTTCGACAGCGAAGGCTGCCCGTTCACCGCCCACTACACCCTCGGCTCGCCGCCACCGCTTCAACTCGGCGTGAGCGCCTCGCCCCAGACTCAGGTGATGCCGCCGAACGGAACGGCCTCGGCCAATGCATCCGGTGGAACGCCGCCCATTCAATATTTTTGGAGCAATGGCATGACGGGGGAGACTATCACCGACTTAGTTTCAGGGCAATACAGCGTAAACGCCGTGGACGCTAACGGTTGCGAAATAACGGACTGGGTTTTTGTGGATTTTATTTCAAAAACGTTTGACAACCAGCCAATTGCGTCTTGTGTTCTGTTCCCAAACCCAACCAGCGGAGCAGTCAATTTGCAGTGCTCCGCAATGGCCTCACCCGCAGTTGACTTGCGGGTTTTCAACCAAATCGGGCAGCTTGTTTTGGTAAAAAATGCCGAACCGTTCCTAAGCGACCGCCTCCGTTTTGACCTGCAAAACCAGCCACCGGGCATCTACCAAGTGGTCGCACTGACACCGCAAGGTGTTGTTTTTGAGGGTAAAATATTGGTGCAGCGGTGAGGGGAAATTAGGGAATTGAGGAATTAGGAATTGGTTGGGATACAACCATTTCCAGCTTTGCCACCTCTCTTGTTTCAACTTTTGTGCTGCGCAAACGCCAGGGCTGTTCGCAACTCGTGGCTCGCAGCTCGCAACTTGAAAAAATGAATTCCATTTTCTTTTTGCTTTCAACCGCCTTTTTTATCCAGCACACCTGGCAGGTGTACACCAGCCCGGACGGGCGTTTCCAAATCCAAGTCCCCGGTGATTTTACCGAAAAAACGGACTCCGTGAAAACGGACGTGGGCGACCTTGTTTACCATACCTTCTTCCTCCAAACGGCAGATTCAACTGCCGAAAACCTGTTCTACATGGTCAGCTACTGCGACTACCCAGCCAGCGTAGCCTTCGCCGACTCGACCGGACTGGCCGAGGATTTTTTCAAGGAAACCATCGAAGCCGCCACCGAAACCGTGAAGGGTGAACTGGCCTATTCCGCTGATATTCAATTGGATACGCACCCCGGCAAGACTTGGCGGATTGACTACCTCGGCGGCAAGGCCGTCATCAAAAACCGGGCATATCTCGTGGGCAGCCGCTACTACGCACTCCAAACCATTGCCTGGAAGGACAAAAGCCTGAATGCGGACGGGACGAAGTTTTTTGATTCGTTCAAGCTGATGCCTTAGTGGTTAGTCAAGTGAATTATGAAAGGTTAATGGAACAAAGTTGCGGCCTAACTTGGCAATGCCTGCGCTGCCGAAGCGGACTTCGGCAGTACTGCCAGCGCCCAAAGCCGCACCGCCGAAGTCCACTTCGGTGCTTTTATGTTTGCCAGTTCAACGGCATTAAATCCTCTTGAAAATCCCAACTTGCCAGAATTGAGTTGACTGCCAACTCAAACATATCGCCCATCCTCCCGCCACGCCAGTTTCTCCATTTTCACTACCTCTACCGAAGGAAAGCCGAACTCCTCCACCGCCCGCCCCTCTATGCGATAGACTCCCTTGCCCCGGAACGGGCTGGTTTTCAGGTAGTTGGGGAAATGTACCGTGTCAAAAAAGCGGCCCTCCCGGTCGAGCCAGGTGCCGAAGTGCATCAGCTCTTTTTTGACCGTGCGCACGTCCTTGCGGGTGACGTAGTAGCCGACCAGCGTGACCATCCGACCCAGGCATTTCGGCAGGTCCTCGGCGACAATGCCCTCCTGCGCTGTCACTTGGTTTTCTACCAAATCGAACGGCGAGCAGAGCGGAAAGCCCAATAGTTCGATTTCATCGAAAGCCTGGTCGAACGGACCAGCCTCCAATTGCGGCAGCACAAATTTTTCATTGCCGTAGGCAACCTCCTCGAAGCCGTCGTCGTCACCGAACAGCGACAATGTGCCCATGTCCCGTGTCAGGCCCTTGGTGGCTTTTGGGTTAAAAACGGCGTTTTTCTCCCACATCAGCTCGCACTTGCCCAGCCCCGTGAACCGGAACGCCCCGATGCGGATGAGCAGGTCGAGCTGGCTGCTGTCCACGTCCACCCGGTTGGTGAAGTCGGCGAGGCTGCGGAACTGCCCGCCCCTCGCTCGCTCGGCCACTACCCGTGCCGAGGTCGTTCGCTCCAGCCCCTGCAAGTGGACAAATCCCATGTAAATAGCTGATTGTGAAATGGTTGTGAGGTATTGGCTGTGGTTCACGCAGGGCGCATGGATGCTCGCCCCGGCCATCCGGGCCTCGTGGAAGTAGTACTCCGTCCGGTAAAAACCGCCGAAGTTGTTGATGACCGCCACCATGAACTCCAGCGGGAAATAGGTCTTCAGGTACAGGCTCTGGAAGCTCTCCACGGCGTAGCTGGCCGAGTGCGCTTTGCAGAATGAGTACCCGGCGAAGCTCTCCACCTGCCGCCAAACCTCCTGCGCCAGTGCCTCCGGATGGCCGAGCTTGCGGCAGTTGTCGTCGTACTTTTTGCGCAGCACCTCGAACTTGTCGCCCTGCCGCTTCTTGCCCGACATCAGTCGGCGCAGCATGTCGGCCTCGCCGAGGTCCAGCCCGGCGAAGTGGTGCACGATTTTCATCACGTCTTCCTGGTAAACCATTATCCCGAAAGTTTCTCCCAAGTGTTCCTTGAACACCGGGTGGAGGTATTCAATTTCGGATTTCGGATCGCGGATTGCGGATTGGAGCGCCGGAGCAGTCTCCCCAATCCGCAATCC
>JAIPBL010000025.1 GCA_021739645.1 Saprospiraceae bacterium | reverse complement strand
AATATTCGTTTGCTACGCTCATCCAAGTAAGGTGATACTTGTACCCATTTTTGTCTCAAATCTTCTACTAATTTTGCCCTGTTTCCCATTGCGCAAATATAAACATAAATAGGAAGTTATTTTTGCGCAAACCCTAAGTCATCTTGCCAACTTGGTGGAGTTAGAGGAGGAGGTGGGGGTGCTGGAACGCCACCTCCATTGGCATCTAGTGTCAAGTCGTCGGAGAAGTGGCCGTACCCGACGTTGGTCTTGGCGCCAACGCCGAGAAGAAGAAGCATGTTTTGGAAGAAATGCTCCTTTGTATCAGCATCCACCCGCCCATCGCTCCAGACCTTGCTGGGCTGGAGTCGGAAACGAAACTCATAGACCACTTCTGGCATGACCTTTAGGAATTTCAGGGGCGTAGGGTCGGTAAAAGGGTCGAGTTCGGGCCGGGTCTTGTGTTTGTGCGGCGTGATATAGTCCATGCCGAAAAGCTGCTTGTAGCCGCCATTATTGGCATTCAGTATGGCCACAGGTACGGCCTCGAAGAAAAGGTCACGGCGGTAAAGGCCAAGGAAATTCTCGCCTTTTTCGTTGCCCACTTTGCCGGGAATGCGGCCCTCAAAGGTTTCCCGCTCGAATTCGTGGATGGCTTGGAGTTCTTCCAAGTTGAGTGCAGCACGCTCCTCTTCGATGAGGAAGAGCAGGCAATGGACGAAGAGCGCCCGTTCCTTTTTCAAGGGCAGGGCAGCCTTGGTTTCGGCCTTGTTGATGCCTGCTGGAAGTTCATCCACCCGGTTTTCATCAAAACCAATGGCCGCCTCCTCGTCTGTGAACTGCGGAAAAGCTCCACGGAGCGCTCCTTTGACTGATGAGCCAGGCACCACGGGCATCCCGGTTGCATGGTCGAAGTAGAAGCCGATTTTGATAGATTCGTTCTTGGTCTTGTCGTCTTCACCTTCCTTTTTATGCTCATGCAAGTAGCCCGTACCGATGAGCAGACCGGGATAGGTGGTCTTTAGGTGGAAACGGGTATTTGCCAAGCCCCCTTCAAGTAAGGGGATAGAGCGAGGCTCATTCACGGCTTCCAGTTTCCTGTTCTTGGTTTTGGGGTCTCCGTTGAAATAGTCCCTGTAAAAAAGCCAGCCCATATTGCCAAGGTCGTTGGCCGCTGCATAGGGAGGGGCAATCAAGTTATCAGCGATTGTCATGGTAGAATTGTTTTAAGGGTTTAACTTGGATAAAGGCGCATCGCCATTTTCAGGGCGACGGCGGCTTCGACGAAATCGGTGGTGAGCTGGTAGCGGTCCCAAGTCTGGGTCGCCAACTGTTTCCCAAACTTGTTTTCATCGAAACTATAGCGGTCAGGCCATTGCTGTTTAATTAATTTCACCAATGCTTTGATGATATGCTCCCGTCCTTCTTTGCTGGCCTCAAAGAAAATTACGCTCTGCTTCAAGCCTGCCTGCACAATGCTGCCGCCAAGGGAGGCGATATAACCTTTGGTAGTGCTTGGTATTTTCCCAGAAGCATTCACAAGGTTGTTGCCCGGCGTGGAAAGCAGGGTGTATGCTTTTGATATAAGCTGTTCACGCTTTGTCATGGTCTCGTCTTGTTTTAAAGGTTAAGCAGGAAATTTATCAATGCTGCAAAAGCCATAGCCCACGCTGGCATTGGCGCCCACTTGCACGGGATTTGCTTTCAGGTCGGACACGAAATTGGCGTGGCTGATGCCATTTTCGTCCTTGTAGAGAACGGGGAACCAAAAACGGGTCTCACGGGGTAGCAGTTGCTCGTACCAGAGGTTTTCGCTGATACCGTTGTTGAGTTGGTTGCGGGCCACCACAGGTAGGTGCAGGTCGCTGGTGAGGTCACGGAACACTTCGTCCTTGGCCACCACGAGGTCAGCGCCGAAGATGGCTTGGGCATCGCCCAAGTTGGCCAGTGTTGCCTTTGTTGCAGCCGTGTCGTTTTCCTCCAATATTATAGAGCCATTTATGCTGGCATCAAAATGACAAGCTTTGGCATTGGCCGGAAATTCGAAGCCCCTAACCTTTTCCAAGGCGGCTTTTTTTGCGGCAGAAATACCGCTTCCAATGGCGGCGTCCATGTCTAAAATCTGCTTCGCAATGCGTGGGCAGGTGAGGTTGACGAACATTTTCTTATCACAGCGCACGGGTATGCTCACGAGGTCGGCGGCAAAGAATCGGTAGTTGCCAGCCGAAGGGTCGGTAGCTCCCCGCTTGGTATCAGCCCCGAATACGAAGTCAACCAGTTTCTGATTCTTGGCCAGCAGCCCGTCCTCGAAGTATTCCCGGAGTGCGCCCTTGAGGCTGGTGGAATGAATGGTGGGTAAGCGTGTGGCGGGGTCACGCTGCACGAGGTTGTCAATGACGCCGTAGCTCTCGGAGCCGGCGCCGGGGTGCAGGTTGGTCTTAGCGATGAGCAGGAAGGCCGTAGCCTGGTGCTTGGTGGTGGTTGTGCTTGGCATGGTATAGCTGTTTTATGGATTTTCGATGATGAAATGGTTGTAGCCGATATTGCGGAAAGCGGTGTGCCTTTCCAGTTCATCGGCCAAGGATTTGGCGTTTTGGGTATAGAATACCGACCCACGTCGCAGCAGGTGTCGCCGCTCGCTTCGGTCGGGCAGGTCATCATAATTGTGGTTCTCTGCATGTACTGCCGATTTGATATGCCTAAAGGGGGTGGCATCGCAAAGGGATAGTTCGGACAGTTTGTAAAATGCCGCCTCGTCCTCGACCAATGCGTCGCTAATAAGGGTAAGCTTTTGCAGGCTGCCACCCGATGGGCTGGCGTTCGATGGAAAAGATGGGGCATCCGCCAATACTTCCAACTCGAAGGGGGAACGTTCTGCTCCCATCGTGATGATGCGCTTGGAGGTGTCGAACCTGACAGGGTTTCCGTCCAGAAGGGCATCGTCGTAGAAGCTTGCCTGAAAAACAAAGGCCCAACCAGTTTCCATCCTCTGGTAAACAAACTTGAAATACCCTTCTTCCTTGGCCTTGCCCTCCCGGTCTTTCCAAATGCCCACTTGCTCCACCTCTTTTACGATTGCTTCCAAGTCGAAAACCTGGGTGGTATCGTGTACCAACTTGGCGGCGAAACTGGTCTTGGCCGTCCATGGCTGTGGCTCCAGCGCATGGGTCTTGCTGTTCTTTATCTGGTGCTCCAATATTGGGATTCCGGTCGAGGCGCCACGGATGGAAGTGGCCTTGTTTTCCCAGCGTATTCTGGGCCGCTGAGCATCCTTGCCCGTGCCTAAGTATTCAAAATGGCGCAGGTCATGGACTTTGCCATTGGACAGCCAGCGGAGCGGGGACAGGCTGGCGATGCAGCCATAGTCGGTACGTTGGCCATCGAATCCTGTATCCCCAATCAGGGCAGCGGCTTTTTGTTGATTGGCCTTGCCCAAGGGAATCAAGCCATGTTGAATCAATAATTGGTGGCGCAACATGCCCAAGAGGGAAGTCTGTTGAGGATAGGCATTCGAGCGGTGGAAATACTGCCGTCGGTTGTCCAATTCGTGGTGGGTCTCCCCGCCAAAGAAGAATTGGTCAATTGGCCGTAGCCGGATGGTATAGGTGGTGGTGGGTCTATTGGTCATCGTCGTTGTCTTTGCTTTTGAGGAAATGGATGAAACGGAGGGTGGCGTAGAGCAACTGCGTCCAGTTCTGGTGCTTGGGGTCATTGTCCCGGAACTCCTTCTCGACGGCGGTGCTGTCTTTGTAAAGTGCCTCAATGAAGGGTATAAGCCCTTGAAAAAAAGGTTTGTACTGGTCCCAGACCTCGTTGAAGTTGTTCTGGAAAAAATCTGACAACATGCCTTTGTTGCTGGCCGCTGCCGAAAGCAGCACCCGTTGGTTCTCCAGTTTGTAGGTAAAGGAGTTGAGGAAGTCGGAGTCGTCAGGCTGGTGTGCTTCCAGCAATTTCAGGAAAGCCAAGTAGGTATCCTTCCGGTGCTTGTGCAGCACAAAATTGATGGCATGGCCGCTATGCTTTAGGAACTTGACGCCGATGCCGTTCTTTTCGCCATCGTGCTTGATGGCCTCCATTTGGCCAAACGAGGCATTTCGGGCCTCAAACAGCGGGTATTTGTAGAAGCTTATGGACACCCCGTGGGAAAGAGAGGGGAGCAGGGTTTCGTTGGGCACTTGGTTGCCGCTATCATCCAATTCTTCGTGGGCTTTCACCTCCTTGGCAAACTCGACCAGGATTTCCATGAAGGACTCGTCAATCTCTTTCAAAAGACTAAAAATGGTTTGTCCACCGCAAGCGACCGGGGCGATGAAGAGCATATCGTCGCCGCCCGCATAAACCGGGGAGCCGCCGTATTCATGAACTTTCCGGGTGGCTTCCAATGCAAAGTCACGCAACCGCTGGGAGAACTCCTTTAACTGTGTGGGGTCTTTTGCCACTTTGGCCACCACCTTGCCCACATTGTCGCCGTCGGCATGGACGATGGCCACGTACTTGTGGTATGCACGGAATTCGGCACTGAACTCCGATTTGGCTTGCGCAATGAACTGTTCTTCGTCGTCTTCCAATCCCACAACGGCCTTGTAACGCTCAGCATCCAAGCGTTCCAGCCCCTTGGTCGCTATCTCCATCAACGATTCGAAGCCCCTGTTCTTGTTTTCCTTGAAGCCATCGGCTTTGAGGAAGGAGGCATTGGCATTGTCGAAGAACAGCATCAATGGGTTGCGGGAATCGGGCTTTTCGGAGGGCAGCAAGCGGGCGTACTGCTCCGATGCATCGAGGTAGGGCGTGATGGCGGCAACGATGTTCTCCCCGTCCTCCAGCTCGTTTTGGAGTATGTTGATGCGCAGGTAATCGTGCAAGTATTTCTTGAATTCCGCTTCCGATACGCTTTGGCTGCCTGTTTTTTCGGCTACCCCCTGCTTGTACTTGAAGGAGTAGGTGCGTTTGGCCTTTTCGCCAATCGTTTCCAGCACCTTGTCCACGGCGGCATTGAGCCTTTTTGCATCGTTGGCCGGGTCGGTGGCCTTGAGGAAAATACGGTCTGGGTAGAGGCCCGCTCCGTAAGTATATTCGTTGGTGGCATCGGTTTGCAGCACGGGCAGCAGTACGTTTCCGAGTAGGATGGGTGCAGTTCCATCCAACTCTACATTGGCATCACAGGCGGTGCTTATTGTTTCCCGTATGATATAGGAAAACAGGTAACTGGCGGCCCACATTTCCCGGGTACGGCGGGCCGTGAGCAGCGTTTCGACAACGGGGCCGATGGTGAGGGTGAGGTAGGTGGTTTTCATAGTCTATCTAAATTTTGAATTGGGTTGTAACCATTCAGTCTCTCCCTGCCTGTTTCAAGCGCAAATTCAAGAAATGCCCTGATATTGAAATTTTGTGGAGTATTCAAAGGAGACATTAGGTTATCCCTGCAATATTGATTCCTGTCACTTATTCTGTTGTTTTCCTTCATTCTTAAATTAAACTCGAAGGGCTGATTGAGCATTTGTTCCGGAACAGGATTGGCCAGAAGATAAATAGTATCATTCCAAACCTTAAAGGTGATTGGTGACCTAAATCTCTCAATTCCGTTGTGGTTTTTAACCGGGACTACGTATTTGAATTGACTGTGGTCTGTTTGAAATTCATATTGTTCAGCAAGTCCCAACATTGCACGCAAGTAGGCATATTCATATGGCGGTTCCGGGTCATTCCAAGACTGCAAACCATTCGAATCTGATATTGCTGAATTATTATTGTCAGCCTTGAGAAGTATATTATTTCTTCTTCCGTCGTTTGAAACAAAGGGAGCTTGATGAATAGCTTGCTTAATTTTTCTTTTCTCCCAACGAATGGGATTATTGGACTCTACAGCAAATAAGAATAGCTTAGATTTAGCATATCGCTCTGCACCTTTGGCTGAGTTTCCGGACTTTAGTAATCTGTAATCTGACTGAATGGTCTGAAGCAAGGTTTGTAATCCTGCCTGCCTTTGCCGTCTATAGACGACAGGGAAAACTTTCCTCCAAAGTGCCTCCATGTTCTCTACGGCAGGTTCTTGAACTGAAAAACAACCAAATCCTTTACTCTGTCTGGTGCCGAAATTTTCAAGTGCAAACAAATAAGGAATTGCATTCTTAAGAATTAGGAGAATATCTTTTTTGCTGGATGTCACTTCGATAACTATCGGAGAATCGGTCATCAATCCCCATTTTGTAATGTTTACTAAGTTCTCTGAAACGAAATAATAACTCTTGGCACCTCTCTGACCTTCTTCCCTAAAAAGGCTATTGACCTCTTTCTCTTGGGCAAAGTATGGCATAGAATGAAGGTATTTGACTTCATTTTCTATCAACAACTCTTGATATTCTCTCTTTAAGTAAGACGTCAACAAGATTTTATCAGGGTTCTCACCACCCCTAACACTTAACTTATATAATGAAGCATTTTTTTCTGAAGCCTTGAATCGTGAGAGTAGCAAATGATGTTCAGTTTCATTTGGAAAAATCCTAGCGTAGTGTTCGTAGATAAACCTGTCCAGCTTCGGCTTCACCTCCGTTGCCCGCAGGGTAGCCCCTGCCTGGTCGTGCTGGAAGTGAATAAGCGGCGTATGCTGCTTCAGGGTGAAGGTGAGGGTGAAAGGGTTGTTTGTCATGGTTCTGTTATTTCAGGTTTAATTGATTCTTTTTGAGATTCAGGTTTACCGGAGTCTTGATGTGTGGGCTGAAAAGCTACGTGGCAGTGTTCGAGCGACTTGAGGGTCATATCTTCCAGTTTGTTAGCCCTTTCAGCATCTTCGAACCGTATGGATTTGTGCATATCGAGCAGTTTTTGAAGGAGCTGAATCCTGGCTAGTAACTGGGCATCGGGTGTTGGTGTGGCAACAACAGGCTGATTAACAGCTGCCATTCTTGCTTCCTTTTCCCGTAAACGGGCATCTTCAAGTTGTTGTATGGTCAGCTTATGGATTATCCATTTTTGATAACTAGACTTGGCGAAGTACCCAAGTACGCTCAACAATATGGCTAATATTAATGTGATAAAAACGGAGTTGTATTCTTCCATTTCGCTTATTTTTTTAGGCTATGCTCCACAATTCTTCGGGAATTTGCTCGCCTTAGCAGCTTGGGCGCTAAGATGATAGCGGTTATGGTAATTAGCAAAGGCAACCAAAAGCTCAGGCAGGATGGCCATTGCCAGAAATTGGTTTCCTTGTCTATGGTACTAAAGCCAAAGATGGCCGCTACCAAGGAAGCAGGCAGAAAGACGGTAGCTACCCATGAAAACTGGTTGGCGGCTTTGGATTGCTCGTCGGCTTCCCGGAGACTCAAGAATTCGTAGAGGTCGGTCAGTTCGCTATTGAGAAAATCAACCTCTTTGGCGATTTTCATGCTTTCCTGAAGCATCTCGTAAAGCTCGATGCCCTGTTCCTGGGGCGTGGCCTCCAAAAAATAGAGCTTGTTCACGAACCGGAGGTACTCTTTGTGGAGGAAGTCGGCCTCTCGTTTCATGCTTTTTTCGTCGAGGCTGGCAAGGTTGTTTATTTCATGGGAAAACCGCTGACAGGAAGCACGCTGCGCAAGGCTAAGTTGGGCCAGTTCCATGTAGCGGCCTTTTACATGGTTGACAAGGTGGTTTTGCGTGAAATCATTCAGTTCAGACAGCGCCACCAAGGAATACCTGGTGATGCCATAGAACGTACCGTATTTGGCCCAGCGGTGATAGGTGTGGCGTTTCAATAATTCCTCCGCCATTAAATCGGATTGACAAGAGTTACCACTGTTGTCAATGAACATGTACTGCATCCATTTGTCGGTCTTTTCCGGTTTTAGGAAGTCTTGCCCCAAGTCTTCTAAAGCTTTTGTGTTCCCGTGCCAGCAAACGACGAACATCCTATCGTCAAGGATTGGCTCGATGGAAATATTGCTACGTGCTACACCCATCCCTCTTGCAGTTGTAAAGAGAGTGCTGCCGAATACACCTTCAATTAATTTGTTGGAAAGGAATGACCAGTCACTCGGATTACCCCCGTTGCCTATGAGGTTTTCAACGTATTTGAAGTCTTCAGAAAAAATTACCCTTCCATTTGATGCGAGAACCTGTATCCGTTCCGCCAAGAAAGATTCGTGCACTTGGTGAAGCAAGTCACCTCCTTCAGCATAGCTTGCCGTGTCCAAAAATTGGGGGTATATCCGTCTTCCGAAATCATTGATTTCAAGGATTTGTTGCCAATCTTGGTAGTCATTGTTGGATAGGAAAAAGGACAAGATACCAACCCCAGTATCGTACACATTTAGGCGTATTTGGTCAATGTTGAGGCGATAGGATGCTGCATGTTTTTTTACCTTGATTTCATAGAGGCCACCTTTGGCACCTGGCCGTTCATAATTCCGTACAATATTGCTTTTGCAATCAGGTTTTCCAAAGACTGCCTCTCTAACGGAGGTGTGGAAATAGGCGAAATCGTTGTAGTAGTTGAGGGGAGAATGAGCGAAATTCAGCGAAGTCCAGTACCCCGTCTCCATCAAAGCATTTTCAAAGCTAGCCAAGTTGGTTCGCTGTTCAAAGCTTCCACTAATTCCGGCTTCCCCAGCGGCTTGAAAGTCCCACGAGAATGGGAACAAAAAGACGTGGTAGCTGTGAGGTTTACTATTTTTGCTCATTGGTCTGCGTTGAAGCTAAACTTTCTTTGTTTTTATGAAGCCAAATATTCTAGTTTTTGATTGCGAAGCCGTGCACCTTCACGGTGTCACCTTCGCCGCTGCTGCTCTCGTTATAGACAGGTCCACCCGCCAAATCCTCGACCAGTTCGAACTACTTGCAGAGGAAGGCATCCCGATGTGTGGCGATTGGGTACAGGAGAACGTTTTGCCCCATCTAGGCGACCTGCCCACTTGCAAGACCTCAAAAGAACTTCGTGACCGCTTCTTTCAATTCTATCAGCAACACAAAGGAACTGCCGACATTTTCTCCGATGTCAACTTCCCCGTCGAAACCAACTTCCTCTCCGCCATCGTCGCTGACGACCCCGAAAAAAGACAGTTCGAAATGCCATATCCGCTCTATGATGTGGCCAACTTCGTTGATGTCAATATCGAACGCTTTGCCGCCTGTGGTATCCCCAATTTGCGAAAACACCATCCACTAGACGATGCGTTGGCATCTGGCATTTGTTATCTAAAAACCATTTCAGGTGAAAAATTGAGTGGAGTCTGATATGACCCAATCCTATCTTTTGTAGGACGAATGATTTTCGTTTTAACAAAAAGTCAAGAAGTCAAATTATCTCTCAATAAACAATAAATCACCTCAGCCGCTCCGAAGCAGCCAATGGTTTAGTCGTTTCCTCCCTTCTTTGGATTAGATTATTGCAGTCAGGTGTGTGTAAAAGATAAAAACGGTGGTTTTCTCACTGAATGGCCAAATGTATAACTTTACGACATATCGTGGTACGACACCAAGGAAAAAGTTTTGAAAATTTGATTTTTTGCTTTCTGCTGTTATTTAATTCCGGTTCTTCTCAAAAATCAGCGCCTCATAAACTGCCCCTTGCAGTGCCTTCAATTTTTCCCTTGACGCAGAAAATCGAACCGTCACCGATTCTTCCGTTTCGATGGTCTCGCCTTGCAGTAGTTCGATTTCAAAGTGCTCTTTTAGGTTTTTGATGAACATTTCGGAAATGTTCCGTGACAGGGTAATCTGGCAATCGTGGAGCGGTTGGTCGTCTTTGTGGTAGGTGATGTTGATGACGTTCATTGCTGGATGGAATTGGTAAGGAAGGCATGAGGGCGAAAGTTAGGGATTTATGCCCACAGTCCCAGGAGCGCTGGGACTGTGGGCGGTCAACTGTTAGGCGGTTAATGTGTTGGCACCTTCCCATTTATGGCCGACAAATTCGCTGCCGTACTTGCTCCGGATTTCGTCCATACCCAACTCGTTGCCGCTGCGCTTGCGGTAGCCCAGGGGCGAAAAATACCAAAGCTGTTTTTTGTGGTGCCATGCGGCCGGGTGGAAATAGTCGCCCGTTTCGGTGGCCTTGATGGCTGCCCGGTGCGGGTAGGTGTTGCCACCAATCCAAATGAACGAGCCGCACACCTCAACGGCGATGCCTTCAAGTTTTGAAAGCTGCTCGATGACGGCCATAAAAATATCTGGCCTCCACTGCTCAAACTCTCCTTTGAACTTCTCCTGCTCGGCACTAGGACGGAACGCCTCGAACTGGTTTTGCATCGCTTTAAAATCCTCTGTGCTGTCGTAGCCGGAAACGTCGGGGTGCAACTGCATGACCAGTTTACGGTATAGGGCTTTAGCCTCGTCAAGGCTGGTGCAGCCCGAAAAGTGATTTTTCATTTTCCAGATTTAGAAGTGAGGGAAATGGGGCGGGAAGTGTTTAGTTGGCAGTCAGCAGTTGGCAGTTGGCAGTCAGTGCTGCGGCAAAATCAACCAGCTACAATAACAACCTAACCTCACTCCCACCCCGAAAAGACACACTATCATAAAAACATGACTACCGTTTAAGCGGCTTTGGCTTGTGGTTCTTGCTCCTTGTCGGAAAACTCGGCAATGAGCGCCGATTGCCTTTCCTTCTCGGCCTCGATTTCTGCCCGTGTCGGCTCTAGGTGAGTGCTGTAATTTTGGGAATACAGCGTCTTAGCTTCCATCGTGTCGGAGCGGTAAATGTGGAAATAGGTGGCCTCGATGTCGTCAATCAGGGCTTGGTGCTTTTTCAGTTCCTCCTCCTTTAGTGGGGTGAAGTCGAAAAAGGCCATGTAGTACGGTTTGTCTTCTTTGGTGGCCTTCTTCACCAGCTTCACGTCCCAAAGCACCTCGCAAAGTCCCTTGTTTTCGTAGAAAAGGTCCCGGGCCGATTCGCTGAGGTTCTGGACGCTGTAACCGTGGAACATGAAAACGGAGAGGTGGCCGGATTCATTGATGAAATAGACCTCGCACCATTTTTTGCGGTCTTGGCCAAATAGACCATCTTCGAGGCAACGGAACGCCACCGGGACGACTTGAAAGTCTGCGCCGGGCTTGGTGACCTGTTCTCGGCCTTCGAGGTTCAGCACTCCTTTCCCTAGGTCAAGGCGGTAGGAGCGGGGATTGCCGGGCATGTAGCGGATTTCGATTTTCTCCAGTTTTTTGAGGTCAGTGATTGGATTGAGATTTTTCATAGTTGTAAATGTTTGATGTTAAAAAATGAATTAAAGCGAAGTGATTGAACAGGGATGCTCCACCCCCTGCCGCCAAGCTGTGGCGTTCAGCGACTTTGCAGCAAAGCCGGAAACTCCCTTTTCAACTTCCCGATTTATCCAGCTACTCCTGGAAGGGCTTATTCTCGAACAAAAGGGTAAAGCCTTCTAGCCCGTACTACTTGCGCAAGAGGAAATGGCACTTTGGGGTGTCTTTTAAAAAAGCCCGACGCTGGCGGGTGCGACTGGTTTTCTCATAGTTGCCAGACGCCGGGCCCAATGCAGCTATGATTCTTAGAATGGCATAAAACACATGGCGACCTCCTCCAAAACAAAGCGCTCAGGCTCGTGACGGCGATCGGATGGCGGTAAACAACGGACAAATAAAACGGCAGGCGTCAACTCCTCGACGTGGTAAAATGCCTTCTCTTTGTGGATGTGGTACGCTTCGTCAAAACGGCGACCGGGGCAAAGGATGGTAATAATGAACTTGTCAGAACCAAGCCAATGAGCGGACATGGTAGGCGCCCAATCTGCGCAGGCCTGGGAAACGGTCAAAGCCCGCTGCTCGGCCTTGTCTGCGTGGTAGAAAAAATTGTTGCCTTCTTCAAGGTGACGGAGGCGGGATGCCTCAACGCTGGTAGCGAGATAGGATGTGCTAGTCATGCTCTTGATATTTAGTGATTAACTGATAGTGTAAAGATACAAAAATGGAAAGAAAAAGAGAAAGAAAAAGAGAAAAAAAAAGAGAAAGAAAATCGGAAAGAAAATACATTTTTATTTTACTAAAATAAGGCTAAAAAAGCACCTGCTGAACAGGCACAAGCGATGCGGAAACCCACCAACCAGCAGCACCCGCAACGGCTACGAACCGACCCGCAACGGCTGGCGGGGCTATGACAACAGGCCCAGGGCTGTACAACAGGACCGGCACCCCTAGCCCAAGCGCCATACAAACCGAACCCCAGGAACCCGAACCACCAGACGGCCGCCAAACGGAACAAGGCGCAAGCCCAACGGGGCAAGGGCCACCAGGAAAGGAAACCAAACACCCACCCGCCGCTGCCAATGCTGAAACCAATGCGGCGGATCGCTGCGCAAACTGCCAACGCTCTAAACCTGCCACACTGAACACCCGCAACCGGGACGAAGGCAGCCCGCTAGACCTGCCAACTTGATCAACTCCCGCAGCACAGCCCACCACCAACACACCAGACCAGGCCGAACTCACCAAGCCGGAAACGAACCCACCCGCAGCCGCCAACAGGCTGGGCGATGGGCGGCGGCTACCGGACAGGCCGACCACAGGAAAGCGAGACGCAAGAGAAACGGGAAACGACATAACAAAATACACACGGCGACTACAAAAGCAGTACGGAAACCAAGCCGGATACACTCCCAAACTGCTGATAACAGCTACAAGATATGAAAAAAAGAAGAAATAAAAACGGAAATAAAAACGGAAATAATGAAGAAAAAACCGTAACTTAGAGACAACAAAAACGCCAAGGGCGAGAGACCAAGGCGGACAAACAAATACAAAAAAAAAGCAGATGACAACCACAACAACAGACACCGTGACACTGCACGAAAACAGGGCAAAAGCCGCCGCCGAAAACGCCGCAACAAGCGCCAAGACCAAAGGCACCTACAGCGCAAACTACCACGCCGACCACGCCGCCGACCATGCGAGGCTGGCAACTGAGCAGGCAAAAAGGGCAAGGCAAGCCGAGGAGGACGGCGACGGGCTGGACTGGCTCGAAGCCACAGAAGCCACAAGAAACCACGCCGACGCTGCCGAACGCCACGCACTGCAGGCAAGCTGGTAAAGGCCACACCGCCAGAACCGACCGACCCAGCGGGGAACGGACGGGGACGGCGCACACCCCCCTTAAATGCCCTTGTCTGGGCGAAGCACATCAAACAGCAAATACGATTGAATGTCACGGTAGCGGTAGCGCCAATGCGCAAGCGGGCTGAGCGGCGCAAATAAAAGGGAGCGGGCTGAGCGACCGGAATGCGATAATGTGACCAGAACGGAGTGGAGGTGCCAATTGCGCTAGGAACGGCGCACACTGGCACACGCAGGCCGGGCGGCGGCCTACCTTGAAGGAAGCGGCCTCTTCTTTTTAGGCCGCTGACGGTTGTTGTAGAACGGAGTGGAGCATCACTGTAAAGCCCCGTCAGCATTGCGGGGCGGGAATACCGCTGAAGGTGGTACAGGTGTACTGGCTACTATTTCAGTTTGGCGAGTTTTTCCTTGACAGCAATTTCAAATTCGGATTCGATTTTTTCGTCAAGGAGCTTCAAAAGCTCGGCTTCGATATCTTGGTTCCTGGATTTGCCCGCCGCTACATAGCTAACGTTGCGAGGAGAAGTCTTTATTCCCTTTTCAGCGAGTCGCTCCGTTACGATGCGGGTAAAACCAGTTGGCAATTTCTCTTTTAACTGTTCAAATGTGGACTTTTCTTTTTCCATTTCTGTTTTTATTTCCGCAAAGTTATTTTTTTATTCTACTTTTGGGGTGATATTTATATTAACTGATTTCGAGCCCCGCTCCGACAATGCGTCGGGGCGGGGCTTTTTCATTCCGTAGAATTCTCCATCCAGCAGATTCGGATGAACAGCGGCTGTGCGCCCAATGCGCAAGCATACCAAGCTGATGGGATGCTGGCGGTGGCGGTGACTGGTTTTTTGAATTGGTGGGTGCACAGTGGCGGGTTGCCGCAGTTGATGTTGTCGAAGACGGCGACCGAGACGATGCCGCCGAAGCTGCCGGGGACTGGCGTGACGGTGAGCGATTGGTCGGATGGATGGAACTGTGCAGCGAACTGGCCGGGGTACGAGCAGCCCCAGTTGAAGGTGATGAAGTACGAGCAGCGGGTTTTCTGTGCGCTCATTGCGAAGCAAACAAAAAGTAGGAAGATGGCAGTGGTGATTGATTTTTTCATGATAAAAAGTTTGAAGTGGTGAATGAAAATGAAAGGCCGTGCCTCGTATGGCACGGCCTGACGACAAGTAAAATACTGAGACTAAATCCTCGTGGTCTTGAGTGGTGGCTTGCAGTTGCCCCAGACTCGAAAGAATTGGCTGGTAGTGCCGTCCGGCAACGAGTCGAGGCTCGATTCGACGAAGCAGCCGTTTCGGAAAAAGTAGAGGATGTACCTGCCGTTCTTTCGAGTGATTGGATAGAAGAAGCTGCCAGCGGTGCGAGTGGACTTGAGCAGGCTTGTTTGGACGCATTCGGACTTGTAGGCCATCAAGGAGCTATCCGGCATTTTGGTGGTTTTGCGCTGTTCGAAATAGACTTCGACGGTGACGGTGTCTTGGGCGAAGGTTCGCAGGTGGTCGCTGAAATTGTGGAGATGGTAGATGGTGGTGACGGTGTCCATGCGCTCCCGTTCGTCGAGGTCGTGGGGGAAGGACTGTGCGCCCATTGCGGAGCAAAAAAGGATGAAAATGGTGGTGGTGTGAATCTTCGATTTCATGGCTGATTTGATTTTGGTGACGGTTCACTCGTGTATTTCACAAGCGCCGTTGATGGTGATTTTGAGTGTTTGGTGACGGGCGTTGATGACGACTAGGGCGGGTTTGGCTTGGTGGAAGTAGCGGACGAAGTACCAGCCGGGGCGTGGCAGCGGCACGAGGGTTGAGATGTTGCGGCAGTAGCCCTTGGCGATTAGGTAAAGCTGCGAGGTCGTGGATTCTTGGTAATAGATTCCGAAGGGGACGGCCCTATCGGCGGCGGTGAAGATTTTGGAAGGGAGGTCGGTACGGTAGCTGGTTGGGAAGTAGCTGGAGTTGTTGCCCAGGCTGATGGTAAAAGTGTCGGTGTCGGTGAAATGGCACCTGGCGTTATGGAAGGCGCTGACGGTGTTGTACGGGACTGGGTTGTTGTAGAACCCGGGAGGCGCTGGCAAGGGCTGGGCGCCCATTGCGGAGCAGAAAAACAATAGGAGGACGGATGACGAAACTCGGAGCAGCCGGGGAAGTGAATGGTCTTCGTCGTAGCCTTCGAGGTGGGTCAGGTAGGCCCGGTCGGACATGGACTTGAAGATGCGGCGCATGGTTTGCAGGGCGGCCCCAGTCTCCAGGAACTGGTTGTTTTCGGACTTGGCGGCTTCGGTTTGGACGATGGAAAAGCAGTGGTCGATGGCCTTCAAAACCTGTTTTTTAGAACTTCTCATGATGGAATTGTTTAGGCTGACTTTTTGAACTTTTTGAACTTTTGAACCGAAGGCTTTCAATTGACTGATATTCAGTGTTTTATGAAATATTTTGCGGTTCAAAACGGGTTCAAATGCGGTTCAAAACGTCAGTTTATTAAAAAATAGATATGAAATTCAGGTAGGATTCTGGACTTTTTGAACCGGAAATGAACCGAAAATGAACCGGGAAAATGTGGGTTAGTAATATTGTAATTGATTGATTAATAATGTTTTATCTCTCTCAAATTATAAATACTTCTAACGACGGTTCAAAAAGTCCAAAATCTGTACTTAGCCCGTTTTTCTATTGTTTACTTCTTTGGGGGCTTTTTCGGGCTTGCTGCGGCGCTCCCACCAAATGGCCTGCTCGACGTGGATGTGGTGCCCGGTGGCCTGGTGGTGCTTGATGGCGAGGAGGGCTGTCTGCCCTCCGTTCCACTTTTCCCCGCAGTCGAGGCAGTGGCCGTGGACGTTGGTGATGCCGGAATTTTTGATGAACTTTTTGAGTGGCATGGCTTGAAGTTTTTATTGGTGGATAATCAGTTGAATAGCTTTCGATAGCTACCGTCGCTCTGTGCCTTGAAAAGTTTTGAGTTGTAGAGCAGGCGTTTGACGGTGCTTTCTGACATGCCGAGCTTCTCCCCTATCTCCTTGGCTGCGCCGCTCGTGATGGATAGCGGGAACTTCTCGTACAGGGCCTGTTGGCGCTTGGGCAAGGCTGCGATTGGTGACTCTGTGCGCAGCAGGATTTTGAGGGAATTTCGGGTGAAGTAGTCCATGACTTCTATTGCCCGGTTGATGCTGGCGAGGCTGATGCGGTGCTTGGCGATGTCGGCGTGGCTGAGGTTCTTGAAAAAGCCGTCGTCGCCGTTGCCGACGAATTCCAACAACTCCAATATTGCTGCTATCCTCAGCACGTAGTCCACCATTTTGCCGTAGAGCGACTGCGTGTCCTCGTCGTCGGTGGCGTTGATGATTTCCTGTTCGACGTGGGTCTTGTGGGCTGCGTATGCCTTGAATGCATCCTGGTCCATCCTGAGAATGGTCGGCTGGCGGTCGGGGCTGGTTGGCAGGTTGTAGAGGCGGTGGATGGCTTGGCGGTAGTTTTGGTAGTGGGCTTCGTCGGGGATTTCCTTGGAGGGGAGCGGGATTTTGATGTCCTCGGCGAAGCCGAAGAGGAGGCGGAATAGGAACCCGTTGGCGACCTTTCCGCCGTCGGTGAGGCCGGAGAGTATGCCGGGCTGGATTGCGCCGAGCATGGCGACGAAAGGCGATTCGACGAACCCGGCGTACTCCATCCCGCTGCGGTTGAGGACGATGGGCATGCCGCTCCACATGGATAGGTAGTGCTCTAAATCCTGCCCACCCTGCTTGTAGGAGTTCATTCCTTTCATGAGGCCGATGAATTCGTCCTTGAATGCGATGACGCCTTTCCAGCAGGTTTGCTGCATGAGGACTTTGATGAGGGATTCGATGGTGGCGTCGTTGAGGATGCGTTGCTACAACTGTGGTTTTGGGGGTTCTTTTAGCTTCCGCTGGCTGGCTGCGGCTTTGTCGAGTTCCCATTGGCTTAGTTGGTCGTCGAGGTCTTGCCGGAAGGTTTTTTCCATTTCGAACAGGGGTTTCATGCAGGTGCGCATGATGGGGCTTTTGGCGCTGCTGGGGGGGCCGACGATGACGAACCAACCGGATAGGGGCTGTGTGCTGCCTGTGATGTACTCGACGTGGAAGGAGTTGCCGATGGCGGCGCTGGCGGCTGCGAGGATGGAAGTGCCGTGGAAGTCCTTGGGGCGGCGGTAAACGAGGTGCCAGTGGTTGATGCAGGGCTGGAGCCATTTGGGCAGGGCTGCGATGGGGAATGGGTTGGGCTTTTCCTTGTCGGCTGCGATGTGGGCCTTTACGGCTTCGGCGATGGCGTCGGCGTCGGGCTGCGGTGCAGGGATGCCGTAGGAGTTGCCGTTGGCGTGGGAGTTGCCGTTGGCGCTTTGGATGGCTGCGGCCTTTAGTTTGTGCTTGTCGATGGGTTTCATTTTGTGCTGTATAGTTTGAGATGGAAGATGAGTTTGCGGGTGTCGCCGTCGGTCAGGGTGCGGGTGCCGGAAGTGGTGAAAAGCGTCCTTGCCTTTACGTCGAGGTCAACGATTTGGAGGAGGTTGGTGAATCCGTGGGAGAGTTTCACGAAGAGGCAGTTTGGGGCGCTCTCGATGGCGATTACGTCTGGGACGGTTTGGAGGTGGTTTGGCTGGCTTTCGCTGGGCGTGGGCGCCCTGTGTCCTGCGAGGAGGTCGATTTCGGATTCTGCGATGGTGGAGGCTTGGCGGGAGATGGTGTTTCGCTGTTTGTACCAATCCTCTCTGAGGTCACGGCTTCGGGTTTTGTATTCGCTGATGGCGGCTTTGAGTTCAGCGAATTGCAGTGTTGGGTCGTCGGCGGATTCGATGGCCGTTAGAAGGTTCTCGATGTCTGCCTCTAGCTTGGGTAGTGGTTTGTTCTGTGCCATTTGTCTCCAATTAAAAAAGGGGGTGAGGGGAGGTTTTGGAACTCCCCTACCCTCCCGAACCGATTATGGATTGAGCTAACGCCGCCCGGCGGGTGATGGCAGGTGGGCGGCGCTTTGCCCGGTGTTTGTTGTTTTGAAAGTTTTCCCCTAGTTGCCCAATGCTCCTTTCCTGTGCTTGCGGACGGTCTTTGCGGATAGTCCGGTCATTTCTGACACCTTGGCGTTGGTTGCCCTTTTGCCGCTGTCCACGAGGCCGAAAATGGCCTCGTGGACGGTGTTGTAGTGGTCTTCTGCGTCGCTCCGGCGCTTTCGGCGGCGCTGCGGTTTGGGAACTTTAGCACTGGGAATCAGTGGTTTGCGCCGTTCCCGTTGCTGAAAGCCGTCAGGTCGAATTCATGGTTGCTGGGGTAAGGCGCCGGCTGGCCGTTCGGTTTTTGCTGCGCTGGCTGCGGGGTGGGGGTGGCCTCGCCGGAAATGGAGACGACGAGAATCAGTTCGAGGACCCAACCAGCCCAGACGACGCAGAGGACGCCGAGGTGGATGTAGCCGGAGATTTCGGGGTGGCCGGACTCCCAGATGGCGGCGATTTGCTGTGCTTCGTAGGCGCAGAAGATGGTGACGCCGAGGCTGACGAGCAGGATGAAGCTGCCACGCACCTTTTGGTTTTGCCGGAACTTCTTGGCGCTGTTGGCGATGGTGGCGCACCGGACGCCTTGGAAGAATAGGGCGAACATCACGCTGATGGATATGGCCAGTTCGGTTCGCAGGGACTTTCCGAAAACCGCTTGGTAGTGGAAGAACTCCAGGAACCCGGTGATGAAAAAGCTGGCCACGGCTGCGATGATGAGGATGGTGGAGGAATGGTCGGAAAGCCATTCCATGATGCCGACGTCAATCGGCTTTGACTGGTTTTGGTGAAAATGGTTCATATTTGTGATTGATTTAAGTGACGATGGATGTGTGGCGGAAATCCCGTTCGGCAGATGTAGGGCCGGGCGGGATTTTTTGTTTTAGGCTCCGGTGGGGTGGGGTTTGAGTTCATCCCGCCATTTGAGGACTAGGTCGGAAGGGACTTGAGACAACATGGATTGGATATCGCCGTCGAGCCGGATGATGGACTTGAGTGATTCCACGATGATTTCCTCGTTGGTGCTGGCGCCGTTGATGGCGTTCCGGGCGGTGAGCGGGGTGAAGCCGGTTTTCTCTGCGACGGCCTTGATTTGGCCATGTGGCAGTATTTTGGAAAGTGCTGGTCTGAGTGATTTGACGAAGCTGCGGTCTAGTTTCATGATTGAGAATTTGGTTATTATCGCTATCATTGAGCGATATAGGGCAAATATAGTGCTGATTAGCACATTACGAAACCAAATGTGCCAATTGTTGCACTTAATGTGCTGTTTAAGATTATTTTTTAATGAGTTTACCTGCGAACATTGCAACAATCCGGAAGCGGTGGAAAGAAAATATGTCAGTCTTCGGCGATCGCTTTGGCATGAGCCGGACGAACATCGGGCGCTATGAGTCTGGGGAGTACGAGGCTTCGGTGAGCTTTTGCATGACTTTGGCGAAGCTGACTGGAATCAGCATCGAACGGCTGGTTTTGGAGAAATTGAAGGATGATGAAATCCCGCCGCTGCCGTTGGGGGAGGGTGGGGAGAAATTTGTGAAGGCGGTCAGTTCGGAGAACCTCGGCGATTTGATGGACATACGGAACGTGGCGGCTGCGGTGCATAACCTACAGCTGGACATGGAGCGGATGAAGGGGCTGTTTGAGAATTTGGATGCAGATGGTATGGAGAAATTGAAGATGTTCGAAGCGGTGCAATTAATAATCGGGCAACTGGAAGCAGGGCTCGACGAATCGGAATATTTGACAGAAAAGAAGGCTTATCTCGGCAGGCTGGCGGCGCTGCTGGGCAGCAAGGCTACTTCGTAGGTGTTCTGTTTGTAGATTGTGTTAAGATGATGCTTGCCATGAATCACAAAATCGGCGACATGGCACAAACAAACACTCAAACGAAGAATGAAGAGGAGGAAAAACTGCTTCTGGACAAGATTTTGAAGGAAGCGTTTGAATACATGCTTTTTCTCCTCAAAATGAAGTAGAACCCTTGATAACAAAGGGTTTTTAAAACGGGGCTGCCAAACGGTAGCCCCGTTTTTTTTTCAGCCCCGGCCAACAGATTCGTCAATGATGATGATGGTTGAATTGTCGCCATCATCACCGCCTTTGATGGACAATGGGTTCTTGACTACGAGGTGTTTGAAATCCTCCAGCTTGAGCATTTTCTTTTTCATCTGTGTTGAATTGAATGAAGAATGATATATCGGTGGGGTATAGAGAAAAAAATGTGCCTGAAAGTGGTTTGGCCGAACATTTATGCACTGGATTGAGTGGAAACTAGAATCGGATTTCGCCATAACCAATTGAGAATGAGGCAAAAGCGATAGGGAAAATATGCAGTCAATCAAGGAACTTTTGGAGGTATCGGGCTATGAGCCAATGTCGGGCTATTCGCTGGAACTGGCGAGGATGGCCAGGGCTGGTTTGGAGCGTGGCGAAGCGCTGCAGCTCTGGGCTGGGCTTGGGCGTTCGGAGGGGAGTTTTTACAAGGCTTGGAAGGTGCTCAAGGATGATTTGGTGAGGTTGGCTTTTTTGGAGCGCAAGGGTTCAGGTTTGGAAGGTCGGCGGCTGGAAGTCTGGGAGAAGTACAAAGTGGTGAACCAACTGCTGATTTCGGGCAAGAAAACTGCTGCTGTGTCAATGGCGATTGATTTGGTGGCACCTGCACAGAAAGGAGGTTTCACGGAAATTGTGGTTGGGCTGGCGAGCTTGCTGGAAGGGCATTTTGGGAGCATAGAGGTTGATTCACGCCGCTACTTGCGCTACCGAAAAATCAGGAAGGATTATTCCAGGATGTACGACGATGAGTTGGACGTAAAATCGCTGCAGGCGAGGCTGGGTTTCTCCACGGAGCGGAAAAAGGATTTGAAGGAACTGGAAGCGGAAGTTCTGGGGCTGATGGAAAAGAAAAGCGGCTCGTTCAATTTCATGCGGTATCGGTTTTCTGTGCTGTCGGTGTGGTTTGAGAAGCTGGGGGATGTGGACGGTCTGGTGCTGGCATTCCGGGAAACAGTGGCGGCTTTTGAAATTGGTGGAGTTGAATTGACCGGAGCGGCGCTGTCAAACCTATACTTTCGGTTGACGCCAATTTTGGCATTAGCTGAACGATTTGGCGAAGCGGAAGCGCATGTGTCGAGGGCGCTAAAGTCCACAAAGCCGGGGACACAGAACTGGCATTTGTTCATGCTGCAAAGGGCTTGCATTGGGCATTTGTCCGGAAAGCCGGGCATGGTGCAGGGTGCGGTGAAACTGGCGCTTGATGCGCCTCGGGAGCATGAAAACCCGGCGATTGACAGAAGTTGGGAATTGGTCGGGCGGCTGCTCGGTGGCGAGGAAATCGGCGATGTCTGGAAGGTGCTTTTTTAGGCGTCGGCAAAAGCCTCCTCCATGAGTTGTTGCTTGATTTTGATGATGGTTTCGGATGGGAACTGCTGCAGGAACCTGTCAAGCAGGTCGTAGTGCCGGATGACTTCCCGCAGCCCGGCTTCTGCAATCGGCTCGTTGGAGAAATCGCCTTTCAAAACCTTCCGTGGGGTATGCTCTGAAACGGAAAATTCGTCACGGAGAATGGGCAGGATGCCCGGGGGGAGGACTTCGTTGAAGGGGATTACGAGTTTTTGGATAAATGCGCTGTCGATTTGCATAGTTGTTGGATTGAGATATGTCGTGGCAAGATACCACGATTTGAAACAAATGCCACGAAAAGTGGCAAAAAATGGATTGAATGAGTTTGGGAAAGAACATCGAACTGCTGCGGAAATGGCTGGGTGACTCGCAGTTGGAATTCGGAAAACGCTTTGGCCTGGGCCGCTCCGTGGTGGGCAAATGGGAATCGGGCATCAGTGAGCCGTCGGTTTCGGTACTGCTCGTGCTGGAAGATTTGTCGGGTGTCCCGTTTCGGCGGCTGGCAAGTGAAGCACTTTCGAGGGCTGATTTATTCGGCGGTGAGGGGAAGGGCCTTGATGTTGCAGGGGAAATGGCGGATTTGAAACGGCGGGTGGAGCGGTTGGAAACGGAGGTGAAGTGAGTGTTAACGGTAACAATATTGAGCTAACTAATAAGCTGATAGTCAGGGAGTTAGGGCGGAGCGTGGAGATTCCTGTCCCCGCCACTAAATTTGAAAATAAACCCTTGTAACTCAGCGAGTTGCAAGGGTTTTCTTGTTTTTAGAATACCAACAAACTCCGCTTGAGTTATTTCTTCACAGTATCAGCCACCTTCAATCACTTTCCCGCTCAACCAATGCCAATACGGCCAGTGGTAGGTGTAGGCCCTCAAATCACACTTGCCTAAAACATCCGGCAAGCCTGCTTAATCTCGCCCGCTTTTTGACCCTAAATTAACCTGAGTATCACCCTGACTTTAGTCACCACCCCCAATTGATTTCTATCATCTCCACAGATTTTAAAAACTTTCATTTTTACCCAAATTTTAGATGCAAATAACATCGGGTACTTGAAATTAAATATGCCTTTAGTTGCATCGCCAAATTTGGAATTGATGAAATTAGTAACCTGGTGAATTAGTGAATTGGTAAATTGGTTCGTGTTTCACGCCCAATCTACCAATTCCTTAATTTCCCAATTCCTAGTTTTCCAATTCCCCAACTTTCACATAGCAAGAATGGAATATCACACCGATACCTTAACCGCTCCCATGCCCCATAAAACGGGCAAAAAAGTCCTCTCCCGCCACATCGTCGAAATCGTCAGCGACTCCGGCGAAGGCGCACAAAAAGCAGGACAAAGCTTCGCCTCCATCAGCGCCAAAATGGGCAACGGCGTCTGGACTGTTGAAATCATCCCCTCCGACATCGAGCCGCCGCCCCGCACCCTGCAAAGCACTTCCGGCATCCGCATCCGAATCGGCTCCGACACGGTGACGAACGCAGGCGACGAAGCCGACCTCGTCGTGGCTTTCAACGAAGTGGCGCCGTTCTCCCGCATCGAACAGGATGCCTTCAAAAAAGGCACCATCATCCTCATCGAAAACGCCTGGGCAAAGCACGACGACCCGAGCATCCGGGAGAGCTACGCCAAAGCCATTGCAGATTTCAAAAAGATGGAGTACGTAGTTTATGAAATCCCGATGGCAGAGGAGTGTCTCAAGTTCGTGCCCGACCCCAAAAAGGGGAAAAACATGTGGGTGCTCGGCATGCTGAGCTACATCTACTCCCGTGACCTGAAAACGGCCGAAGACCAGATTGCCTTTATTTTCAAAAAGAAATCGCAAGCCGTCATTGACTCCAACGTCAAGTTGTTGAACGCTGGCCACGGATGGGCCGCCGAGAACCTCGATTTTCAGTTTGAAATACCGGCCATGCCCTCTGACAAGGAACTGCTTGTGATGAACGGCAACGAAGCTTTCGCCTTTGGCACCCTCGCCGCAGGGGTGGAAGTTTGCTCGATGTACCCGATTACCCCAGCTACCTCCGTTTCCCACATGCTGGCCGAGATTTTTGAAAAAGCAGGCGGCCTCGTCCACCAGGCAGAGGATGAAATCGCCGCCATCGGTTTTGCCATCGGTTCCTCTTACTCCGGCAAAACAGCGCTTACCGTTACCTCTGGTCCCGGCCTCGCCCTCAAAACAGAATTTATCGGACTGGCAATCATGGCCGAAGTGCCACTGCTTATCATTGACGTGCAGCGGGGTGGCCCTTCCACGGGCATGCCGACCAAAATCGAGCAGGGCGACCTCCTTGCCGTCCTCTACGGGGCCGCGGGTGATGCCCCTAAAATCGTCATGGCACCCTCCACTATTGAGGAGTGCTTCCAATTCGTCATCGTCGCAAGGCAGATAGCCGAGGCTTTCCGCACGCCGGTCTTTTTGCTTTCTGACTCCAACCTGGCGACAGGTGTGCAGCCGTTCGAACGGCCAAAGCTCAAAGCAGAATGGATGTCAGCGCCCATTGACCAAAGCGCTTGGAAGGAAGATGCCAAGCCTTACCAGTGGGATGAAGAAACGGGCCTGAGCAAACGCCCCATCCCCGGCCAGAAAGGTGGCGAATATACCCTCACCGGCCTCACGCACACCGCTGCCGGACATGTATCGTACCTCCCAGAAGTCAACCAGCGCACTACCGCCATGCGCAGCCGCAAAATAGCCGCCTTTGGCCGCACACTGAAACCACCGAAAATTCACGGCGACGAAGAAGGCGACCTGCTGCTCGTCGGTTGGGGCAGCACCCGTGGCGCCATTGAAGAGGCCACCGACCGGGCAAGGGAACTGGGCGGCAAAGTTTCCTCCGTTCACCTGCGTTTCCTCAGTCCGATGGAGCCGGGTTTGAAAGATATTTTCAAACGTTTCAAAAAAGTGATGACCGTCGAAATCAATTACAGCGACGATGTGAACGCACCGCTAATTACGGAAGAAAACCGCCGCTACTCACAGCTCGCCTGGATACTCCGGGCCAGAACTTTGGTGGACATCGACTGCTTCTCGAACGTGCACGGCCAGCCGCTGAAACCAAGGAATATTTTGGAGAGAATTAGTGAATTAGTAAAGTAGTAAATTGGTAAATTAGGTTTGGTCCCTGCCTAATTCACTAATCCACCAATTCACCAATTCACCAATTCACCAATTTACTAATTCACAAATCCACCATACCATGTTCGGCTTAAACAACGACTTCTGCGCCATCGACATCCCCGACACCTACCACCCGCAAAGCGAGTACACGAAGGGCGTTGCCCGCTGGTGTCCCGGTTGCGGCGACCACACCGTATTGCATGCTGTGCAGCGGCTTTGCGCTGAAAAGCAACTGCCGCCGGAAAAAACCGTGTTCGTGTCCGGTATCGGCTGCTCCAGCCGCTTCCCGCACTACATGGACACTTACGGCTTCCACGGCCTGCACGGACGGGCATTCCCAGTAGCGGAGGGCGTCAAATTCCGGCGGCCCGACCTCGACGTGTTCGTGGTGACGGGCGACGGCGACTGTTGTTCCATCGGCGCCGGGCACTGGCTCCATGCCATCCGGTACAACATGAACCTGACCGTGCTGCTGTTCGACAATGCTATTTATGGCATGACCAAAAAGCAGACCTCCCCGACCTCCCCGATGGGCACCATCTCCAACACCCACCCCGAAGGTTCGGTGCTGCCGCCGGTCAACCCCATCCAAACGACGCTCGGCGTATCGAACGTCAGCTTCGTGGCACAGACGGTGGACTGGGTGCCGAGCCACCTGTACGCCACCATCAAAGCGGCTTACGAGCACCAGGGTTTTTCTTTTGTGAAAATATCCATGCGGTGTCCAAAATTCATGGCCGAATTTTCGAAGCAAAAAGTTGCTGAACGGGACACCGTACAACTGCTGATGCACGAAAACGGCATCCAGCCGGACGAGGCTACCGAGCGCATGTTCACCCACCACGTACCCCACGACCCGACCGACATCAACACTGCCCGTGCCCTTGCCGAAGACGCGGAAACGACCCACCTCGGCTTGTTTTACCAGAATAAAAATGCCCTGCGGTACGACCTGTATGGGGCGCACAACCTGGGCTTTTCACCGGAGCAGAAGATGGCGGCAATTGATAGGAAGTTGGAGGCGTTTGCGGTGTAGCGCCGAACTCCAGTTCGGCGACGGATTTGAGTTGAAAAAAATCGGCTCAAAATCGGCTCAAATTAGCCCAAATCGGCTCATTTTGGAGCGGCTCATTGTGGCTCATTGCGGCTCACAGCGGCTCAAAAAGTGATTTTATCGGTAAAATATGGATACGATATGGATAAACGATGCACTTGAAATTTTGACTTCTTCTTTGTCATCCTCGAAGAGGAACTTTGGCGTCGTGAGGGGTTAGCAACTGTTGAAGTTGTTGGAAAAGCGATTTTATCTTTAACATTCTCAGTATCTGATATATTTGTACATCTTAAAATTTGTACAAAATATAACGAGCAATGAATAATTTCTTCAAGAAAATATTTGGGATTGACGAACCTGCACCTAAACCAAGTGCAAGCAAATCTGATGAGATTGCCCAACACCATTATTATCCTAATCCTATCACGGTAAAAGAAAGTGAGATTCAAAAATTTATCAGAGAATCAACTCCAAAAGAAGTTGAAAAGTGGTTCGAGGTTTACAAATCAAAAGGACACTATTTCTTTGATTCGATTTACTATGCCGTTCAAGATAAGATAGCTTCAAGTGAAGATGATTATTATTTGAGTTTGTTGAAAGACATAGATGCCGATGAAGCCAAGGAGTTTTTGAAAGAAGAAAAAGAGGCTGGGACATACTTCTCAGACAAAGTTTACGACACTGTGTTGAGAAAGATGAATCAAGATAAAAACAGGGAATATCTTGATTCTATTGAGGAGATGACGCCGGAAAAAACATTGACTTGGTTTCTGAAAATGAATGATAAAAATGGGTTTGACTTTTTAGACCCGGAAATTGAAATCAAAGCGCACGATAAGATTCTCACCATTTTTCAGAAAGGTAAAATCGCCAAGACTTACCAGAAAAAGCTATTTGATTACTGCTTCTACAGCATCACGCCTCATATTGATGAGATTATGAAAAGCGACCTTTATTCTGAATTGATTACAAGTGCATTGGAGGAGGAAAAGACTTTAAGAAACAAAGGTTTGTTATTTCGCAGGCTTGGTGAGGCGTCTGAGTTAAAAGGAGACCTTCTGGCTGCAATTGAAAACTTCAAAGCCGCTTTAGAAGCTGCTGATGAAGATTTGGTTAAAGGAATAGAAGCCCAAAAGTTAGGGGAATGCCTGATTAAAGCCGGAAAAACGGATTTGGGCATTCAAAGCCTAAGTATCGCTGCGAAATTTCAGCCCTCGCAAGAAGCGAAGATTTACCGAAGAATTGGAGAAATTTATGAGGATAAAGGAGATTTTAAAAAGGTGATTGAATTCTTTGAAAAAGCTATGGCTGTTAATCCCAAAATTGGTGTGAAAAGTAAATTAGCCAAATACCAAAACCAACTAAAAGAAGGAAGGCCCTGATACATTTTTTAATTGATAATTGGAATTCATAAGTTGAAAAGACCCATTTAATGAAAGAAGAAAATAAAGTGATGACTTGGATTAATTTCCTTAGAGAACTTACAATTCCAGACTGGGTTGTGAATAATGTTATTCTGGCTTTAGGCAAAGGTATATTTGGATTGGTTACTGAGGCTACTAATCTACCTAAAAACTACCTTTCCAATATTAACCAACAACTGTTACTTAAAGGTGAAATTAGAAGAGATTTTTTAAAAAAGGCAAGTGAGGAATACTTGCCTTTTTTAAATGGTAATCCAGACTTGGCCGAAAGAGCTTTAAAATCAAATGGAATTAAACTTATAGAAGAACAAATTAATAAGGACAATATCGCAATTAAGACGTTTGATATACTACAAGACCCCAATTCTATTAAAAGAATTGGAACTGAGAAACAAGAAATAAATCCTGATTGGTTAACTGCATTTTGGAATCTGGCAGCGACAAAAACTGACAAGGATGTTCAAGAGATTTTGAGTAAAATATTAGCAGATGAAATTCTAAAACCAAAAAGTATTAGCCTTCATACTTTACAGACACTGTCAATCTTAACATCAAAAATTGGAGAATCTTTCAGTCGGCTTTCAAACCTAAGTATTGATGATAATGATTCAGTATTTGTAATACATCCCCATGTATTTTCTTTCCAAAAAATTGGACCATTAGACGACTACAATATTTCCTTCAATGATTTATTAGATTTAGACGGAGCTGGACTAATTCGCTCTACTGAAACTATCACTATTCAGTACGGCGAAAGTAAAATTGAAGAAGTTGACTATGCAGGCAAATCAGCACTTCTTGATATTAGTGGTAAGCAACTTAAATTAATATTTTTTACCAATGCAGGAAAGGAGTTAAGAAGGCTTCTAACATTAGAACCAATAGATAACTATACTCAAGAAATTAGCAGAATACTTGGGGACTCATTTCAAGTTAAAAAAGAGAAGTGAAAAACAACCAACCAGATAACATCCTCCTCGACCTCTTCACCCCCGAAGCAGCCGAGGCAATAGGCATCCGCCCCGGCGGCGGCCTCACCACCGAGCGCCCCGCCGAACTGACCTTCAGCCAGGCCAGCACCCTCCCCGTGAGGCCCACGGCGGAACCGGCATTCGACGAGGAACAACGAGCCTACTGGCGCACCCTCCGGGCATTTTTCCGCAGCGGAAAAGGCGGCCACCTGCCGATGGACGCTGACGGCGCCCACTGCTACCCCGCCCTGCTTGCGCCGTACCGCAACCGCCCGCACATGGAGCGCAATTTCCCCCTATGGATGGAGGAGGAAGCAGGCGGGCAGGTCATGCCGCTGCACGAACTGCTCACGGAACGCATCGCCCGCTCAGCGCCCGGAGAGGGCGATGCTAAAATATTGAAAGACAACCTGTTGCGCCTCGAAGTCATCGTGCGGGAGAAGGTGCAGTTTGCGGAAGATGCCTACCAAGCCTTCTCCGTCATCGACGATGCACTGGAGACGCTGGTCGAGCGCCTGAACATCGGCGGGACGGAAGGCGATATCTTCGCCAACGACGTGAACAACCTTCGCAAGCACATCCCCCGGCAGGGGCTGCTGGTGCCGTTTTCGCCGAATGTGCCGTTTTACCTGCTCGCTGCGCTGGTGCGTAATCACCTCACTGGCAAGCGCAAAATTTTACAGGAAAAAATTGGAAAACTGACCGCCCGGCTGAAGGAAATCCTCGCCGTGGAGCAGGACAAAAAACCGGAATCCCACTCGGCGGACAAGCTCCAAGGGGCACTCGATTTTGCAGCATCCTATTTCAATTTCGAGGAACTGTCGTCGGTGATTCCCACGGGTGGTTCGGCCATCATGCCGGAGGAGCG
Organism: Saprospiraceae bacterium; assembly: GCA_021739645.1. GTDB lineage: Bacteria > Bacteroidota > Bacteroidia > Chitinophagales > Saprospiraceae > UBA6168. Next base: position 40,130 of record JAIPBL010000025.1, on the reverse strand, counting down.
GTTGCACCGCATCGAAAAAATCGTGTCGCTGCTGGAAGACACCAACGCCGATTTTTTTCAAAAAAATGCCTGCCTCATTCTCGGCGAATCGCTGGCCGCCAACGCCAAAGTGGATTGGGAGCATGCCTTTGAAAAATGTACCGTACTGGTCGCCCCGCCAGGTCGGGATTGCCGCCTGGCAATGGAGATTTTTGATAAAAAAATGGCGGTGTACGCCGGGATGTTCGCCGCCATCCGCACGGCGGAACTGGAGGTGGACGACAAGTACACCCCCGAAATTCATGGCGACTTTTTCGCCCACTTCGACTGGCGTTCCTTCACGGCGGAGGAGATGGCCGTTTGTCCGCCGGTGCTGCTTTTCGCCAAAGACAAAGCGCTGATGGAGAGCGAGTTGAACGAATTTTCGCAACTGCTGTCCAGCAACCGCCCCGTCAAAATGCTGGTGCTGAAACAGGGCGTCCCAACTTCCGCCACGGGTTTCACCTACCGGCAGGAACTCGGGGCGATGGCCGTTGCCCACCGCAACGCCTACGTCCTGCAATCCGCCTCAGTAGCCCCCGGCAAACTCGTCGAGGGCTTCCGGGAAGGGCTTGGCAGCTACGCTCCAGCGCTGTTCCATATCTTCTCGCCCACGGGTGAAGAGCAGACCCTGAGCGGCCCGAACCTCTGGACGAGCGCCGCCGTCGAAGGGCGGGAGTTCCCCGGTTTTGTCTATAACCACGAGCAAGGCGCCCGCTGGGGCAGCCGTTTCAACATCCTCCACAACCCGCAGCCGGAGGACAATTGGCCGCAGCACCGCCTCACGTTTCAAAATGAAAGTGGCGATGAAATGTCGCTCGACCTGCCCTTCACCTTCGCCGATTTTGCGGTGCAGGATGCGCACTACACCGGGCAGTTTCACCTCGTCCCGCCGCAGTTTTGGACGGACGACCTCGTGCCGCTCGGCGACTACCTCAAGCTGCCACCGGCCGAGCTTTACGCCAAAGTCCCCTGCGTCTGGGTAGTGGATGAAAAGAACAATTTGCAAAAAGCCGCCGTCGCCTGGCCGCTCGTGCTGACCTGCCAGGAGCGCCTCGATTTCTGGCATTTTCTCCAGGAAAACGCAGGCGTCCACAGTTACCACGTCGAGCAGGCCACCGGGCGATTGCGTCAGGAAATGGAAGCAGAATTTTTGAAAAAAACGGCCGACCTACAGGCCGCTCACGCCACCGAATTGGACAAAGCCAAAGAGGAAGAAGGCCGTGTCGCCATGGAGCGCCTCGCCGCCGTCCTCCTCGATTTGGATACCTCGGAACTGGTGGCAACGCCCTCTGCTCCGGCAAAACCGGCGAAGGCTGCCCCAACTCCGAAATCCGAAATCCCGAAATCCGAAACCCCTCAATCTGAAATCCCGAAATCCGAAATCGAAAATCCCGAAATCCTCTCCCTCGGCGAGCCGTGGATTGACACCCCGCTCTGCACTTCCTGCAATGACTGCATCAACATCAACAAGCGGCTTTTCAGCTACGACGCCAACAAACAAGCCTTCATCGCCGACCCGAAAGCGGGTTCGTTCCGGGAACTGGTGCTGGCGGCGGAGAAGTGTCCGGTGAGTATTATTCATCCGGGGGCGCCGGGGAATGCAGGGGAACCTGGACTTGAGGAGCTTGTCAAAAGAGCGGAGAGGTTTCAGTGAATTGGTGGATTGGTAAATTGGTGAATTAGTAAAGTAGTAAAGTAGTAAATTGGGCCAGTGTTTTGGCAGCCCAATTCACCAATTTACCAATTCACTAATTTACAAAAAACAAGACTATGGAAAACGAATGGAAGGGCCTCGAAAGCCTGGAAGTCTGGAAACTGGCGATGCAGCTGGGGGAAATAGTTTACAAAATTGTGCAACGCTGGGAGTACTTCGACAAGAGAGGTTTAGGCCAACAATGGACAGACTCGACGGATTCTGTCGGGAACAATGTTGCGGAGGGTTACGGCAGGTATTTTTATGCGGAAAACCGCAATTTCTGCTTTTATGCCTGAGGCTCGCTTTATGAATCTAAAACCCAGTGCATGAAAGCGTACAGCCGGAAACTCGTCACCGATGAAGAGTATAAAGACCTGAAATCCAGATATGAAACCCTCGGAAAACGACTGAACAACTACATCAAGTACATTGAAGAGCAGGCGAAGAAAAACCCAAAACGGAATAAGCCGGAGTAGTGAATTGGTAAATTAGTAAATTGGTGAATTAGGCAGTGCCCCAACCCAATTTACTAATTCACCAATTCACCAATTTACTAATGATAAACGAAGTCCTCATAGCAATCTCCATCGTCGGCGGCCTCGGCCTCCTCTTCGCTGCGGTCATCGCCGTTGCCTACAAGAAATTGAAGGTGTACGAAGACCCCCGCATCGACGAAGTGGAAGAGATGCTGCCCCACGCCAACTGCGGCGCCTGCGGGCAACCCGGCTGCCGGGCCTTTGCGGAATTGGTGGTGAAAGGGGAGGTGAAGCCGGCAAAATGCACCGTTTCGTCAGCGGAGGGCCTCGCCCGAATCGCCGAATTTCTTGGCGTGGATGCCGGTTCGGAGGAGCGGAAAGTGGCACGGCTGCTCTGCGCCGGTGGCAAACGGGAAGCGCACAACCTCGCCGAATACCGGGGCACCATGCGCACCTGCCGGGGCGAGTCCGTCGTGACGGGCGGACCGAAGGCCTGCTCCTGGGGCTGCATCGGCTTGGGCGACTGCGCCGATGCCTGCGACTTCGACGCCATCGTGATGAACGACGACGGCCTGCCGGTGGTCATCCCCGAAAAATGTGTGGCCTGCAACGACTGCGTGGTCGCCTGTCCGAAGGGATTGTTCGAACTGTACCCCGTCAGCCAAAAACTCATCGTGCAGTGTAAGTCGCTGCTCGAAGGCGACCTGGCGCTGAACAAATGTTCCGTCGCCTGCACCGCCTGCGGACGCTGCGTCGCCGATGCCGCACCGGGGCTGATTGAAATCAAAAACAACCTCGCCGTCATCAATTACGACCTGAACCACCTGGCGACCATCGACGCCACCCTTCGCTGCCCCACCGATGCGATTGTGTGGGTGGAGGAGGCGCAGTTTGCCAAGGTGCAGGGGACGTGGCTGCCGACGGGGCGGGTGGAGAAGTATGGGTGGAAGGAGAATTTTTGAGGTAAAATAAAGCCCCAGCGGGGCGTCCATGTTTGTAGAAAATCCCGGCAATCATGAATTCCAGCCCCAGCGGGGCGATGATGTTGGCAATACATTTCAAAACATGACCGCCCCGCTGTGGCTCTGAATGAGGCTTTGGGAATTCTTCTACAAACATTACCGCCCTGCTGGGGCTTGGATGTCTGAAAATTTGGAAGAAAGTATCATGCAAAAGCAACAAAAAATATTTGGCGAAAATTTTTCGGTAACCAGCGCCGAAGCAGTCCACCGCCTCGAATCCACCATCTCCGAGGGTATCCTGACGCCATCGAACTGGGAGACACAACCCGTCGAACACACCTTCGGCAGAACCCCCAACCGCTTCACTTCCAACGACCTATCCTTCCTGCTGGGCATCGCTTCCAGTGGCTTGCGGACGGCGGGTTTCGTGCAGGGAGAGGATTTGATGAAAAATTTCGGGCAATTGAGCGCACTGGCACGGCAGCACATCGGGGCGGTGGTGCACGTCGTTCCAAAAGCGGGCGAATTCCCCAAAGGGGCAGGCAATTCGCCCGCTTTTGGAACGACTGGCTGCTTCCAACTCCTCGCCAGCACCACCCAGGAAGCCATTGACTTCGCCCTCATCGCCCATCGGGTGGCGGAACTGTCGCTCGTGCCGGGTATCGTTCAGCTTCCCGAAGGAGGCGGCGAGCAAACCGCCCACTTCCCCGACCAAAAAACCATCCGCCAGTTCCTCGGCGACCCGGACGAGCAGATTACCTGTCCGACGCCCGCCCAGAAAATGCTGTTCGGCGACACCCGCCGACGCCTGCCCAACTGGTTCAATTTCGACTTCCCGACCGTGAACGGTGTGAGCAAGGACGGCCACGCCCAGTCGCTCGAAGCAGCGGCCCGGCAGCGGTTTTTTTACCACCATTTACCGGAAATTTTTGACTTGGTGTTTGCCGAATTCGAAAATTTGACCGGAAGAAGATACGCCCCCGTGAGCGCCCACCGGGTGGAAGATGCTGATTACATCCTGGTTATGCAGGGCACTGTTTTTCAAAAAGCCGTCGAAACGGTGGACGAATTGCGGAGCAAAGAAAAAGCGAAAGTGGGTTGCCTGAACCTGAATTTAGTGCACCCATTTCCGGCGGAGGAGTTGGCGAATTTGCTTTCAGGTAAAAAAGCGGTGACGGTCCTCGAAGCCGTTGATGGTGCGCACATGGGCGAGCCGCCGATTTTTACGGAAGTGAAAGCGGCATTGGAGGGCTTGCCAGCAGGCGGTGGTTTGTGGGATAAAAAGAAAGCGCCGGTGCTATGTAGCGCCGAATGTATCGCCGAACCCCAGTTCGGCGGAAGCACCAACGCCGAACTGGGGTTCGGCGGTACGTTCCGCAACATGCTCCTCGGCGAAAAAGCCAAACGCCACTACTACCTCGGCCTCCATTTTACCAAAAACAAAACCGACTATCCGCAACACGAAGTCCTGCTGCAAACCATCGCACGGGAGTACCCCGGCATCTTGGAAGAGACACTGCCGACAGGCGACGACCCCGTTTCACCGAAATCAAAAAAAGAAAGCGACCTCGGCCTGCCGCTCGTCGTGCGCAAGCACAAAAACCTAGGCCCGCCGTATTCCAGGCTGTCCCGTTTTTACCAGGACACAGCTTATTTTTTCCAGTCCGGCGAGCCGCAGGAGCTCGTCGCCGACCCTTTCCAAGCGTTGCCCGTGATGCCCGCCACGACGGCGGGACTGTCGGGCATGGACGCCCGGCGCACCGAACTGCCCGTTTTTCAACCGGAAAAATGTACAGGTTGCGGGGTCTGTTTCGTCCAATGCCCGCACTCGGCGATTCCGCCCGTGGCGCTGGGTTTTGAGCAACTGCTGCGGGGCGGCATGGACATCGCCGGAAGGCAGGGGCTGAGCGTTTCGGTGCTGACGCCACTGGTGAAAAACCTGGGGAAAGTGTCGGCGCAGGTGGTGCGCTCGGCCTCAAGTGACGGGGCGCCAAGTGACGCGGTAACTTCAAGTTACCCCGTCACTTCGGCTGGCGATTTTCTACCTGTTGCCTTTGAAAAACTCGCCACCCAACTCAATCTCTCCGGTGAAAAGCTGGAAAACGCCCAGCGTGATTTCAACAATCTGCTCTCCGTGCTTTCTGACTTTCCAGTGGCCATCACGGAGGATTTTTTTCATAAAAACGAAACCCGGGAAAAGGGCAGCGGCGAACTGTTTTCGCTCGCCATCGACCCACACGCCTGCACGGCCTGCGGACTTTGCGCCCAAATTTGTCCCGAAGAAGCCCTCACGATGACCGCCCAAACGCCCGAACTGCTGGCGCAATCGGAGCGCACTTTCGGCACCTGGGAACAACTGCCCGACACCGCTTCCGACACCATCCGGCGGCAGGTGAACGATGGCGAATACGACCCCTTTGCTGCCGTGCTGCTCAGCCGTTTCAACTACCTCTCAATGACGGGCGGCAGCCTCAGCGAGTCGGGCGCACCGGCGAAAACGCTGTTGCACTGGCTCACAGCGCTGACCGAATCCGCCGTGCAACCGGGCGTGGTGGAGCAGGTGCGGGAGGTGGAAAAATTGATTGAAAATCTTTCTGAAAACATCCACGAAAAACTCAGTGGCGCTCTGCCGAAGGAGGATTCTTCGGCGCTCTGGAATGCCATCTCCGAGGCGCAGGGCAGGCGGCTGCCGATGGATGAAATTTTTGGAAAACTTGGCGGAGGCGAACACCTTAAACTGTTAGACACCGCCATTTTGCAACGCAAAATCCAGCTCGTCAACGACCTGAAGGAACTGCGCTGGCTGCTGACCGAGGGGCCGAACGGCATGGGCCGCTCCCGCTTCGGACTGGCGCTGCACGACGGTTCGTTGCCGGGCGCTGCGTACCCGTTCAACCCGTTTACGACGCCCGTTATTTTTGATAAAAACGGCGTGACGGCGGAACTGGCCGAGGGGCTTTTCCGGGGCTACCTGCGCCATGCGCTCGACAACCTGCGTCTGCTGCGCCGTGCCCGCCTCGAAGCCAAAGACCAGTACCAGCCCGATGTGCATGCTGCGAAAATCGCCGCCCTGCGCTGGCAGGATTTGGAGGAGGGCGAAAAACGTTTCGTGCCGCCGATGCTGCTGGTGGGCAGCCGGGACAGTTTTCTGGCTCAACATTTCACCCAACTGAACAGCCTGCTGGCGGGTGATTTTCCGATAAAAATCATCGTGCTGAATGACGGCCAAGTGTCGCCCCACGGCGATGCTGCGGTGAATTTTTCTAAAAACAACACGCTGCTGTTGTCGGCAATGACACTGCGAAAAGCCTTTGTCTTTCAGGGAGTTATGGACGGCAGCAGGGTACTTTTCAACAACCTGGTGAAAGGTTTGCAACGCCCCGGCCCGGCATTTTTTCACCTGCTCGCTCCCGACCACGGGTTGCACAATGCAGCGAATTGGACGGCGCTTCCGACGCTGGCGCTGGAGACCCGTGCCTTCCCGTTTTTCAGATTTGACCCGGCGGCGCAAGGTGGTTTCCTTTCCACGCAAACTTCTTTGGAAGGCAATCCGTCGGCGGAGGAAAATTGGCACGGCGTGAAGCTGGAATTTTCGGAAAATGACGAGCAAAAATCACAACCTTACACCCTCACGCTGGCCGATTGGCTGTTCACGCAGGTCAACTGGGCATCGCAATTCCGACCAGCGTTGGAAGACGAAGCGAACACCTTGACCGTCGCCGAACTGTTGAAGCTGGAAACATCGGCAAGGGAGGGCAAGGTTGCCGTGGTTTTTACTTTGGGTGAAAACGGCGAACTGCAACGCTGGGTGGCCTCCCGGCAAGTCGTGGAGGCAGCCGAAGCCGCTGAAAATCAGTGGCATACCCTCCGTGAAATCGCCGGTACGCTGACGCCCTACCCGGAAAAACTCTGGAAAGAAGCAGAGGCGGAATTGACAAAAAAATACGAATCCAAACTGGCCGACGTGCGGGCAGATTACGAGTCGCAACTGGCCGAAAAAGAGGCGACGGTGATGGGAGAGGTGAAGGTGAAGTTGCGGGAGAAGTTGCTGGCGCTGTCACAGCGGTGAATTGGTGAATTAGTAAATTGGTAAATTGGGTTGGGGGTCTGCCAAATTTTCTAATTCACTCTGATTTCAAGGGAGCGTAGGATTTGAAGTTTTGATATTCCAAAGTGGAATGTCAAAGAATGAGCGGAAACTGTATCACCCTCAAAATCCAGAAGGGATTAGGAAAATGAAGCAAAATGAAGCCCCAAGGAGAAGTTGGTGAATTGGTAAATTGGTGAATTAGGCGGGGCCCCAACCCAATTTACTAATTCACCAATTCACCAATTTACAAGTTGAACTTAACAAAATAATGCAAAACACAACCAATGCCATCGGCCCCCTCCAAACCTTCCGGCACGGCGTACACCCGGAAGAATTCAAGGAACTATCCTGCAACAGCCGGATAGAGCGGATGCCGTTTGTGGAGGAATACATCCTGCCGCTGGGGCAGCACATCGGGGCGCCATCGAAGCCGGTGGTGAAGGAAGGGCAGCGGGTGCGGCGGGGCGAAATGATTGCCGAACCGGGCGGCTTCGTTTCCGTGGCGCTGCATTCGCCGGTGGATGGGACGGTGGCAGCGATTGACCTGTTCGACAATCCGAACGGGCAAATGGTGCAGGCCATCAAAATAAAAACCGACCCCTTTTCCACCCAAAAACTGGCGGTGAGTCTGCCCACGCCGCCGGAAAATTTGACCACCAAAGATTTCATCGCCGCCGTGCAGCGGTGCGGACTGGTCGGCATGGGCGGTGCGGCGTTTCCGGCGCATGTGAAATTTTCCATTCCCGAAGGCAAAAGCTGCCGCTACCTGATGATGAACGGCTGCGAGTGCGAACCCTTCCTCACTTGCGACCACCGGGTGATGGTCGAGTACGCCGATGAGCTGATTGACGGCTGCGAAATCCTGCACCGGTTCATCCCGGCGGAGAAAATCTACATCGCCGTGGAGGCTAACAAACCCGACGCCATCGTCATCCTGCGGGAAGCGGCGGCGAAGAGCAAACTCAAAATCGAGGTGGTAGGACTGGAGGTGAAATACCCGCAGGGGGCGGAAAAAATGATGATTTCGGCCATCCTTGGCGAGGAGGTCCCGGCGGGCAAACTGCCGCTCGATGTCGGCACGATGGTCTCGAACGTGGGGACGATTGTGGCGATGTCGCAATACTTCCGCAAGGGCCTGCCGCTGGTCGAGCGGGTCGTAACGGTGTCCGGCACGGCAGTGAAGCGACCGGCCAACGTGCTCGTGCCCATCGGCACACCTATGCGACAGGTGGTGGACTACTGCGGCGGCTTCACGCACCCCTCGCCCCGGATGCTACTCGGCGGCCCGATGATGGGCGCCGTGCAGAAAAGCCTCGATGTGCCGGTGGTGAAAGGCACTTCCGGCATCCTCCTGCTGACCGACAACGAGGTGACGGACATCAACACCTTCAACTGCATCCGCTGCGGCCGCTGCCTCGACGCCTGTCCACTGTTCCTCAACCCCGCCCGGATGGGCGTACTGGCCAAAAAGGGGCTGTGGGAGGAGATGGAGGAATACAACGTACTGGACTGTTTCGAGTGCGGCTCCTGCTCGTTCGTCTGCCCATCGGGGATACCGCTGGTGCAGAGTTTTCGGGTGGGGAAGGCGATGATTAGGGAAAGGAAGGCGAGGGAGAAGGGGGGGCGGGTGAGTTAGCAGTTCGATATTGAGAATTGAAATACGAAAATTAGAAACTTACGAATGAACTTCTCAGTACAATACAGACAAAAAACTGAGTAATTTATGGATGTATCATTCAAAGGAAACAAAGAAGCTGAACGTGTAATCAATTTGATTAGGCACACTAATAAGTCTGTCTTCTTAACTGGCAAGGCAGGGACAGGTAAATCTACTTTGCTTAGGTATTTAATTTCCTGTATTGACAAAAAGTATATTTTGTTAGCTCCAACTGGAATTGCAGCTTTAAACATTGGAGGCCAAACTATCCATTCTTTCTTTGGATTTGGCTTCCAACCTTATCTACCCTTTGACAAAGAATTGCCCAATCTATCTGAAAAAATTGATTTGCTAAAAAAATTAGACCTGATAATAATCGATGAGATTTCAATGGTAAGGGCAGACATTATGAATGCCATTGACTTAACTCTAAAAAAGTTTCTTAAAAGTGAACTACCATTTGGTGGAAAGCAGATATTATTGGTTGGTGATTTATTACAATTACCGCCTGTATTAAATAATAATAAGCCAGAAGAAGTTTTAATTATTAGAGAAAACTATGAAACAGAATTCTTTTTCAGTGCTAAAGTCTTCGAACAGTTTGAAGTTGATGTTATTGAACTTCAAACTGTTTATCGCCAAGAACAAAAAGATTTTGTAAAAATTCTCAATAACATCAGAACAAATCAAGCTAAAGAAGCAGACCTATTAAGAGTTAACAGTAGGCACAAGAATGGTTATTCACTTGATAATAATGAAGAGATAATTACCTTGACAACAAGAAATGTTAAGGTCAGCCACATCAACACAATACAGCTAAATAAAATTGACAAACCCGAGTTTCATTTCGAAGCAAAAAGGACAGGTACTTTTATCGCTGAAAACTCTGAAAAAAAGCTACCCACAGATTTATTATTGAAACTTAAGGAAGGTGCCCAAATAATTTTCGTAAAAAACGATTCTGAAAAAAAATGGGTCAACGGAACTATTGGGAAAATAGTCACCGTCCAAGCAGACCATATAGAGGTAGAAGTCAAAGGTGGAAAATATTCTATTGAGCCTGTGACTTGGGAGGATATTGAATACAAATGGAACAAAGAAGAAAATAGAATTGAAAAAGAGGTAGTAGGAACTTTTACTCAATACCCAATAAAGCTCGCCTGGGCAATCACCATTCACAAAAGTCAAGGACAAACTTTTGAAAAAGCCGTAGTTGATATGGATACGGGGGCTTTTGCAAGTGGTCAGACCTATGTAGCACTTAGCCGCTGTACGACCTTAGATGGCATTATCTTAACTCGAAAAATTACATTTGGTGATATAAAAGTATCACAATACGCAGTTAGATACCTTCAAGAAAAAGGGGTTGATTCTTTGGAAAAAAGAGACAGCTTAGAACTTGAATTAATTGAAACAATTAGAAATTTAGAGACCAACATTGAAGTCAAAAATAAGGCAATTGCAGAGGAGATTTTGAAAACGAAAACTGTTGAAGAAAAAGGCGAAGAAATTAGGAAAAAGTCAATAGAAATGGAGCTGGAATTTCAAAAGATTAAAATGGAAAACGAATACTTGAAAAAAGAAATAGAACGATTGAAATCAGTTACTTGGATTCAAAAATTATTTGGAGCGAAGTAGAAAATAAAACTTAATTGTCGCAAGTGACAGCTCGATGAATTCCACATTAACATTGGCAACAACTTGTAAAAAGAAAAATTAAACAATGAAGACATATAAATTCAGAGGAGAATCGCAAATAGCATTTGCTTTTGATATAATTATCAACAACCGACTTTATTGTGCAAATTGGAATGACTTGAATGACCCAATGGAAGGGATGTATGCCTATCAAAGTAATAGAAAAACAAATCATTCAATAATAACCCAAAAAGTCAAAGGCATTAGAGTGTCAAAAAGAAAATACAAGATATGCTCTTTGAGTGAAACATTTGACAATCATCTACTTTGGGGGCATTATGCTGAAGGCTTTAAAGGAGTTGCAATCGAAATTGAACTTCCAGATAATGATATTAATATTAGGAAAGTAGAGCCACGAGGTGTTTTTGCTTATCTAAATATGGATGAATTTACGGATGTGGATGAAGCGGCTCGGACAATCCTTTTTTCAAAGTATGATGTGTGGTCTTATGAACAGGAGATAAGGATTCTAAATGAAAGCCAATGGTATGAAATAGAAAAGCCGATAACACGGGTAATAGTGGGACACCGAATGAATAAAGCACTTTTTGATGTTTTAAATATCACCTGTTCAAATCTTGGAATAGAACTAAATAGAGTTGGAATTGGGGATACGGGAATTGATGCGGACTTTGTAAAACCATTTAAAGAATTAAAAAGGAAAAAGGAGTACCGCACCTAACGAAACAGGCCTGCCCATAGCCAGCTTTTATTGACTACGGCAGGCCTGTGAGCAGTTCCTTTAGAGAATAGCAAAATGAGTCAACTATGGTCCGACCATCTAAAATAACCATCTCCACCTCCCCCTTCCTGCACCACCGGGACACGACCCCGAGGATAATGTGGGAAGTGGTCTATACGCTGGTGCCGGTGTTCGGGGCGGCGTTTTACTACTTCGGGCTGAGCGCCCTGCTGGTGAGCTTGGCCGCCATTGCCGGATGCCTGGCGACGGAGTGGTTTTTCGATAAATCGGCCCAGCGGGGCGCCTCGCTGCGGGATGGCAGTGCGCTGATTACTGGCATGCTGCTGGCGCTGTGCCTGCCGCCGGGCTTCCCGATGTGGATGGCCTTCCTCGGTGGGGTGGTGGCGATAGGCATGGGCAAAATCATCTGGGGCGGGCTGGGGCAAAATGTTTTCAATCCGGCACTGCTCGGACGGGCGTTTTTGCAATCGGCTTTTCCGTCAGCCATCACGACCTGGGAGGCGCCGGACGGTCAGTACCTGGCGGCACGGGGCACGAACCTCGCCCTGCCATTTTTTCAGGGTGAAACAGTGGATGCCGTGAGCATGGCGACGCCGCTGGCGCAGATGAAATTTAGTCAGCAGGCGACGCCCGTGATGGATTTGTTGTTGGGAAATACGAGCGGTTCGCTGGGGGAAACCTGCGGCATCGTGCTCATCCTTGCTGGGCTGTACCTGGCCTGGCGAAAAATCATCAACTGGCGCATTCCTGTGGGGATTCTGCTGGCGGTGTCGGTGCTGTCCGGGGGGTTGTATTTGATGGATAGTCAAAAATTTGCGTCGCCCGTTTTCATGGCGCTGGCTGGCGGTCTGATGCTCGGTGCGGTCTATATGGCCACCGATTTGGTCACCTCCCCACTGACGCCGAAAGGCATCTGGATTTACAGCATCGGCATCGGCTTACTGGTCGTGCTGATTCGGGTTTGGGGCGGTCTGCCGGAGGGGGTGATGTACGCCATCCTGCTGATGAATGCGGCGACGCCGTTGATAAACCGGTTTACGAAGAGGAGGGTTTATGGTTATTTGTGAATTGGTAAATTAGTAAATTGGTGAATTAGTGAATTAGGACGGGAACTGGACAGGCGCAGCCCAATTTACCAATTTCCTAATTCACCAATTCACCAATTTACAAGTATAAAATGGAAGAAATCAAAAATACTACCGCACCGGAGCCAAGCTCCACCCGCCTCATCGCCACGCTGGGCATTGCGGGCTTACTCTCCGGTTTGCTGCTGGTGGGGGCTTACCTGTACACGTTGCCGATGATTGAAGCGAACAAGGCGGCGGCGCTGGAACGGGCGATTTACAAGGTGCTGCCCGGCTGCACGAGTTTCGAGACGCTGGTTTTAAGGGATGCAAAACTGACAGTTGTGAAGGAATTGAAAGCAGTTTCTGGAGGCAAACCAGAGAAGACGATTTATGCTGGGCACGACGATGCCGGGAAGCTGGTCGGCTTCGCCATCCCATCCGACGAGCCGGGGTTTCAGGATTTGATAGTCGGCATTTTGGGCTACCATCCGGAGACGAAAACCATCGTCGGTTTCGAGGTTTTGGACAGCAAGGAGACGCCGGGGCTCGGGGATAAAATCATCAAAGACCAGGCGTTCATCGTGCAGTTCGAGTCGCTGAGCGTCGAGCCGGAAATTGTATCGGTGAAAAAGGGCGAAAAGAAAAACCCGAACGAAGTGGAAGCCATCACCGGTGCGACGATTTCGTCGAAGACGGTGGTGAAGCTGCTGAACAAGGGCATTGGCGAGTGGCAAGGGGCAATTGAGGGGTATTTGAAAACGCAAGTAAATTAGTGAATTGGTGAATTGGTGAATTGGTAAATTGGGCTGGGCCCCCTGACTAATTTACCAATTTACTAATTCACCAATTCACCAATTTACAAGTAGGCGGGGGCCCAACCCAATTCACCAATTCACCAATTCACCAATTCACTAATTCACTAATTCACCAATTCACAAAATGATAGCATGAACCAAACCACCGAACCAATCACCAACCGCACCGCCGAAGAGTTCCTCAAGGGCCTGTGGAAAGAGAACCCCATTTTCGTGATGGTGCTCGGCATGTGCCCAACGCTGGCGGTGACGAACACGGCCATCAACAGCCTGGCGATGGGGCTGGCGACGCTGTTCGTGCTGGTGTTCTCCAGTGTGCTGGTATCGGCATTGCGGAAGTTGATTCCGGGTCAGGTGCGCATCACGGCGTACATTATCATCATTGCGACGATGGTGACGGTGATTGATTTTTTGCTGGCAGCCATCGTGCCAACCATCCACAAAGAACTGGGCGCTTTCATTCCCCTCATCGTGGTGAACTGCCTGATTTTGGGGCGGCAGGAGGCTTTCGCCGGGAAAAATACCGTGTGGCTTTCGTTCGTGGATGCGCTGGGGATGAGCATTGGGTTCCTGTTTGCACTGATGTGCATTGGCGTAATTCGGGAAGTTTTGGGCAGCGGGTCGCTGTTCAATATTTCGCTGTTCGGGAGCACCTTCGAGCCCTGGGTGGTGATGATTTTGCCGCCGGGCGGGTTTTTTACGCTGGGGTTTTTGCTGCTGTTTTTCAATTGGCGAAAACAAAAGAGGGATTTACGAATGACGAATGACGAATGACGATTTCAGCGCAGGGTCATCAATCGTAAATCGTAAATCGCTAAATCGTAAATTGACAACATGGAAAACCTACTTTGGATATTCATTTCAGCATTGTTGATTAACAACTTTACCTTGGCGTACTTCTTGGGCATCTGCCCATTTCTGGGAGTGTCGGGAAAGTTGGAGACCGCCTTCCGGCTGGGGCTGGCGAACATTTTTGTCATGCTCATCACCTCGCTTTGGGCGTGGGCGCTGAACACTTATGTGCTGCCTTATGCGCCCTACCTGCGGCTCATCAGTTTCATCATCGTCATTGCGAGCACGGTGCAATTGGTGGAAATGGTGGTTAAAAAAATGAGCCCAGCCTTGTTCAAGGCACTGGGGATTTTTCTGCCGCTCATCACGACGAACTGTGCCATTTTGGGTTTGGCGTTGTTTCAAACCAACAAGGGTTACGGGCTGGTAGAGGGGCTGATTTACGCACTCGGGGCTGGTGGCGGCGTCACGCTGGCGTTGGTGCTGATGGCCGGTATCCGGGAGGAAACGAAGGTAATGGACATTCCGAAGGTCATCGAAGGGACAGCGTTTAGCCTCATCATTGCCGGGATCTTATCCATGGCTTTTATGGGGTTTGCGGGGATGTTCAATGCAGGATAAAGCGATTGACGATTGACGATTTTGGATTTACGATTGGGAGCGTCGTAAATCGCCAGTCGTAAATCGTACATTTCAAAACCGTAATTTCAATGAAAATATTACCTCACATTATCCCCATTCTCGCCCTGGCGCTGCTTGCTGCCGGGTGGGTAGCTGTTCAGTTTTTAGCTAAAAAAATGGGGACCAAAAATCACTTTGACAATCTCAACGAAGGTTGCGGAAATTGCAGCTGCGGAGGCGGCTCCTGTGAATTGGAAAACGAACCTGCGGACTAATATTTCTTCATCCAATAAAATCAAAGACCATGCAAACGCAACACAATATCATTATCGCTGGAGCTGGCGGAATTGCCGAAGCTGCCGCCCTTCTGCTAGCAGCGTGGAGCAAGATGCCCCACCATATTTTTATCGGAGACAGGATATTGCCAAAGGCCGAAAAGGTAGCGCATTGGGTAGAAAATAGCATGCTGGGAATTAGTTCGACAACACCGTTTCATCTGCCCGGAAATGGCATGACCGAAACCTTCAAAAATATCCTTCAAAATGGCAAAATATTACTTGACTGCTTGCCAGGAGACCAAGCGCCAAGGATGGCTCGCCTTGCCAAGGATTTTTCGCTCCATTATGTGAACCTGACCGAGTACGTGGATGAGACCAACGAGATAATGGCGTTGGCAAAAGATGCACAGACTGGTTTCGTGCTGCAAACCGGCCTCGCTCCTGGCTACGTTGGCGTGTTGGCCCATGGAATGTTCCAGCAATTTTGCCAAGATTACGGTGTGGAAAAAGTTGACAAACTGGAAATGAAGGTTGGCGCACTGACCGACCATGCCGTCGCTCCCCATTATTTCGGGTTCACATGGAGCCCAGTGGGCGTGGCTACGGAATACTTGAAAAATACAATTGCCATCAGGAATTTCAAAAAAACCATCCTGCCACCACTGACGGAAACTGGCAAAATCATCATTGACGGCGTTGTTTATGAAGACGACCTAACATCCGGTGGCGCTGCTGACTTGCCGGATGCGCTGGAAGGCAAAGTAAAATCCCTCGATTATAAAACGCTCCGCTACCCTGGTCATTACGCTTGGGTAAAACATCAACTTGATTTTAAGAAAGAAGAAGATGACCGCCTCGGAATTTTACAAGGTGCCATGAATGAAGCTATCCCGTTTATCGAAGACGACCGCATCATTTTGTACGTGGCAGTGGAAGGGAAAGATGCGGGTGGAACCTTGCGGCGGCGGGAAACATCAAAGACCATACTGCCCAAACAGGTGGGCCGTCGTACGCTCCGAGCCATCCAAACGACGACCGCAGTACCGATGCTCCAAGCTGCTCAAATGTTGCTCGAAACCAATCCAAAAGGAGTGATTTTGCAGAGCCAGATTGATGCGAAAAGCTTCTTAAATGGTGATTTTATAGTGCCAGTATATGGTGCGACTGACTTATAATTCCGACATATACTCCGCACTAATAAGTTTTCCCGAATAGCGGGACAGGCCGTGCAAATGCCGAGCTGTATCGATGAGGTTGATGAGGGGGTATAAGAAGTTCAGCGATTTACCACGTAAGATACACACGTCATTTAAGTCGCTTTTGGCATGGCCGAAGGCCACCTGCGACGTCAAATAAGGTCGCTCGCGAGACGTCGCAGTTGGTCTTCGACCATGCCAAGAAGACGAAAGTGTTTTACATAAAAATTGGTGTAAAAAGTTGATTTGCGCAAAGCCTAATGGCGCAAAGTATAGCACCCTATCCCGTCATTTCTCACCTTGACAATTATCACCCTCCATCAGTTGACGAATGTCATCGCCTGCCCTTTTTGGCACTGCTACATTTGGGCGGTCAAATTCAGTTTTGGTAAAAAATCCTTTATGTCAAATTATCAGCAACTAGGTAAGATTCCACGAAAGCGTCACGTCCAGTTCCGTCAAAAAAACGGCAGTTTATATGCCGAGGAACTGGTCGGAACACAAGGTTTTGCTGGCGTTTCGTCGCTGGTTTACCACCTTCACCCCCCAACTATTGTAAGCAAAAAAGGTAAGCCCTACTCGGTGGAACCTGAAATTGCCATTGACAAAAACCTGTCTGCGCTCAGCTTCAAAGGGTTTTCCTTGGAGCCTTGCGGCAATTACCTGGACAGCCGAAAAACACTCTTCGTCAACAATGACCTGCATATCGGACTTGCGGCACCGGAGGATTCCATGACAGACTATTTTTTCAAAAATGCCGATGCCGACGAGATGCTGTTCATCCACAAAGGCAGTGGCGTGCTGAAGACCATGTATGGTCAGGTTCAGTTTAGCTACGGCGACTATTTGGTCATTCCCCGTGGCACCGTTTACCAATTGGAGTTCGAGACAACGGACAATCGCCTGTTGTTCATCGAATCGTACAGCCCAGTCCGCACCCCACGCCGTTATCGAAATGACGTGGGACAATTGCTGGAACACTCGCCGTTCTGCGAACGGGACTTTCGTGCGCCACAAAACCTCGAAACCATAGACCAACATGGCGAATTCCCCATTTTTATCAAAAAACAGGGACTAATTTTTCCCTACACATATGCTACACACCCCTTTGATGTGGTAGGTTGGGATGGCTTCCAATATCCGTATGCTATCTCTATCTTCGACTTTGAGCCGCTGACCGGGCGCATCCACATGCCGCCTCCCATCCACCAGCAGTTCGAAGCGGATGGTTTCGTCGTTTGCTCATTTGTGCCAAGGCTCTACGACTACCACCCAGAGGCCATTCCCGCCCCATACCACCACAGCAACATCGACAGCGACGAAATTCTCTACTACGTGGATGGCGACTTCATGAGCCGGAACAATATCGAACATGGGCAACTCACCCTGCACCCCGCTGGCATCCCGCACGGGCCACACCCCGGCGCCATCGAGCGCAGCATCGGGAAAGCGGCCACCGAGGAACTGGCGGTGATGATTGACCCGTTCCGCCCCGTGAAAATCACCAAAGCGGCGTTGGAACTGGAAGTAGAGGATTACTATAAATCGTGGATGGAGGAGGAGGTAGTGAGTAATTGAGCTATTGGGTTATTGAGTTATTCTGCCAATTACTCAATAACCCAATAGCTCAACCATTCAATAACCCAATAGCTCAATCAATAATATGGCTACATTAACAGGTATTTCCAATTACAATTATTCGCTCGATAAGATATTTCCTGAGGCGGACGACTTCCTACCGCTGCTCGGCACCGATTATGTGGAACTATACGTGGGCAACGCAAAGCAAGCCGCCCATTTTTACAAAACCGCCTTTGGATTTCAGTCGCTGGCCTACGCTGGCCTCGAAACGGGAGTGCGGGACCGGGTATCCTACGTCCTGAAACAAGGCAAAATCCGCCTCGTACTCACCACACCGCTGCATTCCAACAGCCCCCTGAATGACCACCTGCGCAAACATGGTGACGGTGTGAAGGTCATCGCCCTCTGGGTCGAAGACGCTACGGACGCCTTCGAGCAGACGGTGAAACGAGGTGCAAAGCCGTTCATGGAACCTGCCATCGAATATGACGATGGCGGAAAAGTGGTGCGCTCCGGCATCCACACCTACGGTGAAACCGTGCATATCTTCGTAGAGCGCAAAGAATACAGTGGTGTCTTTTTGCCCGGCTACGAGCCTTGGGAAAGCGAGTACAACCCCACGCCGACTGGCCTAAAATTCATTGACCACATGGTGGGCAACGTGGACTGGGGGCAAATGAACCAATGGGCCAAGTTCTACAACGAGGTCATGGGCTTCGCCAATTTGGTATCTTTCGACGACAAGGACATCTCCACCGAATACTCGGCGCTGATGAGCAAGGTGATGACAAACGGCAACGGCCGAATCAAATTCCCCATCAACGAGCCAGCGCACGGGAAGAAGAAGTCGCAAATCGAAGAGTACGTGGACTTTTACGAAGGCCCCGGCTGCCAGCACATCGCCGTCGCTACGGACGACATTGTTTTCACGGTGAGCGAAATGCGCAAGCGGGGCGTGGAATTCCTGCATGTACCAGGAGAATACTACGACACCGTCGCTGACAGGGTCGGCGAGATAGACGAAAACCTGCGCCGCCTCAAAGAACTCGGCATCATGGTGGACCGGGACGAAGAAGGCTACCTCCTTCAAATTTTCACCAAACCAGTAGAAGACCGCCCGACGCTTTTCTTCGAAATCATCCAGCGCAAAGGGGCAAAATCCTTCGGCAAAGGCAATTTTAGGGCTTTGTTCGAAAGCATCGAAGACGAGCAGCGGCGGCGGGGAACCTTATAATAGTATTAGAATCATGCATTTAAGAAAACGGAGGAACCCAGCAACAGCAAGGGTTTCGGCGTTTTTATTGACAAAAGTCATTCTGAAAGGAAAAAAGTTTGGCGCTATTTTCACTTCCCGAAGTAGTGAAGAACTATAAATCCCATGAGTAAAATTGACTTAACATTCCAAGCCACCGCCGTGCTTGGAGATAACGAACGACGAATTTGGCGCACGCTACAAGTCCTGCTTTTCATTATAGGATTGGGCTTGTTTGCAACATTGATTTTCTTTCCGGATATCGGTGTTGTCGCATTTTGGAACGTACTTATACCGGTTGCCCCACTGCTTTTCCTTGTAGCTGCCGGGGTTTGGCGCAACATCTGCCCACTGGCCTCCGTGGCCATGCTCCCCCACCATTTCAACTTTTCAAAAAGGCAGAGAATCCCGATAAAATGGCAGAACAGGTTGGCTCTTATCAGTGTCGTTTTGTTTTTTGTCATCGTGCCAGCTCGGCACTTGGCACTCAACAACGACGGCTTGGCCACAGCAGCCGCCCTTACCTTCCTGGGCAGTTTGGCGTTCATCGGAGGGCTGCAATTTGACGTAAAAAGCGCCTGGTGCTCCGGCCTCTGCCCTGTTCATCCAGTGGAAAAACTCTACGGCCAAAACGTCGGTTACACGCCCGCCAACGCTCACTGCGGCGCTTGCCACAACTGCGTCATCCCCTGCCCCGATTCCATTTCCAAAGCCGATACTCCAAAACCCAGAAGTTTGCAAGACTTGGCCACTACCCTACTCACTGGCGGCCTGCCCGGTTTTATCTGGGGCTGGTTCCACGTGCCTGACTGCCGAAGTGGCATTGCAGGATGGGGAGAATGCCTCACTGCTTTTGGGTTACCTTGGGCCACGCTGGTGGTCACGCTGGTGGCGTATATTTTGCTCCGCAAATTTTTACCAAAAAACAGGGAAACAATGCTGACAAGTGTGTTTGCAGCAGCGTCCATCTCCTGCTATTATTGGTACCGCATACCCTCTCTGTTTGGTTATGGCATCATCCCTCAGGACGGCATTTTGGTTGATTTGACTCAAACCCTGCCGCTCTGGAGCATAGCAGTGATGCAAGTATCATTCGTGGCATTCTTTGGTTGGTGGATGTTGCTGCGCAATAACAAACCAGTGGCATGGGCGGTCAGGCCACCGTTTTTGGTGAAGAAGAAGTGAATTTGGGTACCAAGCTGCTTAACTTTTCATAGTTTGTGCCCCAGACACCGAAAGGGAGACCTAGGCCGTTCATGATTAGCTAGGCAATAAATATGGAAAGTCCGACAATTAGATGGTTTTAGTTCCCCTTAACGAGGTCAGGGGTAAATGTCTGGCAGTCGGAAGCAAACTCGCCCCCTACCTTCTCCCTAACACTGGTCAAAACTCACCAGCACTACTGATGGAAATCACTGACATCTGAGATACCTTTACCTGAACTTTGCGAAGCACGCAGCCTACCGGGCCAGTCCCAGCGAGGCTTTATTCCCACTTATCCTTAAAATTTCCGACACATGAACAAACCTAACCGCCTTCTTCTTTTGGCCCTTTTCTTTGCGTTTTTCGCAATGGCCTTTCGCTCACATGCCACGGGTTTCGACCTAGAAGTTAATGTTTCTGTTCCAAATCCGAATCCGGCTATTTACACCAACGTACCCGTCACCGTGACAGCCAAAAACACTGGCACGGACGCTGGCACCGGCATCCAAATCCGGGTCGGTGTTTGCGGCACGAACGCCTTCAGTTTTGTCCAGCAAAACCAACTGGTTTGGGCCAACACAGGCAGCAGCGCCACGGGCAATTGGGACTGGCTCAACCAAAGCTGGACCATCCCCAACCTCGCCCCCGGCCAAACCGCTACCCTGAATTTTACCCTATTTACCCTGACCACCAACGCAAGGGGCATCCAAGTGTACACGCAAGCTGCCAGCACACCCGACGTGGACTCCTCGCCCGGAAACCTGCCCATCAGCGGCGGGCTTTGGGCCTGCACCGACAACGAGGACGACGAGGCAGTGCTGACGCTGAACGGTGGCGCAGTGCCTTGCGCCATCACCGCCAGTGTCACCAACATTGCTTGCAGCAACTACAATACCCCCAGCAATCCAAACGACGATATTTACACCTTCACAGTGACCGCCACGAATCCGGCTGGCGGAACGGGCTACCAAATGTTCATCCCACAACTGAACCAGACCCACAGCGGCACGTATGGTTCCCCGCTTTTTATCCAAAACATGCCCATTGCCGCAGGCAACCTGACGCTCAACTTTACGGACAACACGACGGCTAATTGCTCCGCAACGGCCAGCGTGACTGCGCCGCCGCCCTGCTCCGTGCCGGGCTTGCCTGATTTGTCGGGCATCGTCCATGAAATCATCCCCGGCACGAACAACTGTTTCACCGCCCCCGGCCAGCCGTTTGGTTATATGGCCATGCAAATCAACAACACGGGCGACGTAGCGGCCACAGCTTTCAAGGTAAAATTCTACTTCTCGACAGACAACGAACTCTCGGCCAACGACCTGCTGTGGAGCACCGTAAACGTACCTTCGCTGAACATCATGAGCAATGGCGGCCCGGCCTTCATCAGCCCCGGCCAGCCCGTGCCTGCCTCCTTGGCCCCCGGCCAATACTACGTCATCGTCACCATTGACGAAGACAACCAAGTGGCCGAATCGAACGAAGGGAATAACACCATCAACCCATTCACCACGCAGATCGGCGCACCAGACGTGACGCTCGACAACTTTTCGGGGTTGCCGGCTACCGTCGCTGCGGGCACCAGCTTCGCAATGCAGGTGACGGTGAAATACCAAGCCAATGGCTTCACCCTGCCAGCCAGCACCAGCTTCCCGGTGAATGTTTCCATCGTCGATGTCAGTCCAAATCTTATGGTCGGTTCGGTCAACTACACCATTGGCGACTTCAGCCTGTCGAACACCGTGACGAAGACCGTGCAGGTGAGTGTGCCGGCCTCGGCGCCTGTGGGTACACATTCATTCAGGATGTATGCAAACACCAGCTTCTGTGAGCCTGTTTACCAAAGCAACTACAAAGACCAAATCGTCAATGTGACAACAGGTGGCAGCGGCATTGACCTTGAGCTTTCGCTGGCGCAAAACACCGCCAATCCGGTCATTTACAGCACCTACACCACCACCGCTACCCTTGTGAACAAAGGGCCGCAAGCGGCAACAGGCGTGAAGGTTAAATGGACGAAACCCGCAGGTGTGGTCTATACTGGCGGCAATGAATTTGTCGCTTCGCAAGGCAGTTTCAACCCTAACGGCGACCAGGTTTGGACGGTGGGCACCATCCCCGCCAACGGCTCGGCCACCCTCACGGTGAGCTATTTCTTGTTGCAAAACGGGGCACCGAGCACCTACGCCCAGGTCACCGCCGCCAACGAGACGGACGTGGACAGCCAACCCAACAACGGCACGCCGCCGACGGTGAACGAGGACGACGAGGCGGCCACGGGCGGCAGTGTACCACCTGTATTGAAGCCGGATTTGACCATCTCGAACCTCGTCATCGGCAATTCGCCCGTACAGCCGGGGCAGGTGCTGACCTACAATTTTGACCTCGCCAATATCGGCAACGGTGCTGCCAGTGCAGATTTCAAAGTAAAAGCTTGGATTTCCACGGACCCCTATTTCAGTAGCAACGACATTCAAGACGGCATCGTGCCGACGGGCAATTTCATCGCAGGATTCAGCGTGAGTGGGGTGCCGGGCTCCTCTACCCTGCCGTCCGTTTTGGCCGCAGGCCAGTATTATTTGCTGCTGAAAGTGGATGCCGACGAAGTCATCAGTGAAAGCAACGAAAGCAACAACTGGGTTTCGGGCACTTTTTTGGTGCAAACGCCACTGCTACCGGGCAATTGCGACAACCTTCTCGGAGGTGGTTCGCTCAACTGCACTTCAAGGAATGCGGCAGGGCAGCTGGAGGTGCTTTACCAATCCAACACTACTTTGAGCAAGGCTTTGCTGGATGCGAACGGCCAGGTAATTTCTAACCAAAGCATCGGTGCTGCGCCGCTCGAAGTCACCTACAATGTGCAAGGCGACCAGATGTCCAAGAAGGTAGGCGGCACGGCGGCCTACACGCTGACCATTCCGGCAGCGCTGTTTGGGCAGTATGACAGCTTCCTGAGCTTCACGGAGTTCAATGGCGGCTATGTACTTTTTGCGATGAAAAACACGCCGACGCAGGTGTTCGCCATTCGCACCAATGCCGCACTGGCAGTGCAGCAGACGGCGCTGCTCAACTTCCAAACTGGGCCTTTCCAATACTTCTACATCCGCTCGCCGATGCAGGTATCGGCCAACGAACTGGCTTTTATTTACCAGCCCAACTCCGGGGCACCCACTTACGGCACACTTCACCTTGCCGTGCTCGGTGGCGATTTGTTGCTGAAATCGGACGAAGTGCTTGCCTCCAACTATTTTTACGGCGGAGCCACCTTGCTAGCCAACAGTTGCGGTACGTTCTCCATACGCATCAACTTGTCGTTGTACTTCTGCTCGCACGGCAGTTGCTACGCTTCCGAGCTGCGTCAGGGGCATTTTGAAAACGGCCAGTTCGTCACCCACAACGCCTACTTGGAAAGCGAACTTTCCACTTACGGCTACGGTACTCGCTCACATACCTGGAAACTCCGAACCAGCGACGGCGGACTGATAAACGGCACGATGACACAACAACTGCCGTTGTACCAAAATCCACCGAACAACGTCATCCATCTGGAAAAAATGCTGGGCGGCTCGGTGGCTTGGACAAAGGACGTAACCGTTGCCAGCGCTGGCAACGTGCGCAGGTTGGGGATGTCAGTCAGTGAGTTGGTTTTCCTTTCGGAAAAAAACAACGCTGTTTTCGTGGAGGCGCTGAATTGCCTGGAAGGCACGCTGCCCCCCACCGGCTGTGCCGCCATCAACATCACCTCCGGCACCGGCAGCTTGACCATCGCAAATGCAGTTGCGCCGCACGTCCTCATCAAGGTCTTCAACCCGAACTGGACGCTGGCCTTCCAGTGCCTCGACAACTGCGCCAACCCATTGACCATCAACAACTTGAACGCTGGCACTTACCACATTCAGGTGAAGTTGATAAACAATGGTTGGGGTGAAATCTGCTACCTCGAAAAGGACGTGAACGTGACCAGCTTCGGGGCTGGCGGCGGCACTGGCATCTCCCGCTCTGACGACCGCCAACGGCTTGTCCTCGACCGTTTTTACCCCAGCCCTACCAGCTATCAAGTGACGGTGGACGTGTTTTCGCCTGTTGAACAAGCCGCTACGCTGGACTTTTACGACCAGATGGGCCGACCTGTACATTCCATGAAAGTGCAGTTGGACAAGGGCAGCAATGCCATTCCAGTATTGGTATTTGATTGGAAGTCAGGCGCTTACAACGTGATTATGAGGGGTGAAGAGACGGGGCTGCCCGCTTATGGGCGGTTCTTGAAGGTTTGGGAGGAGTGATGAATTGCTTTCTAAAATTAAAACGGCTGGCTTTTACAAGTCAGCCGTTTTAGTTTTAGGACAGTTCTAAGATGAAAGTCCTCTTTCAATACATTTGCCCATCATCGGGTTAGTTTTTATTGGGAAATGAATTTTTCCAATACCGCTAAAGTGATACCTTGCCCAATATTATTGAAGAATTATGGCTGGACAAAAAAAATTTGGAGCGTTTGACGGGGTGTTCACGCCTTCCCTTTTGACGATTTTGGGCGTCATCATGTACATGCGTTTGGGTTGGGTCGTCGGCAATGCAGGGATGTGGGGTGCCATCATCATTGTGGTGATTGCGCATGTTATTTCAATCAGTACCGGCCTCAGTATTTCGTCCATCGCCACGGATAAAAAAGTAGGTGCTGGTGGGGTTTATTACGTGCTTTCACGAAGCCTCGGACTGCCCATCGGCGGCGCCATCGGCATGACGCTTTTTACCGGAACGGCGTTTAGCATTGCCCTGTATTTGGTGGGGTTTAGTGAAAGCTTCAACGCATACCTGGGCTTGGACACCTCTATCAATGGGCTTCGTAGCACTGGTAGTTTGACCCTGTTGGCCCTTACCGTGCTTGCTTTTGTCAGTACTTCGATTGCCATTCGGGCGCAGTTTTTCATCATGGCAGCCATCGCTATTTCATTGGTTGCCATATTTTTTGGTCACTCCGATTTTGTCCCTGAAAGCGTGCCAGCCTTTGGCGGTGCGGACGGGGTGCCGATGGAAACGGTTTTTGCCATTTTCTTTCCGGCTGTTACGGGTTTTACGGCGGGCATTGCCATGTCCGGCGATTTGGGCAACCCGAAAAAAGCCATCCCAGTCGGCACGATTGCCGCTATTGGGGTGGGTTTTGTGGTTTATATCGGGCTGGTTTTCTTTCTCGGCTCGACGGTCGCACCTGAAATATTGCGTACTGACAACAACATCATGATGAAAATAGCGCTCTTTGCCCCTGCTGTGGTGGCGGGGATTTGGGGTGCTACGCTTTCATCGGCGCTTGGCGGTATCCTGGGCGGGCCACGCATTTTGCAGGCGATGTCGGTTGACCGCATCACGCCAAAGCTTTTTGGCAAGGGAGTTGGGTTGGGCAACGAACCCCGCAATGCGCTCATCTTGACGGTCATCATAGCCGAGGCAGGCATTCTCATCGGTGAGTTGGACATGATTGCCCGAGTGGTGTCCATGTTTTACCTCGCTGCCTATAGTTTCATCAACATCGCTTTCTTTCTGGAAAGCTGGGCCAGTTCCGATTTCAAGCCCACTTTCAGGGTCAATAAATGGATTGGATTTACGGGGTTTGTGGCCACTTTTGTCGTCATGTTCAAGCTGGACATGTTGGCCATGGTAGCGGCCTTTGTCATCATCGGAGGAATATTTGTTTGGTTGCAACGCAAGCAAATCGCCTTGGGCACGGGCGATATTTGGCAGAGCGTGTGGTCAACGGTGGTGAAAAAAGGGTTGAAGCACATGGAGTCGGCAGATGACCACAAGCGCAACTGGAAGCCCAATATCTTGCTGTTCAGCGGCAGCTCGGAGCAACGACCTTACCTGCTCGAATTCAGCAAGACATTGGCTGGTCAGGCCGGCATGGTCACCAATTTTGATTTGGTTGAAAACAAAGGAGCAAAAGTTCTTTTTCCAAAGCACCAGCAAAACACCACAGATGAACTTTTGCAGAAATATGGCATATTCGGACGACGCATTGAGGTAAAAAATGTGTTTAAGGGTATAGAGACCATCGCTACTACTTTTGGTTTTTCGGGCATTGACCCCAATACGGTTTTGATGGGCTGGGCAAAGAATACGAAGGACCCAATATGGTTTGCCCAAATGACCAAAAAGTTGATTGACCTCGACTATAATGTACTCTATCTCGATTATGACAACCGCTGGGGTTTTAGAAAAAAAGAACAAATAGATTTATGGTGGCGGGGTCTCAGCAACAGTGCGGAATTGATGCTGCATTTGGCCAAGTTCATCAGTGTTTCTCCTGACTGGCGCCATGCCAAAATACGGGTCTTATTGGTAAATAACTATAATATTGACCGCCAAGTTATAGAAAACAGAATCCAGCGATTATTGGACGAATACCGCATGGAGGCAGAGATTAAAGTGATAAATAATGAGGTGGATAAAACGCCCTATTATGAGTTGATGAAAGTGATTTCTGCCGATGCCGATTTAATATTCACGGGCATACCAAATATCAAACCTGGAGAGGAAGCATCTTTCGTGGAAAAGACCACTGAACTGGTCAGTGTCATCGGCACAACATTGATGGTAAAGGCCTCCTCCACTTTTGAGGTCACCAAATTGGCGCTCCATGACATGGAGAAAAAGGAGGATTACCAAGTGGGACTTGAAAACAAGGTGACCAGTTTGGGACTCCCCACCCAACTCCAATTGGCTCACTTCATCAACGCCCTTGACGAGGAAATGGCCAGTGCCGCTGTTGATTTTTCCAACCAAACATTGGCGGTTTTGCAACAGCATTATTTACAATTTATTTCGGAAATAGAAGCCGCATTATCCAGCCAATGGAAAGGTGAAAATGAAAGCGAAGATGCTTCGGCTGGCTTGGAAGCGTTGGTCAAAATTTCGCAAAAATTCAGCAAAGATGAATTGCCCATTTTAAAGGATATTTTATCCAACGGCATCTCAAAATACATGGATGAAACCAAGAAAATGGTTGACGCTGCACCTGCTTCCATATCCATTGATGATTCAGGAAAAGTGAGAAATATCAAATGGAAAAATGCACTTCAATACTATCACGAAGCCAAAGGCGGAAGCAACTTCCATGAAGCCTTATATGAAATGGGGACAGCCAATGCCCTGTTGGTTATACGATGCAGCAAGGCCATACTGTCTTTGTTGAAGAATTGGAGAGGGCAAACACAACGCACAAAACACGATTCTGGCGTCACGGAAAATTTGCTAAAAGATATTTCGTGCGAATTCGCCAAGCTTCGCCAAAGCACTTCCGAGTTGGCACAAAAATCATTGGTGCATTTGCGCAATGCCGACCGAGAAATATGCAACCAATTGGCAATTGCCGCCGCCGATAAGTTTTTTAATAAAAACTTATCGGCAGAAGAAAGTAAACTAAGCATTAAGAAAACTAAAGCGGAAATAAAAAAAATAAAAAAATATGCTGCGAGTTGGCACCGCAACCAAAGTCTTTTTCATAAGCAATTTGAAACGGGGCTACAAATAGCACAGTCCATATCTCAACTATATAAAAGCAAGGAAAATGCAATAAAAAGCATACAAATTGATTATGTTGAAAAATTAAAAGCCAAAATAATCAAACTCCAGGCAGCACTTGCCGAAGCAAAAACCAACCATGATAAAAAGAAATTATCGGGCATTTCTTCTGCCCCTTTCCAATTACAAGAAGGAGACATTGACAACACGGACAAGGTCTATCAATCATTTACGGAAAGCTTGCAAGCCATTGGTCAAAAATTGCCAGAGGAGGTGGAATTGATGGATGTCAAGTCGTTGGACATCTTCATGGAAGAACAAGACGAGGGCGTGCAAACCGTCAAATTATCCATTGCCAAAATTGCCGATTATTTAATCGAAACGAATTTCGTATCGCCTTTCCAAGACAAGCTTTCTTCCCTCGGACAGCATTTGAACCGGGTAAGCGGCAGTGTGTTCAACAACGGCAGTTTGCTAGCTTATGGCATTGATATGGCCAAAGAGGATAAGAACATTGCGGTATTACCCGAAATCATTGAAAAAGCTACCGCTGAACTTGCCCTGAACATGGATGCCACGGAAACAATTTTCCGGAATTTCGTCTTGGAAATAAATGAAAAATTCGATTCCACGGAAGCGAAGTTGGGCATTGGCCGCATTGTTTCCGAAGCCGATGAATTGTTGCAGTATGTGAACATGGAGGGGCGGAGAAAAGGCATCAAAGCTTGGCAGCAAAACGCAGAAAAAGCCCTCAAAGGAAGCATAAAATGGGTATTCGATTTTATTGACCGCAGAAAAGAAGACGTGGCAATGGCTACGTTTGAACGGGAGCATGAAGCACTAAGAGATGACCGGGATATACTCCGAAATTTTATGGAGAAAATATCGGGCACTAAAGAGGCTGCCACCCACTTGCCATTTTATTACCGCCAATTATTTTCTGGCAAACACCTAAACCTAAGCAGGTACCCAGAAAGCCGTCAAACGGAAATCGAGGAGGTGAAAAAAGCGTTGGAACAACTAAAGGAAGGAATCTCAGGCGGCATCATGGTCACTGGTGAAGCCTTGAGCGGTAAGACCTTCTTTGCCGAATATATCGCCAAGCAGATGCTCCCGGGGAAGATATACCGGGCTATTCCTCCGGCCAATGCTGCATTGACAAAGTCCGCATTACAAAAGGCATTCGAGCACGCCACTGGGCTGGAAGGCCCACCAGAAGCGATTTTGCGAAGGTTGAAGCCAGGCGCCACTATAATATTAGATGATATTGAAGGCTGGTGGTTAAAGGCCTCGAATGGTGAAACCAACTTGAACAGTCTGGTTGATATTATCCGGAAGTTTGGTAAGCGGCATCATTTTTTGATAACCTGCAATTTGCATACACTCAAAATATTACGGCGTACCACTAAAATTGACAGCGCATTAATTGCCACTATTATATTAACTCCCTTATCTCGTGAAAATTTAAAACAAGTTATATGGTCACGCCATAAAACTGGGGGGTTACATATTTACTTTAAAGGTGTGGAAGAGGAGCATCTTTCTGAAAAGGCAAAGCACAAACTTTTCTCCCAAATCCATCAATTATCTAGTGGAAACGTTGGGTTTGGCCTGCGGTTATGGTTGGCCAATTTACGCACGACTGACGGCGAAAATATTGAATTAAGATACCCTGCCGATGTCGAATTCCCCAGCCTAAAAGATAGCGACTGGCATTATTTACTATTACAATTATACCTGCATAAATCACTTTCTCGAATGCAGCTTGAACAGCTATTTGCCAAAGAAACCAAAGCATGGATAGACCATGCCACGGACGAACTCAACAAGTCGAAAGTGATAGAATTGCATACCAAAGACCTGTATGTTCTAAAACCTGAATTCCGACACCATTTAGAAAAATGGTTGAAAGAAAAAGAAATGATATGATAGAGATAAAACCTATACCAGTAGCATTGTTGATTTTGCTGGCGTTTTTTGCGGCTATCATATTCTTTGTGTTCAAATTGGCTCGGCAATACGGGCTGCCTTTGGTCAAAAAACGCAAGACCTATCGGTTATTTGACCTGTGGCTATTCCGAATGGAATTTATGGCTTGGGCACTATTCCTTGTTTTTGCGCTTTACCGACTATTAATCAGCAGTCCATATTTAAGCCTGTTTTTTGTGGCCATAATCATTATGTCAGGCCGAGCATTTTGGAAAGACTTCATTCCAGGCCTCCTATTTCGCTTCGAAAAAAATGCGGAAGTTGGCGATAGCATGCGCTATGACAACGGCAACTGCACCATAGAGTCTATTGGCCAGCGCAACCTGCACTTGCGTAACAAAGCGGGTGAAATAATTATCCTGCCTTATAGCCATGTTAGTGAGGCAATTATAGCCAAATCAGTTCAGAAAAGCAACCTTTACCAGTTCACGTTTAAAGTCGAAATTAAAAGTGAAGACCCTAGCGCAGCATCAGCCCTTTTGGAAAAGTACATCCAGGAATGCCCCTGGTCCATTCCCTCCCGGCAACCGATTATTCATTCACTGGCAAATGGAATTTTTGAAATCACCTCGTTTGCAACGGATGAAAATGCGGCGGAAAAACAGCGG
The DNA here is from genome assembly GCA_021739645.1 of Saprospiraceae bacterium. Lineage (GTDB taxonomy): Bacteria > Bacteroidota > Bacteroidia > Chitinophagales > Saprospiraceae > UBA6168. The sequence goes on along the minus strand of JAIPBL010000025.1, from coordinate 9,907 downwards.
TTGCACGTAAATGGGAGGGTGAAAGCGGGAGAAGTTTAGTGCTTATTTTGGCACATCAAAAGATTTTCCACCAAAACGACGAAAGCCGGCAATCCAATAGCAAACATCTTTAAAATCCACGTTTATTTGCCTCGATGAAAAAATGGACGTCGCTACTCTGCACCCTACTGTGCCTTGTAGCACAATCCCCCGCCGACAGCCTTTCTGCGCTGCTCCCAAGCATGAACGAGCGGCAGCAAGCCGATTTCATCAACGCACATTTCTACACATTTTATTCCAACAATTATGACCAGGCAGTGGCTCCCGGAGGGCAGGCGTTGGACATTGCGAAGCGACTAAAACTGCCCAATGTGGAGGAGCGCCTGCGTATCAGCCGTGACCTGCACGACAACCTCGGGGCAGAGCCGACCATCATCGTCCCGTAAGGCGTTTCAGGCAAATGACGATGAGGAGAAACAGGTGCTGGAGGCCATTGGCAACAATGCCCGGCAGGCGATGGGGATGCTGCGGGAGACGATTTGGGCCATCCGGAACGAGCAGTTTTAGGTGAAACAACTTGGGGGAAGATTGGGGGTTTTGCGGTGCGGGCCACCGCCTTGCCCGTTGAAATCCTCCCGCCGTAGATTCCGGTCACGCTTTCGCCTTCTCAAACACTGAACCTGAGCCGCATTGCGCAGGAAGCCATCACCAACGTGGTGAAATATGCGGTGGCGACAGGCATACGGGTGGTTTTTGAGGTGGTTGAAAATCATCTGAAAATGACCATTTCGGACGATGGCAAAGGCTTCGATATGACCGATAGTTTATCTGGAAATGGGCTGGCGAATATGCGGGCAAGGGCGGAGGAACTTGCCTTGAGGTAGTGGTGCCGACAAGTGTTGCTGCTTGATGTGATTTGAGTGAGATTCCAAACAGAAAACTATTCGTAGATAGCTGCCAGCGACAGGCTCTTGCCAATTGAATCGAGCGACACCGCCTCGTTTTTTGAAGTATAAAATTCCGCCGTCCACTCCTTGCCGTCTTTCGAAGAATAACATTCCACGATTTCCTTTTCGGTATCCACGATGAGGTAATGGCGAAGCGAAGCTATCTTGCGATATTCCAAAAATTTGTCTGTTTTGTCATAAACCTTGGTGGAGGGCGAGGCTACTTCGATGATAACGGACGGGTATTTTTTTATGTACGAATCCGCATTGTCTCGTTCGTCGCAAGTGACAAAGATGTCTGGGTAGGTGTAATGCTTTTTGTCCGTGATTTGGACTTTGACGTTTTCCATGAACACTCGGCAAGAAGTGTTTTTTAGGAGTGAACGGAGGGCAATGTAGATATTGCCACAGATAGTGTTGTGAGTGTCGGTAGTTCCTGGCATAGATATAAGGTCTCCATCCACATATTCATGGCGGACATCGGCCTGCTCTTCAAAAGCGAGGTAGGCTTTGACAGACATTTTACGGATGGGTTTTGTGGCAGCGCCGTTTCTCATTACAATCTCATTTTTGACAAAAATAGCTGATTTTTGGTAGAATCAAAAAACGGAATTCGCCAGCCAAAGGAAAGCGTTCTCTCAAATACGCAATTCGTCGTAATGCCTGCCCATCCAATTCGGGTCACCTTGTGGTCTTAACCTACCCTCCCTACAACCTGGATAATCCCTGTACCAAATTTCGTGGATTCGAGCCGGGGACCAGCGTGAGCTGGTTTCCGGCAAACTTTTTTCTATGAAATGAAGGTCCTTCAAATTTGCAATCAAGTACCATGACAGAACTCAACAAATCAAGTTACACGAAGAATTTGCAATTGGCGCAAATCTTCGTGTTCAATGCCATCCCCCTCTTAGGGGTGCTGTACCTTGGCTGGAGCGCCAAGCTGTTGATACTGGCCTATTTCATCGAAACCATCATCGCCATTTTGTTCCACGCCGTGCGGCTCTGGTACGTGAACTTTCGCTGGGGCAACGAGCCTGAGACCAACGAAAGGGCAGCAGAATTGGCAAAAGCAAACAAAGGCCAAAACATGCCCGCCTCCTGGCTGCCATTTTTCATGTTGTCCGTGTTTGGGTTCTTTTGTTTTGTGCAGTTATACATCCTCGGAGGGTTCGCAAATCAGGCTTTCCCAGAGGGCATTTTCACCAGTATGTACCGGGCTGCGACTGGCGAACTGGCTTGGGTCGTCCTATCGTTCGTGTTCCTGCAATTGTCCCGGTTTTTCATGGAAGTGATACGGGGCGAGTATCGAAATACACCCTCTGAAGCCCTGTTTTTTCAGCCGTTCCGGCGTATTTTGACACAGCAACTGACGGTGATTCTGGGTGGGTTTATCATTTTGCTGGCTGGCGCCAACTCCTATGTTTTTGTACTGGTACTGGTCACCATCGCCATTGATTTGTTCTTCTTCTTTATCGGTAATAAAAAGCTGAAAGCAATGATTACGAAGAACGACCCTGAAAAGGAAAAGCAATATGAGGAGCTGAAAAAGATGATGTAAAACCTGCACATCAGCACCGGCACGGTCAGGAAGCACATCGAGCATGTTTACCGAAAACTCCAAGTACACAACAAGCTGGAAGCTGCGCGAAAAAAGGGCGTCATTTAAACCTCGAAAACAATCCAACAATACAGCAATTCAACAATTCCTTCTACCTTTCGCACTCACCAATCTCGCTTCCATGCAACTCAAGATTTTTGCCGACTACGAAGCCCTTTCGGACTACGCCGCCAATGCCATGCTCGCCGCCGTTGAGCAAAAACCGGACAGCCTCATCGGCATCGTTTCTGGCGATTCGCCCCGGCTCGCATACGACCTTTTTGTTGAAAAAGCGTTGGAAAATGACGTGGATACCAGCAAACTCTGCTTTGCTGGCTTCGACGAATGGGTGGGCATACCGCCCGAAAATGAAGGGAGTTGTCATGCTTTCCTGCACCGGCACGTGTTTACTCCGCTGCATTTGCCGAAGGAAAACTACCACGTTTTCGATGCCATGAGCGCCGACCTTGATTGTGAGTGCCAGCGAATGAACGAATTCATCGCCCAGCGTGGCGGTCTCGACCTGCTGTTGGTCGGAGTGGGTATGAACGGGCATATCGGCTTCAACGAACCGGGCGTGGACTTCGGCAATTACGCCCATGTACAGTTATTGGAGGAAATCACGCTCAAAGTTGGCCAAAAGTATTTCCAGGCGGCCACGGAATTGAAGCACGGCATCACCCTTGGCCTGCGGCATTTGACAGAAGCCAAGCAGGTGCTGATGTTGGCCAATGGCCAAAAAAAGGCAGCTATCATGCAGCAAGCTTTGGAAGGGAAAATTGGGAACCAACTGCCTGCCAGCATCATTCGAAGCCATGCCAATAGTAGTGTGTTGCTGGATGTGGAGCTGGCTGCAGCAATCCGCCGCTGATGACTTTTAATTCATTGAAAAAACGGGTGAATCTGCATTTACTGCTGAGTAAAATGTGAGCAGGTTGATTTGGTATTTCATGAAACGGGTAAGTGGCAATTGTGAAATAAACTGCAGCACATCCAGTTCAGAATTGGCGTTGATGGTCGCCCAAATCTTGGAATTGTCAAGGGAAAGCGCATAGTTCACGAGCTTCCCATCCCGGAAAAGCTTGTTGACTTTGGCACGTTGGTGCGGTATTTGGCGCAAAAATTCTTCAGATAGCACTTTTGGGAGCGTGAAATCCACCATGAATTGGTATTCCTGTTGCATTCAATAACTAGTTAGGAAGTTAGGAAATATAGTTCTCCGTGTGTGTTCTTAGTCCTTCTTCTAACTTTCAAAAGGAGTCTCCTTTTCGAGGTCGCAAATGTATAAGAAAATTTTATTTGCCAAATGTTTGGCAAATAAATTTTATCAACAATTCATACGATATGACCAATGCCAGACAGCGTGATATTGAAGGACCTAAGTTCATACCTGCATTGCCATCCCTTTGTACAGTTCCTCCCGTTGCGACCGAATTTTATCTGATTTGATGTAATCATCGAAGTTCATCAGGCTATCCACGTATCCTGTTGGGCCTATCTCGATGATGCGGTTGGCCACCGAAGACAACAGGGCATGGTCATGTGAGGTCATGATCAGATTACCCTTGAATTCTTGCAAGGCGTTGTTCAGTGCCGTGATGGATTCGAGGTCAAGGTGGTTCGTCGGTTCGTCGAGGAGCAGGAAATTCGGCATTCCCAACATCATTTTCGACAACATGCACCGCACCTTTTCTCCTCCAGAAAGCACGCTTGATTGCTTGTAAACCTCCTCGCCGCTGAACAGCATCCGACCGAGGAAGCCCCGGATGAACTGTTCGTCCTTTTCCTTGGAATATTGGCGCAGCCAATCCACCAAGTTCACGTCGTTTTTATCCGTGAAAAATTCTGTGTTCTCGTTCGGCATGTACTCCACCGTGATGGTTTGGCCAAACTCTATCGTACCGGTGTCAGCAGGCGTTACGCCCGCCAGCACATCGTACAGCATGTTAATGGCAGTAGTGTTGCGGCTAAGGAGCGCAATTTTTTCGCCCTTGTTCATCGTGAAGCTGAGGTTGCTGAACAACAGGTTGCCGTTCTGGTCGTGCTTGCTGAGGTTGTTTACCCGAAGGAGCTGGTCGCCGGGTTCCCGGTCTGGCCGAAAATGGATGAACGGGTATTTGCGGCTCGACGGCTCCAGCTCGTCAATGTTCAGTTTTTCGAGCGCTTTTTTACGGCTGGTAGCCTGTCGTGACTTGGAGGCATTGGCGCTAAACCTGGCGATAAACTCAATCAACTCCGCCCGTTTGGCCTCCGTCTTTTTGTCCTTGTTGGCACGTTGCTGTATCATGAGCTGGCTGGTCTCGTACCAGAAGGTATAGTTGCCAGAGAAGATTTTAATCTTCCGAAAGTCAATGTCCACCATGTGTGTACAAACCATGTCCAAAAAGTAGCGGTCGTGCGAAACGACGATGACCGTATTTTGGTAACCAGCCAAGAAGTCGGCAAGCCAGGTAGCCGTTTCGGCATCGAGGTCGTTGGTAGGCTCATCGAGCAGGAGCAAGTCGGGGTTTCCGAACAGGGCTTGCGCAAGCAATACCTTCACTTTTTCGGGTCCGGTCAGCTCTTTCATGAGTTTGTAGTGAAGTTCTTCCTTCACGCCCATGTTGCTCAGGAGTTCGGCGGCATCGCTCTCAGCCGTCCAGCCGCCCATGTGTCCATATTCGTTTTCCAGCTCTGCGGCCTTCAGCCCATCGGCCTCGGTGGCATCGGGGTTCATGTAGATGGCCGTCTTTTCCTCCATGATCCGGTACATCTCCTGGTGCCCCATCAGCACGGTGGTCAGCACTGCATCCTCTTCAAATGCGAAGTGGTTCTGGCTCAGTACCGCCATGCGGTTGCCTGGGTCAATGTTGACGCTGCCCCGGTTCGGCTCTATTTCGCCGCTAAGAATTTTCAGGAAGGTGGACTTGCCTGCGCCGTTGGCGCCGATGACGCCGTAGCAATTGCCTCGGGTAAACTTCAGGTTGACTTCGTCAAACAATACCTGACGGCCAAATTGGAGGCCTATGTTTTCTACTGTAATCATGATTTGCTCGTGTTTGTGGTGGTGTTTTGTGGAAAAGGCCGCAAAGGTAGGCAATTTTACCAGTAAAATGGGCGCAAATAAAGGGATATTCCGATTGTTGGAAGTCATCCACAGGCATGTTCCAGCCAATTCGTTTTGCTTGGGAATGATTTACATCCTTGAAAGCATAAAACACTAAAAACCAATCCGAGGTTAGGGAAATCTAGTGGAGTTCAGTTTCGGCAAACTTCTACCTCTTAATATTGCCTGACAAAAATCACCCTGCCATACTACCAAAAGACTTTGCAACCCTGCTTTTTCCTGTTGCATTTTGCAGTTGATAAATCCGGTCACATTGATGAATGTATTTGCTGAAATTTTAATACTACCGCCATGATTAGCGTATCCATCTTTTATCCAAACACCGAAGAAAGCAGGTTCAATTTAGAATATTACGTGACACAGCACGTACCAATGGTTGAAAAATTGCTTAAACCAATGGGCATGGACCGACTAGTGGTGGAACAAGCGATGGGAACCCCAATGCCCAATGAGCCGGCCCCCTATTCCGTCATAGAGCATTTGCTTTTTAACAATCTTGAAGAAATGGAAATGGGCATGGGGCATTACGGCCCTGATTTGATGAAGGACGCACCAAACTTCACCAATGTAAAACCTGTGGTTCAAATAAGTAAGCGGTTGTGACTTCCATTGCGGGTATCGGATAATAACAACTCTGAAATGCCCCACTTAGGCGGGGATATGCCGCTGTATTTTTTTGAAAAAAGGTCCAAAATGCACCTCCACTGAGTGCCGCTTGGCGGCAAGGAATTCCCGTGCGATTTCGGCTGCCTCTGCCTCTGCCTCTGCCAATTGTTCAAGGTTGCTGGGCAAGCGGGTTTTTCCGGCAATGATGTTGGCGACCAACTTCGACTGGATGTCCGAGAGCGGCCAGACACAACCCTGCGGCTGCAACAATCCAATGAAAAATAAGGTCGGGTGTTGCGGATGAATCATCCGCAAGTAGAGCGGAATCCGCTCGGCATCCTCCCAATCCAAAAAATTTTTATCAAAAAACGGGAAGCTGATTTTGTAGCCAGTGGCAGCTACGATGACGTCGAAATCCTCCTTTTTCCCATCTTCAAAAACCACAGTACGACCATCAATAAGTTGGATGCCCCGACGAGGGCGCACCTTGCCGTGCCTGATTTTGTATAAAAGTTCAGAGTTGAGCACCGGGTGACAATTGGTGATGGGATAGTCCGGGCGCTCCAGCCCATAGTCCTTAAAATCGCCGACCTGCAATCGCAAACTGATGTTAATCAACACCTTGCGAATAAATTTTGGGAGTTTCAGCATCAGCCCATTGAAGGTGTCCGTGGGCTTTCCCATCAGAAACTTCGGGATGATGTAGTAAGGTCGTCGCATGCTGATGGCCGTTGACGTGGCTACCCGGCTGATTTCCACCGCACAGTCGCAACCAGAATTACCTGCACCGATGATAAGCACCCGTTTCCCGTCGAAAGGCTGGTTGGTTTTATAACTGTGCGAATGCAGTGACTCTCCCGTGAACTTCCCCGGCAAATCCGGCCAACGTGGCACGGAGTGGTGGCCGTTGGCAACGAGCAGGTATTCGAAGGTTTCCGATTCGCCCGAAGCCAATGTTACTCGCCATTTCTCACCTTCTATCTTCTCGACGCTGGCCACCACAGTATTGAAACGGATGTACTTTTTTACCCCAAAATGCTCGGCGTAGGCTTCAAAATAGGCCAGGACTTGCTCGTGGGAAGGATAGTCGGGGTAATCGTCCGGCATTGGAAAATCGAGGTATTCCGACATGGATTTGGAGCTGATGATGTGCGTAGTTTCGCACACGCTGGAATGGGATTCCTTCGGCGAATAACGCCAGTTGCCGCCGATATCATTGCTTTTTTCAAAACAAACAACGTGCTCAAAACCAGCCTCCACAAGATTTTTCACAGCCGTGATACCCGAACAGCCAGCACCGATAACGCAAATTCTTGGTTCATTCATGCTGATGAACTTCTTTTTTTTGTACAAATTTACCAGAATACCTGGCCAAGGCCATGTCCATTTTCCGGGCAAACATTGGGTCTTGAATTACCTGTGAAAAGGCCAATAGCAAATAGCCAACAACCAATTGCTATTTTTCAACTTCTTGAAGGAAATACGCCCTGCAAAGCGATGATATAATTTATGGCGAGATACGGCTGCCTATTTTCTATTGGCTGCCCACCGCCAGTAGCGCCGATGGAGTTTTTAGACATTTCGGTGTCCACCGCTCCCGATTTGTTATAGTCCCTGTCGCTGCCTTTTGAGTCGGCAAGTGATGCACCGGGCGTATCGGAAGTATTACCGTTTCCCTTGTTGGCATTGAGGGAGTGACTGTGTGATGGAAGTTGGTTCACGGTCAAGGTCACAGTTTCTGCCCCACCTTTTTCACCAATCCTGTAAGAACTGAGGCCAGGCCCATTGCCCGGATGCACCGATACCCTGCCCCGCAAGTCTGGGAGTCCAAAGGTCGAGCGGCCATCACCGCCAAAGTTGGTACCAAGAATGCTGAACAGTGCTTGGTGCTGATTGATAGGCAATAATTGGCCATCGCAGAAAGCCCAGCCACGTGGGGCAAAATTTCCCGCAAAAAGTTTGATTTCACCGATGAATGGTTCCATAAGTTGTTGATTGTTTGATTTGGAAATTAAGCAGCTTTCGAATGGCAGAATTTGGGTAAGCTGCAATATAAGTAATCATTTCATAATCAATAAATTACCTCTTTAATAAAAGTGGCCAACATCCTTTAGCCAATGCTATTTAACCCCCGATTTTTTAATTAACCACACACTATTTGGAGAAATATTGTTTTTATAGATTTGCAGGAGTGATACACGCCTCAACCACTCAGACAACAAACAAACATGACCTTTCTCGACAAAAATTTCCCAATCGACAACCCTGATACCGTCCTGCTGTTCGAGGAACTTTCGCTCTGGTCCTCCTATTTCGGTAAGCTCCTGCTCGACCATGTTCCGCTTCGCAAAGGCATCTCCGTGCTCGACGTGGGCTGCGGCCCCGGATTCCCGCTATTCGAACTGGCCAATCGCATGGATGCCTCCTGCAAAATCACGGGCATTGACCCCTGGGAGGCAGCTGTTGAACGTGCCAGGTGGAAGAAAAGCCACCATCAACTACTACCTGCCGTTGAAATCGTGCTGGGAGATGCCGCCAAGATGCCCTTCCCCGACCAGTCCTTCGACCTCGTTACTGCTAACCTTGGCATCAACAATTTCGATGACCCCGCTGCCACCATTCGAGCGTGTCACCGAGTGCTCAAAAAGGATGGACGACTCTGCCTCACCACCAATTTAGAGGGGCATTTCCGGGAATTTTATGTCGCCTTCGAGACTACGTTGCGGGAACTTGGACTAGACGAACATCTGCCCAAACTGAAAGCACAGGAACAACACCGTGGCACCGACGAGACCGTGCGTGACCTCCTCGAAGACGCCCATTTCAACGTTTTAAAAATTGTGCGGGACAAGTTCCAGATGCGTTATGTGAGTGGCACAGCATTTTTCAACCATTTCCTCACGGTCATTGGTTTTCTACCGGGGTGGCGCAATATTGTGCCCGCCGAAGCCGAGGTGAAAGTGTTTGCCCATCTTGAAAAAAAGCTGAACGAACAGGCCGACTGGGATGGAGAACTCAAGATGACTGTGCCGATGCTGTATGTGGAAGCGGTCAAATGATTGCGGATTTTCGATTGCGGATTGCGGATTTTAGAGGGCGTAGGTTAGTTGGACGACCCCATTCGGAAACTGTTCTACTTTTTGCAATCGCAGGTCAAATTGCTTCGCAACACCCTCAAACAACGGCTTGCCTTTGCCCAACACCAACGGGATTTGCGTCAGCACCAACTCATCCACCAGCCCCTCATTGAAAAAATTGGCAGCCAGTCGGGCGCCACCGAGCAACCAAATATCCTTCGGTTCGCTCCGCAATTTTTCCATCAGCTCCACCGCACCGTTTCGCCAAAGTATGATATCGTTCCGCCCCTCCGTTTCGAGGTTCCTTTGGGCAAACACCCATGTAGTGGTGTCTGGGAAATTCCAGCCCCCCGGAAATTCCTTGGCTTGCTCATAGGTCAGTGAGCCAGTGAGCACATGCCCAATTTGACCCAAAAAATCGGTGTAGCCGTAGTCGTAAGGCTCATTTTGAAAAGGCATCAGCCAGTCAACGCTGCCATTTTCATCCGCAAGAAAGCCATCAAGGCTGGCCGCCACGTAAAAGATTGTTTTGCCCATTTTTCTTTATTTTGTCACAAGGCGTTTAGTTGTGCACGTGCCGCCGAACTCCAGTTCG
>JAIPBL010000117.1 GCA_021739645.1 Saprospiraceae bacterium | reverse complement strand
CATAAAAGGAATTGTAGTGTCGGACGAAGCGCTTGAAAAGGTGAATTTGACAGAAGCTAAATTTCATGGGGAATGGAACTATAGTATCGCCCCAAATCAAAAATATAAGTAGGAAGTTATTTTTGCGCAAACCCTAAGGTTCTTAACACCCAGTAGTGCATCACCATTTTGGGCGTTTTCTTGCCACTTACCTTTTCAATGATTCTAGCCAGCAGTTTCATGGAGTAATACTTCCCCGTTACCAAATAAACCTCACCGTCACGACCCTGAGTTAAGGCGCTGATGACAGAATTAGCAACATCCCGAACGTCCACAAAATCATATCCACCCTGCGGTAAAACTGGAATTTGCTGGTGGTAAAATTGCAGCAAGACCTTCCCGATTTCAGAGGGTTTGAAATCAAATGGGCCGACAATGCAGCTCGGTCGAAGCACCACAATCTCCGGTTTGTTTTCAATCTGGGTGTTAAACAACAGTTGCTCGCCTACTGCTTTTGAATAATCGTAAGGATAATCCTCCGCACTTTTATAGGGTCGTTTTTCATCGAATGGCAAGGAGGTTGGCACTTCCAAAACGGCATGTACACTGCTGACATGCACGATCCTTTTTATTCCAAGCCTACTGGCTGTTTCCAGCACAATCTTTGGCCCCGCTGTGTTGGTTTTATAAACAATCCCCGTTGGGTCGCCGTGAATGCTGATGATGGCAGCACAGTTGATGACCATATCGCACCCCCCCAATAGCCGCTGCACATCAGCCGCATTCAAGACATCACCTTGTACCAATTCAAGCGGAAGGTCTTTAAGGCTAGTATCAAAGGAATGATACATTGCCCGAACATAATACCCGCTTTCCAATAAACCGCTGCAAACCACATTCCCCAAATGGCCGCTTGCGCCCGTCACTGCAACTACTTTCATGCATTGAATACTATTAAATAAACTTCCTCCTTGATGCCTTTTCTATAATCATATGCCGCTTAATTATCAGAATTGCCTGTGATAAGCTAGCGTTTTAATATTTTACACATTGCGGAATTTGGGGGGAATACATTTTTAAATTGCGGCAGCAAATAAAAGCAGGACTGCAAACAATACTAAAAGTGAAATCAAAACATAAATACCTGCAATAATCAGTATTGTCTTTGCAATAGCCCTAGATTTTTTGTTTTCATCACCAAATAGGACAATAAAAGCAAGAACTATACTTGCCAAAAAAGCAATAGAAATGATGGCAGGAATAATAGTCGAAACCATGGCAACGGTCAAAGAAATAATAAGGCTGAGCGCTGTTGATCCTAAAAACAGGTATAATGCAGCCTTGGCCAGGGTACTTGCTTTTTCACCCTCCAAACCAGGGTGACTTTTCAACTTCTTTTTCCAAAGTCTTGTCTTGCAGAAATCCTTAAAAACAGCTTGATTCGTGTGTTTTTCATTGGCTTTTGGAGCAATGCCAACCTGTTTTTTTGTCTGCCCTAATTGTGGCCCATCAGTGGACATTGCACCGTAAATCGATACGGGTAGCCATAAAAAAGTTACTAATAGTAAGAGTAAGGTCAGAGTGAAGGAGGAAATTGGTTTCATGTTTTCTTGATTGATGATTATTAAGAAAATATTCTAGTGCCAAAGCTATTCAATTCAAGGATATTGGGAAGTTTTTATCAAACTGTTTTGAAACATTGAGTGAACGCAGGTTCAGGCTCATGCTTTTGGGGAAGCTACTTCCAGAAGACTGAAACGGGATTCACGCTTGATGCTTTTTTTTGAATCCCAAAAGAGAGAATTTCTTTCGGCGGCAATCCCTTATTTTTTACTTTTATAAAAACTGATTTGGGGGAAAACATTGAATGAGTAGGTTTGAAGTAATTCGCAAGCTTAACTTTCCGAGCCAAGCGACCGCTAGCCAAAATATTTGTGCAAGTTTGTGTCATTCCCCCTTGGGACTGCATCTTAGCCCCAGTTGCACTGATTTCGTCCTCGAAGTATTAATAAATATCAGTCCCGTTTCGACTGGAATAGTTTATTTTCGCCGAGTGGAGAAATAATCCAACTGCCTGACTATCAACATAAAACCTCGGCCACCACATTTGTTGGCTTTCACCAAATCCAGACCGTATGAACCATTCTGCTTTTTTCCAAAACAAGAAATTGACTTTCGTTTTAATGGTATGCCTTGGCGGCCTGCTCGCCAGCTTCACCTTCTTGCCCAATGCCAGTTTCAAGGAACTACTTGAGGCATTTTATCCGCAGGCTTACCAGCAGGAGCCTGCCATTTCCAATCACTATTCACCACTGACCATGACTTTCGATTACGACACCGCCTGGAAAGAAATTGACTCCCTCGAACAGCAGGGACTCCCCAAGTCCGCCCTCGAAAAAACCGAGGCTTTGCTGGAATTTGCCCGCAAGGAGGGCAACAGCGCTCAAACCATCAAGGCATTGATTTACCGGGGCAAATACCAGAGCCAGCTCGAAGAGGAGGGACTGGCCATGGCCATCAGCCGCTTGGAAGCGGAGGCGGAGCAATCGGACTACCCCGTGAAGCCCATTCTTCAATCCATGCTGGCGGAGATGTACGCCAACTACCTCGACCAAAACCTCTGGCGCTTCCAGAACCGCACGGAGACCCTGGACTTTAAGCCCGAAGACTTCAAGACTTGGAGCATCGCCCAGCTTTCCGAGCGTTCCGCAACGCTGTACCGTGCCTCCCTCACCGACCCCAAGCTCAAAACCACCGACCTCGGCGATTACAAAATCCTGCTCACCGAGGGCCGCAACGACGAGGGCCTCCGCCCTACTCTTTTCGATTTCCTAGCCCATCGGGCCATTGACTATTTCATGAACGAGCGCAGCTACCTCACGCAGCCCGCCTACCAGTTCCACATCGAGGATGCCAAGGCGTTTGCACCAGCAGCGGAGTTTGTCAACTGGAAAATCGAGACCAAGGATACCGCTTCGCAAAAACTCCAGACCCTGCTGTTGATGCAGGATTTGTTGCGCTTCCGCCTATCGGAAAAAAGGAAACAAAGCCCAAGTTTGCTCGATACCGACTTGAAGCGTCTTGATTTTGTATACGACAACAGTGTACTGGAAGCCAAGGACGCCGCCTACCTCGCCGCCCTCGAAAACCTGAAAAAAACATACGATGGCAACCCCGGAGCTGCCGAGGTTATTTTCAAAATTGCCAGCTACTTCAACAGTAAAGCTAGTGAATACCAAGCCCCGCCCATCGGTATGCCCGACAAGGACGAGCGGAAATGGTTTTACAAAAAAGCCAGCGAGCTATGTTCGGAAGCCATGCGCAGCTATGCAGGCAGCTTTGGGGACAAACAATGTGCGGTACTGAAAACCAGCATTGACGAACGTTCATTGACGCTGACAGTAGAACAGGTGAATTTGCCTAACCAGCCTTTTTTGGTCAAAATTGACTATAAAAACACACCGACGGCCCACTTGAAAGTGATTCGTTTGGATGAAAAAAGGCAGAATGAGTTAGAGAATGCTCGGGATAAAGAAAATGCCAACGACAAAACCCTCACCCTGTTGAAAAATTGGCCTTCAGTCAAAACCTGGTCAGTCTCCCTACCTAACGACGGTGATTTTCGCCAGCACGCCATCGAAGTGAAAACAGCAGAATTGCCGCTCGGAACCTACGCCATATTGGTAGCGGACAACAAAGACTTTGAGGCAAAAGACAACGCCGTTTCCTACGCCACCACGCATATCTCCAACCTCGGCCTTTGGCAACGGCAAGGCGAAGGCGGCATCACCAATGCTGTGGTTTTTGACCGTAATACAGGCCAGCCATTGAAAGGGGTGAAAGTGGAAGTGTTTGTCAATAAATACAATCCGCTTACCCGCCGCTACGATTGGAAACGAAAAGAAGTGCTGGAAACCGATGCCCAGGGCTTCGTCAATATTTCAGCTACGGGGAACGACGAGCGCAATTTGAAGCTCGTGCTTTGCCATGGCAAAGACACCCTCGACACCGGTGATGGCTTCTATTCCAGCAATTATCGAAGCAACCCCCGTCCCTACGAAAGCACGCAGTTCTTCCTCGACCGAGCCATTTACCGCCCCGGCCAGACGGTGTATTTCAAGGGCATCGGTTTGTATTTTGATGAAAAACGGATGCCTACCATCACCCAAAACAAGGAAGTGACCGTCACTTTCCTCGATGCCAATTACCAAAAAGTCAGCGATTTGAAATTGCGAACCAACGACTACGGCACGTTCAGCGGGCAGTTCACCGCACCGAGGGGCGGGCTTTTGGGCAATATGCAAATCCAATCGTCAATCGGTGGCCAGTCCAAGTCCTTCCGCGTGGAAGAATACAAGCGGCCCAAGTTCGAGGTCACCTTCGAGCCTGCAAAAGGCAGCTACCGCCTGAACGAAGAAGTGGTTGTGCAGGGCAAAGCCGTCGCATACGCAGGTAACAATATTGATGGTGCAAAGGTCAGCTACCGGGTAGTACGGGAAGTACGTTACCCGTGGCTGCCGTGGTGGTATTTCCGTTGGTATCCCATCAATAGCGAAAGCATGGAAATTGCCAACGGTGAGGCTACGACTGATGCGGAGGGCAAGTTTAACATCAAATTCACCGCCATTCCCGACCGGAGCATTCCGAAGGACCAAAAGCCGGAGTTCCACTATGCAGTGTATGCCGACATCACCGACATCACGGGCGAAACGCAGAGCGGCGAAACAGCCGTCAGCGTTGGCTACATCTCCATGAAAGTGGACGTGACTGCCAATGGCCAATCCTTGGACAACAACAGTTTGGACTTGGATTCCCTGAAAAAATTCGACCTGCTCACGCAGAACCTGAGCGGCCAGTTCGAGCCAGCCCAAGGCATTCTAAAGTTGGAGCTGTTGCGCAGTCCAAAACAGGCCTACCTCGACCGCTACTGGGAGCAGCCCGACCGCCAAACCATGACAGAAGCGGAATTCAAGAAGACATTCCCACAGTTTGCCTACGGCAATGAGGACAAACCGCAAAACTGGCCAGTCGAGCGCAATATTTTAGAGGAAAAATGGGACACAGAAAAGTCCAAAGAAGTGGTTTTACCAAAAATAAAGCTTACCGCTAGCTGGTATGCTTTGACATTGACCACGCAAGACAAGTTTGGGGAGAAGATTGAGGTGAAGAAATATTTCAGCGGTTACGATTTGGACGACAAAACACTGCCGATTCCTACACAAGCATTACACTTGCAGACAGGCTCCAAAAAAGGAAACAGCATTTTTGAGCCAGGAGAAAATGCTTCCCTGTGGTTTGGCACGACAGAGAAATCGCTGAATGTTTTGCTGGAAATCAACCGGGAGAACAAGACCATCCGCCGCAAATGGCTGAACGTCAAAGATTTGCAGGCCGAACAATTACTCATCACGGAAGAATTTCGGGGCAATGTGAGTTACGCCTATTCTTGGGCAAACCAAAATCGGAGCAGCAATGCCCAAGGCACCATCAATGTGCCGTGGAGCAACAAGGAACTGACCATCGAATACGGAACTTTCCGGGACAAACTGCTCCCCGGCCAGCAAGTAGAATGGGTCGTGAAAATCAAAGGCCCAAAAGGCGACAAAGTGGCCGCCGAGATGGTGGCTGGCATGTACGATGCTTCGTTGGATGCCTTTGCGGCCAACAGTTGGGGGCTGAACGTTTGGCCATCGAGCTGGTCAAGCATCCGGTACAGTTCCGCTGGCTTTCAACAAGTACGGGCTGACCAATTGGCCTACCAACAAACAAACAACCCAAGCGGCGACTATCGCCAGTACCAGGGTTTGAACTGGTTCAATTGGGGGATGTACGAATATCAAGGTATGATGTTTAGGTCCAAAAAAATGGCAGGTAGGGAGATGGAAGACGGAGCCGTGATGATGATGGATGCTGCCCCTGCGCCTATGATGGAGGAAGTAATGGTCATGTCAAAAGCGAAGGCTGAGAGCACTGCTTATGGAGAAGAATCCAATGATGATATGACGCAGGGTGGAAACGCCGAAAATCCTCCAAAGCCAGAAACCGACCTCTCCCAAGTCAAAGTCCGCACGAACCTGAACGAAACCGTCTTTTTTTACCCAAACTTGATGACGGATGCCGAAGGCAACGTGGTCATCAAATTCACGATGAACGAAGCGTTGACGAGGTGGAAGTTCCTTGGCTTGGCCACGACAAAAGACCTGCAAATCGGTGCGACCAGTAAGGAAATCGTGACTCAAAAAGACCTGATGGTGGTACCCAATCCACCGAGGTTTTTCCGGGAATACGACGAAATCGAGTTCACCGCCAAAGTGGTCAACCTCAGCAAGGAGACCCTCAACGGCGAATACAAATTGGAATTGAAAAATGCGCTGACCGGCAACGATGTATTCCCGGTAAACGGCACGAACCCAGCAATGGCGGCCATTCTCGGCACTCAACGCTTGGTGGACTTGAAACCGGGCGAGTCCCGCCGTTTGGCTTGGCGCTTCAAAGTGCCAGATGTGGCAGATGTACCCGTCATCGAGCATACCGTCATTGCCTCGGCAGGTGTTTATTCGGATGCCGAGCGCAGTGCTGCGCCTGTGCTGAGCAACCGGATGCTGGTGACGGAGACGCTCCCGTTGCCCGTTCGGGGTGGCCAGACGAAGAATTTCACCCTAAATTCTTTGAAAAACAACAACTCCACCACCCTGCGCCACGAAGGCATGACGCTGGAATTTACCCAAAATCCAGCTTGGTACGCCGTGCAGGCGCTGCCCTACCTGATGGAGTACCCCTACGATTGCAACGAGCAGATTTTCAGCCGCTTCTACGCCAACAGCTTGGCCACTTCCGTCGCCAATTCGCACCCAAAAATCAAAACGATTTTTGAGCTCTGGCGCAATTATGAACCGGAGGCTTTGAAGAGTAATTTGAGCAAGAACCAAGAATTGAAAACGGCGCTTTTGGAAGAAACACCGTGGGTGCTGGCCGCCCAAAGCGAGGAGCAGCAAAAGCAGAATATTGGCTTGTTGTTCGACCTAAACCGCATGGCCTACGAACAAGAAGCCGCCATGAAAAAGCTGCAAGAGCGCCAACTCAGCAACGGCGGATGGGGCTGGTTCCCAGGCGACAGGGACAACTGGTACATCACGCAGTACATCGTCGAGGGGCTTGGGCATTTGCAGCGCTTGGGCGTACAGGATGTTATGGGCAACCCTACCAGTCGGAAGATGGTAGAAGATGCCGTGCGCTTTTGTGACAACCGCCTGATGGAGCAATACCAGCGCTTGGAATACCAGGTAAAGCAGGGCAAGGCAAAATGGGAAGACGACCATTTGGATTACATGGTCATGCACTATCTCTACGCCCGGTCGTTTTTCCTGAAAAACCAGGCGTCCAAAAACGCCAATCAGATTAGCCCGCAAGTGGTCGAATTGAGCCAGAATGCACAGAAAGTTCATGCCTACTACCTCGGCCAAGCCGAAAAATATTGGCTGAACAAGGGCATGTACAGCGAAGGCATGTTGGCTTTGGCACTCGACCGGAGCGGGAAATCGACCACGGCACAACAGATTGTGAAATCGCTGAAAGAGCGCTCGCTGAACAACGAGGAGCTGGGCATGTACTGGAAATACACAACTGGCTGGTGGTGGTACCAAGCGCCCATCGAGACCCATGCATTGATGATTGAAGTGTTCAATGACGTGGCTGCTGACGCAAAATCGGTGGACGACTTGAAGGTTTGGTTGCTAAAAAACAAGCAGACAACCAACTGGAAAACGACGAAAGCCACAGCCTCAGCAGTTTATGCTCTGCTCTCAACTGGTGACAATTGGCTACTGGATGACCAGCCTGTGACCATCAATTTTGGGGATAAAAACTCGCCCAAGGTTGCCCAATGGAGCCTTGCCATTGCGCAAGCACAAAAAGGTGCGGAAGCTGGCACGGGCTATTTCAAGCTCCGCTTCGACGGTAGTGACGTGACCAACGACATGGCCAATGTGACCGTCACGAACCCGAACACTGTCGTGGCTTGGGGTTCCTTGTACTGGCAGTATTTTGAGCAATTGGACAAAATCAAGACCTTCGAGGAGACGCCCCTGACCATTAAAAAGCAGCTTTTCTTGGTGCAAAACTCGGACAAGGGCGAAGTGCTGAAACCCATTGCCGAAGGTGGAAAACTAAAGGTCGGTGACAAAGTAAAAGTGCGTATCGAGCTACGGGTGGACAGGGACATGGAGTACGTCCACATGAAAGACATGCGGGCCAGCAGCTTCGAACCGACAAACGTCCTGAGCAGCTACAAATGGCAGGGCGGCCTCGGCTACTACGAAAGCACCCGTGACGCCGCCACGAACTTCTTTTTTTCATGGTTGCCAAAGGGCACTTGGGTATTCGAGTATCCGCTTCGGGTGACTTACAACGGCGATTTCTCCAACGGCATCACCACGATTCAGAGCATGTATGCGCCGGAGTTCACGAGCCATTCGGCGGGCATCAGAGTTATTGTTGATTGAGTTATTGAGTTATTGAGTTATTGAGTTATTGGGATATTGGGTTATTGGGTTATTAGGTTATTGTACTGAATTTAATTCGCTCAATATCCCAATAACTCAATACCCCAATAACTACTTTTGCCCCATGAAAATATTTGACAAAAAAATCATCCTCGCCTCGAAGTCGCCACGGCGCAGCCAATTACTGGGCCAGGCAGGGTTCAAGTTTGAAGTGAGGACCAAGGAAGTGGCCGAAGATTTTCCTTCGGAAATGCCGGTGGACAAAGTGGCCTCCTTTCTAGCTGAGAAAAAGGCATTGGCCTGTGCAGATTTTTTACAAAGCGATGATGAAATCCTGCTGTCTGCGGATTCGGTGGTGATTTTGGATGAAAAAATCTACGGCAAACCGGTTGACTTTGAGGACGCTGTGCAGATTTTGAGCGAGCTGTCAGGCAGGGTGCATCGGGTGATTACGGGCGTTTGTTTGCTGTCCAAAAGCAAAAAACGGGTCTTCGATGAGGTGGCGCACGTGCACTTTCAGTCACTTTCAAAAGCGGAAATCGAGTACTACATTGAGCAATATCAACCCTACGACAAAGCCGGGGCTTATGCCGTTCAAGAATGGATTGGGCTGTGCAAGGTCTCCAAGATTGAAGGTACTTTCACCAATATCATGGGCCTTCCGATGGAATCGGTTTTTAGGGAATTGGAAAAATTTTGAAATTGATGGATATAGAAATTCAAAGAAAAACAATTGAAAACAGGGACGATGTTTCGCTCCTTGTCCGCTCGTTTTATACCAAAATAAGACGGGACGAAATGCTCGGCCCCATCTTCAACAACGCCATTAAGGACTGGGAGCCGCACTTAGAAAAGTTGACAGATTTCTGGGAGGGCAACTTGTTTTTCTTCGTAAAAACCAAGTATGCTGGTGACCCAAAAATAGCACACAATGCTTTGGACTTGCATTTGCATAAATCGTTGACCATGAACCACTTCGGGCATTGGATAAACCTGTGGTTGGAGACGATTGAAGAGCACTTCACAGGTGAAACAGCAGAACGGGCAAAGATGATTGCGAGGAAAATGGCGTCGTTTCTTTTTTTGAAGATTGTTGAAAACCGGAGTTAATTGTGGTCGCCCAATTTATTGG
>JAIPBL010000024.1 GCA_021739645.1 Saprospiraceae bacterium | reverse complement strand
GAATTAGGGGTTGAAATGTGCCGTTAGGCACAAAATGTCGGTAGAAATCGAATGAAAATGGGTCTGCGTGCCGTAGGTACGCAACAATTCCCACGAGAAGTAGCGTACCTAACGGCACGCAGACCGATGTTTAGGCATATTGCTACCAATATTTCGTGCCTAACGGCACGTTTAGCCGCATTTCAACCCCTAATTCGCATGAGTTAATTATTAATGAGATATCCCGCTCGTTCAACGTTGCACGGGAAAGAAATCCGCCTTTACAAGGTCAAAAACGGTAAAATCGTTTCTGAGGAGTTTATCTGCTAAAATCAACAAAGTGCAGCGGGTGTAATGCCCGTTGCACTTTGTCGTTCATATCAACAGTGCCGCCACGAACGCCAATACCACTCCAATCATTCCGTACATAAACACATTGTAGCAATAAGTGAGGTACCTATATTTTTTGGCCAGCACGACGCCAAGGTAATAGAGGTCTTTGGTCATGGCCGAATAGAGGAATTCTTTGTCCTTGATCATTTCCATCATGCCCCAATGGTATTCATCGAGTTTCATGTTATGAAAATTTCCAAAGAAAAGTAGGTTGGCCGTTTTCGCTTCTATTGCCTCCCTCGTTATTTTCCCTTCTGTGATTTTGGGCCGGGTAGATAGGGTGGCCAAAACCATCGCCGTTACGCAAACAACCAGCAGCAGAATGGCAGGTACGATGATGTTCGGATGCTCATTTAACCGAGACAACAGTTGCGGGATGGATACCGAAATCACGATGGCATTCACACTGAGCATGATATTGGCCTTGCTGTCGGCCATGCCACTGAGGTTGATATGCGTCTTGTAAGTGGTGCGGTACATGGTCTCCACGCCACGTCCGATGTCAGAATCGTTGATTTGCGAAGGTGATTTTGTGGAACCTTTAATCAGTGGGCTTTTGTCCTTTTTCAGCTTGTCCTTGCGGGCAAGGTCATCCACCGATGCCACGCCCGAAGGGTTTAGTCGGAATTGTTGCTTGCGCAATTGCTTGATATGCTTGAGCTTGCGTGAGTTGTAAAGCTCCTCGGCAGCCGAGGTAAAATAGCGGTGGTTGTTCATAAAATCCAACTCAAACTGCACCCACTCCTGCTCCGCCATCATTTTGCCACGGGTCAGCAACAGCTCTTGCCGGAGGCGGCCTGTACGGTCCCAGTAGCTTTGCTTGCCGAGGTGGCTCAGGTCTGCGTCGCAGAGGGTTTCTTCAAATAAATCCTTGGGCTTAAACGGCAGGCGGGTAGCCATGATGCAGCGGGTAATCAGGTCGAGGTCTTGGTCGGGCAGGTCAAATTTGGAGAGGAAGCTTACTGCGTATCGACAACTGCGCTCTTCATGCCCTTCGGCACCTTGGTCATAACCACTGTCATGGAACCAAGCGGCGAGTTGAAGCAGTTGGAGTTCCCGTTCGTCAAGGTTATTGGCAGCACCGATTTCGGTCACTGCCTCCAACACGCCCATTGTGTGGACAAAGTCGTGAAAAACGTATTCTGCACTAATTTTCTTTTGAAAAAAATCGGTCAAATACTGCTCTGTTTGCACCAGAATCTCGCCGTAGGGTGTTGCCATTTGCTTTCTATTGAAAATTGTTGGGGCAAATATCCAAACAAAGCACGCCAACTTGGTTGCCTAATTTTTTCTTTTTGGTGGGAACACTTGCCGGAAAGGGCTTCCAGCCTGCGTGGCTAGTTATGGATTCGCTCCGATAGCTTTTTGCCAGAGGCCACCTCCGTGCCATGGAGGTCAACATGGTAAACCGTTGGCCAAGAACTTTGGTCATCGGCAAAGACCCAAATATAATCCAACCGGCAAAGCTTACCGTTGATGGTCATGGTAGCTATCGGCTGCCCGTTAGCGTCGGCATGGAGGTGTATTTTTCGTTTGCCATAGGCCGTCAAGGTGATGTAAAAGCCATTGCCAGTACCATCTTTTTTGCTGCTGTATCCGTATGCAAAGGTGCTTTGCGCCCAAGTCAACTCCTTTCGTTCGCCAGTGCTGCCGTAGCGCAGCCAATAAGCATCTATTGGGTTCGAAGCGTTGAACGCTCCCGCCGTTATGTTGGCATCGTACACGATGGTATTTTTGTTCTTGTTCCTTTGTATAAAAAAAAGGGAGTTGGCAGCTTTGGGCGGTGTCGGAAAGATAGCGGGACGGCTCAACAGTGACATGGGACCTGTGGTGGCGGTGCCTTGTGAGTAGAGCGGCAAGACAGCCACGAAAGCCAAGAGGAAAATGGTAATTAATTTTTTGGTCATTGACCTGAGAATAGAATTTTTAAAAATCGAAGAAGTTGACGCTCCAAGAATCACGGCACTTACTTTCCTTCCAGTTCCCGTTTGCTGTGCCCAAGCCTTTTAAGGGCTGTGATATTTGTCAGAACGGCCAGCACCATGATGGGAAACGTAAATATAGTGATCGTTTCAAATAGCGGAATGGGTAGCCAATCCACGGTAACGCGCACTTCGCTGCCACCCAGCGACGAATAAACGCCGCACACAATGGCCGACACCCCAATGATGATGATGCGCTCCGGGCGTTGCATGATGCCCACATCTGCACTTGCGCCAAGGCTCTCCGCTCTGGCCCGGATATAGCTCACCATCAAAGAACCGATGAGCGCAATGAAGGCAAACAGCGAACTGAGAAAGTAGCTCTGCGCCACCAAGTACCAGCAAATGCCCAAGAACATAATCAACTCGCTGTATCGGTCAAGCACCGAGTCGTACAGTGCACCGTAAGCCGAGGTCATGTGCCCAACCCTTGCCAGCCGTCCATCTATCATATCAAAAAGTCCGGCAAACAGTATCACCACGCCTGCCCACCCGATATAGGAATGGTCGGTGCGCTCACCATATTCTCCACCAAAAATAAAAATCACGGTGGCGAACGTATTGATGACCAAGCCGATGGTCGTGATGGTATTTGGTTTCACTTTCCAGCGCACCAACAGTGATATCAACGGGTTGATGACCCGGTAAACCAAGGGTTGTCCATATTTTTTAAGCAGGTTTTCACTCATAGTTTTTTGACCTTAGTGCGAAAATTTTGGCTTCATCGCCTTCATTCGCTAACAAAAATAGCAGCTTAAGTGCTGCGCAACAGGCTGTTTTTCCGATAAATATAAATCCAAAGCGCCCGACAGCGAAGACAAGTCCTTCCAAAAAGAGGAACTGCCTCCTCGAAACTTAAAGCCCAAAACCAGAGACTACCTTAGAATGACGCCTGCACCCTGAACCGCAAGCCAAGGCCTTTTACGCCAAACATCTTGGGTACATCCGGATATTTTTCTTCATCAAGGTAATTGAAACGGCGAACGAGGTCGAACCTGAGCACTTTGAAAATATTGCCAACGGCCACACCCGCTTCGATGTATGGTTCGTTTTCAAGCGTGTGGTTCACTCGCTTACCTTCCACGTCGTTCTGAAACTGGATGAAATCAGGGTGCTTGTCGGGGTTATTGCTGTCCGACAGGCCACCGTAAACAGTTTTGAAGGTGATTGCTTCCCGGAGTTTCAATTTGCGGAGCAAAGGTATTTTGTTGAAAATCCAACCGTTGAAGTTGTGCTCCAGCATGAGGAAAGCGTATTGGTCGTTCACGAATTCCTGGTAGTTCATCATGTTGAACGAATTGGTGCGGTAGGTGTAGGTCTGGTTGGCCTTCGGCAAGTTTAGCAAAAAGTAGGGCACACCGTTGCCCCAAATTTTACCCGCCTCAAAGTCCATGCGGGTAACCCCGAGGAACGACAGGTAGAAGCGTTTCACAATGTTCAGCGAAGCGCTTTGGTAAGCGTAGTCGCCTCCTATCTCCTTGATGCCCGCATTCACTTTCAGGGTAATGATTGGGTACCTGTTGAAAAGTTGGGTGCGGTAGGTACGGCCTTGGAGGTACTGTTCGTTGGGTGCCCAGCGCCAGGTAAACCCTATATCGCTGGTATAAAACTCATTGGAATGAAGCGTATCCAACCGTTGTTCGTCATCCGCTTTAAAATAAGCGAAATCCGTAGTGCCGTACTTACGGTTTCGGGTATTGGTGTAGGTGAACTGGTAGCTCATGTGGTTGTCCGTTTCCAGAAAGTATTCTCCCTGTATCTTGTTCAGCAACAACATCCGGTCACGGGTACCCCGCTGGAAGGAGAGGAAGAAATTGTCGGGGCTGTTCAGCACCAATATTTGCCCCACCAGGTTCACTTCTTTTTGGTACAAAAACTTCACGTAGTGCTTGGGGTTCTGCTTGAAATCATCCCGGAACGAGTAGGTGGCAAAGCCAGCGTACTTGAACTCCTTGTCTTTCAGGCCATAAGCCCCATAGCCGCCGATGCTGAGTTTTGGATGGAACTTCAGGTTGGTCTCCCCACCGAACTTGAAGCGGGTGCCCTCCACGGGGTTGAAACTGTAAAAATTGGCGATAGGCCCAATGTCCACTGGCCCAAAGGCTTTGTACCCCGTGAAAACCAGGCCAAGGATGTTCATCGCGCGCTTAAAGCTGGGCATTCCCTGAATGGTATCAATCATTTGGTAAATGCCCTGCTCCTTTTCCGTCAAAGGTATATGGCGGGCATTTTGCCAGAAGGCTTCGTCTTTTTTGTAAACATCGTCCACCTCGATGATTTTCTCCGAGCCTACATACAGGCTGTCGGCGCGGGGCTGGTGCAGGGTGTAGTCTTCGTAAGAGGCGGTGCGAGTGCCATAAAAGCCGGAGCCTTTCTTGCGGATGGCAAAGTCCATCACCACCTGGTCTTGCTTACGCACCCACATACCGTTTTCGAGCTGAATGAACTCTTGGCTCAAGCGGAGGTCTTGAACAAAGTTTACGTTGATATGGCGGGTGATACCAAGGTCGGCCTTCACCAATGCCAAGGTCGAGCTATCGCCACGAGTAATATACAGGTCGCCTTTGAAGGCGATGTTCTGGTCGTTGTTTGGATAGAATGAAATCTTGGTGACCGGAACCCCGTTCACGATACCCGTCGTATCCATGATGTAAAACCGATAAAAAGCGATAGCGGTGCCGCTCAATGGACTAGTAAAATCCAAATCCAGCAGTCGGATATTGTTCTCGTAGAGGTTCACTTTTTGGTAAAGCACCTCGGTCATGTCGGTGAGGTCCTTGTCGTCCACGTACTCCTTCATGCCCGTCACCTTGATGCCGTAGCGGTGTTCCTTGCGGCCTTCTGGGTTTTGGCGGTAGTAGATTTTTGACGACATTTCTTGGATGAAAAATGGCAGAAAAGTCTTGCCGTTCACATCAGAAGTGTCAATATGATCGAGGATGAACTGGTAGTTTTTGAAAGCCTTGCGCTTTTTCAGCACATCCGGGTCAAAGTTGTTGATGTCGAACTGGACTTTTTCGTACTTGTCCACTTCGTAATAATCCTCTGCTTCCAAGCGGTTTTTTTCCTTGTTGGCGATGACATTTCGCATCAGGTCAACGGCGGGGTTGTTTCGGCGTTTGTAGCGTTCCCTGTCCGCCTTCACTATGGCTGTGCCAAGCGTGATGGAAGTAGATTCCAGTTCAATATCAATGTTTTGTTTTTGTCCCATCACCACCGGAAGTACCTTGGTTTCGTAGCCCAGGCTGGAAACCTCCAGTTCTGAACTGGCAATTTTGGCGTCCAATTCATAGACACCATCAAGGTCAGTTGTAGCACCAACGGTAGTGCCTCTGAACCCAACAGTGGCAAAGGGCAGCGGTTCTTTTGTCTCTTTGTCAATGACTTTGCCTTTGACGGAGGTGAGTTTTTGGGAAAAAGCCGTTGAGGAAAACAGCAATAAAAACAGGCTGAAAAGCAGGTGATTTTTTAAGTTGGTAAAATTCATAAAGGGAAAGTTTCTTCAATCAGGTGTCGGTAAAATTAGGTTGGAATAACAGTTTGATTTTTTTTGATACCCCAAAACAGAACGGTAAACCGCCTTTTTTAGCATTTCACAAGAACTTTCAAGCAGTCGAAAAGTTCTATCAACTGCCTAAATCCTCACAAAACTACCCAAGTTTTTGCTTCACAAATGGACTTACGAAGGCTTTGTAAAATCGGATTGCCAGACGTAGATGATTTTTTGGAACAAAATCCCCTATAACACTTCATCATTTTCACCGTATTTTTGACAAAATTTTTCTGAAAATTGTAGCAATTATTCCAAATCGGCCAAAATCACCCCATATTTTCCCAATTCCCATTATTTTCCTAATTCCCAATTTCTTCACATGTCCTCCCTTCGCCAGCAATTCCTCCAGCACATCGCCCAGACCAGCGACATCCCCATGCTGCTCGAAATCGAGCGGGCGGAGGGCAGCTTCCTGTTCGATACATCCGGGAAATGCTACCTCGACCTCATCGCAGGCATCAGCGTCAGTGTGCTGGGGCATCGGCATCCCGATGTCGTCGCTGCGATAAAAAACCAGGCCGACCGCTACCTCCACACCCTCGTTTACGGCGAGTACGTACTGTCGCCGCAGGTGGAACTGGCCAGTTTGCTCGCTGCTCATTTGCCCCCAAACCTAAATTGCGTTTACTTCACCAACTCCGGGAGTGAGGCCACTGAGGGTGCCATGAAACTCGGCAAGCGCTACACGGGTCGCCCGGAAATCATCGCCTGCCGAGAAGCTTACCACGGCAGCACACAAGGCGCTGCCAGCTTGATGTCACCCAGTTTTTTCACGCAAGGCTATCACCCGCTGCTGCCCGGTATCCGGCATATTGATTTCAACAGCGAAGAAGATTTGGAGAAAATCGGCCCACAGTCCGCCTGTGTCATCGTCGAACCGGTGCAGGCCGAAGCCGGGGTTCGTTTACCCCAACATGGTTATCTGAAAAAGCTGCGAAAACGCTGCACGGACATGGGAAGTTTATTGGTTTTCGACGAAATTCAAGCAGGTTATGGACGAACGGGCTCGCTTTGGGCTTTTGAGCAGTACGCCGTAGTACCAGACGTGCTGCTGCTCGCCAAGGGCATGGGCGGCGGGATGCCAATCGGTGCGTTCATCGCATCTGCTGAGGTGATGCAGGTGCTCGGGCAGGAGCCACCGCTGGGGCACATCACCACCTTCGGCGGGCATCCGGTCAGCTGTGCGGCGGCGTTGGCCACGCTGCGTTTTTTGACCGAAAACAAGCTTTGGGAAAACGTGCAGGAAAAGGAAGCACTGTTCCACCAACTACTCAAACATCCCGCCATACAAGCGGTGCGCAGCGCCGGGCTGCTGATGGCGGTGGAGGTGGGTGAGTTTTCGTTGCTCCGCAAAATCATCGCCGAATGCGTGGCCAACGGCGTCATCACCGACTGGTTCCTGTTCAATGACCGAAGCCTGCGCATCGCCCCACCGCTGAACATTTCCGAAGGGGAAATCCAAATGGCCTGCGAGGTGATATTGGCGGCAATTGACAAGTTTGCAGCCCATTGATTTTTCAAAAAGGTACCAATGAAAAAAGGGCCTCGCTGTTGCGAAGCCCTTTTTTTATAGAATATGGTTCCAAGATTTTCTAGAAAAATTTAGAACGATTGTCTTCAACATTAGCCTTTTCCCGAAGGGTCTGAATAAGGCCATTCCTTGCGCCGCCACGAGCTCCCGCTTGGTTTTGCTGGCGTATCTGGGCGACATTTCCGCTGGCAACGCCGGGCGTTTTGTTGGTAGGCATCACGACGAAAATACCGGTGCTGCCGACAACTGGCTCGCTTGTTTTGTTAAGGTCAACCTTAAACGCAGCAGCCACCACTTTCGGCTCCACGCCACCAGCTTTCGGCAGGAAGGCAGAAGCAAACGAAATTGCTGTTGCGGTATCTACTTGTACGGAATATTGTGCAGCGATGGATGCAAGGTCTTTGCCCTGCGTCTGTTGCTTGACCAATTCGGCCTTCTTGCGGTTGATGACCTGTGGCTCCATTTCTTCCTTGACATCCTTCCAGGATGGAGTGCCAGCCGGGATGATGGACTTCAAGCCAGTGACTACGTACTTGTTCACGTAGAACTCGCCTTGGTTTTGGAAGCTGTACACCTGCGGCGAAACATCGCCTTTGTCCACATCACCTACGTTTTGGTCATTGCCGAAGGCCCAACGAACCATCTCACGGCTACCTTGCCCTGCACTGAGTGGGCCAACGGTAAAGTCGTTTGCCTTGAGTGCTGGTGATTTTTCAATCGTAAGCCCTTTGGCAGCGACAGCCTTTTGGAGTGACTCCAATGTCTTGTTGTCTTCCTGTAATTGAAGCGCCTGCTCACGAACGGCATCTTGCGTCGCTTGGCTCGGTACGATGTCTTGTGAGATATAGGCTACACGAACGCCCGTTTCGCCACCGTAGCGCTGATTCACTTCGATGAGGTGCACACCAAACTGGGTGATGACGGAGTAAACCTTGCCAACTTCGGCCTTGTAGAAACAGACTTCGTTGAACTCTTTCACCATGGCGCCAGGCTGGAAAACGCCAAGGTCGCCGCCTTTGCTGGCAGAGCCATCCTCGCTGAATCTCACAGCAAGCGAATCAAAGCGGGCAGCACCGGATTCAATGAGCGCCTTGAGGCTGTCAATGGTGTTTTGCGCAGCAATCAAAGTTGCCTGGTCGCTAGCCCTGCGGAGGATGTGACGGGCCTTCACTGAGTCTGGCACCGATTTCCTGCCAACCATTTTTACCGCTTTGAAGGTATTGCCATCCAGGTAGGGTCCGAACACTTCGCCATTCGGCATATTGAAAACGGAGTCGGCAATGGCCGGGTTGAGTTCGCTTTTCTTCACATAGGCGCCATCTAAGGAGCCATAGTTGTTCTCCACGAAAACGGTGTCATTGTCGGTAGTCTTGAAGCTGGGTATCAGCTTTTCGATACCTTGACGAATATCGGCAGAGTCTTGAGCAGTTGGTCTTACGTCGAAGACAACAAACTCCAACTTGCGGGTCTCTTCTTTTTGCTTGTAAACTGCTTTATTTTCTTCGAAATAAGCTTTGTAGTCTTCGTCCGAAAGCGTCACAGATTTGGTTTCGATTTCACCGAAAGGAACTTGAGCATACAGAAAATCTACCTTCTGGCTTTGTTCCATGTCAATGGCCTCTGCCATCCAAGTAGGGGTGAACATTCCTTTCTCGACCATACTGGACATCTTGCGTTGGAGGCGGTCTTTGATAATTTCCTTCTCCTGGTGTGCCCAACGGTACTTGAAGTCTGGCACTAGCTGCTTTTCTTCAATCATCTTATCTATTTTGCCAGTGGTGACAATGTCCTTCAATTGACTGAGCTGCTGCCTGTCCAACTGTTGAGTGGCTTGATCACGGTAGCGGCTGGAGATGATGGGGCTAATCTTGGAGTCATCGTCGCTAAACTGTAGTTCAACAAGTTCAGCTTTACTAACACCGAGGCCAATGCAATCAGCTTCCTTCTTCACAATGGCTTCTTCCACGAAGAAATTCCAGAGATAGGCCCGGTCACTGAAGCCATCGCCACCAGAGTTGGCGTAAAGCATCTCTTGAGTGCCCGCAAACTCTCGGTACTCAATTTTGCGTCCTTCGATTTCGCCGATGGTGGTCTGGCTACCTCCAAAGAAGTTTTGATTTGGGTTGTCGAACATCAACATGCCGATGAATAAAATAAGCGCTCCTGCGAGCGTCGCAATCAACAACCATTTTTGTTTCCGAATTTTTCCTATCAGAGCCATGTGCTATAAACTTTAGTTTTTTTCTGAAAAAACGATGGGACTTCCATGCCGCCACTTGTACGGGGCACTGACCCAAGTGTTTATCAAAAGGAAAAAAATAATTTTTAAAAAACTGATTTAAAAGGATTTATACCGAATCGGCAGCGCCACGAATATGCGAAAACGCTGCCTTCGGAAAAATCCGGGCAAAAGTAAGTGCTTTGGGCAGTAAAACAAAATTTTGCAAAGATGATGGATAGGAATATTTGGGAGCCGCCCAACTGGTTTGTCGAGCGGCTCCCTGCCTTCTTGTCAGGCTTTCTTTTCAGCAAGAAAATTCTTCACCCAATCCAAGGTGACGGACTTGGGCCGTTCGAGCGGCATTCCGAGCGCCCTCGACCAGCAAGTGGCAGCCAGAACGCCCATCGCACGTGACACGCCAAAAAGCACGGTGTAGAAGCTGTACTGATCGAGTCCGTAGTGTACCAAGATGGCACCGGAGTGCGCATCCACGTTGGGCCAGGGGTTTTTCACCTTGCCAAGTCCTTGCAAAATTGGCGGAACTACTTCGTAGATTTTCCAAACCACGTTCACGATTTCGTCGTTGGGGCAGTACTCTTTTGCGAAGCGCATCTGCTCAACGAAGCGAGGGTCTGGTTTGCGCAGCACAGCGTGGCCGTAGCCGGGCACTACTTTTCCACCTGCGATTGTGGCCTCTACGTAACTGGCGATTTGTTCTTTTGTTGGATTACGGGTTTCCAAGCTTTGCAGCATTTTGAAAACCCAGTTGATCACCTCTTGGTTCGCAAGGCCGTGCAGCGGGCCGGCAAGCGAGTTCATTGCGCCAGCAAAAGACAGGTACGGGTCGCTGAGTGTAGAACCGATGAGGTTCATCGTGTGTGCCGAGGCATTGCCGCCTTCGTGGTCGGCGTGGATGGTCATGTAGAGGCGCATGAAATTCTTGAAATCATCGCTCTTCGACACACCGAGCATGTGGGCGAGGTTGGCTGCCCAGTCCAGATTCCTGTCTGCCTTGATGTGGTCACCGCCATGATAGACCCTCCGGTAGATGTAAGCTGCGACGACCGGAAGCCGGGCAAGCAGGTCCATGGTGTCCTCGTACACGGCATCCCAGTACTCGTTCTTGTTCATGCCCTCACTGTACCTGCGGACAAAGTGCGACTCCGTCTGCATGGCGTTGATCGCGATGGTGAACTGGGTCATTGGGTGGGTGCTCGTAGGCAATGCCTCAAGTACCTTGCAGACATGTGGCGGCAGTTTGCTGCGACGCTCCCACTGGTCGCTCAACCACTCCACCTCGGCCTCGGTGGGTATTTCGTCCACCAGCATCAGCCAGAAGAGACCTTCTGGGAGTGGCTCTTTCCCCTTGCCTTTCGGGAGTTTCTCACGCAGCTCTGGCAGGGAATAGCCCCGGAAACGGATGCCCTCTTGGGCATCGAGCAGGGAGGGTTCCCAAAGCATGGTGATGATATCGCGGGAACCGCCAAAGACTTGGCTTAGCTTGACTTCGTCAACAATTACGTTGCCGTTCTCTGCCAGCAATTCTTTTATTTCTTGTTTTACGGCGGAGGATTTTTGGAAAAATTTCTGTTTTAAAGCGTCCATATTATTGTGCTGGATTTTATTTGGTTGTTAAAAAATTAGTCATTTCTAACATCAACGGTATTGCCGCTATTTGGTTTTTGAATCAAGTTGTAAAAGTAGGAATTAAAGCAACCTTGACCCATTTGTGCATCAAAAAAGCGGTGCGAAATATCCACACCGCTTTTTTGAAAAAAAATCCAACTGGCTTTGCCAATTGTCTTACAGTGCTTCGAGGTCGAGTTCCATCATTTTCTTGTCAATCTCCTGCTGCGAAGCGCCCGTCGATTTCATTTCCTTGTAGGCCGCTGCTTTCTTCTCCCTCAGTTGGAGCTGTTGCTGGCGCAAGGTCTTGTTCTGGTCGGCATTGAACAAGCGCTCGAAGGAGGCGTTGTTGCCAAGCTGGATGGACTGAATCTTGCGTTGGTAGAGCGGCGCATTGCTCACCTTGATGGGTTCTATCTCGGCCAGGTTGCGGTACTTCCGCTCTTGTATCTTCAACATTTCGACCTGTTGCTTTTGGTTGAGGTTGTAGCGTTGGGTCAGTTGCTCGGTAGCCTGCTGCGCCGGGGTTTTATCGGTGGCGTTTTGTGCCGTTGCGCCGAGGGCGCAAAACAAAAACACCAAGCAAAAAATCGGATTTTTCATCATCATCGTTTTTAATTGAAATACTTTCGCCGCTAAGTTACAACTTGTGAAACAACACCAGCCCGTTACACCCTGTCTTTTTGGCAAAAAGTAAAGCGGCTGGCAAAAAACGTTAAGATTTTGGTCATCGTACAGGACATACTTGTAAGCGAAGAGGTGCTCACCGAGCACTTCCTGTGCAACCTCAGCGCCTGCAAGGGGGCCTGCTGCTGGGAAGGCGACTTCGGCGCCCCGCTCGAAGACGCCGAGCTGGCAACGCTCGTAAATATTTACGAGGACATCAGGCCGTTCCTGCGCCCGGAAGGCATCCGGGCCATCGAAATGCAGGGGCTATACGTCAACTACCCCGACCTGAAAGGCCCCGGCACGCCGCTCCTCGAAAACGGGGCTTGCGCTTATTTGACTTTTGAAAAAAACGGCATTGCCAAGTGCGGCATCGAGAAGGCCGCCGAGGCGGATGCCACCGATTTCAAGAAACCCATCTCCTGCCACCTCTACCCTGTGCGGGTTTCCGCCAATCCAGAGATTGGCTTCGAGGCGCTGAACTACGATGTTTGGGACATCTGCTCCGCCGCCTGCACGGCAGGGAAGAAGGCAAAACTGCCCGTTTACCAATTTGTGAAGGATGCTATTGTGCGGAAGTACGGGGAAGACTTTTACGAAGAATTAGATGCTGCGGCGGGGTATCTGAAAAAATAGACTGGCACTGCCAACTGAGGAAGATAGGAAGTTGGAGGTGTTTCGGGGGGGGCTGGCCATAACTGTTGATTTTGATGCTTGAAATGACCGCACTTTGGAATGGGGTTCCGGGGGGCGAGGTGAATTTTTTAGGTTTTGGGGTCGTGATGTGCAGGTATTAGGTTGAAGCTTCTAAAACCTCAATTAACAGGTTTATTTATTAATTCATACCTGTCATGTTTTATTACATCATAAGCATCGCCCAAAAAAGATGTCACCTCCGAGGTATAGTCTGTTTTTGTTTTTATCGTGAACATGTTTACAGCGTAGTTTTCGGGGTCTTTATTTACATACTTCCCCAGTTTTGAAATTTTACCGCTGTAAATAATTTCAGTAATAAAGCTATTTTTATTAAATCTGAACCATGCGAATACGGTTCTTTTTAAGCCAATTTTCTTGTCAACGTTTAGGGTAAAACCTTTGAAGCCGTATTGAACATTTGATTCACTCAAAGTAAGTGTCTGCTTAACTTCATCTAACATGGATTTGGAAAGTTTTATCACAGAATCATCAACATCTTTATTTCGTAATACCTGCACAAGTTCAATCCAATTTTTTGGCTTTTCTTTTTTTTTCATTTTCATTGAAATTTAATTTAAACAGAGTGTTTACCATTGTTAACCTGTATGACACCAGTTGCAAACTGGCCACAACTGGTTAATCTACTTTTGTAGCTACGAATCCGGCAAGCGTTAAATCACCTTCACTATCAAAAAGTGTCATGTTCATTTTTGAATCAATCCTGAAATACTCTCCAAATTTATTATCCTTTACATAGTAATTTTTTCCTTTCTTTTCAAGGAAATAAATTTTAAATTCAGCTTCCGGAATCATGCCAATGAAATTTTTGTCTTTTCTATAGATTTCGTAAGTATACTGCTGATTTATCACGGAATTTTTAATCAGCCATTTTCCAAATAATTCATAGTTACGCTTTAAATCTTCATAATTGTTCTCTTCTAAAGAGGTATTGGACTTTTCAATTATTTCAGATTTTTCAATCGCCATGGAATCAATAACGTGCTTAATTATTTCATTAAGTTTTATTGTCACTTCAGTCTCTTTTCCTTTTGAAGTTGCATAACTTAACCCAAGCAGCTCCAAATCTCCCATTAAAACACCTTTTTTGATAAGCTGTTTTGAATCAGGTCTTTCCTTAAGTTCTTGAATAGTTATAAGCCACTTATTGTATGGCCCATTTACTCCAAAGCCATATTTTTTAAATTTCGGAGTGTCCTTAATTTCTAAAAGATTTTCGTAAAGGTGTTTATACTCAACGAATAACACCTCCACTTTTTTGGGGTCATATTCTTCCTCAACGATTTCTTGTTTGACATCTCTATCACTTTTGTTAGCATCATTACAGGAAATCAAACAAATTGATAGGGCAAAGACTAATAGGATTATCTTATTCATTTCCATTTTTTCAAAATCTAAAGTAACCAGTTGTGGCAAGTTTGCAACTTGCCACCGCAGACATTTTGCAAACTTACACCTCCGTCCTCACATACGGCAAAGCGACGAAGTCGCCAGTTTCTTGTGGGTTTTCTCCGCAGTATGTTCTGAAAAAAAGCCCGGCTAACAATCCTCACCAAGCTGTGTGATGTGTTAATGAAAAATACAGCGTGAAGGTAGCCCGGGAAAATTTACCCTGCAAGAAGGGGGCGTGGGAAAATTTGCGATTTACGCCACTTCAAGCAACAACCGTTTTTTTGCGGTTGACCTTGCGCATGTCAAGCGGGATGCCATGCGCCAGTATTTCGGCGACCCAAGGGTTGCTGTCTTGGTCGTCGGTCGGAGAAAAGGTATGAAGCTCGATGAGCGGGTAACGGGAAAGGAGATGCTTGATGGGTTCGTAGTCAATGGTCAGACAACCTGTGAAACGGCTGTCCCAAACCGCTAGGTCAATATCGGAATGGGCATGTTGTGTACCCCCCGCAACCGAGCCGAAAAGGCAGGCCTGCATGGGCTGGTAGCCTTGCTCCACCAAATCGTTGAGCAATTGGTAAATCTGTTCTATGGCAATTGTGCGGTTAACCATTCCCGAATTTTGTTGACGATTTCTAATTTTTGCTCCGTGTAGCTACGGGTTGTCATTTTGTAGAGCATGTCCTTGTAATCTTGGTATCTACCCTCAATGTTCCATGCGTTCATAATACGAAGCTCGTCTATGTCTTCCATCGGCATGGAGAGTTTCGTTTGTGATATCAGGTATTCGAGGTTATGCGTTCTTGGCGGCAAGGTTGTGTCGTTGTCTTTCACCCAATGCGCCTTGAGCAGTTTTTCAATGACCAGATGTGCAAAAAACAAAGCTTGGATGAGGCTGCCCGAAGCTGTCAAATCCTGAACGGCTTTCCAGTCACGGTCGGCCGATTTTTTCCAGTATTCGATGACTTCTGCTTTTGTCATTGATGTTGTTTTTGCAAAACTAAAAGATTTTAGGGAAAATTATGCGTGGTGGACGCAGTATCGAGTTCTTTCAAAACTGCAAGAGTAGAGAAATTTACGATTTACGACTGACGATTTACGATTGCGGTATCACGCAAGCAGGCAGCATGGCCAAGGAAGGCTTTTCCCATAATCAAGTTCGCTAAACTTCTCAGAATATGGAAACCTGGCAATATCGTTGCAAAAATGGAACGGTTCCAGGATGGTTTTTGCGACTTGGTAGCTGATTTAAGAAAAATCAATTTTTCATGAGAAAGCCCTTCAGGTTCTTATAAAAATTCCCCACCCCCAAATACTCGAACACCGCATCCGGCAACAGGTACTGCACCGACTTTCCCGCTTTGATGCATTGGCGAATATAGGTGGCCGATATATCGAGCATTGGCGCTTCGAATTGGCGCACATTGGGATGGGTTCCGAACTCACCCAGGTCGTAGTTGGGACGTTTGTAGAGATAAACCTGGTAGTCCCGCAGGAGGATTTCGTAATTTTTCCACTTGTTGATGGTAGCGAGGTTATCGCCGCCCATGATGAGCACGAACTGCTTGTCGGGATGTTTTTCCTTTAAAAAAGCGAGTGTGTCAATGGTGTACGAGGGCTTCGGTAGGCTAAATTCAATATTGGACGCCCGGAGCAGGGGGTTGTCGCCAATGGCCAGTTGGACGAGGTGCAGGCGATCGTGGTCTTTGGCCAATGAAGCCTTGGGTTTCAAGGGGTTTTGGGGGCTGACGACCAGCCAAACCTGCTGGAGGTCTGTTTGCGTGGCCATGTAGTTGGCGATTATCATGTGGCCCACGTGTACGGGGTTAAAGGAGCCGAAAAAAAGACCGATTTTCATATCCAATGAGCTATTGGTGAAATGTTGGAATGCGTAAACTTGGCAAAGCAGAAAGAAATTCGACCGTCAAAAATCCGAAATATCCTTACCTTGCCCCGCTTTTCAGGCTGCGAATATAGCAGTTTCCTATCCCCACCGAGCATAACAACAAAATAACGAACCGTACCAAACTATGACGAATACCCGATCAGCAATCACTGGAATCCACGCTTACGTGCCGGATTATGTGCTCACGAATACCGAGCTGGAGAAAACGGTGGAGACCAACGACGAATGGATTGCATCACGCACTGGCATACGGGAACGCCGGATTTTGAAGGGAGAAGGCCTTGCCACTTCCTACCTCGGCGAACAGGCTGTCCGAGGACTTTTGGAGAAAACAGGCACTAAACCCGAAGAGGTTGAGTTGCTCATTTGCGCCACGGTCACACCCGATATGATGTTCCCGGATACAGCCAACTTAATTGCGTACCGCACCGGGATGAAAAATGCCTTCACTTTTGACCTCAGCGCCGCTTGCTCCGGATTCCTGTTTGCGCTCACCACGGGCGCTAAATACATCGAGTCGGGCATGTACAAAAAGGTCATTGTAGTGGGAGCCGACAAGATGTCCTCCATCGTTGACTATACCGACCGTGCCACCTGTATCCTCTTCGGTGATGCGGGGGGAGCGGTGATGCTCGAACCATCAAAGGACGGCAATGGCATCATGGACTCGATACTGCACTCCGATGGCATAGGCTCCGAAAACCTTTACCAAAGGGGAGGAGGCTCTTTGAAGCCCGCCAGTCACGAAACGGTGGATGCCAAAGAGCATTTTATCTTTCAAAACGGCCGCCCAGTTTATAAAGCTGCCGTAGCAGGCATGG
Organism: Saprospiraceae bacterium; assembly: GCA_021739645.1. Classification (GTDB taxonomy): domain Bacteria; phylum Bacteroidota; class Bacteroidia; order Chitinophagales; family Saprospiraceae; genus UBA6168. The sequence goes on along the minus strand of JAIPBL010000024.1, from coordinate 52,390 downwards.
CAGGTGTGGTAAAAGAAATGATGCAAAAACACAACCTCGCTGCCGATGATATTTCATGGGTGGTGCCCCACCAAGCCAACTTGCGAATTATTGAATCGGTGGCCAACATGGCTGATTTCCCGATGGAAAAAGTCATGGTGAACATTCAGAAATACGGGAACACGACTGCCGCTACCATTCCGCTCTGTCTTTGGGAATGGGAAAACCAACTCAAAAAAGGGGACAACCTTATCCTGACAGCGTTCGGCGGCGGCTATACTTGGGGGGCGATTTGGGTAAAGTGGGCGTATTAGCGGTTTTCGGTTTCAGGGTTCAGGCAAGTCTTCCGTGAAACCCGAAACCGAAAACCTGAAACCATTTTTTCATACCTTTGCGCCGTTTTGACAAAACCCATTTATTTTTTCATCAATTAAATTAGAAGATTCAATGGCAACTACTTCCGATATACGAAACGGCTTGTGCATGGACATGGACAGCGACATTTGGACCGTCGTCGAGTTCCAGCACGTTAAACCAGGCAAAGGACCAGCCTTCGTGCGCACCAAGCTCAAATCCTTGACTAAGGGCAAAGTGATTGACAGGACCTGGCCATCCGGCCATGCTATCACTGAAATACGGGTGGAGCGCCGCAAGTTCCAGTACCTATACAAAGACGACATGGGGTACAACTTCATGAACATGGACGATTACAACCAGGTTGCCCTCGAAGAAACCCTTATCGTCAGTCCACAATTTTTGCAGGAAGGCATGGTGGTGGATGTGCTGTTCAACTCCGCCAACGATTCGCCGCTAACCCTTGAAATGCCGACAATGGTCGTTGTGGAGATCACCTACACCGAACCTGGCATCAAAGGCGATACTGCCACCAACACCTACAAACCTGCCACGGTTGATACCGGAGCAGAAGTGAAGGTGCCCCTCTTCATCAATACGGGTGAAAAAATCAAAGTGGACACCACTACAGGTGACTACATGGGAAGAGCATAACGGCAGTAAACCTGCTTGATTGACGGAGGGCGACATCTAAAAGGAGGCCTCCCACAACCATCGGTTATCTGCAAAATATAAAACGGAGAATATGACTTTTCAGGAAATACAGGAGCTTATCAAGCTCCTCAACAAGTCCAACCTTGCCGAATTCAAGATGGAAGACAACGATTTCAAGCTCTCCATCCGCACAGCGTTGTACGCAGAAACGAAGTCAACCCAATTGATTTCTGCCCCCATGCCGTTGGCACCACCACCCGCTGGCAGCCCGGCTCCGGCTAGCGCAGTTCCTACTGCACCTGCCCCTGCAGCCACACCTGCTGAAAAACCAGCTGGGACTGCCCCAAAGGCAGAACCAGCTGCTGCTCAAGGATACCTTGAAATCAAGTCGCCAATGGTGGGTACTTTTTACCGCTCCGCGAACCCAGAAAAACCCTCCTATGCGGAAATAGGGCAAAAAGTTAAAAAGGGTGACGTCGTTTGCATCATTGAAGCCATGAAGCTTTTTAACGAAATAGAAAGCGAAGTGAGCGGAACCATCGTCAAGGCAATGATTGACAACGCGCAGCCAGTCGAGTACGACCAAGTGCTTTTCCTCGTCGAGCCGGATTAATATTCAGGTATGAGGGATGAGGGATGAGGGATGAACGTCACCTCTCATCCCTCATCCCTCATCCCTCATACTGAATTTATGTTTGATAAAGTTCTCATAGCCAACCGTGGTGAAATAGCCTTGAGGGTCATCCGTACCTGCCGCGAGATGGGTATCAAAACCGTGGCCATCTACTCCACTGCCGATGCCGACAGCCTCCACGTCCGCTTTGCCGACGAAGCCGTTTGCATAGGCCCACCACAATCCAAGGATTCGTACCTGAACATCCCCCGCATCATGGCCGCTGCCGAAATCACCAATGCCGATGCCATCCATCCCGGCTATGGTTTTTTGGCGGAAAACGCTGATTTTGCTGAAATCTGCGGGGAATACGGCATCAAATTCATAGGCCCAACGCCCACCCATATCCGCATGATGGGCGATAAAATCACGGCCAAAGCAACGATGATCGCCGCTGGTGTACCCGTGGTGCCCGGCTCTGGCGGCCTCATCACCGTTGTGAAGGAAGGCATTGGCTTGGCCAAAAAAATTGGCTACCCCGTCATCATCAAGGCCACAGCAGGTGGTGGCGGCAAGGGCATGCGGGTCATTTGGGACGAAGCTACCTTCGAGTCTAACTGGAACATGGCCCGAAACGAAGCCAAGGCATCCTTCGGCAACGACGGCATGTACATCGAAAAATACATCGAAGAACCTCGCCATATCGAGTTCCAAATTGTGGGCGACCAGTACGGCACGGTTTGCCACCTCTCCGAGCGGGAGTGCAGCATCCAGCGCCGCCACCAGAAACTAATTGAAGAAAGCCCGTCTCCGTTCATGACCCCGGAGCTACGGCAAAAAATGGGCGAGGCTTCCATCAAGGCAGGCCAGGCCATCAACTACGAGGGCGTCGGCACCATCGAGTTCCTCGTGGACAAGCACCGCAATTTTTACTTCATGGAAATGAACACCCGCATCCAGGTGGAACACCCGGTGACGGAGGAGGTCATTGACCATGATTTGATAAAAGAACAACTGAAAGTGGCCATGGGCGAGCATATTTCGGGCAAAAGCTATATCCCAGAAATGCACGCTATCGAGTGCCGCATCAATGCCGAAGACCCTTACAAGGACTTCCGCCCGTCACCCGGCAAAATCATCTCGCTGCACACCGCAAAGGGCCATGGCGTCCGGGTGGACACCCATGTTTATGCCGGATACGTCATTCCACCTTATTATGATTCCTTGATTGCGAAGCTCATCTGCCGTGCCCGCACCCGCGAGGAGTGCATCACGAAAATGGAACGTGCCCTCGAAGAGTTCATCGTGGAAGGCGTCAAAACGACCATCCCGTTTCACAAAAAGCTGATGAAGGACGAGAATTTCCGGTCCGGCAATTTCCACACGGGCTTTCTGAACGATTTTGATTTGGGAACCGAAGATTGAGAACGGTTTGAGGTTTTAGGTTTCAGGTTTCACCACGGGTCTACCCTGAAACCTGAAACGCTTGGAACCTGAAACTTTTTAAATGCAAGACGACTCCTACCGCCACAAGGGCCTACGCCGCAAGCTCGTAGATTCCCTTAAGAAAAAAGGCATCACCGACGAACGGGTGCTTGCCGCTATGGATGCCGTGCCTCGCCATTTTTTTCTTGACAGTGCCTTTGCCGACCTCGCCTACGAGGATAAAGCCCTGCCCATCGAGCGGGAGCAGACCATTTCACAGCCATACACTGTTGCTTTCCAAACGCAGTTACTCGACGTGAAAAAGCGGGACCGGGTGCTTGAAATCGGCACAGGTTCTGGTTATCAAGCGGCCATTTTGGGTAAAATGGAAGCCCGGGTTTTTACGGTGGAGCGGCAGGAACAACTTTTTTACGAAGCAAAAGAATTGCTGGCCGAGTTGGGCTTCACCAATGTCCGCTGCTACTTCCGAGACGGCACAAAGGGCCTCCGTGAGTTTGCCCCCTATGACAAAATCATCGTGACGGCAGGTGCGACCGAAGTGCCGCAAACCCTGTTGGAGCAGCTAAAAATTGGCGGAATCCTAGTCATTCCGGTTGGGCGCCGCGCTCAAAAAATGCTCCGCATCACGAAAAAATCGGAAACTGAGTTCGTGGAGGAAGACTTTGGCGACTTTCGTTTCGTTCCTTTCATCGGTGGCACAGAATCGAAGTGATGGAATTTTTACATGGCACGACAAATTACCTAACTTTGCAGCCGATATTTTCCTAACCAAATTTTAAAAAGCCCGTTGCAATGGTTTCACCAACTGCAACGAACAACGACAACAACATGGCGCAGGTAGAATTGATAATGCCCAAAATGGGCGAGAGCATCATAGAAGCCACCATCCTCCGGTGGGCAAAAAACGTGGGCGACCGAGTGGAAGCCGACGAAACCATCCTCGAAATTGCCACCGACAAAGTGGACTCGGAAGTTCCTTCTCCCTCCGCTGGTGTCATCGCAGAAATATTTTTCAAGGAGAATGATGTAGTGCCTGTCGGCAAGGCCATCGCCATCATTGCCACGGAAGGCGAGACCGTTGCACCGAAGCCATCGCCAGCCGTGAAGGAAACTGCTGCTGCTGCTCCCGCTTCCAATGGGCACTCCAACGGGTCAGCCGCAAGTACCCTTCACGCTGCACCTCAGCAACCAGCTATGGCTGAAGCCATGACTTCCACCACCGCTCAAGGTCCGGCCATTGAAGGCCGTTTTTACTCTCCGTTGGTGAAAAACATTGCCAAAGCTGAAAACATCAGCACCGCCGAGCTGGAGCGCATCCCCGGCAGCGGCCAAGCGGGTAGGGTGACGAAGCAAGACATTCTTGCCTACGTCGAAAACCGTAGTTCAGTAGGCAGCCCCACTCCTACTCCAGTCACTAGTCACGAATCACCAATCACCAAACCCGCCGTCAGCATCTCCGGCAACGTGGAAATCGTGGAGATGGACCGGATGCGCAAGCTCATCGCCGACCACATGGTGATGTCCAAGCACACGTCACCGCACGTGACCAGCTTTGTGGAGGTGGACGTGACGAACCTCTTCAACTGGCGGGAGCGCAACAAAAGCGTTTTTCAGAAAAAATATGGGGAGAAAATCACCTTCACGCCTATTTTCGTCGAAGCCGTAGCAAAGGCAATCGGTGACTTCCCGATGATTAATATCTCCGTGGACGGCAACCGCATCATCGTCAAAAAAGACATCAACATCGGTATGGCCACTGCGCTGCCGAGCGGCAACCTCATCGTGCCCGTCATTAAAAACGCCAACATGATGAACCTTGTCGGCCTCACCAAATCCGTGAACGACCTCGCTGGCCGTGCCCGAATTGGCAAACTGAAACCCGAGGAAGTACAGGACGGCACCTTCACCCTCACCAATGTCGGCACCTTCGGCAACGTGATGGGTACCCCCATCATCAACCAGCCGCAAGTGGCCATCATGGCCGTGGGCGCCATCCGCAAGAAGCCCGCCGTGGTGGAAACGGAGTACGGTGACCTGATTGCCGTGCGCCAGATGATGTTCCTCTCCATGAGCTACGACCACCGGGTGGTGGATGGGTCGTTGGGCGGTTCCTTCATCCGCCGAGTGGGGGATTATTTGGAGCAGTTTGATGGAAAAAGAGAGGTGTAAAAGGTATGAGGTATGGAGGTATGAGGTATGAAAACCATTTGCGAAGCTTATGAAATTTGATAAGATAAAACTGCTGTTGTTTGCCTTGTTGGTGTTCTTCTCGGTCGGTTGTGACCGGGTGACGAAGGATTTGGCAAAGGCCCACCTCGATGGCCTGGGCGAGTTTTCCTACTTGGGCGATACGTTTCGATTGGTGTACGTGGAGAACCCCGGAGCGGCCATGAGCTTTGGTGCTGATTGGAGCCCCGATGTCAAATTCTGGATACTCAGCCTTTTACCGATGGTTGTGCTCGGCTTGGTACTTGGTTTTGTTTTGAAAAATATCAACAGCCTCCGCTTGGTTCATATTACGGGCCTTGGCCTCATCATCGCTGGGGGTGCGGGCAATCTCCTTGACCGCTTTTTCAACAACAGCCTCGTACCTGATTTTATGAACCTCGGCGTGAACAGTGTCCGAACGGGCATTTTCAACGTGGCAGATGTGTGCATTACGACGGGCATCATCATCACGCTGGTGTTTTACAGAAGCATGGAGCGGGCGACGGCCTAATTTCCAACAAGGCTTTTCATCATGATTTGCCAACGAAATGACAGCACAATTCCCCTCAAAAAATACAAGCTTTCAACATTCTCTTTTTTCCAAAATGCAGATGCGTCGTACTCCCGGGTACGTGTCCTGCCACCGTATTCCCCCATGATGACCCGTTTTCCCCTCAGGGCTTCACCCGGCCCCCTGGCCAGTTCTGCCAGTCGGCCTTTGCAGTGGTGCGCCATGTGCCGTGCCAACCCCATCACCCGGTCAAGATTGAATGCAACTTGCTGTATATCAAAAATTTGTCCTGCCGTTTGGAAGGAAGGACACAGCACGGAGAACAGGTGTATGAAGACTTTAATTTTTGTGTTTCTGCTTCCAGTCATGGGTAAGGTTATTCTTTATTATTTTGCGGTCAAGGCAATCCGGCAACGTCGCCGTAACCTTTTCAGCAATTGAATCATTGGCAGAATACGCAACTAATTATGACAGAATACATCGCCTTTCTTAGAGGTATCAACGTAGGCAAGATTCGCATCAAGATGACCGACCTGAAATCGGCATTCGAAAATATGGGCTGCCAGGATGTGAAGACTTATTTGCAAACGGGCAATGTGGTTTTCCTTTCCGACAAAACCATGAGTGACCTCAAATCGCAGTTGGAAAAAGGGCTTTCCGAAGCTTTTAAATATGAGGCGTATGTGTTGCTATATGATTTCAATATATTGTCCGATATAATCGAAAAGTATCCCATGGAGCGGGATGAAACCCACCATGCTTATGTCGTTTTCATTGATAAAATAGCTGTTTTTGAAGAACTTAAAACCCTCGCTGCTGGCATAGGCGACGCATCCAATTACCTAAAATTTGGCGACAATATACTCTACTGGAAAGTGCTCATCGGCCAAAGTCTCGACACCCCATTTTCTAAAATATTGGCGAAGGCGAAGTACAAAAGCAGCGTCACGGTTCGGAATTTGAACACGCTGGAGAAAATGGTTTGAGGCAAACCCCAACTCACTCGCAGTCCCACACCCAATCCGCAATCGGGAAATTCTTTTTGCGGTAAGAATAATGCCACCACTCCGTCGTCGTGAATTTCATTCCCACATCGGCCATGGTTTTTTTCAGCAGTTTGCGGTTGTCGAGCACCTGCTGGGGGTGGCCGGTGTAGGCATGGTAGGCTTCTTCTCCAAAAAAATCGAAATCGGTGCCCATGTCCAATTCCTTGCCCTCACTGTCCACGATGGTGAGGTCGGCTGCCATGCCCCGGTTGTGCATCGAGCCTTTGCGGGGGTCGGCCACGTAGCGGGGGTCGGGCACCTTGTTCCAGAGCTTCCACTGGATGGGGCGGGGCCGGTAGCAATCGTACATCTTCAGTCCCATTCCCTTCTTTTTCAGTGTTTGATTTGCTTCCACCAGCGCCTTCGCCACGGCCACCCGAAAGAAGCAGCGGCCGCAGTCGTACATTTTTTCCTTCACAAAATTGCTTTCAGTAGCGTACCGTAAATCCAGCAGGATGCTGGGGTCGAGGCGAGTGATTTCGGTCCACTGGGTAGTGTCGTAGTCAATCGGGCTGAGGTCAGGCGTGGTAGTCTCTACGACTTCGGCGGTATCGGGCTGCGCTACCTCAATCGGTGGTTGGGGCGGCGTAACCGGAGACTTGGGCTGCTTGCCGCCACAATTGAAAAGCAGGAGCAGGAAACTTAGTGCAAGACATTTCATAGAAAATACATTTTGCCTGCAAGTTAAAATTTTTAAAAAACTGCCCGGTCATCTTCCAAACAACCGTTTGCCAAAAATAAATGTTTAACTCCGTGAGTTCAATGGCCGCCAAGCGAATTCATCCGTGTCTCTTGAAAAAAACGGCATCGGATGTTACGCAACGGTGAACCGTCAACCGTCCATTGGTTCCGGTCTAACTTTTAAAAACGCTACCTTTGTTTCACAAAAATCAAACTTTGAAAATGAAATATTTCAGCAGCCTGTTATTCGCATTCCTCCTTGGTTTTGGCCATTTGCTGGCGCAACCCGCCACGGAGGCCGCAGCCGTGAGCCATGCCCCTACTGCCGCCGAAAACGCCCTGCTTTGGCGCATCAGCGGCAAAGACTTGGTCACCACATCGTACCTCTACGGCACCATCCACATGATAGGCAAGGAGGATTTTTTCCTGACGGACAGCACCCGCTCGGCCATTGACCGGGCCAAGCTCGTCACCTTCGAAATCAACATGGAGGACATGATGAACCTCTCCGCCCAGATAGGCCTGATGATGAAATCCTTCATGTCCGGCGGCCAGACCCTCTCCGACCTCCTCAGCAAGGAGGACTATGCCCTCGTCAAGGCGCATTTCGACAAGCAGGGCCTGCCGATATTCCTTTTCGAGCGCATGAAGCCGATGTTCCTCACCGTATTGGCCGATGCCGACCTTAGCGGCGGCCTCGGCGGCGATGGCGACATGGTGTCCTACGAGATGAAAATCATGGACATTGCGCAGCAACAAAAGAAGAAAATGGGTGGCCTGGAAACCGCCGAGTACCAAATGAGCATGTTCGACAGCATCCCTTACCAGGAGCAGGCAGAAATGCTCGTCGAATCCATCAAGTCCACGGGCACAGAGAACGGCCAGTTCGACGACATGGTGAAACTCTACAAGGCGCAGGACATCGTGGGCATGGTGTCCATGATGGGCGAGGACGAGAGCATCGGCGGCCACCAAGACCTCCTGCTCAACCAGCGCAACCGCAATTGGATTCCCATCATGGGTGAAATGATGCTGGCGCAACCCTCCTTTTTCGCCGTTGGCGCAGGCCACCTCGGCGGCGAGAGCGGCGTGGTTTCTCTGCTGCGCAATGCGGGGTACACCGTTGAAGCAGTCAGGTGATTTACGATTTACGACTGACGATTTACGATTGGGGGCTAGGTTAACCACGGACCAATCGTAAATCGTCAGTCGTAAATCGTAAATAAACAAAGCTATCAACCGATGCAATCTACTACTTCCACCCCCGACATCCAGCGCATTTTCCAGCTCCAACAACAGCACCACCTCCAAGTGGGCAAGTCCACCGCAAAGGAGCGCATCGCCAAGCTCAACCGCTTGCTGGATGCCGTGCTGCGCTACCGCCCGCAGATGCGGGAAGCGATGTACGCCGACTACCAAAAACCACCCTTCGAAGTGGACGCCGTGGAGGTGTTGCCGCTCACGTCCAGCATCCGGCATACCCGCTCGAAACTTCGCCAATGGATGCAGCCCAAACACGCGCCGACACCGATGGCTTTCCTCGGTTCCTCGTCCTGGCTGCAATACGAGCCCAAAGGCGTTTGCCTCATCATTTCCCCCTGGAATTTCCCGATTCTCCTTTCGCTGGAGCCGTTGGTTTCGGCCATTGCCGCAGGCAACACCGCCATCATCAAGCCCTCCGAGATGACGCCGCACTCTTCGGCGTTGGTGAAAAAAATCGTGTCGGAGGTTTTTGAGGAAAACGAAGTGGCCGTCGTGGAAGGAGATGCTGTTGCTGCGCAAACGATGCTGGCACTGCCGTTTCACCATATTTTTTTCACGGGCGCACCAAGCATCGGCAAAATAGTGATGAAGGCCGCCGCCGAACACCTGACCTCTGTGACGCTGGAACTGGGCGGAAAATCCCCTACCATCGTTGACGAAACCGCCGATTTGGACACCACGGCCATCCGCATCGTGCGGGGGAAATTTGCCAATTGCGGCCAAATCTGCATCGCCCCAGACTACCTGCTGGTGCAGGAAAAAGTGAAGGATGACCTGTTGGCATTGCTGAAACAAAAAATACGGGACGGCTACGGCGACGATGCTTCAAAATCAGACTCCTACCCCCGGATGGTAAACGAACGCCATTTCCGAAGGGTAAAAAACTACCTCGATGACGCAAAAGCGAAAGGCGCAACAGTGGAATTCGGAGGCCGCACCGACGCAGCCAGCAATTATATTGAGCCGAGCATCGTCAGCAATTTGCCCGCCGATGCGCTGCTGATGCAGGAGGAAATATTCGGGCCGGTGTTGCCCCTTCTCAGCTACGGACAGTTGCAGGAAGCCATTGACTTCGTCAATGCAGGGGAGCGCCCACTGACCTTGAGCATTTTTAGTGAAAACAAAAAAAACGTGCGGCGGGTGCTGGCCGAAACCCGTGCGGGCGGCAGTTGCGTCAATCACACCCAACTGCATTTTTTCAATAACGACCTCCCGTTTGGCGGCATCGGTAACAGCGGCATCGGCAAGGCGCACGGTTGGTACGGTTTTGAAGCGTTCAGCAACGCCCGGGCCGTTTACAAACAAAATATCTGGGGCCCTAGTGAATTGTTACGGGCACCTTACAACAGTACAAAAGAATGGGTTTTGGATTTGGCGATAAAATGGTTGTAGGGGCAACCCTTGCGGTCGCCCCTTGCGCAGTAGCCTTGTTTTTTTAGTAACTTTGATTATTCTTTTTTGCCAAATTTGAAAAGTATTTGTCATGGATTTAAAAAAAATGCCAGTTCGGGAGACACGTGAAGCGGTGTCGGATACGGTTCAAAAAACTGCTGCTTCGATGGTTGAGACAGCGGAAGGCAAGCTGCTTGATTTTTTGGCCAATCTGAGAAATTTGGAAACGGACTGGGATGGTGAGGGTGCGCTGAAGCCGGACGAAGGAGCGATTGACGATTCCATCAGCCTTTCTCGAAACTTGTTTTCCAGTTATCCAGACACGAAAATCGAACAAGCCTGTGCTGGTGCGGTAGGTGAAATTGTCATTGAGCTTCGCAATGACGGGAAGTCGGTGGAGTTCATTTTTTACCCCAACAAAAAATGGAAATACGTGAGCGTGGGCGGTAAAAAACAGCCAGAACAAGGCATATTTGAAATGAGCAACCTCCCAAAATTAATCACTTGGCTGAATGATAAAGCATGATTATCAACCTGTTCCAGCCAGTGAATTTCTCTGGCGAAGAACGTATTTTGACCCAATTCGCAAATATTTCAACCCAAATGGTAGCCCGACTTCAAGGGCTTTCAAATTGCGAGAAAAAGACAGTGGGCAACTGAGTGTTGACGTGAAAACCCTTTCCACTCCTGAAAAATCCATTGGAGATGTTGCCAAATTTAGATTGCTGGAACTGCCTGCCCAAGCGGTTTATGATGTGGAACTTTACACCTGCTATGACCCACTTCCCCATAATCCAGCCCATGCTTTCATCGGCGGCATGGATTTAGAAGATGACCTCAAGCCAAAATTGCTCGCTGAAAAAGCCTACAAGATTTTTCCATGATTCCCATAAAACGTTGGACTATTGGTCTTTTTAAATTGCTGCCTTCGGCAATCAGCCTGCTGCTGGCTGCCAACTGCCAACTGCCAACTGCCAACTGCCAACTGCCCTGCCGAGAGGTGATCGGCTACTACCCGAGCTGGAAATTCTACGACCGCCAGCAGCTCGTGAACCCAGCCACCATTGACTATTCAAAATATACCATCCTCAACTACGCCTTTTTTGAGCCGAGGCCCGATGGCAGCGTCGTGCCCTTTGACCCCCGCACCGACAAATTGATTTTATTGGGGGAAATAGACACTGCAGCGCCGCCCGGCTACGCAAGGCGCAGGGATTTTGGGCAGGCCGAGTGGCATGTACCCGGCACCTCGCTGGTGGACAAAGCGCACGAACACGGTGTCAAGGTCTTCGTGAGCATTGGCGGCTGGACGCTGTCGCAATATTTTTCCCGAATCGCCGCCAGTTCCGAGAAACGACGACGATTCGCCCACTCGTGCGCCGAGATGGTGCACACCTACAACCTCGACGGCATTGACCTTGACTGGGAATACCCAGGCTACCGCTCAAATGGCGGCGGCCCCGATGACCAGGAGAACTTCACGCTGCTGCTTCGGGAAATCCGGGATTCCCTCGATGCGCTCCAACCGTACAACGACCGCCAACTTTACCTTTCGGCGGCCTTCGGCTGTGCGCCCACCCGCATGGAAGACATCGAATGGGGCGAGGTGACGCACCTCCTTGACTTCATCAACATGATGACCTACGATTTTTATGGTCGGGACTTTTCGGTGACGAATCACAACGCACCGCTCTACCCGCCAGCGAAGGGCATCAATGGCTTTGACCTGCACAGCACCATTCACCACCTGATGGAATACTACGGCGTGCCACCGGAGAAAATATGTATCGGCGTGCCGTTTTATGGGCGGGCCATGAAGACGAGGAGCACGCCCGGCCTGCATGTCGGCTCGATGCAATCGATGGATAGCCGAACCTTTGCGGAGGACGCCGGATCTCCCACGTTTTACAATATCCTAGCGAAAAAAGGGCTGTTTTTTTACGACTGGGACAGCATTGCGCAAGCACCCTATTTGCGGAGCAAAAGCACCAACACCTTCGTGACTTTTGACGATGAGCGTTCGGTGGCGCAAAAGGCCCGTTACATCCTTGACCACGGGCTGGCCGGGGCAATTGTCTGGGATATCACTGGGGACTGTGTGGAAAGCCCAAGCCAGCGGGGCATCATCGAACGGACGCCACTGGCCGATGCGCTGAAAGCTGCACTTTGCAACGAGCTGCTTTTCTGGGAAGAAACGAGTGGACTGGCTACCATCGGACGACTTCCTCCGCTGGAGTGGTTCGTGCAGCGGCAAGTCAATGCCCCTCGGGTACTGACGGGGCACCGTTTGTCCAAAAAAGAAAAAAGAAAAATGCGGCGGAAAATGCGGCGGCAGCAACGCAACCGGGACAACTCAACACCGGGTAAATACTTTGATGGGGGGCATTGAGGAAGTTTAAAGCCCCGATTTTTCCTTTTAGGGCAATTGGCTTTGCAACAAGTTTTTAATAAAAATATCAGCCATGGAAAAGCTAAAAATCGCAGCACTATTGGATGAAAAACACGGCAATTTGACCCATTGGCTACAAAGCCATGCTGCTGAAAAATGGGCGCAAGGCCCTGCCGGAAAATGGACGACCGGACAGCACATCATCCACTTGATTCAAAGCACTAAGCCGTTGTTGTTAGGCGTTTCGCTGCCGGGTTTTGTGCTTCGCTTTCGATTTGGGAAGGCCAACCGCCCTTCGAGGGACTATCAAACCATCGTGGACCGATACCATGAAAAGTTGGCAGCCAATGTTGGCAGGGTATCCCCTTTTTCACAAAACATGCCCGACACGCAGCCCGATGAAAAAGAAAAATTGATAGCTGAATTGACGGCATTGAATCGAAAGCTCAACCGGAAGATGAGCAGGTTTTCGGAGGCGCAATTGGACAAACTAGTCGTGCCGCACCCGCTCATGGGCAAGATGACCCTTCGGGAAGTCCTGCTCTGGAATGCCTACCACACGGAACACCATCACCACATTTTGGTCAATAAGCACTAGAATTGCCCCATCTTAACTTTCACCGCTGCAAAAATGACAACATAAACGACATCACAAAAAAATACACCAACGGCGAGGTTACTATCGTCTGGAAACCCGGCACCTGCATCCATTCAACTGTCTGTTGGAAAAAAATGACTGGCTTGCCAGAAGTGTTCAACCCCATGGAACGTCCTTGGATAAAACCGGAAGGCGCCAGCATGGAGCGCATCGTTGAGCAAGTGAAGAAATGTCCGAGCGGGGTGCTGAGTTTTTATTTCAATGAGGAGGAATAAGCGCCTGCGGAGGAATGGCAGATGAAAGGTTAGCACTGATTCTATAACTGATTGGCCAAAGGGACTCAGTCTCAACCCTTGTAAAAACAAGACTTTTCAGGTTAAGTGGTCATTTTTTTTTGGTTTAGCTGAAAAAGATTGTGGAACGAAATTGAAAAACTCATTTACTGCTTTGCTGCCAGAAAAGGTGCAATTTTACCAGTCTTCGCTGCCTTGTTAATCCCAAAAATTCTGTAAAGCCGGTATGCCTAATACTCGGCGCCAATAGGTTTTGTGCATTTTCAGTTTTGTGAACTGAGCCTAAACTCAACACCGAAAGGCGTTTTGACTGAATCATGCTTTTTGGATTTGCACAAAACCTATTGGAGCGAAGTATAGCAGTGTATCGCAAAAACAAAAAGGGCGAAATTGGTCATCCAACTTCGCCCTTTTTGTTTGCTGAAAACTTGAAAGAAAGCAGTTCCAGACTGCCAACTGCCAACTTAATTAATCGTCATCAAGTCGTGCATGATGTTCAGTGTTTCCAGAAGATAAACGTCCTTCTTAACGCCTTTCAGCCACTCTTCATTGCGGGCTTTTTTGCTTTCGTCGGCATTGATACTTGTCATGTCAACCGGGAGGTTTTGGATGCTGGTAAGCACTTCACGGTCAAAAAGCTTGGTGTAGCTACTATCCTCTTCATCCAGCTTTTTGTTCTCTTCCAAGTACTCGTCAAGATTCAGTGTATGGTCGGTGTCATCCCGGAGTTCTTTTAAGCGCTTCGCTCGTTGGTCAATTACCTGAAACACCTCGTTGTTCTTGATACGAGTGTCGGCCATTTCCTTGATTTTTGGGAGACCACTCAGGGAATAGACATTCTGGGCATAAGGCACAGGGTCAATCTGCGTCCACTCCATCGGAAACTCCTCCTCTTTTTCGCCGGTCTCAACATACAGCCAGTTGCTGGGGAGAATGATGTCTGGAATAACGCCCTTGAGCTGCGTAGAGCCGCCATTTACCCTGAAAAACTTTTGAACCGTAAGTTTCACCTCACCAAGTGGCTTCACTTCGGGGTTGTTGCGCACAACGGCGTCCAAGTCGAAAAAACGCTGCACCGTGCCTTTACCAAAAGTGGAATTGCCGGTGCCCACGATGATTGCCCGACCGTAATCTTGTAGTGCTGCCGCCAAAATCTCAGAGGCAGAAGCACTGAACTGGTCAACCATCACGATGAGGGCACCTTTGTATTGAACACTTGGGTCGTCATCGGTGAGCACTTCTGGGTTGCGAGACCTTGATTTCACCTGAACGATGGGGCCTTCTTCCACGAAAAATCCGCCCATTTTCACCACATCACGTAGTGAGCCGCCGCCGTTGCCGCGGAGGTCCAGGATGATGCCCTGCACGTTGGCCTGTTTGAGTTTCTCCAATTCCACGGCGATGTCTTCGGCGCAGCGGCGGCCATCTTTGTTGTTGAAATCGGCGTAGAACTTCAGCAACCGGATGTAGCCGATTTTCTCTTTTTGGGGTGAATCAATGAGCAACGACTTTGCGAAGCCCTCTTCCAAAATCACGATGTCACGCTCAATAGTAACCTCTTCCGTGGTACCGCCTTCGGCTTTTTTGATGAAAAGTATCACCTTGGTACCCGGCTTTCCACGAATAAGCTGCACGACATCGTTGATGACCATGCCGGTGAGGTCGGTCCACTCGGCTTCGCCATCTTGTTTTACTTTCAGGATTTTGTCGTTGTCTTTCAACATGCCCTGCTTCCAGGCCGGCCCGCCAACGATAACTTCGCTCACCTTGGTGCTCTCGCCATCGGTTTGCAACCTTGCGCCGATGCCTTCCAACCGTCCCGACATTTGGATATCGAAATTCTGCTTATCAATCGGCTCCAGGTAATTGGAGTGCGGGTCAAATACATTGGTGAAAGTGTCGAGGTACAAGCTCAGGAACTCGTTGCGCTTGCGCTTTCCGAGGCGGTCGTACCAGTCGTCATAGACTTTCAGCCCTTCCTTGCGGGCGTCGGCTTCCAGTTCCTCGTAGGTTTTATCTTTGAAATCGGCATCACCTTTTTCTTTTTTCTCCAGTTTTTCGGTCAGGCGGCTGAGGGTTTCCCACTTCAACTGTTTGCGCCAGTACTCCTTGAGTTCTTGGTCGTTTTTGGCAAATGGTTTTTTATCGCCGTCCGTTTCAACCGATTCATTTTGCTTAAAATCAAACGGCTTATCAAGAAACTCCCGATACCAGGCTTGTGTTTTTTTGATACCAGCCTGTTGCATTTGGGTAATTTGGTCAAGAAAGGCAAAAGTGCCGTCGTTGGCCTCGTTGTCCAATTTTTGCTTCCAGGCATCAAGTTTGGCCACATCGGCTTGGGTCAGCCAGCGGCGGCTGCCGTCCATGCGGTCGAGGAAAAGGCCGTAAAGCTTCTCCGAAAGGTTGTCGTTCACCTCCAGCGGCTGGTAGTGGTAGTAGTTCAAGTCAGTCAGGATGGACTGCATGAGCGTTGCCTCTTTCTGGGCGGTGTTCACTGGGAAATAGAACGCCAAGAACAAGCCAGCGGCAGCCACAAGGGTTAGCAGGAGACCTTTGTTTTTCATAATCACTTCTTTTGTGCGGTTTAAAAAAGATATTTGCTGAGGATGGTCAAGCATCGTTGTTGAGTTATTAGACAAATTTGGGCTTCAAAGTTACGGGTCTAACGGCAGAATCCCAATTTGGATGACAACATTACAATAAACGGTGATGAAATGTTTGTGCCGGAACGAACCGGGGGATGGAATTTAACGGCGTTTTAACCACCGGAAGCTAAGGACGCTTTTTTTGGGAAATGATTGCACGGGCGGGTGAGGAATTCGTTTTTTTGAGAATCGGCCAAATGATTTGCCAAAGATGAAATGTGATGGGAGGATTTATGCCTTATGATGTGTTTAACGGAAAATCCCCACTTTTTCCAGCCCTACCACCTTACCGTCCATTTTCAGCACAACGAGATAGATGCCCGAAGGCAGCCCGCCCACCTCAAAGCGGTGCAGCGAAGAGTAGGGGGCAAGGATGTGCGAGGCCACTGCCTGCCCCAGCGGGTTGAAGAGGAGTAGCTCAGTTTTGTGCTGGCCGGAGTAGTCGGGGAGGGTGAGGTCGGCGGTTACGTACTGGCTGGCGGGGTTGGGGAATAGGGCCAGCAAGCTTTGAACCGGAAAGCCCTCCCCTGCAGCACCCACGTAATCCAAGGTGTCGCACGGGCTGTCCACCAAGGGCCCCAACCTGTAATTGGGGAAATTGGGCATGCTGGCACCATTGTAGGTAGGCAATGGGAAACTGTGCTGTGCAAAACCACAGGCCAGCCCCTCCTTGTCCGGCTCGGTGATGACGTGCATCACGTTTTCCCCGCCCGGGCAATTGATGTAGATTTTATGGTCGGGCGCAAGCTGGCAGGAAAAAAAGGCACTGCCGAAGGGCGAGGCATACCCATCATAGACCCCCACCGTCTTTTTGCTCAAAGCCACCGGGTCTGCCCACAGGTCGAACTGGTATACCTTGTAGGTATTCGAGACATAAAGGAAACGGGAATTTGGGGAAATGGCCAACCCGCCAACTGATGGCAGCGTGTCCCCGAATTCGGGTATTTGGATGTGTACGGGATTGGACAACAACCCTGAGCACCTGTCGAAGTCGAAGATATTGAGGTGGTTGTAGATGTCGTAATGGGCATAGGCGCTGCCGTCGGGCGAAAATACGGCTTGCCCCGTACCGTTGTCGTCCATATTGGCCGGGCCTATATGCTGCTCGAATGGCCCCTGGATACTGTCCGGGCCAAACAGGAACGAATAATAGGTATCCGAGAACATTTTCTGTGTCATAATCCACCAGTCACGCCCGTTGGCGTGCTTGGTGGCCGTCAGCTTGCCTACGGCAAGCGTGTCTGTCAATAAAACGGAATTTTTGTTCACCACTTCACCATGTCCATTGTCGAGGCTCTGGTCAATGACAGAATGGTACAGAAAGTTGCTCACTCCCCCGATGCCGTCCACCCATTCCAGACCTAGGTGAAAGAGATGGTACAAATGGTCGCTGCCTGGCAATGGGATGAACATGCTGCCCTGCACGGCCAAATACCCATACTCACAGTATTCGTCGGCCACCCAACCGGGGTTTAGTCCGCCCCCGTTCATCACTGGCAGGTTGTCCGGGCCAGCGATGTAGCAACCATTGGTATAGAAAAGCAAGTTCCCGTCCTTATCGCAAACCGAGGCACAGTTATAACCGATATTCATTGCCCGGAAGACGTAGGAAGTGTCCGGTGGGGAATAATTGAAGTCTATGTCCGTGCCGCCTTGGGCGGTGGTGGTTGAGCTACTGCTATAGCCCATGACCCAAAAATAATCATGTTTTTGGGCGTTTACGTACATGGCAAGCAAGAGGAACAGGCTGCTTACAAGGTATTGACGGTAAATGGTCATGATTATTGGATGTTCACGAACTTGTGGAATGAAGCTGGTTGCCCTGATGTTGATACCTTTATCCAGTAAATACCACTATTTAAATTTGAAATATCCAATGATGGAGCATCCAATTGGCCTTCCGCTATCAATTTGCATTTTTTGCCCCAAGCATCAATTATTTCTATTCGGGTATCAGAAAAGTCTGTCAAACTTGTGTTGAAAAGTAATTTGTCGCCATATGCAGGGTTGGGATAAAAAAGCCATGTCCCTGAAAAAGTCGGTTTTGAACCCGATGGGACTTGAAATAGGTTTTGGTTGTTGCATATCGGTTCATTTTTCATCAATGGGATTTGCTCAACAGATGGCAACAATTCACGGGCGCTATAAACCGCTGGCCCCCCTTCCAAATAACATTGGTTTGCAATGGAGTGGATGGTCTCCCAATCCTGTTCCGTCAATTCCTCTCCCATTAAAGTCAGAATCCTTTTGCTGTTGATTATTTTTTGGTTAGCCTCAAAAGCATTTTGAGGTACAATATTTTCGTTCTGTGACAAGACACTGTTCAATGCCCCGGTTTTATATGAATCAAACTGGGCAATTAAATCATCATTCTCTCCTTTTATAAGAAGCAGGGACGAAAGTACTTGATCATTTTCTTGTAGCAATTGGGCATCGTTCGGCGCAAACAGTAATCCTTCCCGTACTTGCGTCAGCTTGCTCATCAATGATTCAATAAGCCCATAGTTCGTTGAAATTGAATTTTGTAATTCGTTGTTGGGAGAAAGAGCATCCGTGATATTTTTTTCTATTAGGTAGAATTCCCCCAGCGGTGAGTTGTATAGGCTTTCCACAAAAAAATAGGCTTGGCTGCCTTCTGGCTGTAATAGTGCATTTTCTTGTATTTTTTTGTACAAATACTGTTCTGCATCCCAAATGGCGGCTTCGGAATATCCAAAACTACCCAAGCTGCCATCCATGACAGCCATATCAACACGCTCAAAATTGGAAGGCGGCGAATTCAAAGCTATACTAACGCAAGAAGCGGCACAGGTGTCACCCTCTTCGGAGAAAAACCAACCCGATGCTGGTATTATGGAACTCGTTCCGCTGCAATTGGGCCAAAACGACGGGTCTCCACATTTATCATGGTCATAGTTTGGATTGACGTAAAATCTAGAGAATATATAGTCAGTGCCCGTATGCGAGGCTGCTGCAACTACACTTGCTTGGCACGTCCCTTCCCAAAAATTTTCATGATGGCTTTCATCACCCAAACCAATTCCCTGCCCTTCTAATCTAAGCCCAGCTTCATAGTTTTTGAATGTATTCTTGTAAACATCTGTCCCCATGCTATTTCCTACGAAAACCAACCCTCTTTGTGTGCCATCAAAAACGTTACTACATATCGTAGTGTTCTTCGCATTATAAGCGTAAGCACAATCCCAGGTAGTGTTGTCCCCATAGATATGGTTCCCAGCAAAACGTGTGTTGTTGCCATTTGCCACATAAATCACAACAGGCCAATACCCGTTTGTTGAATTGATAGTGTTATCTTCAACGTCCAAATTATTGCTACTGTTGGGATGCAGGTCGAATCCAATCTCAACATTGTCCAAATATAGTTTATTGGTAGATACCCTACAAGTTCCTGTAGAATTTGCCGGCCCATGTATATTGACAGCTCCTGCAAATAATGCATAATTAGAATACATAACATTGCTCGAAATTATATCTGTTCCAAATGCACCCCGTTCAAAGCTTATAATATTTGCGGTTCCCACGTCATCCACCTCAAACAAATTGGAAGTAATTTCAGCATAGTGGTTTTGGGAGTTAGTGGTAATTATGCCATTACCTCCAATATTACTATCCGGTTAAAGAAACATCGCACTACGGAAGAACTGGAAAAAATAGCCAAACTTTCACAATTATCAAAAGTAGGAGAGGAACTGGTTTGATTACCTAATCCCTTTTCCATTAAATAACTGTTGTTCAAAGCTGAAATACCGATGCCTGTATCATAGCCTTCGTACAAGCCATTGAACGAAATATTCTTAAAAGTGGAAGCGGTGACAACAGCGAATGTCCCTTCGGAAAGAATACCTATCATTTGATTTATAAACTCATTCAAACCCGCTCCGTTCAGCCCTATGCTGATAGCAGGCACACCTTGAAGCCAAATACCCACAAATGAGATTTGTGCCGGGACAGGGCTTTGGGTTGGATAGGGTGAATTCAAACTTGAAGTACAATCGAAAACATTGCCGTAAATGTTGTAATTAAAGGATGTCTGAGCAGGTATTTTATTGCTCATGTATATGCTTACATGATTCCTGTTGAAGCGGTTGTTGGTGATGTTTAAAATAGGAGCGTTGATGCTTGAATGGACTGCATATTGGCCATCTTCTATTTCGGAGTCTGGAAGCTGAAGTTTTGCACTGGCACTTACGGTTATCTCCTTCCACATATCTGTGCAGGAGAAAATCTTGCAATTTGTGATAGTGAGTTTTTTGGCGGGGTCAATAAGTATCTTTGCCCCACTCGCCATTTTGATTACGCAATTGTCAAATGTGAACTGAGACGTATTAACAGTAAAAGTGCCTGGCAGGTAAATAACCTGATTTGACAAAGTATTCGTTAAAAATTGTGAAGAACTGGAATTGACAAGGTAATTATTAATAGGGTCTTGTCCGTGTATTTCACACAAAGTCAATTCTTGACCGTAAAGTTTTGAATTGGAAAACAGGGAAGATGATAATAATAGAAGGGTAATAATGCTTTTCACAACGTAATCAGTTTAAATGAAAGAATATATTCAAAAATCAATGTTAGTTGCTATAGGGCAGTTGTTTGTTCAGTTTCAAATCAAGAGGGTTTCAGACAAAAGCTTTCTATTCCAGACTTGAAAAAAACAGAACGGTCGGTACTGAAAAACTATGCGTTGAAACATGGTGGCAAGCTACGAAAAAGAAATTTACGATAAAATATTTCGGAAAAAAAGAATGTTGAGTTGGACAAAAAGGTGTGGCAGGGCCACACTTTGCTCTCCAATCATTTTCTCAAAACCTACACTCGAAAGCACCCAATTTCGTTAGATATCCTTGGGCAGAGGGCAATTTGGTCAAAAAACTAGTGGACAATTTAGTCCTTTGATGGAAGAATTTAAAGCAATACGGAATTGGTAGCATCTTTTCACGAAATTTGCACAAAACAGTAAGGGTACCAACCGCAGAATGAACAAAATAAAAATCTTCAACGACCCTGTTTACGGCTTCACGAGCCTGCCGCACGGCATCCTGCTCGACCTCGTGGACCACCCGTACTTCCAGCGGCTGCGGCGCATCAAACAGGTGAGCCTCACGCACTACGTGTATCCGGGGGCGCTGCACACCCGCTTCCACCATGCGCTGGGGGCACTGCACCTGATGGGGCAGGCCATCGAAGTATTGCGGAGCAAAGAAGTGGACATCACCGACGCCGAGGCCGAAGCCGTGAGCATCGCCATCCTGCTGCACGATATTGGGCACGGGCCGTTCTCGCACACGCTGGAACACACGCTCATGAACGTCCACCACGAGGAGCTTTCGCTGCGCTTCATGGAGCGGCTGAATGAGGTTTTCGGGGGAAAACTGACGCTGGCCATCCGCATTTTCAAGGACGAATACCCGAAGAAATTCTTGCACCAGCTCATCTCCGGTCAGCTCGACATGGACCGCATGGACTACCTCAACCGGGACAGCTATTTCACGGGCGTATCGGAGGGCGTCATCGGTTTTGACCGCATCATCAAGATGCTGGCCGTACACGACGGCGAACTGGTGGTGGAGGAAAAAGGCGTTTATTCCATCGAAAAATTCCTCATCGCACGGCGGCTGATGTATTGGCAGGTCTATCTCCACAAAACCGTGCTGGCTGCCGAGCAGATGCTGGTAAAAACACTCGAACGGGCCAAGTACCTGGCCATGCACGGCGAGCAGTTGGACGTGCCGAAAAGCCTCGGTTTTTTCCTGTATCAAGATATTTCACTGGCGGAGTTCGACGCCAAACCCGTGGAGATGCTCGGCCACTTCGCCCGCCTCGACGACCACGACATTTCCTATGCCCTGAAAAGTTTCACCGAACACACTGACCCACTGCTGGCCTATCTCGCCGAGAGTATCGTCGGGAGGCGCATTTTCAGGATTGAACTGAAAAATCTGACCTTCGAGCAGGCGCATTTGGATTCGGTGAAAAAACTGGTGGAGAAACATTTCGGCCATTTTCCGGCTGGGTATTTGGACTACCTCGTCATGTCCGGCGACCAGTCGAACCACGCCTACAACACCACAAAAGACGAAATAAAAATCCTGTACAAGGACGGCTCGGTGCTGCCCATCTCCCAGGTGATGGATTTTGGGCTACAAACAAATGTTACGAAGAAATACTACCTCTGCTACCCGAAAGGGCTGGAGTGAAGTGTGAGGTGTTAATGTACCGCCGAAGTCCCCTTCGGCGAGCAGACACTGCAAACTTGCAGAGATTTTGATTGGCTGTTAATTCACCAAAGGCTGCGCTGCCAAAGTGGACTTTGGCAGTACGGGAAATGCGCCGTAATTTTGAAGTAAATCAAGACCAATGTTCCGAGACTTAAAATACCTGATAGCCTACCTGGTGCCCATCTCCGCCTACATTGCTGTGCTTTGTCAGGGCTGGTGGTCGTTTTTGGTGGTGGTGCTGGCGTTCGCCATCATCCCGTTGGTGGAGCAATTTTCGAAAGGCAAAACCCGCAACCTGAGCGAACGGGAGGAAGCAGAAAAAGCCGCCTCGCCGCTCTTCGACTGGCTGCTCTACCTGAATTTGCCACTGCTTTTTGGCATCATGTGGTTGTACCTCTCGGCCATGACCGGTGGCGGTTTGCAGCTTTACGAAATGGTGGGCATGACCCTCAGCCTTGGCATCACCATCAGCAGCCTCGGCATCAACGTGGCGCACGAACTAGGCCACCGACAGACCTTCCACGAAACCTTGATGGCCAAGATAATGCTCACCTCGGCGCTCTACACCCATTTCAACATCGAACACAACCGGGGCCACCACCGCTGGGTAGCCACCGACCAAGACCCCAGCAGCGCTAGGCCCGGTGAGGCATTGTACCTGTTCTGGCTGCGCTCGGTCTGGGGCACTTACGTGAATGCCTGGCGATTGGAAAACGAGCGGCTGCGGCAGGCTGGCAGGGCGGTTTTTTCGCTCCGCAACGAAATGATTTGGTTCCAACTGGCGCACCTCGCCTACCTCACGCTGGTCTGGTGGCAGTTCGGTTGGCGGGGCGTGGGCTTCGCCGTGGCCGTGGCCGTGCTGGGCTTCCTCCTCCTCGAATCGGTGAACTATATCGAGCATTACGGCCTGCGCCGAAAGCGGCTGGCTTCGGGTTTTTACGAGACGGTGACGCCCCGCCACTCCTGGAACTCCGACCACGAACTGGGCCGCATCTTCCTCTACGAACTGACCCGCCACAGCGACCACCACTACAAGGCCACCCGCAAGTACCAGGTGCTGCGCCACTTCGACGAAAGCCCGCAACTGCCGCACGGCTACCCGGCCTCGATGCTGCTGGCGTTCGTGCCGCCGCTGTGGTTTCGGGTGATGGATGGGAAGGTGAAGGGGATGGAGGGGTGATGCTATTGCTTCGTTATGATAAACTTCTCCACAGTCTTTACTTCGCCGCCCTCTAGGTATTGCAAGAAGTACATTCCAGCCACCCAGTCCCTAACAGGCACAATGGAAGGGTTATCCAAGTTGCCAGCTTCGAACTCCCTCACCAGCCGCCCCCCTGAATCCACAATACGAAAACTCGCCCGCTTCATCGGTTTTTGTGCCTTTAGTTCGATGTGCAAATAATCATAGGCGGGGTTAGGGTATAGCAAAACCCCATCGCTTGGCAAATCGCCAACTTCTACTGCGCTGACACAGCCTGGGGGGTAACTGCCCGATGATGGGGTCTGGTAGCAACGGAATGCCCAAGATGGACAATCAACTAATACACAATAATCGGTAAACAATAACCTATTCTGGCCAGTCGTCCCACCAATACCCTTTACTATTACAGCACTAAAATCACTCCACCAAGTAGGTTGATTTGGCACTACCCCCAAGTGCTGCATTCCCGCTGGATCTGTGTCGGCGTAATCAACATGAATCGTCACCGTATCAACACCCCAAGATTCCTTGCACATGATATAGGTATAGGAATCGCCAGTTTGCAGGGAGAAATCATACAGCATCTGAAATCCGTTGAACGACGGCTCATAGACAAAAACCTTGCTCCCATCTTGGTGGACATAAACATCACTACTGCAGGAGGCATCAGAATGACAAAAATTATTGGGGAGCTTCGTACAATATTTTCCGTTGATGATAGAGTCTTCCGTAACGGTCAAAACATAAGGCGATATGCTTGGGCCAGGGGGACAGTTATATTGGTCATAATACCAAACCGCCCCGAGCGGAGCAAACAAAGGCTGCCCTATAAGTTGGTTAGTTGCTATAAAAATGAAAAACAGGATAGCGGAAGTAGTGTGTGATTTCATGACGGTTATTTTAAAATTTGAAATTGCTTTGAAACGACAACCTCGTTGCCAATACGATATTGTACCTGTTGTGTCAAGTGTCTCGCCAGCACACAAAGCTACACACTTTACAAGTTAAAAATAGCTAGGTTCAAGCCAGTGTTCAGCGTAGCGGCACTGGCGGTTGGGAAGCGGTCACCCGCCAGTGCCGCTACGCTGAACACTGGCTTGAACTTGTGCTTTGATTTCAAGAAAATTTTGTGGATTTGGTAAAGGTTTGGAAGAATATCCTCAACTGGTTTGGGTAGATAGAGGCAGTTTAGGAAAATAGCATAACATCCGTTGGATGCCACCCCAAAACAGTAAGCCCCTTCAGGCATAGGCAATCTCCGCCCGACAAACTACCTTTGCCCCATACCGTCCAATAATTTCCACCGAAAATGCTGAAATACTCTGCCCGTCCTTCCCTGCTGTTTGCGTCTTTCGTCACCTTTTTGTTTGCCTGCGGCAACGGCAATTTTTTTGAAAAAACCATCAAAATAACCGATGCCTCGTGGAGCTACGAGAACGTGTTGCCCTTCGAGTTCGAGGTGACGGACACCACCAAAGCCTACCAGATACTGCTGGAAGTGAACCACGCTGGCGACTTCGGCTTTCAGAACTGCTACGTCCAAATCACCACCAAATTCCCCAACGGCGAGGAAAAAAAGCAGCCCGTTAGCCTCGAACTGGCGGCACAGTCCGGCATTTGGATAGGCAAATGCAGCGGCAAAGATTGCAGCATCGAGATACCGCTACAAGGCAAGGCGAAGTTCAAAGTGCCCGGCAAGCACAGCATCACCGTCGAACAGTTCATGCGAGTGAACCCGTTGGTGGGCATCAAGGCTATTTCGTTGAAAATCAAGCAGCTCGAAAAATGAATATTTGAGGATTTGAGGATGCGAGGATTTGACCCGGCCCTCCTCAAATCCTCGCATCCTCAAATCCTCACATCCTCATGATTAAATTCTATTCCATCAACGGCGAACTGGTGCCCAAGGAGCAAGCCTCCCTCGGCGTCACCGACCTGTCCATCCAGCGGGGCTATGGGTTGTTCGATTATTTTGTGGTAAAAAAGGGGCAGCCCCTCTTTTTCGAAGACTACCTCGACCGGGTGGAGCGGTCGGCCAAGTGGCTACACCTGGAATTGCCCATCACGAAGGAGGAATTGCGGGAGCAGATTTTACGGCTCATCCGTGCCAATGGCGAGCAGGAGGCAGGCATCAAGGTCATCCTAACCGGGGGCTACGCCGCCGACGGCTACTCCCCCGAACGGTCGAACCTTATCATTTTGGAAATGCCGCCGCCTGTTTATCCCAAAAGCAAGTTCGAGCAGGGCGTGAAGCTGATGGGCTACGACTACCACCGCACCTTCCCCAGCGCCAAGTCCATCAACTACATCGTGGGCATTTACCTGCTGCCGCAACAGCAGGCCGCCGGGGCGGAGGACGTGCTTTTTCACTCCAACGGTGAAATTTACGAAACCACCCGAGCCAATTTTTTCATCGTAAAACAAGACGACACCATCGTGACCGCAGGCGAGGGCATCCTGCACGGCATTACCCGCAAAAAACTGCTCGAAGTTGCGAAGCACCACTACGCCATTGAGGAGCGGAAACCGACTTTGGAAGAACTGAAAACAGCCAAGGAAGCATTCATCACCAGCAGCACCCGCCTGCTCATGCCCGTGGTGCAGGTGGACGATGTGACCATCGGCGATGGCAAACCAGGCAGCGTGACCAGCCACCTTTTGGAGCTGATGAAGGCGGAGGTGGAGCGGTATCTTTCCGTGAATTGAAAGTGACTTCACAAGCACCCAAACTCTCAAGCACACCTCAAATAGGGGAACCTACCGCCTCGCTCCATCTTCCTTTTGTGGCAAACGGTTAAGCAATCCTTAAATGACAACCGATGTTGTGGAGATGCCCATCCGGTCTGCCTCTTTTTCTCACTTGCCCGGTATTTAACATTTCCCATAAAACAAAACCGGGCTTGGATATCGTTTAAGTATAAAACATAGACAATGAAGCCATTTTCCACCTTCGCAAAACTTGCCCTGCTCTTCCTGTTCACCGTCAGCATTGGCTGCCAAAAAGACGACGACACACTCCCTTCCGACCTCTCCAAATTTTACCGCCTAAAGACTTTTGAAGTTGGCGTAGTGCCGGCACAGCGCACGGTGCAGGTGCTTTTCCAGGTGTCCGACTATGACGGGAAGGGTGTTTCCTCCTTGACCGAGGATGATTTTATCGTCACTGAAAACAATGGAAAAATTGATTCTGAGGCTGACCTGCGGGTGGGCATCAGCTCCATTCCTTTCGAGCTAAAAACGGTGTTGTTGCTTGACATTACCCGGAGCGTGGAAGGTTTTGTCCCGCAAATCAAGGCGGCAGCCCGCTCCCTTGTCGAGTCGAAAATGCCAGACCAGCAAATCGCCATTTACACCTTCGATGCTGACACAAAACAGGTAAAGGCATTCTCAAAAAATAAGCAGGAACTCCTCAACGCCATTGACGGCATACCCGAAACCAGCCTCGTCAACTCTACCAACCTCTACGGCGCCGTGATAGACGTGGCCAACCTTTGGGTGGACAACTACACCATTGACGGCATCGTGGATGGCAGCATGGTCATCTTCACCGATGGCAGGCACAATGCTTCGCAAAACGTGACCCTGGCAATGGCCAAGAGCGCCCTCGGCACCCGCCGTGCCTACGTGGCCGCACTCGCCAGCCCCGACCTCGACGAGGCAGCCCTGAAATCACTCGCCAATGACCCCGACCGCTACTTCAAGGCGGAAGACACAGCTGGCTTGGAGCAGATGTTCATTGACATCCAGGCGGAGATTCAGAGCCTTTCCAACAGCATTTACTTCCTCTACTACCAAAGCCCGATTTCTGACCCAACGCCTTATATCAACGAACTGACCATCGAAATCAAGAACAACCTCAACCATGGGAATGACAGCCAGATTCTGGAGTTGTTCAACAGTGAGGGGTTTGGGAATTAGGGAATTAGGGAATTAGGGAATTGGGGAATTGGGGAATTGGGGGAAAATGGCCTGCCGGGTTAATCCAGCAGGCCATTTTTTATGGTAATGAGTTCAATGCTTGGGTGCAGGAACATCTTTAAAAACACCACCAGTTTCGGGCATCATGTCGTGCTTGCCACCGAAACGATAAGTCGCTGATAGGCTGATTAGATAATCAGCAAAAGCGGCATCGCCGTGCGAATCATTGGCTTTGTCACTGACACTTTTCGTGCGGTTGCGGTAAACGGCAACTGGTAAGTTCAAGGCAAAGCTATAGTTTCCATAAAACCAGTCGATGCCCGGCTCCACGGAAACCACGTATCCCGGACGACGGTAGCCACCTTTTCCACCAATGAGGTCTTCGGAAGCCACGCCTTCCACTCTACCGCCGAGGTTGGCAGCCAAGCCAGCTTTTGGGAGCAAAGCAAAACCAAAGCCTGCCCTTGCTGCAAACTGGTCAGGCACGGCAAAATAATTCAAGATGCTTTTTGGATATTCAGTTGCTATGGCCTGCCGTGCCACGCCGTTGTGCTCTTGTGGTGTGGCCATATAAAAGCCGCTGAAATAGGCACTCAGCCTAGGCACAAAAGAATAGTAGCCTTGCATCTCCATCGAGAATCCCCAGCCGCCATCGCCCAGTTGGATGGACTGGTCAGCGTATTTATTGATGATGGTATCTTGGCCAGTCTTCGTCAGTTTGTGGAAATCGTCTTTTACTTCGGCATTGCCAGTTGGCGCCTTTACACCCAACCCAATGGAAAGGTTGCCTCTGCCGCCTTTTGCTGGGTCGATGAGCCAGTAGTTGCCGGTCAGGCGCAGGTCACCGATGCCTTTTGAGCCAGTGTGGAAGCGGGAATGTGACCAGCCGAGCGGATTGGCAGGATTGCCATCGGCGTCGAATTTCGGATTGCCATAATGCTCGTACAAGGAGGAGCGATCGTAATGGTTGATGGGCAGGGTCAAAGAAACGGAAAAGCGGTTGGTGATACCATACCCAAGTCCCAAGTCCAGCGAGTGGGTTTTGTTGATAACTTCGGTGTTTCTTTCAACCCGCTCAGCTTCCTCGTGGGAGCCTCTGAAATGGCGGAAGGATTTGAAGTACCGGTAGTTGCCGGTAAGCTGGAACTGCCCTTTCTGCAAAAAACCGGAGTTGCTGCCACCGATGGTTGTGCCGGAGCAGCCCATGTTGCGGATGGCGACGCAACCTTGCGCCAGCAGGTTTTCGGTCGTAAAGACAGCGCCTAAAATCAACAACAAAGCGAAAGTAAAACTAGATTTCATCATGTCACACAGGTTTATAGCGCTTTCTGAATATCCTTCGGTTCATTCAGCGAAGGCGCTTGATTATAAATTTGATAAGTAGCAATTAACTTTCATGAACTACCGCCAGTCGATGTGAGACAGTAGCAGCTTTTAAAGAAGAAAGTGTTGTGGAAAACCTTTGGTGGTATGAAGTTGAGATTAAATCAGGTGCAAATTTGGGGTCAGAATTCCCAAAATTTTCGAAAGGCTATCAATTCTAACAAATTTCTAACTTTGACCACAAAGTTCAAAACGAGACAAAATCATGCTTCAAGTCCTTGGTCGCCTGCACATTCTTGTCCTCCATTTGCCCATCGGTTTCCTGATTTTGGCATTTTTGATGGAACTGACAGCCCGCCGTTCGGCCCCGGCACTACGCCCCGCTGTGGGCTTTTCTTTGTTTTTGAGCATGGTGAGCGCCGTGGCGGCGGCGGCACTCGGCTACCTCCTCTCGCTCGATGGCGGCTACGACGAGGAACTTTTGAACTGGCACAAATGGCTCGGCTTCGCCACCACCGGGCTGTCCGTGGCACTTTACTTTTTTCATAAAAAAAAGGCGGAGTCTGCTTTTTACCTCCCACTTTTCATCGCTACAACGCTCGTCCTCGCCGCCACTGGCCACTACGGCGGCTCGCTCACACATGGCGCAGACTATCTTTTCGGGGAAGAAAAAAGCGATGCCACTGCCGTCCCCATCGCCAGCCTCGACAGTGCCCAAGTATTCGAGCAGGTGGTGCTTCCCGTGCTGAAAACCAAGTGCGGCAACTGCCACAACCCCTCCAAACGCAAGGGCGGGCTCGTCGTTATGACCAAAGAAGACCTGCTCAAAGGCGGGAAAAATGGCCTCGCGATAAACCCCGACCAGCCTGATTCCAGCCTACTTCTCAGCGCTGTCCACCTACCACTCGAAGCCAAGAAACACATGCCCCCCAAAGGCAAAACCCAACTCACCGACACAGAAAAACAGCTGCTCGACTGGTGGCTCAAGGCCGGTGCACCTTTTGACAAAACCGTGGCCGCCGCCGCCATGCCCGCTGCGTTGCGGAGCATTCTGCTAACAAAAAACCAAGCCGCAAGCAGTCCACTTGACGGCTTGAAACTCGACCCGGTGAGCGAAACCACGCTGAAAAAACTGCGGAGCGAAGGCATCCAGGTTTTTCCATTGGCGACGGGCAGCCCTTTTTTGCAAGTGCTATTTCAGGGCAAAAAAGACGTAACTGCGCAACAACTGGGCAAGCTCCAGTCCATCGGCAAAAACATCGTGCAGCTCAACCTCTCCAGTTCCAACGTGGACGATGCCATGCTTGCCGCCGTTAAAGAAATGCCTCACCTCAACCGCCTTTACCTTGAACGGACGGCCATCACGGACAAGGGTATCGCTAACCTCGCCGGCCTACAATACCTCGAATACCTCAATCTCTACCAGACCAAGGTGACCGATGCCGGGCTGGCGGAACTTCAGTCGTTGCCGAAACTGCGCTCCCTGTACCTCTGGCAGTCCGGCGTATCACCCGATGGTGTAGCCAAGTTCGCCTCGCAAAAGCCGGATATTTTCATTGACAAGGGCATCGAAAACGACTCGATGTTTGGAGAGGTTGCACTGAAGGCACCGAGAATTAACGCCTCCACAGAGCTGTTCGCCGACACGGTGCAGGTGGCCTTGGAAGCCGGTTTTGCGAAGGTGAAAATCCACTTCACAACTGACGGCAAGGCGCCAGACAGCACCAGCGCCGTTTACACGGAGCCAATCCTGCTCAGCACATCGGGTGAGTTGAAGGCCATCGCCTACCTGGAGGGCTGGATGACCAGCCCAGTCGCATCGAAAAGTTTTGTAAAAGTGGGCTACCAGCCCGCCAGCATCAGCCTCGCAAAGCCGCCCGACCCTCGCTACAAAGGCAACGGCGAAAAAACGCTAATTGACTTTCAGCGGGGTGGTGATTCGTTCAGGAGCGGCAAATGGTTTGGCTGGCAGGGGCACAACTGTGTGGCCACCCTCGACCTCGGCAAAGTGACCAGTGTCTCGCAGGTGACGGCAGGCTGTTTCGAGGACACGGGCGGTTGGATTTTCTTCCCGAAGGGCATTCGTATTTCGACCTCCATGGATGGCAAATCATTCAAAAAGGTAGGAGAGAAAACCTTTCCAGTTGCTGACGGCCCTACCAAGCCTGGTTCGAAAATGTTCACCGAAAGCTTTGCCAGCAGCCAAGCCCGCTATGTAAAAGTGGAGGTATTGAGTGTATTGAAAAACCCAAAATGGCACCCCAACAAGGGCGAGCCGTGCTGGATTTTTGTGGATGAAATCTTGGTAGAATGAACGGGACGTGACTGTTTTCAGCAGGCTCCGTCCAAATGGTCGTCGTTGAAACAGCTGCTTTGGAAGGTGTGCAGCGGGGTTTTTATCCTAAAAACAAAACCAGTTACAGGCTCTCGCTGTTTCTTCCCGTGTATGGTTACACTTTATTATTACTAAAATTCTGAGAAAATGATGATATATTATGTGCTCGCAGGTGCGCTCTCATTGATTGGCATGTTCGTGAGCAGTCGTTTGAAAAGCAAATTTTCCCACTATGCCCAGTTCGGCCTCCGAGCGAATCTGAGTGGAGAGGAGGTAGCCACCTCCATGCTCCGCTACTATGGCATCAGCGATGTGAAAGTAACGATGGGTCAGGGCTTTTTGTCCGACCACTACAATCCGCTCTCGAAGACCGTCAACCTCAGCCCAGATGTCTATCAGGGTCGCAGCATATCATCCGCAGCCGTGGCAGCGCACGAGTGTGGGCACGCCGTACAACATGCCAATGCCTATGCTTGGTTGAAAATGCGCTCGGCCATCGTGCCTGTGGTGAACGTGGCAGCTCAGGCACAGCAGTGGCTGCTGCTCATCGCTTTGGTGGGTAGCTTCAAACCTTTGATTCTCATTACCATTGCCGCATTTGCCATCACGACCGCATTTGCGTTCATCACCCTTCCAGTGGAAATTGACGCCAGTCGTCGTGCTTTGGTTTGGCTCGAAGAAAGTGGCACTGCCCGCAACGAAGAATACGATGGTGCAAAAGATGCGCTGAAATGGGCTGCACTGACTTATGTCTCGGCCGCACTTTCTTCATTTGTCATGTTGGTTTATCTTGTACTTCGCTACATGGGTTCGAGGGATTGACCTACCGATTTTCCTGCAAGTGGAAAAGCCGTGACGAGCGAATCGTCACGGCTTTTCCATTTGAGCAAAATAATCCCCATCAATGCTCCCCAATCAGTACGGGCTTATAGCCGCCCTTTCTCCGGAAGTAAAGAAGTAACCCAATATAACAAAGCAGCATGAAGACAGGCAGGAGCGCCACGTTTTTAAGCGCTACCTTTTTTGCATCGCCCTGTATCGTATTGATGGTAGCCTTGTCCGCCTCGTTGGCAGCCGCTTTCAGCTTCTCTCCGTCCACGGCTCGGTAACTTCCGAATATCCCCGTTTTTTCAGCGGTGACGTAGGTGGCGTGCAATTGGGTGGCGTTGGCAGCATCATAAGCGGCTACCTCCTTGTCCACCTGCTTGTCCTGGATATTGCCGAGGAGCGGCCCACCCACAATACCGGCGGCCAACATGCCGACAGCTGCCACACCGTTCAGCGTCAAAGCACCGCCTTTCGGGAACTGTTCGGCCACAATGCCGAGCGTGGTCGGCCAAAAGAAGGTCTTGCCGATGCCGTACAAGGTCGCTGCCAACAGTATCATGCCACCAGTAGCCGACGAAAGTGCGAAAAGACCAATCGCAGCGACACCAGCACCCGCAGCGAGTATGCCCAGCGGCGATAGTTTATGAATGATGGGCCCGCCGAAGAAGCGCAACAGCATCATTATCAACGAAGTGTAAATGAGCACCCAGAGACCGGAAAAACCCATTTTGCCCATCTCACCGGCCATCAG
Source organism: Saprospiraceae bacterium (assembly GCA_021739645.1). Taxonomy (GTDB): domain Bacteria; phylum Bacteroidota; class Bacteroidia; order Chitinophagales; family Saprospiraceae; genus UBA6168. The sequence goes on along the minus strand of JAIPBL010000024.1, from coordinate 19,726 downwards.
GTCGGCACTCCAACTGTCCACCCCTAGCTCGGTGATCGCCAATGGAATCATGATGAGCAGCATGATGATGAAAAGCGGTTTGCCCAACGATTTGGTGTAAAAACCGAATGCCCCCGTCGCAGCCAGTATGACCACCCAGGTTAGCATGTCGCCAAAGCCGAGTATCCGCCCGATTTCTTTGAAGACCATCAAACTGATGATGAAGGCACCGAGGATGCCCACTTCCTTGAGCATTTCTTGGTAACTGACACCCGCCGCCACCCGCTCGTGAACGGGGAATTTTTTACGCCAAAGCAAAAAGGCATAGAGAATGGTCGGGATGAAAATCAGGCCGACCTTCACCTGCCAGCCCACGCTTTCGCCCAGCAGGAGCAAAAGAAGGCCGCCCAGCACCATGCCGCCCGGCCAGCCTGCGTGCAGGATGTTGAACCATTTGGTTTTGTCCTTGCGGAACAAGGTCGCCACCACGGGGTTGATGTAGGCTTCCACCGTACCATTGCCGAGGGCACAAATAAATGTGCCTGCGTAGAGCCATTTGTAATCCTTCGCCATGATGGTGATGACGGCGCTGAGCACGTGGCAGCCCAACCCAAAAAGCATTGCATTGCGGTAGCCGATGCGGTCAATCACCAAACTAAAAAGAACGATACTGAGGGCAAAAGGCCAGAGGCCTACGCCGAGTAGTTCGCCTTTTTGGGTTTGGGAGAGGTTGAAGCCCATCTCCCAGTCGTCAATGATGAGCGCCCGGATGATGAAGCCAAAGGAAGTGGCGATGAGTGCGATGAAACAGCCCCAGAAAAGCCCCATGTCGGGAGCATCGGCGTTGCGAGTTGTCGACATAATCGAATGTTTGTTTTTCGTTTTGTTGTGAAAGTGGCCGAAAATGTAAGGCGAAGGTGGAAATTAAAAAAGAAAATTGGCCAAGGAATTTTTCACTTCAAAAGAAATGGACGAATCGCCAGCACAAGCGTGTCCAGATTTACTTTTTCGATTGGGTGGGGAGTCTGCACCAATAGTTCAAATTGGCCTTTCGGCAAGGCGGCCGCAGCGGGAGAAGTTTCTCCCAAACTCACCATCTGGTCACTGTCGCCGAGGCAAATAAGGGCTGGGTGATGGATTTTTGACAAAATTGCTGGCGTCAACACTGGCTGCTGCCCTAGTTCAAGCATCATTTCGGCGGTTTTTCCAAGCAAAACCTTCCAGTCGTTCGGAGCGTGGCGCATCTGCAGCAGGTCGGCAAATGCAGGTATTTTCGCTTCTATTTTATTAGGGTCGAGCATCTTGGACTCCCGCTCGGCGCTCTCTGGCGTCCAGTCGAACTTCGTGGCTAGGGTGATGATTTTCCCCACCCGTCCCGGGTGCAGTTGGGCGAGGTTCAGCGCCACGTAGCCGCCCATGCTGTAGCCGTAGATGTCCACCATTTCGAGGCCATTTTCATTCAAAAAATCGAGCACTTCTGCTGTGAACGTTTCGATGCCGAAGGCAGCGGCAAAAGGTGCTCCGCCGTGCCCAGAGAAGTTGAGCGTAAAAACTTCAACGTCATTTTGGAGCAACTCGGCGAGCGGCTCCATCTGAGTTTCTGAGCCTAGTGCTCCGTGGAGTAGTAGGAGATATTTCATGGAAGTGTTAAAAGATGATTAGTGTGCAGTTTTGCTTTGGTTCTCCAAAAGAAACCAATGTAAGGTAAATCTCTGCAAGATGCTTTTTTCATTGTTCTTTGATTAGACTATTTTGCATTTCTTATGACAAAAGATACAATATCTCGACAAGACTTGTTTTTGTCAAAATTATGTTTTAACCTTGTCTCAAAGTATGAAGTATTACCCACGCAGGCGCCCGTGCACAGGCAGCCACCGATACCCAAACCTTACACACGTTACCTTGATGTTAATCTGAATACGACTTACCTTTTACAAAAACTACTGTAGTCTTAAGAATACAGAACGTTTTCGACTGCACTGCTATACCGCCTACTGTTGGCGCTTCAATTTGGCTATCACTGTCCAGTGACGCATGTTTTGAGAAGTAATGCCCGATAGGGCTTTGCGCATACCTACCAGTTTCAAAACCGAATTTTCTTTTTATTCAACCATCAAAATTCTAATAAGATGACACATCCTTTTTCCTTACCTTGTATTGGTAAACAAACAATCGTACGGACGCACGGACGCACGGACGCACGGACGCACGGACGCACGGACGCACGGACGCACGGACGCACGGACGCACGGACGCACGGACGCACATTTCAGGTGCTTGCAAATAGGTGCTTCCGCAGCGCGCTGCTATTACTTTTACTCCTAGCCACCATGCAGGCTACCGCTACCAACCTTTTTACCTTACCTCCTTATTTCTATTGCCAGATGGCTGACGCCAACCATGAAATTGGAATCATGGAGACGGAACCTTACAATTGTGGTTATAATGCTGACTACACGACGCTGAATGCCGATTGCAGCTTTTTGATTACCTCTGCTGTCGAATTGCAAGGGGGCGGCTATCAGGTATGTGTACAGGCCAACGATCCGAATCCCAACCAAACTTGGAATATCACTATGTATCCGACGCCCACAATTACCCAGACCGGGAGCGGCCCAGTCGTGTGCTGGACTTTCCCCGCTGGCAATCCATCTTTCAATATTACGCACAGCATTGATGGGATGAATTGTACAATGTACATTTTTATCCTTGATGAAGGAGAGTTTTGTCCGGCAAATGCAGTGACCGCCAGCGTCGAGAACTGCCACTTCGAGGCAACCCTCGACATTGATTTGGACGGCATAGGAAATCCATTTTTTTCATACGTCATTACGTTCGACGACGGAAGCCCTGCCGAGCAGTCCTCCTCAGGCCAAGTCAACCATACATTTCCCGGAGCTGGCACCTATGAGGTTTGCCTGAGCTATTACGTGCCTGGTTACGAAATAGGATTCGTTACCTGTTGTTACGACGTCGAGATACCGGGATGCCCTTGTCCTCAGGACGTTGTCCACATAACATCTGTGGAACCCTGTACTTGGATCACCACCATATCCATTGACCTGCCCGGTTCCAATTTCCCGATAACAGTGGATTTTGGCGACGGTACCAGCGAGGTCGTCAACGGCTCACCTATATCGCACGATTACTCCGATAATCAGTGCTATAACATTTGCTATACCTATGAGCCATACCCCGGCGACCCCATCACTTGTTGTGAGTTAGAGTGCTTGCCGGAGTGCTGTTTGGATGCTAGTTTCACAGTGGAGCCAGATTGGGAAAATGGCTGGCAGTCTTGCTACAACCCAGAGTATGTAATAACTCCTACTGGCTGTTTGAACAGTGTCCTTGAATTAACCCACGTATGGGAGTTTCCTGACGGTGAAGTATTTTACGGGGCTTTTCCTCCAAACCAGATATTTACCAATTTCTGGCATACACAAGCGGAAATATGCATAACACACACTGTTTATTGTTGCGATGAATCGGTTTCTGAAACAGTTTGTGTAGAGCACTTCCCAGGAGCCTACCTAGGTGAATTCGGCGGAGAAATTGAATTTAGCGATATTTTGCCTTTTACGGGACAGAATGTACTCACGTTCCTCCAGCAAAATGCCAATGGCCCAGTCCCATTGCTAATTGATGGGTTGCTCACCGCCGACATTGACGGTGCGTTCAATGGTGGGGTCTGGAACATGGGCAGGGAATCTGAAATATTGGTACAGGGCACCAGTGCTGCCCCTCGCAGGGCTTTCGAGTTGATAGGTACCACCATTCGTAGTGCTGTCAGGTTGGACCTTCCACTTTTTGCTGGCTGTTGCCGATGGAAGGGCATCCGGTCACAGAGACTCACCCTAATCCGATTGGTGCCCGCAACCATCATGGATGCCAATTATGCCATCCATTACCCTTCTTTGTCGGCAGGTTCACCTTTCCCGCTCATTTACAGCGTAGGTTCCAGTTTCGTGAACAATTTCTACGGCATCAAGTCTGTCGGGCAGCACGTATTGTTCTCGAAGTTCCACGCCAATACATTCAACGGCGCACCCGAAGACCCCCATATCTGTGGCTGCACCGCAGTGAATGCCATTGATTTTCAGAATGTTAATAGCTCAACCCTAAACGTTACCATTGACCCTGGCAGTTTTGGCAATAATGAAATCTTTAATTATGAAAGAGGACTCAATTTCCGGAACACAAGGTTGATAGCAAGGGGTTTGAATATCCACAACCTTCGGGAATACGCCACTTCACCGGGCGTGCCGAACAATCCGGTTGGGGAGTCCGCCATCGGAATTGACTTTTTTTGGAGCTTGAGCAGTAACTCTCTCCTGGAACTAAACCGGGCCTCCTTTACGAATTTCGAAGAACTGGGCACCTTGTCCTACGCCGTCAGGGATCGCATTGTCCGAGGGCGACACACGCTACGTGCTGCTGCAAGTGCCCTTGGCAGCATCAATACCGCTGGCATCGCAGGTGGCTATGATTTGAATATCACCTCACCGGGCAGACTGGAAGTTGGCAGTATTATTAGCCTGAATACCATCCAGACCGATGGCAGCAACAGCGCTGGCGAAGGTTTCGGCATCACCGGGAACTTTACTGCCGCCAACAACTCACTGGATATTAGGGGCAACCAGATTACGGTGTCAACGAACGGCGCCGACCCGATGAACGGGGGCATTGTCCTCACCAGCACGGAAGACTTGACCCAACCGTTCAGCATCGAGCACAACACCATTGACCTGGCGCTCACGAACGGGGTCGGTATCGGGATCACGGGGGCAAGAGGCTACTGTGTGCGGCGGAACCTGATGAGCAATTTTTCAGACGCCACGGGGATTGAACTCTCCGGTGGCGGCGATGCGGTGGTGGAGTGCAACGAGGTGCTGTTCAAGCCCACCGGAGTTCATGTCATTTCATCCGACGAGAACACCTATTCCGGTAATTTTCTGTCGGGCAACGTCAACGACATGCACTTCAACGGCGACAACCGGGGCGTCACCGGCTCCCTCATCCAATGGAACGAATTCAATTTCAGTTGGCAGTCGAGCCTTGTTTATGATGCCGGTGCCTTTACAGGTGCACAGCACCTAAACAACACCAATTACAATTCATGGACAGGCCAGGGGAACCAAGGGGGTGGTAACGTGGAGGTGCAGCATGCTAATACGGACCCTAACAGCTTTGGTGTCACGCAAAGCAGGTTTCGCAGACCTTCAAATGCACTTCTGGGCAGTGTCCATTTCCCAAATCACAGTCCGGGCATGATGATAAATTCTGGAAGCATTACCATTACAAGCGCCCCTTCAACGTTTTGCAATTCGACCAGTGGCTGTTTCGCCATGCTGACACCTCCGGACCCCGATCCGGAAGTGGATTACGCGGCCATCGTGCAGGATGCAGCGACCTGGAGTACCCTGACGGCGGCGCAACAGACCTCGCTGCGGCAAGGCATTTACGGTCACTTGCTCGACAATCCGGCTTGGCTGAACGGCAGCAGCGCCCTGTCGAACTTCAAGTCAGCGCAGGATGCAACCTTCATTGGGCAGAGCGAAACGCTGCGGAAGGCATGGCTGCAATTGATGGCGGACATAGCGGCACACCAAGCCACATTGGAGCCTACCTATGACAGCTTGAACGTGCTCGGCAACCAGTTACAGCAGTGGTTCGACGTCATCGCCACCGACCCGAGCCTTGAAGCGTCCCTGCAGGGCGATATCAATGCGGCCATCCAGCAAGGCGAGGCGTTGCAGGCCCAATTGCAACAGGCGGAAGACCAGTTCGCCCCCACTGTGCAGGCCACCGTCGCCCAGTTGTTGGCACAGAATGCCGCCCTCGACGGCAGTACGCCCTATGGCTGGAACGAGAAACGTTACAACGAGATAGCCCTCAACTGGCTGGCCGGCACCGAACCAAATGGTACTGCCGCCAGTGACCTGCGCACGATAGCCCAGAACTGCCTGGCGGATGGCGGACGGGCCGTGCTGGACGCCAGGGGCCTATGTGCGGTATGGCTCAAGGAATACTACGACGAGGGCAACTGTGGTAGCCTGCAACCACGCAGTGAGGAGGGGGCAGCAACTGTAACGGCAGCAACAGACCCGGTACTCCGCATCGTGCCAAACCCTGCGAATGATGTGGTGAGCGTTTCATTGAACGTACCGATGGCCGAAGGAGAGAGCCTACAGGTGCAGTTCTTGAACCTGAACGGCCAAAAGGTGTACACTTCCACCCTGTACGCTGAAAACGAGGAATTGACCGTGCCCGTACGCGGTTGGCTCAATGGCGTTTACGTGGCCAAGACAGTGCGTGGCAACGTAACCTTCAGCCAGACATTCATTGTCCAGCACCGTTGATTTTTTGCTTGAACCAGGAGGCTGCCCACATTTGGGGCAGCCTCCTTTTTTTAATCCAACCCACTTCTTTTATGAAACGGTCAATCTACCTATTTTTTACAACTACTGTCCTGTTGATTGGTCTTCAGGAAGCATACGGGCAGCAGCACGATAAGCATTGGATTGGCGTTGATGTGGATACAAATGGGACTTATAGCCCCATCTTCATGGGCTTTGAAAGCGACGAAATCATCTATCAGGCTGCGCCGCCAACCTCTGACTTTATCGTCTTACAGGAGGCCGTTGCCATGAGCGACGCCTCTGGCAACCTCCAGTTCTACACCAACGGCAACGTGGTGGTATCCTGGGACGGTTACATCATGGAGGGCGGCAAGGGCTTCAACGAGGGGACGCTCGATGGTAACACCATGAACGCCGAATACGTCCCCTACACTTACCAGCTCATCCCCGACGGCTACGAGGAGGGAGTCTATTACATGCTGCACTCCTTCATCACGGTGGAGCCTTGGGGTGATTCCTGTTACTCGATTGCAGCCCCCAAAATGCAAATAAGCAAGATAGACATGAGGCTCAACGAGAGCCGTGGCAAAGTGGCCTACAAGAACCACTACTTCGACGAGGAGATAATGGCCCCAGCCTTTGCCGTGGTGCGGCACGGAAACGGGCATGACTGGTGGCTGGTGCGGCATAGCCCCGACGGGCTGTATTTTCGCTCTACCCTGCTGCGCAAGGACTCGGTGCTGTTCACCGTGGAGAGCACGATGCAAGGCCTAAGCTCCGACTGGTTCGACTGTTGGGATTTAATCATAACTGCACAGAACCTGCTCGAAGTTTCTCCGGACGGCAGCATGCTGCTCAACAACTATGGTGTGGGCCATGCTAAGCTGATGGACTTCGACCGCTGTAGCGGGGAAGTGTCTCTTATTGACACCTTCAGCCTGGGCACTGTGCCGCTTGTATATGAAAACCAATTGGTACACCCCACGGTCACTACTTTTGCCTTCTCCCCTTCCGGCCGGTACCTGTATGGGGTGGGATGGGGCGGGTTTGCCCAGTATGACCTGTGGGCGTCCGATATCCTTGCCAGCAAGGTGCTGCTGGGCGGGGTACCTTGGGACATGGACGATTTACAGAACGTGCTGGAGGGCCAGCCCCTCGGCTACGGCGCTTTCTGCCTCGGCCCCGATGGCAAGCTGTACAGCCTTTACGAGACCACGCACAACGTCATTGAGTACCCCGACGAGCTAGGAGAGTCCAGCGGGTACTGTGTCGCTGCGGACAACCCGCCCTCCTGCCTCGGCCCCGACGTGCCGTACTACCTTTTTTCCACGCCCCACCCGCACTACCGCCTCGGCCCCCTCACGGGCAGCGGCTGCGATACTATTCTGAGCAGCACCAAAGAGCCAGTGGCAGGCAGCGACTATGGCGTGTCTGCATCGCCCACGGTGGCCAGCGGCCAGGTGGAGGTCAGCATCACGCTGCCCGGCTACGGCAGCCAGGTGGCCGCTGAAATACAGGTAGTGGACATGCTTGGGCGGGTCATGGAGTGCCACCGCTTCCCGCCCTACGCCTACCTGCACTGGCTGGACGTGTCGGGCTGGGCGGCGGGGCTGTACAACGTGGTGCTATTGGAAAATGGAAGAGTAAGGGCGGCGGCGAGGCTGGTGGTGGCGAGGTAAGTCTGGACAAACCATCGAAAGATATGACAACTGCAAGCAATACCTGGTACGAGAAGCGCTACAACGAAATAGCACTCCACTGGCTGGCTGGAACAGAACCTGATGCCACTACTACCAACGACCTGCGCACGATTGCCCAAGCCTGCTTGCCTGACGGAGGCCGAGCCGTGCTGGACGCCAGGGGCCTCTGTGCCGTCTGGCTCAAAGAGTACTACGATGAGGGCAACTGTAGTAGCCTTCAACAGCGCAGCGTCGAAGGGGAAACACCTTCAGTGGCAGAAGAAAGCCCAATTTTGCGCATTTTGCCCAATCCGGCCCACGATGTAGTAAATGTCTCTTTGAACCTCTCAATGGATGACGGGGAGCAAATAAAGGTGCAGGTCTTTAACCTGAACGGCCAGAATATCCACGAGGCAGTATTGCCATCGGCAAACACAACCCTCTCCATTTCCGTGCAGGGTTGGCCAGAAGGTGTTTATGTGGCCAAGTTGATTGCGAACAACAAAATAATCAGCAAGACTTTTGTCGTTCAACACCGTTAATTCCATTTTTTGGAACAAGAGGCTGCCCCAATGTGGACAGCCTCTTGTTTTTGGCAAAAAACATCTAATATGAAATGTTCAATATACACAGTTTTAACCTTATTTGCCCTTCTTGCCGGCGTTCAGGGCGGTCATGCACAGCATCATGACAGGAACTGGATGGGGGTATTCTTTCTGGACACACTGTACCAGCCTGTCATCATGGGCTTTGAAAACGACAGCATCGGTTACGAGGTTCGACAGCCAACCTCTGATATAATAGACTTACTGGAAAGCGTCGCCATGAGCGATGCCTCTGGCAACCTTCAGTTCTACACCAACGGCAACGTGGTAGTCTCCTGGGACGGCTACATCATGGAGGGTGGCAAGGGCTTCAACGAGGGGGCTATCGATGGCAACAACATTTTTAACTACGGGTACGTCCCCCATACGTACCAGCTCATCCCCGATGGCTACGAGGAGGGCGTCTATTACATGCTTCACTCCTTCATCTCCGATGAGGATTTGGAGCCTTGTGACGTCCCCTCGGTGTCATCCAGGATGCAGCTCAGCAAGATAGACATGCGGCTCAACGGTGGCAAGGGCAAAGTGGTCTATAAAAACCGCTACATCAACGAAGTGCTGATGGGGGCAGCCTTTGCGGTGGTTCAGCACGGCAACGGACACGACTGGTGGCTGGTGCAGCGCAGCCCCGACGGGATGGATTTCCTATCCTCCCTGCTGCAGCGGGACTCGGTGCTGCTCACCGTGGAGAGCAGCATGACCGGGCTTAGCTCTGACTGGTATGACTGCAGCGATTTTTGGAATTCGGCGCTCAACCTGCTTGACGTCTCCCCGGACGGCAGCATGCTGCTCGATAACTTCGGCCTCGGTTATGCCAAGTTGATGGGCTTCGACCGTTGCAGCGGGGAGGTATCGCTGATGGACACCTTCAGCCTGGGCTCCACCTACCTGGAGTACAACGGGGGCGAGGGCTATGCCACTGTCTATGGCTTCGCCTTTTCGCCCTCGGGCCGCTACCTGTACGGGGTGGGGTGGGCCGGTTTTGTCCAGTACGACCTCTGGGCATCCGACATCCTTGCCAGCAGGATGCCCCTGGGCGGGGTTCCCTGGGCGCTGGACGATTTCCAGAACCTGTGGCCAGATGGCGGGGTTGGCGGCTTTGGTCCTTTCACCCTCGGCCCCGATGGAAAATTGTACAATTTTGGGTGGACTGCACACAACCTCATTGAATATCCCGATGAACCAGGGGAAGCCAGCGGCTACTGCATTGCTGCGGAGAACCTACCCTCCTGCCTCGGCCCCAACGTGCCGTACTACCTTTTCTCCACGCCGCACCCGAACTACCGCCTCGGCCCCCTCACGGGCAGCGGCTGCGACACGATACTGAGCAGTGTCAGTTCGCCAGTCTCTGACGGCGGCTACGGCGTCACCGCATCGCCCACGGTGGCGAGCGGGCAGGTGGAGGTGGCCATCACGCTGCCCAGCTACGGCAACCATGTGGCCGCTGAACTACAGGTGGTGGACATGCTGGGGCGGGTGATGGAGTGGCACCGCTTTCCGCCTTATGCCTACCTGCATTCGCTGGAGGTGTCGGACTGGCCTGCGGGGATTTACAGTATCGTGCTGCTGGAAAAAGACAGGCCAAAGGCAAGTGCGAGGCTGGTGGTGGCGAGGTAGGACGATTTACGATTTACGATTTAGCGATTTACGATTGGGGGCGTCGTTGCCCGATAGCGGATGATATGGTACGCTTAAACAACCAGTTATGGAACATTGTCTTTCACCACGCCAACAAATCCTCCATCGCCGCTGCCACTTTTTCAATGGACGGAATCATCTCCCGTTCCAATGTTTCATTCAGCGGCACGGCGGGCATATTTTGTGCACCGAGGGTTCGCACGGGCGCATCGAGCCATTGAAAACACTGCTCCGAAATGCGGGCGGCGAGGCTCTGTGCAAAGGTGTTGTTTACTGGCTCCTCGGTCACCACGAGGCATTTTCCGTGGCGCTTCGTGGCCTCGAACATGGCCGCTTCGTCGAGCGGGTAAAGGGTGCGCAGGTCAATCACTTCTACTCGGCCATCGAAGTTTTTGGCGGCATTCAGTGCCCAGTGGACGCCCATGCCGTAGCTGATGACGGCCAGTGAGCGGCCTTTTTCCACTTCGCTTTGCTCCGCAAAAACAACCGTGCGGGCTTTGCCGAAGGGCAACACATAATCCTCGGCAGGCATGATGCACTTGGCCATCTCCGTGCCACGAACTTTAGACCAATACAAGCCCTTGTGTTCCAAAATCACGACGGGGTTCGGGTCGTAGTAGGCTGCTTTCAGCAAACCCTTGAGGTCGGCACCGTTGCTGGGGTAGGCGATTTTAATGCCCCGGATGTTCGTCAAAACCGACTCCACACTGCTCGAATGGTAGGGGCCACCACTACCATAAGCGCCAATGGGCACCCGGATGATGCAGCTCACGGGCCATTTGCCGTTGGAGAGGTAACACGAGCGGCTGACTTCGGTGAAGAGCTGGTTCAGCCCCGGCCAGATATAGTCGGCGAACTGTACTTCCACGATGGGTTTGAGGCCCACGGCGCTCATGCCCACAGTGCTTCCGACGATGAACGCCTCCTGAATGGGCGTGTTGAAAACCCGGTGGTCGCCGAACTTCTCGGCCAGTGTCGCCGCTTCCCGGAACACGCCGCCGAGCCTGCGCCCGACGTCCTGCCCGTAAAGCAGGCATTCTGGGTGTTTGTGCATCAGTTCCTCAATGGCGAACAATGCACTGTCCACCATCACTTTCACTTCGCCATTTGCGGGTTCTCGCTCGCCCACCTCCTCGGTGATGGGTGTCGGAGCAAAGTCGTGGGTGTACAAATCTTCGGGCCGGGGGTCTTCGGCGGCCTTTGCTTTTTCAAAATCGACCTCGACCGTTTTGCGGGCCTCGGCCTCTATTTTTTTCAATTCTTTTTCTGAAAAACCTTCTTCCAGAAGTTGCTTTCGGAAAATCGGGTACGGGTCACGGCTTTGCGCTTCCTCCAAATCATCCCGGTACCATTCCTTGCGCACGCCAGAGGTATGGTGGTTGAGCAGCGGCACCGACACATGGACTAGGAACGGCCTACGCTCCTCCCGCATCGTTTCGATGACCTCCTGCAAGGTTGCGAAGCACTCGAAAAAATCGCTCCCATCCATTCGCCGGGTCTCGATGCCGTGGAAGCCCTTGGCGTAGTCGGCGGCATCCTGCGCTCGGGTTTCAGCAGCGTTGGCGCTGATGTCCCAGCCGTTGTCCTGCACAAAGTAGAGGATGGGCAATTGCTTGAGGGCAGCCATTTGCATCGCTTCAGCCACTTCGCCTTCGGTGACGGAGGCATCGCCCAAAGAACAAATTACGATTGACGATTTACGATTTACGATTGGGTCGTCGTCGTTCCCCAATCGTAAATCGTAATTCGTAAATTGTAATTCACTTGTGTTTTCCAAATATTGAACACCGAGTGCAACCCCCGTCGTCGGGATGGCCTGCATGCCGGTGGCGGAAGACTGGTGCGGGATTTTGGGCTTGTCGTCGTCACGGAGACTGGGGTGACAGTAGTAGCTGCGGCCTCCGGAAAAAGGGTCGTCCCGCTTGGCCATGAGCTGGAGCATGAGGTCGTAGGGTGTCATACCGATGGACAGCAGGATGGAGTCGTCACGATAGTAGGGCGCTACCCAGTCCTGTGGGAGGAGTTGGAGGCCGAGGGCTATCTGGGGTGCTTCGTGCCCCCGGCTGGTTGCGTGCACGTATTTGGAGACGAACTTGAAGTTTTCTTCGTAAACCTCTGTCATGCTCTTGGCGGTGGCCATGAGGCGGAAGGCGGTTTGGAGGGTTGTTCTTTCTATCTGCGATTTGGCTTCAGTCATGTTCAAGATGGTTGGCTATCAAGCTAACTTTTATTTTTGTTTAAACGCTTCAATTGCATTCTTTGTAAATTCAGACAGCACCAGCCGCCCGCTGATGGCCGCCCGCTCGTCGAGTAGGTGGTCCCAATGCTCGGTTCCTTGCCAAAAGACTTGTTTAAGATGGTGCAGAGCCTCTGGGTTGGAGTTGACCAGTATTTTGGTGAAACGCCCGAGGTAGTCATCCATCTGTTCCGGCTTTTCAAATACTTCGTTGAACAGTCCTTTTTCTTTTGCCCAGTAGGCCGTTTGCCACTCGGTAGCGTTGATGGCCATTTGGCTAAAGGCCGAAAGGCCGAGTTTGCGCTCGCAAGCAGGGCCCACCACGAAAGGACCGATGCCCACGGCCAGTTCGCTCAGTTTTATGGTGGCCCATTGCGTTGCCATGCAGTAATCGGTGGCAGCGGCCAGACCCACACCACCGCCAACGGCCTTGCCCTGCACCCGCCCGATGATGAGCTTGGGACAGCGCCGCATGGCGTTAATGACGTTGGCGAAACCAAGGAAAAACCGCTTTCCTGTTTCGAAGTCAAGAATGGAAGAAAGTTCGTCAAAGCTTGCCCCGGCACAAAAGGTACGGTCGCCAGTGCTGCGCAACACGATGATTTGGGAGTTTTTGTCCTCACCAGCATGCTCGATGGCTTGAACCAGTTCGGCAAGCAATCTGCCAGGCAGCGAGTTTTGAGCTGGATGGAAAAATTCGATGGTGGCAATGCTGTTGTCCACCGAAAGAGAAACTGAGCCTTGTTGGGTTTTGTCCATTGATTGGTTGGTTAGTGCTGTTTTCAAAGATAGCAAAGGTAAATCAATGGTCGATGATGAGCGAATCAAGTATTAGAACAAGATTCAGTATTTTCTGCTGACACATCCGAACATGTGTTTAATTATAAGCTGTATATTTGAAATAACATTCAAAATACAAATGCGAAACGGGTTACACGAAAAATATTTGCTATCAAATTTTTTATTTCACCACAAGTTTTTTTCGGGTTTTTTTACTTTTATTTACAAAAAAATTTGGCAAAGAAGATTCTTTTGCGACTTTTGTGGCAAGTGTACTCATTTGTGAAGCATATCTAACTCATCTCCTCTCCCATAGGAGTAACCTTATTGAGAAGACCGTGACGTATTTAATTCTTACTGATTCAACTTGGCTGTAAAAAGATTATCCTTTTTTGCTTACTGAGAAAGTGTTACAGCAAGACAAACCAAGATTTATAAAAAGGATCACTGAACCGGCGCTTGAGAAACTACACAACAGTCGGAAAACAAACTTTTTAACAGCGAAAAAACAGCAGCGAAATGAACGCCACGTACAAAACTATCCTCTCCGGTTGTCTCGAATTTGGCAACCCAAGAAGTTACGAGCAGGTTCTGAAATTGTATCAGCACCGCACGGAAAACTATTACCGTAATGACATCCTCCTCACATCGGAAGAAGTTTTTCAAGAAGATTCCTTTATTCTTACCATCCCTCGCTTCATCACCGAATGCTCCGAGAAAAGCTGGAAAAACACCCTCAACCTGCTTGAGTACATGGCAGATTATGCGGTTGCAGGTAGTTTGAAAGCTTGGGTCATTCAAGATGGCAAGATTGTAGAGCAGCGTACCATTGAACCGGATGGCGACAAATCGGCCACACAGGCCTTTATTCAAGCTCGTGACTTGGTCAAAGAAAAAGGCATGGAAGAAGAGGCAATGAACGCACTCAATCGGGCTATCGAGAAATTCGAGCGAAACGCCCTTGCCTACGAGCGCCGTGGCTACGTGAACTATCGGCTTCGCAACTTCGACGATGCCATGTACGATTTCACGAAAAGCATAGATATCAATCCAAACATGCCAGATGCCTATTGGGGCAGGGCAAATACCAAGGTGAAGAAGAACGACATTCAAGGCGCACTGGCCGATTTGGACATGGCCGTAGCACGTTCCATCCCACACCAACCGGTGTACTGGAGTGCCCGCCGCCTAAAGGGCGAACTTCACCTCCGGCTCAGTGAATTTGAAAAAGCTATTTTCGAGTTGAAATTAGTCACCAACCGCAAATTCACAGAAGACGACCCAAACTACAAATGGCAGAAGAACGTGCTTTTCAACTACGGAAAGGCACTTTACGAAGTCGGCCAATACGGTGATGCTGTCAAAATTTATAACAATATGTTCAGTTTTGATGCGCAGCGGGAAGAAGCTCCCTCCAAAGCCGATCAGTTCTTAAGCCGTGGCCTCGCCCGTCAAAAAGCAGGAGAAAGCGGATACGTGAACGACTTCAAGGAGGCCGCTGGACTCGGTTCAAAAAAAGCCGCCGACATGCTGGGCGCAAAAGCATAACTACAAGAAGTGAAATGAAAAAAAGGGCTGCCGGGAACATCGGTAGCCTTTTTTTTTACACCTACCCTTACAATCTCCCTAATTTTAAGCCGTTAAAAAGCCGACCAATCAACAGATTTAAAAAATGATTCGAGCCATTTCTTTCCTTTTCCTGATTAGCCTTTGCGGGAACGCATTTGCCCAAAATAAAATCACAACCACCAAAACGGCAAACGGCAAATTAAAAACCATGTACGAGCGTGCTGCACGTATAGCCAGCCTTGGGCAGTTCGATGATGCCATTGAAGACTTGGATAAAGCACTGAAAATTGACCCCAGTTTCATTGATGCCCAAATAGAATGGGCCAACGTAAAATACCAGCAAATGAAGCTTGAGGAAGCTGAAATTGGCTACCAGAAGGCGCTGGCATTGGATTCCATTTACGAACCAAATATTTTCTACAGCCTCGCCAATGTGCAGTTTGACCAGCGGAAATACGGTGATTCCGCTGCGAATTTTGATTACTTCTTAAAAAACGCCCCAAGAATAAGCCCCAAGCGAAGGGCCAACGCAGAGAAATACCTTGCGAACACGAAATTTGCTGCCGAGGCCACCAAAAACCCAGTGCCCTACGAACCGAAAAACCTCGGCCCGAACGTAAACACTCCCGATGCTGAGTACCTCCCAACACTCACTGCCGATGGAGAAACACTGATTTACACGGCAGTACGAAAAGGCCAAGAGGATTTTTACCGCAGCGTAAAAATCGATGGTGAATGGCAGCCTGGGAAGCCCATCGAAGCAGTGAACACGCCGAACAACGAGGGTGCACAGAGTATCAGTGGAGATGGCAAATTCCTCGTTTTCACGGCCTGCAATCGCCGGGATGGACTAGGGGGCTGCGACCTGTTTTTTGCGGAGCTGAAAAATGGAAAATGGACGGCTGTGCGAAACCTCGGTGCCCCTGTAAACTCACCTGGCTGGGAGTCTCAACCGAGTCTTTCGAGCGATGGTAAAACCCTCTACTTCACTTCTGAGCGAAAAGGCGGTAAAGGCGGCAAGGACATTTGGATGAGCCTGCGCCAGCCAAACAACAAGTGGGGCACTCCTGTCAACCTTGGCGCTCCTATCAACACCTCCGCCGACGACCAGTCGCCCTTTATCCATGCCGATGGCCAAACGCTTTACTACATGTCAAATGGACTTCCAGGCATGGGCGGCTACGACCTTTATTTTTCCAGATTGCAGCCTGACGGCAAATGGGGAGAGCCGCAAAACCTCGGTTACCCCATCAATACGGAAGGGAATGAAGGCGCGCTCTCCGTGAGTTTGGATGGGAAAACAGCCTATTTCGCCACGGATAGGCTAACCGCGCAAAACGGGGTTTCCGCTTTTGACAATCCGCAAGGTAAGGGCACTACGGATATCTACAGTTTTGAGCTTTCTGCTGCTGACAGGCCGCAGCCAGTCACCTACGTGCAAGCCATTATTTTTGATGCCGCTACGAAAAAACCGCTAGTTGCAAACGTGGAATTCGTGGAATTAGGGTCTGGGAAAACTTATGCTTCCGCTGAAACCGAATCTGACGGTGAATTCCTCATCACCCTGCCTGCTGGCGGCAACTACGCACTCAATGTTTCCAAGGAAAAATACCTGTTTTACTCTGAAAACTTCGCCCTCAACGAGCCTGGCACAATGGACCAACCATTCAAACTGAGCATCGGCCTGCAACCCGTGGGAACTGGCTCGGATGGGACGGCGACCAAGCCGATTGTACTGAAAAACGTCTTCTTCGAAACCGGTTCGGCGGCACTCCGCAAAGAAAGTCTCATCGAGTTGGCTCGCCTGAAAAAACTGCTGGACGAGAATCCTACGCTCAAAATCCAAATCAACGGCCACACCGACAACGTGGGTACCGAACCCGACAATTTGAAGTTATCAAATGACCGGGCGAAGGCCGTTTACGATTATTTAACCCAAAATGGTATTGATGCAATTCGCCTGAGATTCAAAGGGTTTGGAGAGGTAGTACCTGCGGCGAGCAATGAAACAGAGGAGGGTAGAAAGCAGAACCGACGGACGGAGTACGAGATTTTGAGGTGAACTAAAACGACTGCAACTCCACCAATTTCTCGTAATCCCCACCTTTTTTCATCAAAACCTCATGCGAACCTTGCTCTATGATGCGTCCGTCCCGCATCACCACGATTTCGTCGGCGTCCTGCACCAGCCGCTCCGACTCGGAATCAAGGGCGGAGGTGGCCTCGTCGAGGATGAGAATGGGCGGGTTGGCGAGCACAGGCAAGGCTCAGGCGTTGGTCGTATCCAAAACGGACAATCCCGTTGTTTTTTTATAGTCAGTCTATCCTCTCTATATTTCAAACTGCAGTTTCATCTTCCCATCTTCCAGCCTTGCATAAAGCTTTTTGGGGTCTCCATAGTAGTACAAGTTGCAGGAGAACTCAAAAGTAACTTCGTAGTGCGTTCCGTTGGGGTATTCCGTTTTTTCCAGTTCTGTAATCTTCAAATAGCTGTCATCTTGCTTCCCACCAGTAGTCTCAAAAATTTGAGAAACATGGCTCTCTGCATCGTTGAACCTAAACACAATGTTGAATCCTTCCATACTCCCTACTTTGTTGCTCTGTATTGGCAAGTCACCGACCTCCATCAGGTTGTCGAATATCATTTCGGATAGTGGTTGGCTTTCCGGATTTGCAGGGGTTTCTAATAATACATAATGCTTGAGGTGGGGAATTGTACCTACACCTTGGTTATTCCAAATTGCCTTGGGCATAAAACCCAAGTTGCCCCAAACCCTATAATTGGAAACCGCATTAGGGTCAACTGTTGAAGAAGTAGTAGGGCCGTCCGTCCGGAAGCCAGCAGTCTGCGATATTTCAATTCTATAACCATTCACTTCATCTTTGTAGCAAAATTTATTGTCATCAATGACCCCTTCAAAATAAGACAACGCCCCCTCCCCGTCTGGGCAAACGAACTCCAATTCCTTAACAATCCCGGGTATCAGTTCTTCTTTTTCACATCCAAGAAAAAGGGAACTAAAAATCAGAACAAATAACCAAATGGTATTTTTCATGACTGCTAGGTTTTAAATAATTTTTAAACTTAACGACACTACCTGGCAAATTAACTTTTTCACCAGATAGTACCATTATTAAGCCGAATTATAGGCAAAAACAACACTAGATAACACGATTCCTATTTATTCTACTTCACTGCAGCAGATGTAAAACTTGTCAATCCTGAACAAGTGTTTAAAGCCGTGACCCGAAAAGAGCCAGAGCCTGATTCAGCCCATTGAACCCTTGCTTCACCGTTGGATAATTCAACGACATTGCCAAGGCTTGCTGGGTAAATACTTACAGTATGCGTTATATTGCCAAGAGCTTCATTTGAGTTTTGCCATAAAAAGGTGGTATAGCCTCCTACTTGGTTGGGAGGTGGGGTAGGTCCGCCACCGCCATGGATAGGGTCATCCTCTTCCCAAATACCTTGAATTAAAGTTGTTATAGTGACGGTACCTGGCTGCCCTAGAAAGCTTGAAGCATCTGTTGACAAGTCAAAATCTTTTGTTTCGGTGAATGGGGTCAGAGACGGGTTGCTTTCTCCATCCGGCAAACACAAAGAAGCTACCGAAACGGAAACTGGTGCTTCATTGACTATTTGGGTTATTGTTATTAAGGGTACAAGCGTGGTAATGGTAACAGTTGACCCTCCTTGGGTAATCCTCCATTCATAAGCAAGTGCATCAGGGCCAGCACCAACCGCCCTCAATGTTCTCGTCAAATCACAATTATCGTCAGTTGTAAAAGCTATCATATCTACAGGATGACAATCTGAGCATCCACCATAGTCGAAAGTAAATATACCAACGATGGCACCAATTGCCCCACCTACTATCTCCCCTCCAACCTTGATTGTGAACCCTACCAATTGAACAACAAAAAGGCTATCCAAATCTTGAATGAATTCTCCAAGCCCTGCGCCTATTCCTGCGCCTATCCCAGCTGATTTGAAGACATGTTTTATCCAATCCTTGAAATCACAGTCTCCCCTAACATGGACGCTGCCAGGGCCGTAATATTCGTTATATATTTCCAAGGCAATGTTGTAAAGGTAACAGTAGAAGGGGTCAGAAGTGTTTGCTGTTTCAGGATTAAAAGAGGTAATCAAATCATTTTTAAGGTCATCTATGATTACATCCTCCTCGACATTGACGCTTGCATAAATATGGAGCAGCAACGCTTTGGTTTCTGAGGTGATTTTACCATCTGTATTTAATTTCCCAATGTAAGGCGCAAAGCCCATCACCTCCATCTTTTGTTGCTCTATGCCCATTCTGTTCTTGAACTCACTGTAAAATTCTTCTGGGAAATAGATTGCAGGGTTAGTTCCCCTAGAATGTTCAAAATGGGTTTTAAATATTTCGAAGTAAGGAGCGAGGCAGGGCTCGCCTGACCGAGAAGTGACCTGCGAGGAGAGGCTACCAATAGCACTACTTGATTTTCCCTTCTCAAATTGTTCGTGATTGATAGCGTCTTCTTTGTTCTGACTAACAGCTCACAATCCGTTGAAAATCAATTTATTGAAATCATATAAAATTCGCAATTCAACATGGTTTTGACCTATTTCTGCCCGTTAGCTACCGTCTTCTACGGCTTTTGGCGTGTCCCAATTGCAGCTAAGTGCAAACATAAAGGAGATGACCGCTAGGCTGCCGAGAATTTTGGTTTTGAAATTCATTGTCGATTTGGTTTAAATGCAGCAATTCTCAATTTGGACAAAAGCGTCCAAAAAATTCTAAAATTTTACTTTTGCTGGATGAGTACATCCACATCAAAAGAAAAATTAAGCAGTTTTGACAGCCTCTATTATGGTGTTATCCTGCGCTTGTTCAATCG
>JAIPBL010000116.1 GCA_021739645.1 Saprospiraceae bacterium | reverse complement strand
ATTCGCCCAGTCTTCGGCTTTGCCATAATCTGAGGCAAGTGTGGTGTTCCAGCTTAAAAGCGTTTTATCAAAATCTTTGGCTTTGGCATATTTCACCTTGGCCTCGTTAATGATTTTCAGCTTTTCATCCACCGTTTTTGCGGCACGGAATGCAGTGCTGGCTTCGTTAGCGCCGAACCTGCCATTTGGGAACCGCTCTTTGACTTTTGCATCTATCTTTTCTGACAAATCTTTGTCTTCCAGCGATTTAGCGATGGAAAGCGCAAGCCCGAATTCGTCCTCAGTTGACTTTTTATTTTTGAGAATTTTGTCAACCTGCACACGGAATTGTATCTTAAGTTGGTCATCATCAAATTTTTTGGCAAGTGCTGTGAAAATTCCTGCAAATCGCCAATCATCGACAGCGCTTGGGTTGGCAGCAAATTCTTGTTTCGCTAGGTTAAATGCTTTTTCAGCATCATTTTTTACACCACCGTTGCGGCCATAACCATTGTACACCAATGATTTCATTCCTAATGCCCCTGGCACCGGAGTTAATCGGTCTGCCTTGTAAATCATGGATTTATAGCCTGTTCCGCCATTGTCGTCCATTTTTTCAAGCTCATTGTTGCTGAAGGAAAAAAGGAGGAATTGAGCATTGGCGGGAACCGGAACTATGGTTGTCAATGCATCTCCTTCGTGCGTAAATTCAAGGTCAATCGCAGTCGCTTCCTGTTTGCCCACTTCGTACAAATAAGCTATCCCGTCGAAGGAAACACCAGCCAGTGGGCCGCCAGTGGGCGCATAGCTGACAGTAACTTTGTCGCCTGCGGTAGGCTTTTCAGGGTTGAGAGAAAACTGTTGTGCTTCAAGGCTGCTAGAAAACAGCAGACTAGTAAGCACGGTTAGGTATTGGATTGTTTTTTTCATCAAGAGAAAATTTATGAGGTGAAAACTTTGCCGAAGGTAAAACTTTGACGTGGATTTGTGGTGAAACAGTTAGGGGAAAGCCCAATCTGTCATGCACCGACTATATTTTTCCACAAATGCTGCCTGACCGACAAGGTTTTAGGCTGCATTTCTATTTTTGGCCAACAAAAGACTTTACCTTCGCTTGTCTTGGTTGATTTCCGGCGGAATGACCAGGCAAAACATGACGCACGAAATCGGATGTTGAATCGTAAAACGTTGACAATCAAAATCTTAACGAAGATGCACCGGTTTATCAAAAGGATTTAAAGATTAAATTATGAAGCATTTTTTTACGTTATCATTTCTCTTGTTTGCCTTTAGTTTGTTTGCCCAACCCGCAAATGACGATTGCCCAGGCATTATCAACCTTGGGGCAGCGCCAATTTGCGACGACAATATCATTTACAATAACCTCAATGCTACTACCAGTGATATTGGCTTTGACAACATCCCTCCATGTTGGGTGGGAGGAATCGTCAGCCGGGATGTCTGGTTTTCCTTTGTCGCAGTGGACACGATTTTGGACTATCGCATCACCGTCACTGCCTGCCCCGACCCAAACAACAATATTGACCCAATTCTCAACCCACAAATCGCCATCTACCGGGGCGATTGTGAATACGATGGTTTGCAAATACTCGAATGCAGCTCAACCGCCAATGGCGATGGTATCGTTGATGTTGACCTTTTTGGCTTGACACCGGGCATCACCTACTTTATAAGGATAAATGATTGGTCGCCCTCGGGCACCCCGAACGACGGGGCGTTCAAGCTTTGCATTATCAAAAAACCACCCATCAGCACGGTTGACCAAGGCGGCTCTACGGCATGCAGCGGTACACTAACGGACTCAGGTGGACCAGACGGCGACTACGGAAACAGCGAAAACTTTGCCTATACAATTTGCCCGTCTGCACCACACAACTGCATCAATTTTTCACTGGAATATTACAATGTTGAGAGTTTCAACAGTGACCAAATCAACTTCTTTGATGGCCCAACAATCGGTTCGCCACTCATTGGCTCTATTTCTGGAGGCGACAATGGTGGCAGTCTCGGAGGAGTTTGCTACTCAGTTTCCGCATCCAGTGGATGCCTGACTGTACAGTTTGTTTCAAATGGTTCAACCGTATTTGAAGGGTTCCAAGGTTTTTGGGAATGTACCGCTGATGCCTGCCAACCCAACCAAGAAATCACAGTTCAAACAGGCTCATCCCCAGCGGATATTGTGCAAAGTGTGGTGACTGGACAGACTTCGATTACCATCACCAATATTGATTGTGCCAACTCTGCTTTGGCTACGTTTCAGGCAGGCTCGAACACGGATTTAGGACTTGAAAAAGGAATTTTGTTGACAAGCGGCTCCGCAAACAACGTATCCAATCCGGGTAGCTTTTTCTCTTCGGCGCCTACTGGTACACCCGGCGACGCTGATTTGGATTACCTGTCCACTATAAATGGCAATAACTCAGTGTCCAATGATGCTTGTATCGTCGAAATGGATGTTTTTGCCTCTACCGACGAAATTACTTTTGAATACATATTCGGTTCAGAAGAGTACCCAGAATGGGTAGGGACATCTTTCAATGACATTTTTGCATTTTTGGTATCGGGGCCGGGCATCGTAGGTGACCCGAATATCGGCAACCAAGATAACGTTGCGACCCTTCCAGATGGCACTTTTATCCAAATCAACAGCGTGAACGATGCGCAGAACTGGCAGTTTTATCGGGACAACCAAGATGGCCAAAGCGTGGCTTACGATGGCTTGACTTCTGATTCACTTGGCGTGAAAAAAAGCCTTACTGCTCGGATACCAACCATTCCTTGCAACACCTACCACTTGAAATTTGCCATAGCCGACAGGGGAGACACGGCATTTGACTCAGGCGTTTTTATCTCGGATATCAAAGGCGGCTCGCCAAACCTTGGTGTGAACTACAACTCTGGTATTCAGTATTTGGTGGAAGAATGTGTCAACATACCAGACGAGGTAACCATTAGCCTGAATGCGGCGGTTACCCAGCCAACAACTTTCGACATCGTGGTTTCTGGAACTGCAACACTAGGGACGGATTATTTATTGACCATACCCGGCTCTGTAACTTTCAACAGCGGCACGGAGGTATTTACCTTTCCAATCCAAGCGCTAAGTGATGGAATCCCAGAAGGTACGGAGACAATCATCATCCAATTGGTTCGGGATTTTGGTTGTGGTGCAACAATTTTGGCGACCTTGGAAATTGAGCTTCAAGACAATCTGGACGTTCAAATTTTTGAAGACCAATTGGATACCGTGTTGGTTTGTGAAGGCAATGGTGCTCAAATGAGCGTGGTTGGTGCAGCTGATTATTTCTGGCAGCCACCGGGCATTTTCTCCGACCCAAACATTTCCAACCCAATCGTCACACCAACTACCAGCCAATGGGTAATGGTGACGGGTACGCTGGGGCTTTGCGTGGATGTGGATTCCGTTTACTTGAACCTGATTTCCCCAGAAGTCAATATTTTCCCAGAGGGCATCATCAATATTTGTGAAACGGACAGCATAACGCTGACTGCAACCAACAACGTAAACAACAGCAACCTGCTTTGGACAACGTTTTTCTTTCCCTTGACAGATCCGAACAATCCCGTCCAGACCATTATCCCTCCGCCATTTTTCAATTCGATTTTCTTGGAGGTACAGGTGGAGTTGGGTGGCTGCGTCGCCACTGACCAGGTCACTATCAATATTGACGCCTTCGATTTCCCAGTCGTGGCAAATGACACCACGATTTGTCAAAATTACAGCGTTGACCTTGCCACTGATGTCATTGGCTCTTCAACAAATTTTATCTGGACACCGAACATTGGCCTCAGCCCCGGCAACAACGTTTCTGGCCCAATTGCCACACCAGACGTTACGACCACCTACACGCTGATTGGGTCAAGTGCAACGGGCGTTTGCAAGGACACTGCTGAAGTCACCATCACGGTAATCCCCGTGAATGTTGAAATCCAAAACCCAGACACTGTCTTCATTTGCCTGGGTGAAAATGCTACCTTAAACAACATCAACACCACCGCAGGAGTAGGCATAACTTGGACACCAAATTTTTTCATGACCCAAATCAGTCCAGCGCAAGTAGTGGTCACTCCCCCAGTCACCACTTGGTATTACACTACTTTGAACGCAGCGTCTTGTACGGTCACTGACTCTGTGCTGGTGTATGTGGACTCATTGCCTAACCTTAGTATCATGGCAAACCCTGCCAAGGAATCCTATTGTCTTGGAGAGCAGGTTTTACTAACTTCTCCTACTTACGAGCCTGGCAACTTCCCCGGCATTACCCTAATGTGGGACAGCGAAATCCCTGGCGCTCTGACACCGGATTCGTTTTTAAACCTAGTATTTATTGCTACGGAAACGCATACCTACGTTCGCACAACTACTGTAAATGCTTGCACAAGCATAGATTCAATTGAGATAATTGTTGTGCCATCTACATTGATTTCCATCGTTCCGCCATTAGATACGATATGTCCTGGCGAAGCGGTGAATCTGATGGTTGTTGGCCCTGCCGAGCTGACGGATTTTAGTTGGGAGCCATCGGGCGGGCTTTCTTGTTCGGATTGTCCGAACCCAATAGCCTCACCGATTAGCACTACGCAGTACAACGTCACGGCGGAATTCATGGGTTGCCCCGTTGGTGCTTCAGCGGGCATTTTTGTGCCGAGCGGGCCAGTTTTTGAATTGCAAGATATTTTGATTTGCCCCGGTGAACAGGCGTTGTTGAACCCATTCGAGAATCCAAATGCTACCTATTCCTGGACTTCTTCTGATGGTAGCCTTACTACGACCGAACCGATGCCTACTGTTTCGCCAACACAAACAACGACCTACACGGTGACTGCCACAGTTGGTGATTGTGTTTCGACAGGTCAAATTACGGTAACGGTTGCCACTGATTTTAATATCAATGCTTCAACACCAACAATTGTATGTCCTGGCGAATCCGTGACTTTGAATGTCACTGTTATCCCAGCTGGCCCTAATTATACATACACTTGGAATGATGAAAGTGGTGTCACAATAGGAGGAGATGCAACTATCACCACGACGCCTAGTGCTTCAACTACCTATACCATCGAAGTGTCAGATGACAATAATTGCTTTACTCATTCTGTTGATGTGCCGGTCGAAGTTTCGCTTCCTTTCACAGTAAATGCCGGGCCCGATACCATGGTTCAAGCTGGTTCACCAGTATCACTAATGGGGACGGCCTCTCTGCCAGGCATTAGCTTCACTTGGGCTGACCAAACGGGGATAATATCAAACGAAGCAAACATTACAATAACCTCTTGCAAGGATATGCTTTACACCCTGACGGGAACAGATGCAGCGGGTTGCACACAAAGTGATGCCATGTTTTTGACAGTAAACCAAGGCTATGTTATTAATTCCATCACTGTAATGGAGGCAGTGCCGAATGACAGTATTATTTATGAAGGAGAGGAATTTGTCTTTGTTGTAAACACGACCCCTTCGGTACTGCCAGGAGCAACCTACAATTGGTACATTGGAGACAGCTTAGTTTCCACCACCACCGACACCATTTCTGCTGTTTTGAATGCCTTCGAAATATTTGGTGCTGACATCATCGATTCAATCACGCAAAACATGCATGTTGAAATAACAAGTGGTGCAGGTTGCACGTCGAATAAAAATGGAGAATTCTCTGTCCACAATATTCCCATCGGCATCCCAAATGCTTTCTCACCCAACGCCGACAGCAAAAACGACAGTTTTAGAATCGTGTCATTGATACCTTTAACCATTGATGAATTCAAGGTCTGGAACCGCTGGGGACAACTCGTTTACGACAATGAAAACGGCCCCGATGGATGGAATGGAAAACAAAATGATGAAGATGCGCCCTCAGATGTTTACATCTACCGGGTTGTTTACCAAATAACAGGTGGCAGCGGCAAGCAGTACACCAAAAAAGGTGATGTGACCTTGCTCCGATGACACGGTGATTTTGTTTGAAAATGGAGGGATGCCTACTCGGTGTCCCTCCATTTTTTTTAGGTGAAAAATTTGACGAAAGAAAAAATCAACATGCAGTTATCCATTGATTTGCTGAAATTTCAATCCAGTTTGGAGCTGATGAAGCAAGACGGCCAAGTTTTTATCTTTGACCCCATCCGCAAAAAACACCTAGTCCAGACGCCAGAAGAGGTGGTTCGGCAACTTTTCCTGGCCTATTTGATACAAGAGAAAAACTATCCCAAAAACCGCATCAGAACTGAGAAGGAGCTGACAGTCAACGAGTTGACAAAGCGGTGCGATATTCTGGCCTATGATTGGGAGATGCGCCCCCATCTTCTCGTTGAGTGCAAGGCACCCAACGTGCCCATCACAGAAGCCACTTTGCGGCAGGTGGCTGCCTACAATCAACCACTCCGAGTTAAATACCTCGTCCTCACCAACGGCCTCACCAATTGGTGCTGCGAATTGGACTATCTCAATGCCTCTTGGGAATTCCTTAGTGGCATTCCCGATTTTCCTACCCCATCTTCAAAGTAGAATTCCTACCTTTCGCCTTCAAAACCTAACTAGAGCGTATCAAAGTCCAACTTCTCGTTATGCGGTCTTTGACACAAAAGAAATGCTATGAGCAAAGAAAAAATCCTTGTAATTGGAGCAAACGGCCAGATTGGGTCTGTATTAACGGAGGCGCTAAGGACGGCCTTTGGCACAAACAATGTGATTGCCACGGACATCCGTCAAGTGGATGGCCACGATGGGCCATTTGAATTGTTGAATGTGCTCGACCGCCAGGCCATCAGTGAAATTGTGAACCGTCACGGCATCACTCAGATATACCACCTCGCCGCTATCCTTTCTGCAAAAGGCGAACAAAACCCGCTTCAAACTTGGGACATCAACATGGGTGGGCTTTTCAACGTCTTTGAAGTGGCTCGTGAAAGTGGGGTTTCCAAAGTCTTTTTTCCCAGTTCCATCGCCGTTTTCGGAGCCGATATTCCAAGGCAAATGACCCCGCAAAACGCCATCCTGAAACCAACGACGGTGTACGGAATGAGCAAGGCATCCGGTGAATTGTGGAGCCAGTATTATTTTCAAAAATATGGCTTGGATGTTCGCTCCCTGCGCTATCCAGGCGTCATTGGATGGCAGAGCGACCCGGGCGGCGGCACGACTGATTATGCCGTGGACATTTACCACAATGCCGTGAAAGGTGAAGACTTCACTTGTTTTTTAAGTGAAAATACCGCACTCCCCATGATTTACATGGCCGATGCCATCCGTGCCACACTGGAACTGATGGATGCACCCACTGAGAAAATCAAAGAACGAACCAGCTACAATTTGGCAGGTATGAGTTTTTCCCCTTCGGAAATTGCCGAAAGCATCCAAGCTCATTTCCCAAGTTTTGAAGTCAGCTACGCTCCCGATTTTCGCCAAAAAATCGCCGATAGCTGGCCTGAGAGCATTGATGATGGCCCTGCTCGCAAAGACTGGCACTGGAAGCCAAAATATGACCTTGCCAGCATGACCAAGGACATGATTTTTCAATTACAAAAGAAATATTCAGTGTTGATTTGATTCGGCAACAAACAATTCAACAATCTCAACAATTCAACAATCAAGCAATGTTTACCAACGTCCGCACATCCCTCCAACAAGAAATCCAAGAAATAAAAGACGCCGGGCTTTACAAAAATGAACGGGTCATCGTCACACCACAAGGCCCTATTATCCGTACTGACCAAGGCCAGCAGGTGCTGAATTTTTGTGCCAATAACTACCTCGGCCTGTCATCGCATCCCAAGGTGATTGAGGCAGCGCATGAAGCCATTCGGACGCACGGCTACGGGCTTTCCTCCGTCCGCTTCATTTGCGGTACGCAGGATTTGCACAAAACACTGGAGCGTAAAATCGCTGACTTCTTGGGCCAAGAAGATGCTATCCTCTACGCCGCCGCCTTCGATGCGAACGGTGGGCTTTTCGAGCCGCTGCTGGGAGCAGAAGACGCTGTCATTTCCGATGAACTCAACCATGCCAGCATCATTGACGGCATCCGTTTGTGCAAGGCCAACCGCCTCCGCTTCAAGCACAACGACATGGCCGATTTGGAGGAACAGCTCAAAAGTTGCCAAGACGCCCGTCGCCGCATGATATTCACAGATGGCGCTTTCAGCATGGACGGCACCATTGCGCAGTTGGACAAAATCTGCGATTTGGCTGATAAATACAATGCGATGGTTGCCATTGATGAGTGCCATGCAACAGGTTTTTTGGGTAAAACAGGTCGTGGTACGCACGAGCATCGAGGCGTGATAGACCGAGTGGACATCATTACGGGCACTTTTGGCAAGGCGCTGGGTGGCGCTAGTGGTGGGTTCACCGCTGCCCGCCGAGAAATCGTGGAAATGTTGCGCCAGCGCAGCCGTCCGTATTTATTCTCCAACACGCTTGCACCCAGCATCGCCGGGGCATCCATCGCAGTGGTGGATATGCTGACCAAGACCACCGACCTGCGTGACAAGTTGGAGCGCAACACCGAGTGGTTCCGCAAGGAAATGACAGCGGCAGGATTTGACATCATCCCCGGCGTTCACCCCATTGTGCCCATCATGCTGTACGATGCGGTGCTGGCGCAAAATTTTGCCGCAAAACTGCTCGACGAGGGCATTTATGTGATTGGATTTTTCTTCCCCGTGGTGCCGAAAGGCAAGGCTCGGATTCGGGTACAGATTTCGGCAGCGCACGAGCCGGAGCATTTGGAGAAGGCGGTGGCTGCGTTTACGAAGGTAGGAAAAGAATTGGGTGTATTGTAGGACGAAGCTCCCGCTTCGTCCCATCAACCTCGGAGCGGGAGCTTCGAGGTACTACTCCTCCACATAATCCAAGTCCTTCCCGTAAGTCTCGGGCAGGAAATAAAGTACGGTCAAGGCAATGATGACGCAAGTTGCTCCAACGGCATAAGCCCCGCCAATCTGCCCAAACTCCACCTTCATGGCCTTGAAAAATGGCACGATGAGCACCAATGCGCCGCGTGCAAAATTGGGGACAGTCGTGGTGACGGTCGCCCGCAAATTGGTACCGAAATTCTCGGCGGCAATGGTCACGAAAATGGCCCAGTAGCCCACGCCAAACCCAATCAAGAATATTTTCAGGTAAAAAAGATTCTGGCTGATGTCGCCGGAAGTGAGGTACCAAACAATGGTAGCCGCTGAAAACAAGTGAAAAAACAGCAGCGCTTTTTTTCGGCTTTTCATCAATTGACTCATGATGCCACTGGTCAAGTCACCCAACGTCAAACCAGTGTAGCAGTACATGATGGCCGCCCCGCCGGTTGCTACGGCCTCTGTCATGCCGAAAGCCTTGCTAAATTCAGGGGCGAACGTGATGAGAATGCCCACCACAAACCAAGTAGGCAAACCCACCAAAATGCATTGCATGTACCGAAAGAACCGCTCCTTGTTTTGGAACAATTGTAAGAAATTACCCCGCTCCACCATTTTGTCCTTGATGCTATTGAACATACCCGACTCGAAAACGGAGATGCGCAGCACGAGCAAAGCAAGCCCCAGCCCGCCGCCAACGAAATAGGCCGTCCGCCAGTCCCAAACCTGACTGACGAAATAGGCGGCCACCGCACCCAAAATACCGACACTCGCCACGATGGTCGTTCCGTAGCCCCGTTTTTCCTTGGACATGATTTCGCTGACGAGCGTAATGCCAGCGCCCAATTCACCCGCCAAACCGATGCCCGCTATGAATCGAAGGACTTTGTATTGCTCAATCGTTTCCACAAAACCATTGGCGATGTTGGCGATGGAATACAGGATGATGGAGCCAAATAGTACCGAAAGCCGCCCCTTTTTGTCACCCAAAATGCCCCAGCCGAGTCCACCGATGAGCATCCCCAGCATCTGCCAATTGAGCAGTGAGAGACCCATGTTTTGAAGGTCACTGCTATCGGTGATGCCAATGGCCTTAAGACTTTCTACCCGAATGATGCTAAAAAGTAGGAGGTCGTAGATGTCCACGAAATAGCCGAGTGCGGCAACGATGATGGTGGACCAAATGACGAGGTTCGATTTTTCGTTTTTCATAATTGAAATTTGCTGTGCGAAGAAGCGAAAAAATTAGCAAATCAAGGTTCTGTTTTAACAATTGCTATCAAATCCTATCTTTGCGCCCGTTTTTGAGAATTGTGGTCGCCCAATTTATTGGGCTGACCGTATCTTAATCGGTCAGCC
>JAIPBL010000023.1 GCA_021739645.1 Saprospiraceae bacterium | reverse complement strand
ACTTGTCGTCGAGCGGCGGGCGCACCCGCTTGGAACGCACATCGAAGAGCTTGGCATTTGCCTTGGCAATCAGTGAATTAAGTTCTGTTTCGCTCAGGTTTTGCCGCTTCGCAACATCAGCCAAAGTGCGCTTTCGGTGCAGGATGTTCTTGCCGTCTTCCCAGTTTCCTTTTTCGCTTACTTCGTAAAAATCGCAGAAGGCGGCAGTCATTTTCTCATCAGCCAGCACGGTCCCAATTTCCTGTTTTGTCCAAACATAAAACTTGCCTTCCTCGCCCTCGCTGTCCGCATCGAGGGACGAGTAGAACGCCCCGTCCGGCGAGGTCAGCTCCCGTTCTATGAAAGCCAGTGTCTCCTCCACAATCCGTTGGTAGTCAGGGTTCTTGGTTACTTGAAAAGCTTGCGAATACAGGCTCACAAGTTGTGCATTGTCGTACAGCATTTTTTCAAAATGGGGTGCCAGCCAGTCCTCGTCGGTGGAGTAGCGGGCAAAGCCGCCGCCCAGTTGGTCGAAGATGCCGCCGTTGGCCATGCCGTCGAGGGTGGCGGTGACGGCTTTCAGGGTTTTTTCATCGCCGCTCAGGTGGTGGTCTTCCAGCAGGAAAAGGTAGTTGCTCGGCATTGGGAACTTGGGCGACCCCTGCCGTCCGCCTTTTTTAAAATCAATGCTTTGCAGCATTTTTTGGGCGATGCCGTCCAATGTTTTTTGGTCAAATTCGGGGGTGCCGACTGCGCTTGGCACTTGGTCAGAGACGGCCAGTCCCTTTGCGAGTTCTGCGCCATATTCCCGCATCTGGTCAGGTGATTTTTCCCATTCCTTTTGAAAATATTCCAGCACCTCCACCCAATTTTTCTTCGGGAAATAGGTGCCCGCCCATACGGGCCGACCATCGGGCAGGGCAAAGGCATTGAGTGGCCAGCCGCAACCGTTTTTGGAGACCAGTTGGCAGGCGGTCATATAGACGTCGTCCACATCCGGGCGCTCCTCCCGGTCCACTTTGATGGTCACGAAATACTTGTTCATCAGGTTGGCGACGGTGGTGTCCTCGAACGATTCGTGCTCCATCACATGGCACCAGTGGCAGGCCGCATAGCCGATGCTGATGAGCAGCAGCTTGTTTTCTGCCTTGGCCTGTGCCAGCGCCTTTTCGCACCAAGGCTGCCAATGCACGGGGTTGTGGGCATGTTGCAGCAGGTACGGGCTGCTCTCATGGATAAGGTCGTTGGTGAAAGCGTGCTCCCCGTTTTGCTGGGCGCCGGAGTTGCAGCCAAGGAGCAGGAGGAATGGAAAAAAAAGGAGACGGAGATTGGACATGCATCAATGTTTGGCGGGTGAATGATTGGCATTGCGCCAATGGCGCAACCAGTGAAATGAGTAGCCATCCATGCAAAGGTAGGCTAACTTGAAGCTGTACTTAAATCAAAAATTTTACAAAAACGCCCGCACCAACCCCAGCAACTCAACTGGCTTCTCCGCATGAACCCAGTGCCCGGCCCCTCCCACCGTCTTGATTTCAGCATGGGGGAACAGCTTTTTTATCAAAGCCTCGTCTTCCGGCAGCGTGACGTGCTTGGAGCGGCTTCCCCGAATGAAAAGCGTCTCCCCCTCGAACGGCTCGCCGTCCACCGCCGCCAGGATGTCCGAATAGTGCTTCCAAAGCACAGGTAGGTTCATTTTGAACTCAAATCCCCCACCCGACTTTCGGGTAAGGTTTTTCATCAAAAACTGCCGCACGTCCTTCGCTGCTATTCGCTCGGCCAGGAAAGTATCAGCCGCTGAGCGGTCGGTGATATTGTCCAAATCCATTGCCTGCAGGGCTTCAAAAATCTCATGGTGGTTGCCTTGGTAAGCCTTCGGCGCAATGTCCACGACCACCAGTTTTTTCACCAAGTCCGGGTGTTCGAGGGCAAACTGCATGGCCGTCTTGCCGCCCATCGAGTGGCCGATGATGTGCGCCCCATCGTACATCCAGTGCGCCTCCATGAACTGCTTGAGGTCTTCGGCCATTGCCGGATAGTCGTGGGTATCGGAGTGCGGCGAGCGGCCATGGTTGCGCTGGTCGAGGATGAAAACGGTGTGGTTCTCGGCCAGTTTTCGGGCGATGGTCTGCCAATTGTCCAGCGTCCCGAACAGCCCGTGCAGGATGATGACGGGGTCGCCCTGCCCAAAAGTTTTGAAGTTTAATTCCAAGTCTGTTTCGTTTGAAATGTGTCGCCGAACTCCAGTTCGGCGGGGTGGAAAGTCAGCATATTTACACCGCCAAACCGCCGAACTGGAGTTCGGCGGCACATGATTGAATTCGTTTTTTACCTTTGCAAACTTTGTGAAAACGCAGATAAAACCAGATGGTTGAGTTGTCAACCCCAAGCAACTCACCCACAACCACCAACTAAATGCATCAGATAAGTCCTGACCCGCTGACCCTCGAACAGGTCGGCCATATACTTTCCACCGGCGAACCAATCGCCCTTTCAGCCGAGGCAATCAACAGCATTGGCCATTGTCGCCTTTTTCTCGAAAACAAATTGGCCGCCTCCGGCGAAACGTTCTACGGCATCAACACCGGCTTCGGGTCGCTTTGCAATGTGCGAATCGGCCACCATGAACTGGAGCAGCTCCAACTCAATCTCGTCATGTCACACGCCTGCGGCATGGGGGAAGAAGTGCCCGCCGACGTGGTGCGGCTCATGTTGTTGTTGAAAATTCAGGGACTTTCCCAGGGCTTTTCTGGAGTGCAGCTCGATACCGTTCAGCGCCTCGTTGACTTTTTCAACGCCGACCTGCTGCCCGTCATTTACCAGCAAGGTTCGCTCGGCGCCTCCGGCGATTTGGCGCCGTTGGCACACCTCAGCCTGGCGCTGATTGGCATGGGCGAAGTCCACCTGAAAGGCGAGCGAATGGCCGCCGCCGATGCCCTGAAAAAGTTCGGTTGGGAACCCCTTCGCCTCCAATCCAAAGAGGGGCTGGCGCTGCTCAACGGTACGCAATTCTGCCAAGCCTACGGCGTCTGGTGCCTGCTGGAAGCTCGGCGTTTGTACGAGGTGGCCAATCGCTGTGCCGCCATTTCCATTGATGCTTTTGATTGCCGATTGTCGCCGTACAATGAATTGCTGCACAAAATCAGGCCGCACGAGGGTCAGTTGAAAACCGCTGAGGCCATCCGCAATTTGTTGGAAACCAGCGAGTTGGCAGCTAGTGAAAAGACCGCCGTGCAAGACCCCTACGCCTTCCGTTGCGTACCACAGGTACATGGTGCCAGCTACGACGCCATCACCCACGTGGAGCGGGTTTTTTCCACCGAAATCAACAGCGTGACGGACAACCCAACCATCTTCCCCGACGACGATGCCATCCTTTCCGGTGGCAATTTTCACGCCCAGCCATTAGCACTGACACTCGACTACCTCGCCATCGCACTGGCGGAATTGGGCAGCATCAGCGAGCGCCGCACCTACCAGCTCATCAGCGGGCAGCGAGGGCTGCCACATTTTCTTACGAAAAACGGTGGCGTCAACAGCGGGTTCATGATTCCACAGTACACTGCCGCCAGCATCGTCAGTCAGACCAAGCAGCTTTGCACGCCGGCCTCGGTGGACAGCATCGTGTCCTCCAACGGCCAGGAAGACCATGTGAGCATGGGTGCCAACGCCGCCACAAAGGCTTGGCGGGTGGTGAAAAATGTGGAGCGGGTACTGGCCATCGAGTTCTACACGGCTGCTCAGGCGATGGAATTCCGCAGGCCGCTGCGCTCGTCGGAAGCCATAGAAACAATGCTTTCAGAATATCGGAAGGTGGTACCAATGGTGGAGGAAGACCGGATTATGAGTGTGGATATGGAAGCAACGGTGGAGTTTCTTCAGAGTTTATGAGGGTTGATAAAAGTTGATAAGGGTTGATACATCACGTGCATCAACCCTTATCAACCCGATCAACTTTTATCAACCATAATCAAAGTGCCTCCGGCTCGCTCTTCGTCGAAAGGTCAATCTTTTCAATACCTTCCAAGCTTTTTATTGCCCTCAGAAAGTCCACTTCAGTTCCTTTTTTCTTGAATACAACCCGATAATTATAAGCTGTTTTCAGTATGCCCTCCGCATTGCTCTCGTAGTCGGAGCGCCAGTGCTGGATGCGTTTGCAATACTGGGAGAGCAGTTGTAGCATCTGCTGTTCGGCAACGCCATTTTCCGTGTCGAGCCGAAAGCGCAGTACATTGACGTGGTGGTGGCCAGCCGTGGAAAACGGCGTCCATTTCAGCAAAAAAGCCGCTGCACAAAAGGACACAGTGCCGATAAAGGCGATGTTGTACCCATGTACCCCGCAACTGATGCCGATGGCCAGCGATGCAAACATAAAAATGATGTTCCGTGGGTCACGGAGGTTGGTGCGGAAGTGGATGATGGCCAGCGCCCCAATCATTCCCAAGCCCCTCGCCAAACTGTCGCCGATGGCGAGCATCACCGTAGCTGCAGCCATCGAGCCGAGAATCATCGCCTGCACGAAATTGCCGGGCACGAAGAGGTCACGGGAAGTCTTCTCGTAGGTAAACGCCACAACTATGGACAGCAAAAACGAAAAAAGCATGGCATACACCACTGACATAAGCGCCGGGTTGTCGGTATTGGCTTGAAGTAGCGAAAAGTCAAACATTGGCTGGATACTGGATTGGGTTATCGTTGGATAGTGAGTAGCTGTATTGTTCCCAGTTGTTTTACAAAATACAACCCAGCAGGCCAATCGCTTACATCCAAATTGGTCTCGTTGAAAAATTCGGCACTGAAGCGCTTTCGACCAAGTTGGTCAAAGATGGCAACCGCTTGTTTTTCGCTGTTCTTGTTTCGCAAAACCACCTCGCCGCCGCTGACAGGGTTTGGGAAAATATGCATTGCCCCCTCCTGTTCCACGTCGCCCACCGCCGAAATGCCAGTGTCGTTGTTGGCCTTGAAAGTCGGGTTTTTAATCACAAAACTGCCCGTGCCATTCGGGGAGCGGGCGTAGCCCTTGTCGGTCTGCTGTGCCCCGAAAGTGATGTCCTGAACGATAGCGCCACTGGCGTTTATCAGCATCAATTGCTCGCCCAGGGCGCTCAACTTGAAATTGGCGTGGAGCGGCCCCTGGCTGCTGTCCTCGTCTGCCCAAATGATTAAGTAGTCATAGGCAGGAATACTGGTATTGGTTGGAAAGTCCCATTTGGTCAGATTGGCTGGGTTGTCGGTAAGAAACCAACCGTTGAGGCTGACGGCGCTACCAGAGGTGTTGTACAGCTCAATCCAGTCATTGAATTCCCCGGCCTCGTCTGTGATGGTAGAGGTATTCGAGGCCATCAGTTCATTGATGACTACTGGGGCTTGCGCACCAACTTTGCCAAAGGCAAAAAGGCAAAACAGGAAGGGCACTAAGTTTTTTGTTGTGAAATCAAGCTTCATCTTAGATTAATTTTGTGTGAATTTTTTGCAAGTCGGCAAAGGTGCGTTTTTTCTGGCAACCTGCTTTTCCCAATTTTGTAAAAACCGTGACATTGCGGCTATCTCTTTAAAAAACGAAGCACCCTCCAACTTCATGCCGAAGGGTGCTCCGAAACGCCAGCCAGTTGCATGGCTAGCTTATTTTAATCAAAAAAACGCCTACCAAATCTTCACGAACCGCTCCGTCACCTGCCCGTTGTCTGCTTGCAAAGAAAGCAGGTAAGTGCCAGCGGCCAGTTGTGAAATGTCGAAGTTCAGTTCGTTTTTCCCAGCGGATGCTTGCTCGTTGCGGAGCATGACCACCTGGCCCAGCGTGTTCAAAATGCGCAAGTTGGCCTCCCCGGCGGCAGTGGCCGTGTAGCGCACCGTCACGGAATTTCTCGCCGGGTTGGGCAGCAGCTCGAAAGCCGAAATGGCCGCCTCCGCAACTCCTGAAACTGTCGTGTTGCAGCTCAAAGTGAACGCCTCCATCCAGGCACAGCCGCCAGCATCTACTACCTCCAGCATGATGGTAGCTGTTCCATCGCCCGCCAAAAGCGTTGCTGATTCGGTAGCTGCACCGTCGGTGATTTCCCAACCAGCGCCATCCACCACCGTCCAGGTGTAGCTGTACGGCGCCGTGCCGTTCACGGCATTAGCTGTCAGGTTGTAGTTGTTGCCACAGTCCAAAGTCGTTGGGATGGTTGCGCTGGCTGCGAAAATGGCATCCGACAGGTTCACCGTCAGCGTGTGCATGGCAGCGTTGCCGCAGGCATCCGTGGCCGTGTAGGTGTAAATATGAGCGGTCGCTTCGCAACTGGATTCCACAGTCGTTTCCATGTTGAGCGTGACGTTGTTGCAGTCGGTCGCCGTTGCCGTTGGGGGTATCCAGGCGGATAATTCGGCTAGCGTCATTGTCAGTTCTGTCGGCAAAGGCCCGATGACCGGGGCTTGCGTATCCACTTCCGTAATGGTTTGAGTGGCAGTCACCGCATTCCCGCAGGCATCCGTCGCCGTCCAGGTGCGGGTGTAGGTCATGCCGCAGGTGTTCGGCAGCACTTCGTCGCTGAAGGCCAAAGCCGCCGTGCCGCAATCGTCGCTTGCCGTCAGGTCAGCGAACACGACGGACTCGCCGCACTCGATGGTCAGGTTCTCAACTGGGCCGCTGAAAACAGGTGGTTCGCTGTCCGTCACGGTTATTTTTTGCTGCGCAACAGCCGAGTTGCCGCAGGCATCCACTGCCGTCCAAGTCCTGATATGCTGTTGGCCGCAGGCCAAATTCACCACCCCATCCGAGTGCGTCATGCTTACCAGCGAACAGCCGTCCGTGGCATCGGGTGTGCCAAACTCGACAGGCTGGCCACAGGTTAGCGACTCATCGGCTGGTACGTTGCTGAAGCTCGGTGGTTCGCTGTCCGTCACGGTTATTTTTTGCTCCGCAATGACCGAGTTGCCGCAGGCATCCGTTGCCGTCCAAGTCCTGACGTGCTGTTGGCCGCAGGCCAAGGGAAACACTTCATCGGTGTGGGTCATGGTCACCGTGGAGCAGCCGTCGATGGCTTCGGGTGTGCCAAACACAACGGCCTCGCCACACGTCAGCGCCTCATCGGCAGGCAGGTTTTCAAAAACTGGTGCCACGTCGTCCAAGATGGTGATGGTTTGCGAAGCAGTCGCCTCATTGCCGCAGGCATCCACCGCCGTCCAAGTGCGGGTGACGGTTTGGTTGGCGCAGGCAGCGTTGCCAGTGCTCCAGTCGTCGTGGTGGCTGATGGTCAGTGAAGCGCCATCGGCGCAATTGTCCGTGACGGTCGGGATGTCAAAATCCGGCATTCCGCCCGTTGCGCAGCTAATCGTCAGGTCTTGCGAGGCCAGCGTAAACACGGGCGCCGACTGGTCAGGCATGATGACGATGGTTTGCTGCGCAAAGGTCGAATTGCCGCAAACATCAGTTGCCGTCCAATGCCGGGTGATGGTCGTTGCCGAGGTGCAGTCCCCGGCGGTTATTTCGTCCACGTAGGTGATGGTGAGTGCTCCGCAAGCCGAGTGGCAGACCGGGTTGCCGAAAACCGCATCGCCGCTGCAATCCACGGTTTTGTTCTGCGGCACGTAGGCGAAGGCAATCATGTTCCCGCTGTTGAAGCCGGGCAGTACCCAGGCGCTGGTGGTGGCCGTGGTCGAGTTGCCGCAGTCGTCGGTGGCCGTCCAAGTGCGGATGATGTCGTAGCCGTATTCGATGCCGTTCACCTCGTGGCAATCGCCCGTTCCGATGATGCTGTCCTGCCAGGTGATGGTCACGTCGGAGCAGTTGTCGAAAGCAATCGGGTCAGGGAAACTGATGGTATCCTCGCAGTCAAAGAACTGGTCGTATGGCACGAAAATGAACACGGGCGCAGTCGTGTCAGGGTTGGTGGTCACGTACTGCGTGAAATCAGTGCTGTTACCACATAAATCGGTGGCCGTCCAGATGCGTGTGAACTGGAAGCCGGTGGCGCAGTCGCCCGTTTGGGCATTGTCCACGTAGCTGAGGGCGGTTGCTCCGCAATTGTCGAATGCCACCGGCGTGTAAAGCGGTCCACCACAATCCATGGCGATGGTGTCGGGTGTGTCGCTGGCAAAAATGGGCGCTTGCGTGTCCGGCCCGGTGCTGATGGTTTGCGAAGCGGTAATCATATTGCCGCAGGCATCGTGCGCAATCCAGGTGCGGGTGATGCTGAATGGCAGACTGCAGTCGCCATTGGAGTTCACCACATCGGTGAAGCTGACGCTGAGGCCGCCCGCTGGACAGGTCGTTTCGGCCAGGGCTACGCCGAAGCCGGGGTTCTGGTCGCAGGTGGTCGTCGTGTCGGGTGGCACGTAGGTCCAAATCAGCGTGGACGGCACGATTGGCGGTGTCATCGTGATGGTTTGGGTCACGGTGTCGGCGTGTCCACAGGTGTCCGTGGCAATCCAGGTGCGGACGATGATGTTGGGCAATGGGCAGGCGCCGCCTGTTTGTTGCTCCGAAAAAACAACGTTGAAGGGCGAGCAATCCGTCACGGTCGGGTCTTGCACGGGCGGCACGTTGGGGCACTCGGCGGTGGTATCAGCAGGGACATTGGAGAAGACGGGTGCTTGGTTGTCCACCACGTGAATCGTTTGCGAAGCAGCAACGGAATTCCCACAGTCGTCGGTGGCCGTCCAGGTGCGTGTGATGGTTTGGTCGCAGTACGGGCCAGTTGTAGATTCTTCCAGAATGACAAGAACGCTGGGGTCGCAGGCGTCGGTGGCAGTCACGTTTGCCGCAGGCGGGATGGCCGTGCAGGGGTCGAGGGTGACATCCGCCGGGACGTTTTGCAGTATCGGAGCCTGGTTGTCGCTGACCGTGAGGTAACCGACGAAAATGGTCGTGTTTCCGCAGTTGTCCGTGCCGGTCCAAGTGACGGTGATGGTGTCGCCGCTGCACTCGTTGCCCGTCAGACCGGTGAAATCGTGAGTGAAGACAACGGGCAGGCTGAGGTCGCTCCAGTTGCCGGAGTAATTGAGCCAATTGTCGAGTTGTGCGCCAGCATTGGGGTCGCTGCAGTTGAGGTCGAGGTTGGTCGGCTTGACGCAGTCGGGGCCTTGCGTGTCTTCAAGGGTGAAGGTGGCGCAGGTGGTGAACGTGTGCCCGCAGTTGTCTTGAGCCGTGAAGGTCACGTCAATATGTCCGTCAATGTAGCTACAATTCCAGACCCAGTCGTTCATGTCGAAGTCGCTCGACCAAGAAACCGGGCCGCAGCCGGGTACGCTGAAAGTAGCGCC
Organism: Saprospiraceae bacterium; assembly: GCA_021739645.1. GTDB lineage: Bacteria > Bacteroidota > Bacteroidia > Chitinophagales > Saprospiraceae > UBA6168. The sequence continues at coordinate 61,930 of JAIPBL010000023.1, read as the reverse complement.
GCCGTGGTTGTCCACCCAGGCTTGGATGGCGTTCATGTAGTTCATCAGCGTGGCCTCCATCGTCACGTCCAGTGCGGAAGTGGCAACTACGCCAGCTGGCAGCAGGTTGTTGACAGGGGTCGGGTCGCTGAAGCCACTTCCAAAGTCGCCGGAGAGGTCGCTGACCACGAAGCCGCCATTGGAGAGGCCGCCACCGAATGCGGTGTTGCACAGGGTCGTCAAAGCGCCGGGTGCATTGGGGTTGAGCGCCACCGTGAATTCCACGGTGAGGTACTGCCCGGCACCGAGCCAGCCCGTGTTGGGGAGGAAGATATCGGTGTAATCCCGCCCATCGTACAGTGGGTTCATCAGCGGCAGGCCGGACGTGTTTGAATCCACAATTTGAGGAGCAGTCAACGTATCCACATACGCAGCGGCAAGGTAGTTGAGGAGGTCGTCTTCGAGGAAAAGTTCTTTGGCAGAACCCGCATTATTGAGCATCGTGATGCTGATTTTGTAGGCTGGGAAGTCAACATTTCCGCTGGCGTTGGTGCAGGTGTTCAGGCCAAACTCGTTGATGGGCGTCACGGTTTTGGTAATCTTAATATCTGGAAAGTTTGCGGAGCAAGCACCTGGGTTCAGCGAGCAGGCATAGCTGTCGTCGAACAGGCAACGGGTCGCACAGAGTTCGAGCGAGAAAGGCTCACCCGTGAGGGCGCCGCCATTTACCCGCCAGTACTCCACGCAGACCTGCGACACAGGCTGGTCGTTGGAAGTGGCGCTCCACGCCTTTGCCGTAGCCCGACCCACTGAACGTGAGGCCGTTGGCATTGCTCACCGGGGTTGGCCCGTTGCTGAAACCCGCTATGACGACGGGGTCGGCACCGAGCCAAGCATTGATGCGCACCCGCTCTGGGCCTGCGAAAAATTTGTGTTCCAGCGAGTTGAGGCGGATGGGGCGTGCCTCATCAAGTGTGAAGCAGTAGGTGTTCCCTCCAGCACCGATGTACTCCCGGCTGTTGTCAAAACTGTGCCGGCCGTAGGGGCGGGGCGGTTTGTTGTTGAGGAAATCAATGTTGCCGGAGGCAATGGACGGGTTGGCGTTGATTTCGATGAAATTGATGGGGTCGCCGGACTCATCGCAGAAGCCGCTGTTGAAATCGTAAACAGGCTGGCCGTCGTCAAGGCCAGTGCCCAGGTTGGAGCCGAGCCTGCCCCATCGGCTCACGGGTGAGCTGTTGCCGCAAACGACGGGTGCATCGGCCACGCATTTTGTGCCATCAATGCTGAGGCGGAACGGCTCGATGGTGGGCAGTTCGCCCGGCGAGGCGAAATACTCGATGCAAACCTGCGTGACAGGTTGGCCGCCGGAATGGATATCCCACCACAAGCCGCCACCCGTTTTGCCGTTGGCATTGAGGTGGACACTGCCCGAGCCGTTGCCAGTAATGGTGGCGTTCCCAATGGACCCGCCCTGGTAGCTGGCCGTCAGCGGCACGGGGTTGACGCCGTTGAGGGCCGTCACGCCAATGTTTTCGCCGTTGGCAAAATAGGCGTGTTCCCGGCTGTCCATGCTGAACGTAGCGGCGATGCTCAGGTCAAAACAGTACTGCACCCCAGCGCCTCCCATGTTTTGGCGGGCGAGGTAGAACGAGGTGTTGCCCCAGCGCCGTGGCTGCCGGGTGTTGATGGCGTTGTTGACGGGTGCGCTGGGCGCTGGTCCCGCACCGATGTTGAGGAGAATGGGGTTGCCTCCGCTGCAAATGCCGGAGTTGAAGTTGGTGACAACGCCACCGCCTTGCAGGGCAAGCCGCTGCGCCTGGCTCAGGTTCGCCCATGCGCCAACGGGCTGAAGGGCTGCCGGTGGTGAGCTGTCAACGTTCCAAGGCTGGTAGTAATCCCAAGACTGGAGCGCAAAAAACGACAGGACAAGCAGGATGACGGACATGGTTTTGCGGAGCAAAACTTGTGGAGTCCGATGCCTCTTTTTTGTAAAAATGGGACAAATGGTACAAGTGTACATGGATTCAGTTTTTGATGATAAAAATATAGGGATAACCCCCGTCAGTTAAGTAGCTATTAGGAAAAAATGCCGTAACCCGGTATGGGGGGAATTAGGCTTTAGGTAAGATGTCCGAAAACGATAACGCTAAGGTAAGGAAGTTTTAGCGCAAAAAAAACCTGTGAAAATGTTGATGTAGGACTTTCCTATAAAAACTGTCTGGTGTAAGTTAATCGCCCCATCGGGGCGAGATGTCGGTAGCAAATTCATTGCGAACGGGTTTCCGTGCCGTAGGTACGGAATGTTGTAGCCAGTATGCCGTACCTACGGCACGGGAGGCAATGGTTCTGGGTAATAACTACCGACATTTCGCCCCGATGGGGCGTCAAAAGACTTGCACGTTTTTTATAGGAAAGCTCTGAATGTTGATGTCAATCAATCAAATTTATCAGCACCCGGTAATCGTCGTATTTGGCGTCCTCGCCTTTCATTTCCAGCAGGTTGCTCATTGCTGCCCCGTGGTCTTCGCCGTAGGTACCCTCAATAGCGGCAAGGGTTTGGCGGCATCGCACTTCGATTAGGCCCTCGGACAACTGGGCCATTCGCCATTGCCAGGTAGCGTGCATTTGGGCAAGAATGCCCTCGTTGACCTCCCGGTGGTCGTCCATCGGAGAGATGGGGGAGATATTTTGAAACGCCCGGGAATTTCGAGCCAGCAGCTTGCCGTTTTCCACGATAAAATAGGCCGTGTGCGCCCATTCATTTTCCGGTGAAACAAGCCGGGCGTACAACACCAATTGCAGGTCTTCGCCATTGCGGATGACCGACTCCCGCCAGCCGCTGCCCCGCCACTTGATGTCCACCACGGCCAATTCGCTTGTCCCATTGGGGTCTGTCCGCTCCAGCACCAAGTCGGCGATGCCCCTGACTTCCGGGCTGGACTCGTCGTCGTGCGGAAACCTGCCGTCCAACTGCTGTTCCGTGCCCAGCACCCGCCAGCCGTTGTCCCGGATGTGCGTCACGAGGCTCCATGCTGCAAATTTCAGTTTGTTCACAAACGCCACCCGGTCTGGTTCCCTGCCGTACATCAGCAGCACCGCACCTTCCCGCACCAGCAGGCGGCGACTCTCCTGTTCCACCCGGCTTTCCACTTCGGCCTTGCTCATCGCGTGGATGTCTTCTTTCAGCAATTTCTCAAAAATCCGGTGCGCCAAGTTGCCCATCAGCGTGTTGTCGGGCACTACGCTGAGGATGCTCGACTTGTTCAGCCGGATTTTGTACTTAAAAAACCATTGGTACGGGTAGTAAAAAAGCGCCTCCAAACTAGTCAGCGACTCCCGCTCCCGCTGCATGGTGCCTCGGGTTTTTATCTTCAAAAACGGTGCTGGCCTGCCCAGTTGGCGCAGTTCCACCAGTTCGTAAGTTGGTAGGGTAAAATGCTTCGCAAACGCCTGTGCTGTGCCGCCCACCTGCTGCGTGATGGCTTCGAGGTTGGAAAATGCCGCCTGCAAATCGCCGAAAAGCGGGTGTGGGTTCGCAGCTGTTCCGTCCACCGATTCTGGCAGCACCAGTACCAAGCGGTCGGTGGCAGCCAGCACCGGGCGGCTCTGTTGCCAGAGTTGGCGGGCGTTTTCCTGCTCCGGCGTGTCGGGCAGTACGCCCATTTGCGCCAGCCAAGCCCGCTCGCTTTTTGACCATTTGGAGAAAAAATGCGGCTGCTCCTGCTGCACGAAGTTCCACCACCACACCTCGCCCACCGCCCCGGTGAACGCTCCGGGATGCTGGACGTAGGGCAGGCTTCCCGCCTCTTGCGGTTGCAGCACCACGGGCGACGGCTCGTAAATCGTGCGGACGATGCGCTCCAGTTCGAGGTGCGTCAGTTCTTGTTCAGGCAGGGCGTTCAACAGTTCTGACACCCGCCGGGCCTGTTGGCTCAGCACGATGAGCGAGTGGTTTCGTCCACCCCCATCTTCAAAAGCCTGCACCGCCCATTGCCGGAGATAGTCGAAAATGGCTGTCACCTCGACTTTCGGCACCTTGCTTCCCATGTCGTAGCGCCGCCGCTCGAACCAGAAATTATACTGCTTGCGCTGTTCGTTCACCGTCGTAAGTGGCTCGTTTTCAGCGAGTTCCTCGAAGTATCGGTTAATCATGGCGTACCAGCCGTCGCCCTGCAGGCCCGGCGTTGCGGCCACTTGGTTGGCGATGAGCGTGGCCAAGTCGTCGGCCAGCGGCTTCACGGCCAGCGACACAAATTCGAGGATATGGAAAGGGTTCACGGGCTCCCAGAGGAAGGCCGTCACCAATTTCAGCACCTGTAAAGTTGGCCTGGCCAGTGACGTGCTCTGGATGCCGAGGCTCGGCTGCCCCTCTTGGATAAGGGCCATGTCGAGGGTTCTGGATTTTTCGGGAATTAGGAAGGTTGGGAATTGGGGAATTGGGGAATGGGGAAATTGGGGAATGGGTTCGCCCCCAATTCCCCAATTCCCCCATTTACTAGCGTGAATCTTCGATTTCCCAATTCCCAATTTCACCCTCACCAACTGCGCCACCCAGGCTGCTGCCTCGCTGGAGCGGCGGGCTTGGAGCAGGAGCAGGGAACCGTCGTTTTGGAGTGTTTCCTTGGTTTTGGTCGGGGCGGCGGAGAAGCGGGTTTGGAATTTTTGGAGGTCAGTCGTAGCCTCGGTGGGCAGTTCGGGCAGGGGGAGTTGCTGGATTTCGAGGGCTGCTGTTTCTGCCAATTTTTCAAAAAACCGCTGAAAATGCTGGGGCATCAGGTCGAGCGGCTCGTTTACCCAAATCTCGGATAAATTGGTCGAGTGGACATTGAGTGCCCGCAGCACGGCATCGAAACGGTCAGCGAAGCCGGGGTCGAGGTGGTGAACTTCAGGGTCGGTTTGAAAAATTGCTTCGATTTCGGCGATGGTAGCAAGGCGGGGCGGGGTATCGGTCTTTTTTTGAAAATCCCAACCTGCCAGCAACAGTTCGTCACGGCGGGAACAGAGGTCGGCAGCGGTGGTGAAGGGGTCTGCTTCGAAGGATTTTTGGTAAAACACCGGAGCCGCAGCATCCGCTAAATGAATGAGCAACGCCTGTCGGTACTGCTCGGTGCGGAGGTAGTCGATGTCGTTGGGATGCCCGCCGAGGCCGTGCCAGGTTTCAAACAGCGCCAGCAAACCCTTTGGGCCGACGTAGTGGACACCCGCCTCGGTATCGGGCCGGGGGAGGGATGGGTTGTCGAGTTGGAGACCGAAGATGAGTTTCACGGCGTGGGTTGTTTTGGGCAAACGTACACAGAAAATGGGGGTTGAAGTCAGCGAAGAACGGCAATTTTTCCGCTGCCGACTAATTTGCCTTGGCTTTCCACCCTCCAAAAGTACATTCCCGGCGGCACACCCGCCAGCCCGACCTCCGACTCCTGTTGCCCTGCTGACAAAGCCGTTCGCTTGACCTCTCGGCCCAATGGGTCGAAGAGGTGGAAAGTGGCTGGCTTGGCTAGGGTTCCATGCAGGGTGACGTTGACCATCTCACTTGCTGGGTTCGGCCAAAGCTTGGCCTGCATGGCCTGTGTTACCGCTTCCTCTGTGGGCGTATTGATGCCCAATGAATCGCAGATGCTGCCGGGCACATCGTACAGCCGGAAATGCGGGAAATTGGGGATGTTCCAGTCGTGTATTGTAGGCAGGGCGACGCCATGTTGCTCCACCTCGCAAGCCAGCCCTTGCCAGTTTGGGTGGTGTATAATATGCAGTACGTTGGCACTATTGGGGACGGTGATATAAATCTTGCCATTGGGCGCCAGCATGTGCTGGTAGAACCTTGTCCACAATGGCGACATAAAACCGTCATACACTGCAACTATTACTCTTGATGCCTCAATGTTTGTGCTCCATGTATCGTATTGAACAAGCTTGCTTCCCAAAGAGGCATAGAGGAATCTTGAATTGGGCGAAAATGACACCCCGCACGAAGTTAGTGTGTCGTTTGGGAAATAGATGGCTTTGGGATTCGAAAGCTCGCCCGTGCATCGGTCAAAGTCGAATATCCGCATCCCTTGGGTGGGGTTCAGCCGCACGTACTTGCTACCGTCTGGGGAAAAGGTGGCTTGGCCGCTGTAGTATTCTGCCCCCCAACCATCACCGATGTCCTGCTCTATTGGGCCTGTAATTCCTTGGGGCGAAAACAGGAACTTGAAGTATCGATTGGAGCTGCCATTTTCAAAGTCAACCGTGCCGTAAGGCAACACCAACCACCAGTCCCTGCCATTGGCATGCCGCACCGCCGTCATCTGCTGAGCGAAATGAATGGTGTCAAATATTGGTTGGTTTTTCACCAAAACTTCCCCAAGACCATTGTTTTTACTCATATCCGCTACTGTATATTGAAAATACCTTGTGTAGAGACTTTCATCTATGCCAATATGAAAAAGATAATAAATATGGTCAGAGCCGGGTTTTGGCAATGCCATACTGCACTGGGTTGAAGGGTACCCATATCCAAGCGCACACCATTCATCATATACTTCCCCAGGATTAATGGAGTCCCCGTTTTCTACAAGCAAATTGTCATAGTTGACAATACTACAGCCATCGGTGTATAATTGAAGGTTTCCTGTAGAATCACATACCATTGAGGTTTCATTAAAATCAAAATCCACAGGAATATCGAAATAAGAAATCTCAGGTGGGTTGAAATTGAAATCTATCCGTGAGCCTCCAAACTGGTATATACTAGTAGTATCTTCCTCATACCTGCCGAAGAGCCATACGTAGTCAAATTTATCTTGTGAATAAATTGTATTTGAAGCTCCCAATAATAGGAGGAAGATTAGTCCTAATCGTGACATACACTTTACATTGAAAATGGCCCCTGCTGTGCCAAGTGTACCTCCGTCCCCAAAACCGCCGTTCTGGAAAGTTTGCAACTTTCCAAGCCGTGCATTTCCCAATTCTGATAGTTCCATATCCTTTCATTTTACAATGACCAGCTTCCCCTTGTCCAAGGGCAGGCCCTCCACTGTGTTCAATTGCCAAAAGTACAACCCAGCGGTCAGACCGTGGAGGTTTAGGCTTTGTGTCTGGCTTCCTTCCAGCTTCCATTCCCTCGCCAGCTGCCCGGTGGCGTCGAAGAGCCGGAAACGGACGGGCTTTCCTGTGATTGTACTGAATTCCAGGTTCAGCTCATTACTGGCCGGGTTCGGCCATACCTGCACCTCCTGCACAGGAGGCAGTGTGAAGCCGCTGGCAGTGTACACGATGCTGCTGTCACATACCGGGTACTCCGTGCCGAGGCGGTAGTTGGGGAAGTTTGGGATGCTGCCATTGTTGATGGCGGGTAGCTCCAGGCCATGCTGCCTGAAGTCGCAGGCAAGGCCCGGTTCGTCAGGGTGTTCGATGACATGTAGAAATTTGGTGCCATTGGAGCCAATCATGTAAATCTTGCAATCGGGTGCGAGTTGCATTAGGTAAAATATCATGGGCTGGTCGAGATAGGTGAAGCCATCATATTCATCAATCAACACCTTGGAAGCCTGAATGTTAGGGGCCAGCATATCAAACTGCCAGAGCTTCCAGGTGGTGCTGATGTAGAGGAAGCGGGAGTTGGGGGAGAAAGAAAGGCTGGTCCAGAACGCCTGTGTGTCCGCCACGATTTGCTGAAAGTTGCTCAATTCCCCTGTCGCCCGGTCGAAGTCGAACATGGTCACCTGATTTTTTTTGTCAACTCGGGCATACTTAGTTCCATCGGGAGAGAAGCTGGACTGGCCGCTGCCACTGTAATAGGGGTCTGGGGCGATGCCTATTTCCTGTGATTGTATACTATCAATTCCATTCTCAGTGAGTAAAACCTTATAGTAAACATTTCTGTTGGATTTGGATAATACAATCCACCAGTCTTGTGCATTGGCATGCTTGACGGCATGTAGGTTTGAAAATAAAGTATCGTGTAATATTACTTGGTTTTTAACTTGTACTTCACCTAACCCATTATTGCTGGACATATCAATTACCGCACTGTATAAGTAACCTATATAGTAGCTAAAATCACCTGGTAGTCCAGTTTCTGGACTTTGATTAATTAAATAATACTTATCGGGATGGTTTGGAAATGGTAAGGCTATCATGCCTTTAGGAACTGGAACACCTACATCTGGGCAGAACCCGCTTAGATAAGCATCACCTGGGCTTAATCCACTACCATTCATCATTAATTGATTATTTTTCGAAAATACTTTACACCCGTTGGAATAAAACTGAAGCTCACCAAAGGTATTGGAAATACTCACATTACTTGCATACATCCACATTCCCTCCCATTGCTTAGTGATATTCAAGGTATCGCCGTTGAAATCAAAGACTGTAATCCCGTTATATTCACTGGGTTCTGTGATAGGGTCGCCAAAGAGCCAGATATAATCGTGCTTATACTGTGCATAATTGTTGATTGAGAACACAACCAAGAAGATACAAAAGAAAATAAATCGTAGCATAATTTGGGCATTGAAAAATAGCCCATGCCTAGTTAAAGGCATGGGCCAAAATGAATGGTTGATTATCTTAAAATCACTAAACGCTGAGAAATGGTGCTGGCATTCAGCTTGTCACTTGATAACACGAAATAAATGCCATTTGGCAGAGTGGAAGTATTCAATTGTAGGCTTGTTGTTTCAGTGGCCAATTTTTCTTGTAAGACTGTCTGGCCTGTCAGGTTGATGATAGAAACTGCACCTCCCCGATAAGGGCAGGTATTGGCGATGGCGCTGAGTGTGCTTTGCTGAGTGGGGGTAAGCTCGGTGGCGCCGTTGACGATGTTCGCCAGCGCAATGGCGTTCACCTGCTGCTGCATTAGTTCGAATTCTTCTACTGCATTGATGGCATTGTTGGTGGTCAGCCACTGGTTGGCAGTTGACTGGCGGTCAGAGAGGACGGATTGGAGCAGTCCATCCTGTGCGGATTGAAGATTCGAGATGTCACCACGAAGGGTCTGCTGTTGTGCCGCCAAGCTGGCCTGCTGCTGTGGCGTGGGGTTGTCAGCCAGTTGGGCGTCCACGGCGGTCAGGTCGTCGAGCTTGGCATCGAGGCTGGTCTGGTTGGAGTCAAGCTGCGACTGGGTATTGGCGCTCATGGTATTCATGGCATCCATGGCGGCCAGCACTCCCGAAAACTTGCCCACGGTGGTGTTGGCATTGGTGTTGAAGAAGTTTTGGTTGCTGGCACTAGATGTCAGCAAGTCGGGCGTAGCCAAAAGCCTGCGGTAGAGCTGTCGTTTGGCCACCCATGCCTGTGCATTTGGGTAGGAGCCGCTTGGCACGTAGTTGCCAGCAGCCACCGTGGCATCAGCATCATTGCCGGGGTCGGTAAAGCCTTCCAATGAAGGTGGGCAAGAAGCTGTGACGCAGGAGAGGGTGTTGCCTAATTGGTCCGTAAAAATGCTGATTGGCTGGCTCGTATCTTCTGAGCAGCGTAACTGTACTTGGCCCGGTACCGGTTCGTCGTTGCCATCAAACAGTATTTTACATCCATTAATATCAATATCACTCCCCTTATGCCACACCCCAAAATTGGGTATTTGCAAATCGGTGAGCCAACGGTTGCCATGATGGGATTGAACACCAGTAAGCGTTCCTGCCTCGTACTGCACAGCCCGATTGTGGGTGTTGAAGAAATTGGAAATCATGCGGATGGGCAGGTTTTGCCCGTCGTAGTGGATGGCCCGCTCGGTGTTGTCGGAAGTGTTGCAGTTCAGTACGACATTGGAGGAGGTGGCCACTCTGATGCCGTCCTGTTCGGCGTTGATGTCCGAACCGTTGATTCCGTTGCAATAGACGTCGTTGGAGAAGACGTTTTCGAGGTTGATACCTTCCATGGTCTGCGACTTGTTCATGTTGATGAGGTTGTCGGCCAAGAGGGTGCCGGTCAGGGTATTACAGTAGATGCCGTACCTAGCGTCATTAAGGTTAATGGTATTGTTGTAAACCCTAGAGTCCCTATTGGTGTTCAGGTTTTCCAGCCAGATACCTGCGCCTTCGCTGCTATTGCCATCTATCGCTACGGTATTGTTCTCTACCCTGAAACGGTTGTATTTAGTCCGTGGCGTCCAATTGTTGACACTAATGCCAATGCGTTCTGCATGGATAGTGTTGTCTATAATGAGAGCGTCCTTAAATATGCCCTGCCTCAAGGAAATGCCCCGGTTCACTTCCTCCATCAGGTTGTTTTGAGCGGATACTTCCATGTTTATGACGCCGATGCCCATGAAGCAATCTTTGAAGGATGCGTTATTTTGGCCTAGCCCCTCTTGGGATAGCCAACGCAAGGAATTGTTATCGCATTCAGCCAATATTCCAATGTCTGAAATGGCATTGAATGTGTTCTGGTACACACTGAGCGTTGTGTTGGTGCCCCATATCCCAAAGCTGGAGTTTTCGAACTTGTTGCGAAGTATTGTCAAATTTTGGGACATGTTGTTAGCACGGACACCAGCAATAGCGGTCAACTGGGCATGATCATCAGCAGTGAAAAGGTTATCTTCGATGTCAAAATACCAGCCAGTGCCTCCCGAAGAAGAAATGCCAATTCCGTTGTTCTTGAATTTAACACCATGTGCTCCCACCGCAGCAAGAGGCGCATTGGCCTCCACAGCTATTTCGGCATCCATGATGTTCACATCTCCATTCGCTCCACTCACCCCGTCAAGGATGAGTGTTGCTCCCTGCTGCACGTCAATGCCTTTCCAAGGTTGGTCGCAGGCTCGAATGGTGGTTTTGTCCATCAGCGTAAAGAAGTCTGCCGTAACGTTGATGGACGAGCCTGGTGCCATGTAGATACGGGTCAGGCTGCTAAAAGTATAGTCAACGTCCACATTGAACTTGCCATTGATGATTACGTCCCTTCCAGTATTGCCGGGAGGGGCAGGTAGTTGGTTGATGCCACCTGTGGGCAATAACGACAAAGTAGTCACCGACGATGGGTCAACGCCTATGATAACTGCATCATAAACAGGGTCAATCGAAGGCAGGGTTACAAAGCCGCCTGTTACTCCACCAGAAGTCCCTCTGGTTGCGATGCTCCTATACAATGGCGTCACTGCGCCTACGACTTTGACCCTAGCAGTAAATACAGTAGTGCCATAAGCAGGAATGGCAATTCCGGTCATCTGCCAAAGTTCAGCACTGTAGCCACCAAATCCAGGAATTCCCCCCACGGTGGCATTCGTGTTTACAAATCCAGGATTCTCGCAGAATTCATAGGCACCGATTTTAGGAAGAAAATCAAGGGTGAAGTTGATTGGGTCGTCATCCGGGTTGATAATAGTAAAGGTGAGCGTCATGCACGTACAGTTGGAAAACGGATTGATATTATTTGTTTCGATGGCAAGGTCCCATTCTTGCGCAATTGAATGTTGGGTGAAAAACCCCATAATAACCAAGAACAAAAGAAGTCTAAAAAAAGCACGAGAGAGAGAGAGGTGCAAATCTTGTTGCATTTCTCCATCAAATGGTTGATTGTCTTTTTCATGACTATAAACATTTAAAAGTGAGGAAAAAAAGAAAGGTTAACTCGCTGTGTACAGTAGGTAGGAATCGAGAGAAACAGCAGTGTCGTGTGTCGTCTGGTGTCGCAGTTTGGGTATCGGGTATTGCAAGGTAATCAGGGCAGCAGCACGGTGGCTGCTACGGGGTATGGGTCAAGCATTAAACTTTTTACAAGGATAACTGCAAAAAACAAGGGCAGCAAGAAGCACCCCAAAATTTAACACAAAATAGTCGGCCAACCATCAATTCCCGCTACCCGTTTCCTTCTTCAGTGCTTTGATTTGAGATTCCCAAAGGGCTTTTTGCTCCCTGACCTCGTCTTCGTCGCAGAAGTCGGTGATTTCGAGAATGGTCTCGCTGGTGACCGGGGACTGGGAGATTCGATATTCCAGGTACTCGCCTTCCCGGTCTTCATCCACCCAATCAAAACGAACGACTTCATCCTCGACGTCCTCGGTCAGGCGGGCGATTTCTGGGTAGCCGCCCCAACTAAAAGTGCAGGGCTTTCCTATAAAAACTTAAAACGCTTATTTTTTGAAACCTATAGGCACATTAGGTCACATGGAAGATTCCGCCGCAGGCGGAATGTGGAGAAACTATGTGTTCTTATGTTCCTATGTGTTTCAAAAAGAATACTGTTTTGCATTTTATTTAAGTTCTGAGTTTTATAGGAAAGCCCTGACTAAAAGTGGGGTTGAAGTCAGCGAAGAACGGCAATTTTTCCGCTGCCGACTAATTTGCCTTGGCTTTCCACCCTCCAAAAATACATCCCTGGCGGCACACCCGCCAGCACAACTTCTGACTCCTGTTGCCCTGCTGACAATGAACTTCGTGTAATCTTTAAGTCCGACGACAACTGGGCGAAACTTTAACCCATAGTAACGAGTGAATGATAAATTGTTCAGAACTGATATTTGGCCTTTGAAGCGGGCTTGTTCAGGAATTGAACGATGGCCATACGATATTTAAAAAAATCATTCTATCTTGCCTCTTAAACAAACAACATCATGAGCCGGGAACTACACAGCCCATCCGAGGAAATCATTGCGCAAACCGACATTACCAGCTTGGCACAGCAGTACGTGCTCAATCTTTTCAACCAAAAGAACGACGCCCGCTTGGTGTTCCGAACCTACCGCCAGGCGATGGAGGTCGTCAAGATGGTGAACAGTTTGGCGCAGGCGAACGGTTCGACGGAGACGGAGTGGGAAACGGCGGCGCTGGCGGGGTCGTTTTGCAATGTCGGCTATCTTTTTGACTACCAGAATCCTGAGTCGAAAAGTGTGGAACGTGCCGAAAAATTCCTGGATGCCCACCATTTTTCAACTGACCGGAAAGCGCATATCATCAGTACGCTTCGAGGGTTCTTCAACGACCAATCGCAGCGCACTACGGAGGGCCAACTGCTCTCCGATGCCGTGAACGCAGTAAGTTTCGGCAGCAGTTTTTTCGAGAACTCACCTTTGTTGCGGCTGGAACAGGAGCTGGTGCTGAACCGCCACTTTGGCAAGGAGGAATGGGAGCAATTTCAGATGCAGCAGTTGCTCAACATGCGTTTTTTTACCGCTCACGCCAAGCTCAACTACGAGCCAATTGCAGCAAACCATCTTTTGGCCTTAAAAGAGCGGCTGGACAAACGCAAAGAAAGAATAGCGCTGGATAGTACTCAGGTGGAAAAGAAATTTCAAGGATTAGGGCGCAGACTTTCACCAGGAGCGCAGACTTTCTTCCGGACAAATTACCGGACTCATATCAACCTCAGTGCCATTGCCGACAACAAGGCGCATATCATGATCAGTGTCAATGCCATCCTGATTTCAGTGATGATTTCCGTGATTACCTACCGCAACATGACGGAGACCAACCCAGCGGTATTGATGCCGGTGGTGATTTTCTTGGTCACTGGCCTTTCGTCGCTCATCTTTGCCGTGCTGGCCGCCCGCCCGAAAGTCACTTCGCTGATCAATGACGCCACACCGATTGACGAAGCCAAGCGCAACCTGATGTTCTTCGGCAACTTTGTCTCCCTGAAGCCTGAACGCTACGAAGAATTGCTGGATGAAATGTTCAAAGACAGCGACCTGCTTTACGGCAATATGGCCCGAGACCTCTACAATCTCGGCAAGGTGCTTGACCGCAAGTACCACTTTCTGTCCATTTCCTACAATATATTTATGGTTGGTTTTGTGGCAACGGTACTGTTGTTCTTGGTGGTGCTTTTTAGTTGACCAAGTAGGTAGTCAACTCAATTTTGACAAGTTGGATTTTCTGCAAAGAGCAAAGCTCGATTTTTATCTGGCGAAGCTAGGGAAGGTTGATGCCTCCAAGCTAGCAAACAGAAAAGCACCGAAGTGGACTTCGGTGGTACGGCCAGCAGGTGCCAATGCCGACCGTACTGCCGAAGTCCACTTCGGCAGCGCAGATATTGCCAAGTTGGGCAGCAACTTTTCGTGGTATAGATTCAATTGAACTTCCATCAACTTGTCATAAATCACTTGACTACCTACTAAGTAACGATGAAAGAATCAGTTCCTAATTTCAATCAGGCTCAAGTTAGGTCGCAACTTGAAGTTGCGGCCTAACTTACTCCGCAATTTGGGAAGTTATTTTTTAACCGGTACTAAGTTGCCGATTCTCAAAATTTTAAAGTCAGTCCATTAAGCCAAGCATAGGTGACGACGGGTGCGTCCTTGGGGAGCGCCTTGTCTGTTTGCAAGGTAAAATCGGTGAAGAAACTGATTTTTTTGCCCAGCGGCGTATCGAGACGGCACTCTGTCGCAAGGCGGTAATTGTTCCAGTCGGTTAATTGTGGCTGAAAATACGTGGTGCTGACGAGCGTTACGCCCTGCCAGGGCCGAAAGGTGAAGGAAAGGTAGTTGCTGAGGCGGTGCCAGTTTCGGTCGGCAGTGGCATCGGTAAAACGATTGTGCTCAAATAAATAGGCAGAACCGAAATAAACTCGGCTTTTGCCGGAAGCATTTTTGAAAATACGATAGCGCAGACCGCCGCCGCCCAGTGTACGTAGCTCGATATAAAGCAGCTTATTGAATTGCGCTTGCGCAAAAACTTCCGTAGAAAGTGGGCCGGTCAGCTTGCGGTTGTAGCGCAGGTGTGCAAACCCGGCGTTGTTAAATTGCTTGCCCCCTGCGCGCAGGAACCTGCCGTCCATCAGAAAAAGAACGAGGCTTTTGTCCTGTTTGTACTCCACCTGAGCAGCAGTGTTCAATTGCAGCACTTGTTCCTGTACTTTGATGAGGTTGGCACCGAAGCGAAGATTGCCGTACCAGTGCGTTGAATCGTTTGTGCCGGTGATGCGCTGCTCTTCGATGTTGACGATTTGAGCGGACAGGAGTGTTGGGAGGAGTGCCAGCAGGGAAATTGTAAAGTACTTCATGGCTTCAGTTGGTTTTTTTAGAAATAGAAAACGCCTTGCAAACCAATGGTTTACAAGGCGTTTTGAAAAAGACCGCTTCGGAAATTATTTCGCAGCTGGCGCCACACGAAGGAATTTGCGCTCCTTGATTCGTGCTTTTGCGCCGATGGCACCACGCAGGTAGTAAAGCCTTGAACGGCGTACCCTGCCGCGCTTTAGGATTTCTATATCTGCAATGGCTGGCGATGTGAACGGGAAAATACGCTCTACGCCGATGCCGCTGGAAATTTTACGAACGGTAAAAGTTTTCGTAGCTCCTGTACCTTTTATTTGGATGACATTGCCCTTGAATACCTGTATCCGCTCCTTGTTACCCTCAATGATGCGGTAATTAACGGCAACAGCGTCGCCGGCACGGAACTTAGGGAAGTCAATTTTCTTAGCAAGTTGCTCTTGAACGTATAGAATCGCGTCCATTTTTCTACTATTTAGTATTGATGAATTTCAAAAGAGGCGCAAAAGTAAGCGTTTTTTTAACTTTAAAAAGGTTTTTTTAAAATTAATGTTGACACTGGAAAGAAGCCCATCATCTAACCAGTGTCGCATACCCCCTGTAATTGAAAGGTTCGCCACGAGGGCCTGTAAAACTGACCACGCAAACATACAGCCCCGCCAAAGCTAGTTTGCCATTATTGCCCACTTGGCCGTTCCATGGTTCGTCAATTTTGTTCGTCTCAAAAACCTTCTGGCCATACCTGTCCCAGATGGCAAGATTGAAATCGGTCACCCCACGGGTCACGCCCGTTCCGACGAATAAATCATTGACACTATCCTCGTTGGGCGTGAAGGCATTGGGCATGAAATACGTCACTTTGGGCGTCACATCAATGTACCGAATGAGGGTATCGAGGCATTTTTCGGGATGGACGACAATGAGCTTCACTTCGTGGCGGCCCGTATCGGGGAAGGTGTAGGCGAAATCGTTCATTTGTGCCACCAACTGGCCGTCCACGTACCAGTCCGAGTATTTGGCATCAATGCTCTTGTTGATGAAGTTGACCTCTGGGTTGAAATTGTCGGGGTTTGTGGGGTCGAAGTTGAAATTTGCCACAGGCGGCGAAAGTATTCGCACAAGCTGGCTGAAGGTTGTGTCCGTGTAGCAGCCGATTGGCGAGGTGATTTCAAGCCGCACATCGAAGGTGCCCGTGTCGCGGTAAATGTGAGTGGGGCTTAGGTCCGTGCTTTGCTCCCCATCGCCGAAGCTCCACAGGATGTCATAGTTGGTGTCAATTGGACTGGACTGGTTGTTGAAAAACACAGTGGCTGGGGCGCAACTGATGGTGTCGTTTGGCTTGACGAGGATGATGGATGGCACAGGTTGGTACACCACCGCTCGTGTGGTGTCATCCTTGCAGCCATGTTCGTCTTCCACCTCTAATTTCACGAAAGTGGTGCCTGGCATATCGTAAACATGAACTGGGTTTCGCTGGACGGTGTCAATCGTGGCGGGTTCAAGTTCCCATCGCCATTTTGAGATTTGCCCCGCCCCAAGTATGGCTGAATAGTCGATAAAACTGACCGGGCCGGCAAAGCACGTATCGTAATCATAGCCGAAGTTAGCCACGATGTCCGGGTAAATTTCCACGAAAATATTGGCCGTGTCGTTGCACAAAGAACCGGGATTAAGCACCAAACGTCCTTCATACTGGCCAGCTGCTGGGAAATTCACCGTTGCATCCCAGGAATTATAAAATTCCGTGTTGCCGTTGATGTCAAATTCCCATTGCACGGAGTCAACAAATGAGTTGTTGGTGCTGAGGTTTTGGAACGGGATTTCGAGGTCGTAGCAGGTCTTGAGGAAATAATCAGGGCCAATGGAAACCAAGCCAGGCGTGTTCAATTGGGCGTTCACCAATTGCTGGCAAACTGCCACGTTGAACTGGAAATCCCGGCGGATGATGCTGAGTAGCTGCCCATTTCGGTATTCTTTCACACAAATGGCCACCACAAACTGGCCCTGTACGTTGGGTGTGCCAGTCAACATCCCCGTCAATGGATTGATACTCACTTGCGGGCTGCCCCCCATCGGATTCAAGGGACTGTATGGTGGGTTCACGAAGCTGGCTTCGGTGTAGGGGGGTGGGCAGGCAGGATTGGGCGAGACAGCGTTGCAGCCGCCACCACCGCCGCCGCCTTGGCCGCCGCCGAGCAGTGGTGAGCAAAACTCGTACACCAGTTGGTCGCCCTCGGCATCCGTGGCACTGTGGTCAAATACCAGTGGCTCATTTACACAAATGACGATGGGCGGAAAAGCGTTGAAAGTGGGGCTGTTGTTGCACAAAGCCTGCGATGCCGGGGTAAGCTCAACGGTGAAGGTGGCGCCCACTTCGCTAGGAGTTTCAATATTGGAAATGCTAGCATTACGGCAGCACCGCTGGTAGCTGATATGGTAGCTGGAGGTAGATGGCCAATCGGCGAATTGGTAGTTGAACGAATAAATGCCTTCCTGAACGCAAACGTTTGGGGGGATGGTGGCGCAGGGGTTGTCGGCGGGGTCGAGGTTTTCGATGACCTGTGGGCTTCGCAGGATGGTCGTCAAGAGGGTGTAAGTGCCGTTTGCCCCCTGCTTATAAATGGAAAAGGGAGCGTTGTTGTCAAAATTGGCACCGCCAGCGGCAGAGCAGTCGCGATACATTTTAAGCGTAAAAGTGTAATTGCCCCCACCGTTACATTCATAAGAGAAAACGCCGCCAATGATGTGCAAAGAATAAGCTGGCGCACTGAGGAGCAAAATGGCCAAAAGACATAGGTATTTCATACTAAAAGGGTTGTTTTTCGCTCGTTTGGAGCACAATATTTATCAAAAATAAAATGTGAAGTTTGATGAAATTCGCAAGACCAAAAGATGGAAAGCCAAAAGTAATCAATACCGTTATTTAATCAGTGTAGCGTAGCCCCGAAGCGTATATTTATCGCCCCTTGGGCCAGTATAAGTCACCACTACGACATATACCCCCTGTGGCGAGAGGTCTCCTGTATTGTTTTTCCGACCGTTCCAAGCCTGAAACGGGTCGCTAGTTTCGAAAAGCTGCTCGCCGTAACGGTTCCAAATCCTGAGCGTAAAGTCCCTTGCGCCTTCCATCATGCCATTGCCACGGAAGCCATCATTGGAGCCATCGCCATTGGGGGTAAATGCGTTTGGCAGGAAGTAGCGCACCTCAGGAATCACATCTAGTACCTTTTGAATAGTATCCGTACAGCCACTGACATGATAAACGACCAACTGTACCACTTGTAGGCCAGTGTCCGGGAAGGTATGGCTTGGGTTTTGGTCAATGGAAATGCCTGAGGTGCCAAAAGTCCAGCGCCATTTTACGGCATCTGTTGACTCATCGGTGAATTGGGCGGTCGGTATCAAGTTACTCAACTGGAAAGGCGTATAAGAAAAATCAGCTACCGGACTTGGCAGCACGGTGATGAGGTTGTTCCAGGCAGTGTCGGTCTGGCAACCAAGCGGGGAGATTATTTCAAGTGAAACCGTGAATGTACCAACATCATCGTACACATGTGTTGGACTGATATCGCTACCAGTGGCGCCATCGCCAAAGTCCCAGTTGAGGGTATAGCTTTCATTGACGGGCGTGGAGAGGTTGTCGAAAAATATCTCGGCGGGCTGGCAGCCGATGAACTCGCTGGGCGCTACCACGAGCAACTGCGGGATTGGGTAGTAGGGCAGCGTTTTGGTGCGGACGCCAGTGCAGTTGTTGCTGTCCCTAACGACCAATTTTACCTCAAAGTCCCCTGGGATTTCGTAGGTATGAAAAGGATTCTGAACCTGCGATTTTTTGGTATCGCCAAAATCCCAGTTCCACGAATCGATGCTGCCAACTCCGGCTCCGGCAGCAGTCAGGTCAGTGAAGGCAACAGGGCCGGCAACACAGGTGTCATAGTCAAATTCGAAATCGGCGGTGATGCCTGGGTAAACGTTGACCTCAATAAAGGCGGTGTCGTCGCAGGCGGTAGCGCCAGGATTTAATACGAGCAGGCCGTAGTAAGTGCCCACACCTGGGAAGTCAACGGTGGGATTCCAGTCGGTGAAAGTCTCTGTCGTACCATTGATGCCGAATTCCCATCGGAAGTCATTGATGTATTGTTGTTGGTAGCTTTGGTTGGTAAAAAGAACGGAACTTTCACCGCAGGCATCTACCACATAATATTGTTGCTCTTGGTAAGTCACCGTGTCTGTCTCCAGCACGTCGGCAACGACGGTTGGGTTGCATAAAGCCACGTTGAACTGAAAATCTCGGCGGGTTTCACTCAGTAGTACCCCGTTGCGATATTCTTTCACAGCAACGCAGACTACGAACTGCCCGGAGGCGTTCGGCACCCCTGTCAAGAACCCCGTGTTTTGGTTTATGGTCAGTGGAGGGTTGGCAGATAGTGGGTTCGTATAGGAATAAGGGCCGTTAAAAGTCACTGACGAATAAGGTGGTGGAAGGTCAGGGTCAGGTGCTACACCATTTGCTGCGGTAGCATTAATCTGGTCGTTGCCCCCTCCAGTGTAAGGTGTGCAAAGTTCGTACACCAGCATATCTCCATCAACGTCAGTGGCGGCATGGTTGAAGTCAATGGGTTCACCCGTACAAATGGCAATTGGCGGAAAATCGTTGAATGTCGGGCTGTTATTGCAAAATTCTTGTGCTTTGGCGGTCAGCTCCATATAGTAGGTAGCGCCTGTTTCACCGGGAAGTACAATATTGGAAATTGAGCCGTTGCGGCAGCACCGTTGATAAATGACATGATAGCTGGAGGTTGATACTGGTAGGTCGAGGTTGAAAATATAAACGCCCTCTTCGACGCAAACGTTGGGCGGGGCAATGAGGCAGGGGTTGCTAAGTGTGGGTAAAATATTAGTAATCGTTGGCGTTCCGAGCTGTATGACATCAAAAGGGACTGTGGAGCTGCCAAGGTAAATCGTCACCGTGCCAGCAAATGGAGCACCGTTGGCAAAATCTGAATCAAAAGCGGCTCCCCCTCCGTAACAGTCACGGTATATTTTCATCGTGAAGGTGTACTTGCCAGCACCATTGCATACGTAGTTGATGGTGCCACCGACAATGTGGGCAGCCTGCAATGGCAGCATTGCTGCCAAGAACGCAATGACACTTAAAAGGGCTTTTATTGATGTGCTTAACTTTGTCATACTTTTCGGTTTTTTGCGCAGCAAATTGCGCCAGCCAAAGCGAAGATGAAAATAAAAAATGCGCTTGAGCGCCCACTGGCAAAAAAAGTGGGTGATTCAATGAGTGGTCAAACGTGTTACAGCAGCTAGAATTTCTTTTTTACTTGCCCAAATTGAAACAAATTAATGCTGCCTTGTTTTACTTAGCGCAAATTAAAGTGCAAGATAGCTAAGATTTTTTGGGAGGTTTGTCAGGAATCAGGCTAAAAAGATGGAATTGTGTTGCAAGAAGCACTTCCCGAAAATCTTTGTGGCGGTTTGTCGTTTGTTAATGAGTTTTAAACGAACCGCACCATCTAAAACACCTAAAACTCATGCTAACTTTTACCAACCAGGGCACCTACATGGTTCAAAACTACCTTTTAGAACCTATTGTAAACACTCTTCAAAACGGCGGACTCATCCTCTTTCCGACCGACACCATCTGGGGTATCGGTTGCGATGCAACCAACCCCCGGGCTGTCGCAAGGCTGCGCCAGCTCAGAGAACTACCGCCCGAACAACCCCTGACATTGCTGGCCGCTTCCATCGAGCAGTTGAAAAATCATGTCGCTTTCATTCACCCAAGGGTAGAGACGCTACTGCAATTCCATACCAGGCCACTGACCATTGTTTATGACCAGGCGCTCAACCTGCCCGAACATGCCGCCGCCGCCGATGGCAGTATTGCCTTCCGAATTCCGAAGGACAACTTCTGCCTCGAACTGCTCGAAGAACTCGGAAAGCCCATCGTCGCCACTGCGGCCTGCATCGGCACGGCACCGCATCCAGGCCATTTTGGTGAAATAAGCTCCGCCGTCATCGAGGGCATTGACCTTGTGGTAAAATACCGCCAAATGGACAAAGACATGTCCGAACCCTCCGTCATTGCCCGCATCGGGGAAGGCGAGGAATTGGTTTTTATCAGAGAATAATTGTTGTATTGCTAAATTGTTGTATTGTTCTAGCGTGGAAACAATTCAACAATGGAAAAATTCAACCACTCAATAACCAATGGAAAAAATAACGGAAAGCCCATCCAACTACCGCCACCTCGAAAAAATGACAGTGGCCGAATTGCTCCAAAACCTGAACAAGGAGGATAAGACCGTGCCATTGGCCATCGAAAAAGTGCTGCCGGACATTGAGCGACTCGTGAGTGCCGTCGTCGAAAAGGTGCGGGGAGGGGGGCGGCTATTTTACATCGGGGCAGGCACCAGTGGCAGGCTCGCCGTCATTGATGCCTCCGAGATTCCACCGACATACGGTGTACCTCCCGACTTGGTCGTTGGTGTCATTGCCGGAGGCGACCAAGCCATCCGCCAATCCGTGGAGCATGCCGAAGACGACCCAACCCAGGCTTGGCTGGATTTGAAGATGCATCATATTGACAATCAAGACTTTGTGATTGGCATTGCCGCTTCCGGCACAACGCCTTACGTGGTGGGCGGCCTTGCGGATTGTCAAGAAAATGGTGTGACCACGGGCTGCATCACCTGCAACCTCGGCTCACCGCTTGCCGCCGTCGCCGATTATCCGGTAGAGGTCATCGTTGGGCCGGAGTTCGTTACGGGCAGCACCCGCATGAAATCGGGAACAGCCCAAAAGCTGGTGCTCAACATGGTGTCCACTGGCCTCATGATTCAACTCGGCAGGGTGAGGGACAACCGCATGGTGGACATGCAACTTACCAATGTGAAGCTGCTCGACCGGGGCACTAAAATGGTGGCGGAGGATACCGGCCTTGATTACGAAGTGGCCCATGAATTATTGCTCAAAGAAGGAAGTGTGAGAAACGCAGTAGTCGCATTTTTTGCCAAAAAAAATTCTTGAATGCGGAATAAAAAAGGTCGTTTGGCTGCCGATTCGCTGAACCAAACGGCTCGTTTTCCATTTTTCAGTAATAAACTGTGTAAATTGGCAAAACATTACGTCGAACATCCTGCAATGAATTAGCCCGCTTCTCAAATTCCTTATTTTTTGGCTATGAAAAAATTCCCCTTTTACTTGTCGTGTTTCCTTGCTTCTCTATTGGGGCAGCATTGTTTTGTTGCTGCGCAAACCGTCACGGTGTCCCCGTCGGTAGTGCTGCGGGACGAGGCTTCCTACGATATTTTTGGCGACAACAATGGCAACGTCCTGCTTTTTAAAAACAAGACCTCCGAGTTTCAGGTGCAGGGTTTTGATGCAAACATGAATTTGAGTTGGGAAAAAGACGTAGAACTTGACCGGAGATCCCCGCTGATTGAAGGTGTCGTACAGGCCGACGGTGGGGGATTCAACCTCATTTACCAATTTCGCCAAAAACTACTATCCGTCCTGAAAATCCATCGGTACAGCCCCGCCGCCAACCTCGTTGATTCTGTTACCATCAAGCGTTACGAGCAGCCCTTTTTTACACCAGCCTTTGAAGTCGAGTTTTCGGAAGACAAGAACATCGCGTTGATTTGGTTCATCAAGGAACAGAACGAAATCAATGCGCTGGCTTTTGATATGCGGCAGATGAAATTGCTTTGGGAGCAAAACTTCGTTCAGGAGGGCTTGCAATTGCACCGGGATTTCCTCCAAACCATCGTGGACAACAACGGCAACATGTACTTCATACTCAGCAAGGGCAACAACCCGGGCAGGCATCGGGAACATGTTCTGGAAGTCTTGGATTTTGGACCCGATACGGACAGCTTGCTCCGACGCTGCACCGTTCCGATGCAGGAATACCTCACCTATGATGTGAAATTCGTTTACGACAACCTCCACCACTCGCTCAAGGCAGGCGGGCTTTATTCCATCGACAATCCCAGCAAGGCTGAGGGGTTCTATTTCTTAAGCATTGACCAGGCAAGGCCTGACACCAGTTTGCTGAAATTTTACCCATTTGACGAAAATTTCGAAGCCGTATTAAATGAAAAGGAAAAGGTGAAAAAGCGAGGAATCCCTGAGGCCAGCGTGCAGGAAATTGTCATGCGGACCGACGGCGGGTTCATCCTCATCGGTGAACTGAACAAGGAATTTCACCGGGGTACCACAAGCACCAGCATTTACAGCCGTACTGGTTTCAAGCCCGTCATTGATTACTATTACGACGATATTTTCCTTATTTCTATGCACCCCGACGGAAGCGTTCACTGGAAAGACATTCTACACAAAAAGCAGTATTCTCAGGATGACAGCGCCATTTACGCCTCGTTTTTTTTGGCAAAAACTCCCTCCGCCCTTCGCTTTGTTTTCAATGATGAAATCAAGCACGAGAACACCGTGAGCGAATATGTGGTGAGTGGGAACGGAGATTTTGACCGCAACGCCGTGATGAGCACCCAGCGGCAAGACCTCCAACTCCGCTTCCGGGATGCCGTGCAAGTCTCTGCTTACGACTTCGTGGTGCCCAGCGAGCGGCGCAACCGGCTGAAGCTGGTGCGGATTAGTTTTAAGGGGGAGAAGTAGGGTCGTAAACTGATAGCTCACAACCCTATTTCCCGCTCCAAAAAAATCAAAAACCTGATTTCTGAAGTCTGATTTCTGAAATCAAAATAGTCATCTGAGGAAGAATAAAAGCAGTGCCAATTGCCATCATCGGCAATAGTTCATTCCCCTACCACCCATTTCAGCGCCGCCCTTTTCGATTCCCATTCCAGCACGACCTGGTACGTCCCCGCCGCCAAGCCCTTCGGCAGTTGGTAATCGGTTGCGCTAGTTTGCTCCGCAAACACCAGACGGCCCTGCGCATCGAAAATCCGGACGGTGAGGTTGGCCAATGGCCTTTCCAACAGCAGCATCGCCCCCGCCTTTCCCGAGGGGTTCGGCACGATGGCCGCCCCGAAGGGGTTGGTGCCCGCCTCGTCTGCCGCCGAGTTGAAGTCCACAAAAAACGTGAAACTGCCCGTGCAGCCCTGCGAATCCGTCACTGTCACGGTGTAGTCGCCCGTGGGCACGTTCGTCAGGTTTTGCGAAGCAGCACCGTTGGACCAGAGGAAAGTATAGCCGCTGCCCGTGCCGCCCAGCACCGAGGTTAGCATGATGCCGCCGTCGGCGGCAGTGGGGTTGCTGGCATCCGCCACGGTGTCCGCCACGGTGATTTCGGGGTACTCCGCAATGGTGGCCTGACCAATGGCCGTGCAGGCGTTGGAATCCGTGATGGTCACCACGTAGTTGCCCGCTGGCAGGTTTTCGAGGGGGCCGCCCCAGCCGTAGGGCGGTGTGCCACCATTGGCTGTCACGTTCAGCACCCCGTTTGAGTCACCGTGGCAGAGCGTGGGTGGCTCAGGGGTCACGTTCACGGTGAGGGCGGGGGGCGAGGTGATGCTCACGGTATCCGTGCCAGTGCATCCGTGGGCGTCCGTGGCAGTGACGGTGTGCTGGCCCGCCGGGAGCATGGTTGAGGCGGTGGTGGCGCCATTGCTCCAGGCGTACTGGAAGCTGCCCGTGCCGCCCGAGGCGCTGGCCGTGGCCGTGGCCAGCCCGCCGAAGCAAAGGGGGTTCATGGCGTTGATGCTGACGGAGACCGCCGTGAGCGGGGTCATGGTGAAATCAATGTCGCCTGTGCAGCCGAGGGCATCGGTGACGGTGGCGGCGAAAGAACCACCGCTCAAACTGTCCAGTGTCGGTGAGGTTTGCCCGTTTTGCCACTGCCAGGCGAAGGGCATGGTGCCGCCGAGCGGCTGCACGGTGGCCGAGCCGTCCGAGTCGCCGGCGCAGGAGATGGGGTGGATGTTGATGCCGAGCGTGAGGCTGCCCGCCGTGCCGACGATGACGGAGTCGGTGAGGGTGCAGCCGTTTGCGTCGGTGAGGGTGACGGTGTAGGTGGCCACTGCCAGTCCTGTGGCGTTGGCTGTACTGTCCCCGCTCGACCAAAGATAGCTGAACGGGGCCGTGCCGCCCGTCGCCTCGATGGTGGCGATGCCCCCAACGGACTGGCCAGCGCCGGAAGGGCACTGCACGGGCGTAGCGCCCAGCGAGGCCGTGGGCACAGGCGCAGCGTTGATTTGCAGGGCGATGGTGTCGCTCTCCATCCTGCCATCGGTGACGGTGATGGAATAGGCTCCGACGGGCAGCGAAATGATAGCGGGCGTGGTGTCGGCGACCTGTGTCCCCTGCCCCCAGTCGAGGAAGAAGGGCGGGCAACCGTGTTCCAAATCGAGCGAAAGGGAAGCCAAGCCGCCTGTACCACAAGCTGGCGAAAGTACCGTGGCTGTGGTGGCCTGAAAAGCTGGCGACTCGTAGGCGCCCATGTCCACGGTGCCGCCCTGGATGCGGGGCGCTCCGGTGATGTCCGTCAGGATGCCGAGGGAGTCCACGATGGCGTTGCTGCCTGCGTTGCGGGCGGGGGAGCAGGGGGACAGGCGGTAGTCGTGGGCGGCGGTGTCGAGGAAGAGGGGGTCGAGGTTGTAGAGCATGCCGGGGCCGCAGGTGATGGTTCGTGGGGTTAGGTTCTCACATCCAGCGGTATCTATGATGGAGTTTTCGATGTAGAAGCTGTCAGCTTCAAAGGGAAGTACATACTCGCCGTTCCCCTTGAAAACTGAATTGTAAATTTTATAACTGTAGCGGTGGTTAAGGGGTGAATTAGGATTGGTTTCTTGGTATAGTTTGTCATAGACGTTTACAAAATTGGAATTTGAGATTACAATATTTGTTCGAAAACCGTTTTGTTTTCGAGTAAAAATTGTATCAATTTCTTGAAAGATGCAATTTGAAACTTTTACCGATTTTGCACCCGCAATATAAGAAGCGGTAGATATGTTTTCAAAACTGCAAATTTCAATATTAATTTGATTAAGGTTACTTGAACACCATAATCTGCTTTGGTCAAATACACTGTTTTGGATTTCAACAGTATCCAGTGATGCACCAAAATTTAAACCTCCCTTGAAAAAATAGTTATTACCAAACAAATATTTTGAAGTTGCAAAATCAAGAGAAAATTCATCAGCAAAAAAATCATTTTTGTGAAAGTGACAATTTCTGACGGTCAACAAGTCCATGTATAAAAAATTGGAGGCTATGTAGCGGAAGCCATCACCCCGGTTATTATCAAATTTACAATCTTCAATTACCAATTTTGTTCCCGTTTCCCTACCTCCTAAATACCCTACAGCACCACCGATATTATTTGCCTCATTCTCAACAAACTCACACCCAACAAACTCAATAGTATCCAACCGCTCCGTCTCAAAATAATGAATGCCACCACCGTGATGCCCCGCAATGTTTTTAATAAACTTACAGTCCCAAAAATCGTTCGCCACCCCATCCCAACTACCGCCATACCTAGATATTGCACCACCGTCGTAATCCGCATGGTTTAGCTCGAAATGGCAATTGTTGAATTGGGGCGCTACGGAACCGAGCCCACTGCCGTTCACGTACACCGCCCCTCCACTGAAAAGCGAATGGTTGTGCATGAAGACACAGTTATGGATTTTGGGGTAAGCAATGCCGTCTTTTCCATTGATATAGATGGCGCCTCCGCATGTAGATGGCTGGTCGTATCCGCCATTCGGGTCATCAGCGTTGCCATATAGAAAGTAAATTCCATCCACTTGTGTGCTGGCATCCACCTGCTCCATGTATAGTATGGTATAGGCATTGTCCGTGCTGTCACCTAAGATACCAATATCGCCGCTCAATATGGTTTGGTTCGCAGTCCAGTTCCTCTGTAGAATTGATGTTTCAGTGCCGATAAAGCCACCGTATAGCTTTACACCATTTTTTAATATAAAGCTATTGTTTCTTCCAAGATTGCCTGAAGGCAGGTATTGTCCAGCGGCAACCCATACCGAATCTCCTGTTGCTGCGGCAATCAATGCTTCGCTCAAGCTGGAAAAGGCATTTTGCCAAGTTTCGCCCGTATTCAAACCAGTCGCTGTATAATTGACATACAGTGTTGTGGCATTTACGTTTGCCATAAAACTGCTGAATAGCATTATCGAAGTATAAACAAAAACTTGCTTCATGGGAGATATTAAATTGGATTGAGAAGGGGCGGCATGCCGCCCCTTCTCAAAATTTAAAAAAAAAGCCTCAAATCACTATGGTTGAGTTTGCTTGACCACCATGCCCGATTGCCTACCATCGGGCGTTGTAACCACCCAATTGAATAGCCCATTGGGCAACGATTTGCTTTCTTCCAGCATGATTTCATTCAAGCCTTTGTTCAAAGCAACCGTTTTGGCTACTCTCCTTACGCCAAAAGCGTCGAATAACCAGATTTTAGCCTCGCTCATTGATGTTGAGAAGATGCTGAAACTAAGCTCGCCAGCGAATGGGTTTGGATGGCACGAAACGATTTGATTGGCAGAAGTCACAGTGCGGTCAATTTTCTCCGTTCTTAGTTCCATCCTAAACTCATTGCCCGAATTATCATAGCCAACATTGGGCAAAACAGTATCATCCAGCCATATTTCGCTGCCAAAGTCTTTCAAATCTTTTTTGGCCTTGAATGCTAGGTAATACAACTTTTGGCCGTTCACAACCTTCTGATGCTCACCTCCATCCGCAGAGAACCATAGCATCCTGAGTTTGCCGGCACCCAATTCTGTCAGGCCGAAGCTTTTGTTTGAAATTCCCTCGATATCTGCCTTGGCAGGGCCGATAAATTCCAAGGCATCCATGTTGTTGAATCGGATTCCCATCTGGTAGGCACTTAATGCCGTATTGGTATTCATTTGGATGGGAATGGTGATGATTTCGTCCTTTGCCACACCATAGCTTTGGTATGAAACCATTAATTCTTCTCGCTCCCTGTCTTCACTTTCATTACCGCCAGTAAAACAGCCTCCAGTTCCGCAAGATAAATTTACATCACCCATTTTGACCGCTACAAAGTCTGAATTAATAGATGGCAATGTACTAACTTGGATACTGGTCGGATAAGGTATTGGAAGATATTGATTTGATTGCATTGGAAATGGAGGATATTGAAAATTTTTGTCAATAAATTTCCAAGAAGGCGCTCCAGTAAATTCTTCATTTATGTGGAGAACGGCTTTTCTAATTTCATTCAAATCATTATTAGTCACCTGGCCATTATTAGTAATGTCAGCAGCAATCCATTGATAAGGTGTTGTAAAATTGGCAATGTTAAGTATATGCTTATTAATTAGCACCAAATCATAAGTTGAAACTCCGCAAAGCACATTGTCAGTTTTGGAAGGCGTCACCATATATTGGCCATTGGGATTGCAAACACATTTTGCATAAATGGATTCACAGGTTTGAGGAAGGTTGTAAGAGCAATTAATTCCTGCAATGTCAATATCGTAGGAGTTTTCAACAAGGACGTTGTTCTCCTTTAGTATTTCACCAGCTATCATTGGACTGCAAATTGGGAAGTCGTTGGTATTTACAACTATGTTGGGGACACATGCAACCGATGGTCCCCCACCCACCAAGTCTATGTATGCCTCTCTGAAGGTCAAGCCTTCTATGCATCCACTGGAAACATCGTAATTTACCAAAAAGCCAGTTTCATTCACTACGTTTACACCAGTACCAAATGTCCAAAAACAATACTGGAACGTATTTGGGTCAAGGATGGTAAAGCAACTTGAGCCACCACAATAACTTGCGCCACTACCGGGAGTCGGACAGACAATGTCGCTGTTGCCCATGCCCAAAATGGAGACATTGCCGGAAGTTTCCACATCCACTACCAAGGTGATTTTGTAAAAAGTTCTGGAAACGGGTGCGCCAGGCCAGCTAAAAGTTACGTAAGTAGCTGCCTCGCATTGTTCGCCTGTACCAGGGGGTAGGTTGTTCGGCGCTCCCATATTGATTGTGATATCTTCCGTGCAAGGAGGAAAGCCAGCGAATTCAACAGTAACTGGGCTTCCAAGACTCGGTTTGCAGCAAGTTGCTCCTGCAAGCTGAACCCTAGAATTCGTTGTGCTAAAGGTTGCGCTTCCGCCAGCAGACAGGAAAACGGGGCCATTTAGTTTTATTGTAAACAGGACACCTTTTCCATTGGCGCCCGTGAATAAAGATATATTGCGGGCATGGGCATAAATGGTGTACCCGTTTCCGTTACCAACGACTCGAACGTCAGAAACTGCTATTGCACCTGCAAGAATGGTAGGCAATTCCATCAGGTTAGTGCTGCTCATTTTGATTGCGACATCAATTTCGTCAATTGCGACACTACTCGCTCCAGTAGTACCTTTATCGTAGTAAACAGGAATATCAACTGGCATGTTGTAAGGATTGCCAGCACTTACGTCTTCTACACCTACACCCGGGGAAGGGTTCTGGCAAGCAGCAGGTTCGGGCATGGTATAAGGAACGTCAATGCCAGTGCCACCTTGACAGGGCTGGATTAACATATTTGGGCAGATAAGCGGGCCAGAGGTAAATGTGCCGCCAAGGCTAAACGTCAATGCCTCTCCAGGAAATGCGTCAACAACTACGGTGAAAAGCAAGGTTTGGTTAGGATAGGTGTATGGAGATGATTGGTATGGCATGTTAAAGCCCACATCATTGCCATCTACACCTATGAAAGTTGCGAATTGCCCTGTTACACAACCTTCGGTAGCTATTTCATTTACCATTGATAGGGTTCCTCCTAATAAACTGAACTCAACATCCAAGGAGTTGAAAAAAATGCTTGATGTGCTTGGATTTGCTAAAAGATAAATCTGATAGTAGTACCTAAAACATCCTGGCGGCAAGCATGCCCCATTGCTACTTGGCGGGGGCACTGTCTGGGTTATCCTGCAATATTCCAACCCAATTGAGTTACAACCAGCGATTTGGGAATTGACTTTTCCTAAGAAAAGAAAAGAAAAGAAAAGAAAAGAAAAGAAAAGGTTTTGGCAACAAGCGTCGCCTTTTGCGAGAAAAAATGTGCTTTCATCAGCATTGTATTTAAAAAGGTTAAGTAATCGGGTTACGAGCATACGTTCAAAAGGGATTTAGCCCTGCCATAGGTGACAGGATGGTGTAAAACGGTGGGTAAGTTTTATACAAGATTTGGGAGGCAAGTTAGAAAGATATTTTCAGCTTGCAAGCATAGGGCAAAACTTTAACATTTGAGGATGAGGCGATGGTAGGTGGGTGAATGTATTCCGGCAAAGTCCTTTGATTCGAATTGGTAAGCGTTAAAATTTTCGATACAAGCCCTGAATTGAATTTATTTTAGCGAAAATTCGCTTAAATAAACTTCACAAACCTTGCGAAGCGAAAAATTGCGTTGTAATTTTGTCAGCGAATTTTCGCCAAACCTTTCAAACGTCACAAATCATTTTACCATGCAAGACACACTTGTGAAATCCAACGAACTCAAAGGTGGCGAGTTCATCATCAAGGAAAGCGCCGCAGCAGATACTTTCATTCCCGAAGACATCAGCGAAGAGCAAGGCATGGCCCGCCAAATGGTGAAGGATTTCGCCAAAGACGCAGGCGAAAAGGCGCACAAGCTCGAACACCAAGTAGAACTGATGGAAAAAGCGGGTGAACTGGGATTGCTCGGCTGCCATATCCCCGAAGCTTATGGTGGCATGTTGCTCGACACCAACGCCAACACCTTTATCAGTGAGGAACTGGGGCGCATGGGCGGCGGCTTTGCCACCACCATTGCAGCGCACACGGGCATCGGTATGTTGCCCATCCTTTATTTTGGAACAGAAGAATTGAAGCAAAAATACTTGCCTCGCCTTGTCTCCGGTGAATGGAAAGCCGCCTATTGCCTCACGGAACCTGGCAGCGGTTCCGACGCCCTCGCAGCCAAGACCCGTGCAGACCTCACACCCGATGGCCAGCACTACCTCTTCAACGGCCAGAAAATGTGGATTTCAAATGCTGGCTTTGCCAATATGTTCATCGTATTCGCACAGATTGACGGCGACAAGTTCACCGGCTTTGTGGTGGAGGCCAACACGCCCGGCATCACGCTCGGCGCAGAGGAGCAAAAAATGGGCATCAAAGGCTCCAGCACCCGTCAGGTTTTTTTTGAAAACGCAAAAGTGCCCACCGCCAACGTGCTCGGCCAAATCGGCAAGGGCCACCTCATCGCCTTCAACGCCCTCAACATCGGGCGCTTCAAGCTTGGCGTGATGTGCATGGGCGGTGCCAAAAAAGCCATCGCCACCAGCGTACAGTATGCCAACGAGCGCAAGCAGTTCGGCCAGCCCATCGCCAGTTTTGGTGCCATCAAATACAAGCTAGCAGAGCAGTGCATCCGCAACTTTGCCCTCGAAAGCGTTTGCTACCGCATCTCCGACCTCCTCGATGACAAGAAAAAATTCCTTGCGGAGCAGGGATTAACTTATGCCGATGCCACCCTCAAGGCTGCCGAAGAATATGCCATCGAGTGCGCCATCATCAAGGTGTATGGCTCAGAGGTGACCGATTATGTGGTGGATGAAATGGTGCAAATACACGGCGGACTTGGCTTCTCCGAAGAGCTTTCCGCTGCACGTGCCTACCGGGACGCCCGTATCAACCGCATTTACGAAGGCACCAACGAAATCAACCGGATGCTCATGGTTTCCCAGCTGCTCAAGCGGGCAATGAAAGGCCAGGTGGACATGGTCGGCCCGGCTTGGGAAGTGCAGAAGGAACTAGCTTCCATGCCTTCTTTTGAAGGCGTGACTGGCCAATACGCCGAGGAGAGAAAGGCATTGAAAGATTTCAAGAAAATCGTGCTGATGACCGCTGGCGCTGCCGTGAAAATGCAGATGGAAGGCCAACTCGCCATCAAAGATGAGCAAGAAATCGTGATGAACATAGCCGATATGATGATTGACGCTTTCGTCGCCGAGTCATTGCTGCTGCGGGTGGAGCGCCTCGCCGACATGTCGAACAAGGCCCACGACCAGTCGGTGTACGAAGCCATGCTTCATGTTTATTTCAACGATGCAACCACACGGGTGGCCAAATGCGCAGGTGATGCCCTCGCCTCGTTTGCCGAAGGCGACCTGCTAAAAACCTTCCTGATGGGTGTCAAGCGATTCACGAAGTACGCTCCCGTGAACGTGAAAAATGCCCGCCGCCTGGTGGCAGATACGCTGATTGCCGCCAACGACTACTGCTATTAATCTTTAGTTTTTACGATAAAATGGAGGCAGTCCGGTTTAGGGCTGCCTTTTTTTGTTTGCTTTAATGCCACGGTTGTCGCCGTTTTTGTCATCCCGACCATCGTTCGGGACCCGTCCACGCCTCGGCACACGCTGCTTTTGGCATCGCCCAAGGCGACGCGGTTGTCGCCCCGCATGACGCTGCGGGTCGCCTTCGGCGATGCCAAAAGCGGCGTACACCAAAACGTGTTCAGAGGCTGCCCGTTTTTATAAAAACCGCCATATTTACGCCCATGAACATCAAAGGCAAACACTACCGCACCATCTGGCCACACCCCGACGACGAGCGTGTGATACAAATCATTGACCAGCGCCACCTGCCGCACCGCTTCGTCATTGAGGACTTGAAAACGCTGGAAGATTTCGAAGCGGCCATCCGTGACATGCACGTGCGGGGCGCACCGCTCATTGGTTCGGCAGCGGCGTATGGCATGTACGTGGCGGCTCTGCAGTTTTCTGCTTCGCAAAATTTTGACGAAAAAATGCGGGAAGCCGCTGCCAGGCTGAAAGCCACCCGCCCCACCGCAGTCAATCTTGCCTATGCAGTGGACATGGTTATGAAAGTGATTGACCAGCCTGTGGCCAATGGGCATGAACAAGAATTAGCCTTGGTAGTTGCCCATCATATCACCGAAGAAAGCGTCGCCCACTGCCGCTCCATCGGCGAGCATGGCCTAAAAATCATCGAAGAAATCCACCAAAGAAAACTCCAGCAGTCGCCCCCAATCGTAAATCCAAAATCGTCAATCGTAAATATCTTAACGCACTGCAACGCCGGCTGGCTCGCCTGCATTGACCACGGCACGGCCACGGCGCCCATCTACGCTGCCCATGACCGGGGAATCCCCGTGCACGTCTGGGTGGACGAGACCCGCCCCCGAAACCAGGGCGCCTCGCTCACCGCCTTCGAGCTGGCAGAGCACGGCGTACCGCACACCGTCATCGCTGACAACACAGGCGGCCACCTGATGCAGCACGGCATGGTGGACATGGTCATCGTCGGCACCGACCGCACCACCCGCACGGGCGAAGTGGCGAACAAAATCGGCACCTACCTCAAGGCACTGGCGGCTGCGGACAACGGCGTGCCGTTTTACGTGGGCGTTCCGTCGTCGAGCATTGACTGGTCGCTGCGTCCCGACCAAGGTCGGGAGCTGCCAGATATCCCCATCGAGGAGCGGGACGCCGGGGAAGTGCATTTTATCAGTGGCTTGGATGAAAAATCGGGAGAGGTGCGGGAAGTCCGGTTGACGCCAAAAGACAGCCCCGCCGCCAATTATGCCTTCGATGTGACGCCTGCCCGACTGGTGACGGGGCTGATTACGGAGCGGGGTGTTTGTGCGGCGAGCGAAGAGGGGTTGGTGGGGTTGTTTGCGGAGCAGAAAGACAAATAAGCTGCCTTTTTTCGAAGGGAAAAACTTTCCTTGTATGGTTTTGTTTTCACCGAAAATTTGCTGCTACAAATTGATATTCAACAATTTTTGAACTACCCTTTATGAAAAAAACACTCGTCATCGGTGCATCCACCAACCCAGAACGGTACTCGTACCTAGCCATCAACGCTTTGAAAAAACACGGCCACGAGGTCGTGGCCATCGGCAGAAGTGAAGGCGAAGTGAATGGTGTGAAGATAGAGACCGACCATCCGACTTTCACGGATATTGACACTGTAACTATGTACGTCAATATTTCCCACCAAAAAGAATATTACGATTATGTGCTGGGTCTGAAGCCGAAGCGGCTCATTTTCAATCCGGGAGCAGAAAACTTTGATTTTATGCTGCGGGCAAAAGAGGCTGGCATTGAAACGCACGAAGCATGTACGCTGGTGATGCTCTCGACGGGGCAGTTTTAGGAAATTGGGGAATTAGTTGAATTAGGAAATTGGGGACGTCCCTACTAATTCAACCAGTTCACCAATTTGACCCCACCTAAAAGCTCGCCGTGGCCAGCACCAGTTCCAGTTCCTGCATGTAGTTCCGCTTGTCCTTGCTGGGGGCGAAGACGAAGCCATCCACTAGTACCAACTCATTGGTTTTGGAATTTAGCATCAGGTTGCTGACGAAGGGACCGCCCTTGAAGTCGTTCACCATGTCCCACACGCCTTTGGCCTGCAAGGTGTAAACATTATTGAGGGTTTTGTTTTCCACAAAAAGCGGCAGGTCAACATCGTTGATGCGCATGCGGGTATTGGGCAATTGCGTGGTGACGATACCGGAAATATCATCCCTGATTTTTTTGAGGCCAGCCTTGGTTAGCTGAGATTTGTCCTTGTATGGCAGTTTGTGCACGATGATGTTGGCAATGATTTCCCGTTCGTCGCTGCGCAGCCAAAGCGTGTTGGTGTTGCCGTCGAATTTGGCTTGTTTGAAGCCTTTCGGGATTTTTAGGTTCAGGTTGAACTTCGCCAAAACGTCCTCTTCCAGTTTGGAATCTTCCCCGCCTTGGTAGGCGGTGGCCTTGACGGTCTCCTCGTCCCGCTCGTTGATTTTGCGGCCAATTGCCGGAAAATTGGAGGCGATACACTCGGCCAATTTGGCTTCACCGTAGCCGTTTATGTAAAACAAAAGTTGTTTGATGGCCCATTTGTCTTGCCCAACGGTCACATTGAAGCCTTTTCCATTCTGAATCTCCACGAGCTTTTCAGGGCCGAGGTCGGAGCGGACAAAGCGGGCAGTGGGCGAGTTCTCATCGTTCAGGTCGGCGAGGAAAATGATGGTTCGAAACTCCTTTTTCAAAGGTTGCAAAGCCAGTTGTTTTGGCGTCATTTGAACCACATCAAAAATCGGTTCCGGCTGCGGCAACAGTATGTACGGAGCGTTGAAGTAGTAGAAAAAAGTATCGCCCACTGGGCCTTTCCACAGCGCCGTGTCGGCGATGACCAGCACTTGGTTCACCTTGCCGTGAGACTGCACTTTTTGGCCCGCAGGCGTGGGTGCAGATGCAGGGCGGGAAGGCTCACTTGCGCAGGCTGCGAGTAGCGTTATCGAAAAAGCAATGATTATCTTCAAGTATTTCATGTCAAAAGGTTTTGGGCAAAATTAGGAAATTCGGCAAGAGCCGATGAACCGAATCAGCACATCTCCTAAGATGCAGCTGGGCGGGGCTTTGGCGTAAAAAAAGCGGGCCAGCCAGGCGTAAAATCCCGGTTGGCCCACAATAGTTCTTATGTCTGCTGTTTTGTCCCGAAACGTCAAGCCTGTGGCGTCGTCTTTTGACCACCGAGCGGCACGGTAAAACCGACGTTCAGGCCAAAGTTTTTGTGCAGCACCTTCTCGTGCACAATGGGAATATCGTAAGGCTGCGTAAAGCCGTGCGAGAACCGGGCATCAAGGAAAATTTGCCCGCCGCCGTTGAAGACCGGGATGGAGACGCCAGCACCAGCCATGCCGCCCACTTCCCAGCGCTCGTAGCCCACTTTTTCGAGGTTAATGCCAGTGTTGGTCAGGTCGATTTCCGTGATGAAAAGGTCGGCACGGGTTCTTAAGTTACCGTTCAGGGCGTATCCGAAGGTCGGGCCGGCTAGCACGTAGAAGTTGCCAAACTTTGCCTTGGCCAGCAGCGGCATCTCCAAGTAGTTGAACTTCGTAATGGCGGTGACACCCAATGGTACTGGTACGTCGAACAGGTTCACATCAAAACTTTCGTTGAGCTGAAAGCCCTTCTGTGTCCAGGAAAGTTCGGGTTGGATGGAGAAGTTCGGATGCAGGTTTATTTCGGAAACCACGCCGATGTTCGGGGTGGCGATGGGTTGGAAATCAGGCAAAAAAGATACCTTGTCAAAGACGCCCGGCGCTTTCACGTTGGCCAATTGTGCGCCGCCTTTGAGGCCGATGGAAAAAGTTTGAGCCTGAAGGTGAAATGCAAAAGCGAGCAAAAGTGCAAGGAATGTGGTTTTCAGCAATGTTTTCATGTCCGTCATTTTTGAAGCGGTTCAGGAAAATAGCTTCCTGCCAGCCGCCATTGAATACAAAAATTAGGACGGCACAAAAATGTTAAACGGTACAGGCGTTTGGTTAGGGTTTTGTGAAATGCAGGGCTGGTTTTGCTAAATTTTGTGAAAGATGTTAATTTTTCTCATCAACCGCCGCCAATCCGCCGCCTCGATAATGCCGGTCGCCTTCGCCAACACGAGGTAAATGGGCAAGTAGCAAGCTGTCAAGATGAAAAAACCGAAATAGCGGGGCAATTCCACCCCCATTTTTAACCCCAAAACAGGCAGAGCGGCAAGGGCCGCCACACCAAGTGCCTTGGCGTAAAACCTGAACGGGAATACCTCTCGGAAGCGGATTTTCAGCAGCTGCTGGATGTTGCGGAGCGCATACCACCACGAAAAAACATTGGCCAACAGCATCGCCAACGGCGGCCCGGCCATTCCCAACCACATGACGAGCGGCACACAGAGCACCGCATTTATCAAAAACATGTAAATGGCAGCATAGGTGATGGGTGCGGTGGCCCCGAGTGCTTTCTGCATGTTGCTGTACGAGGCCACCCGCTGCAAGAGTATGAAGGTGTAAATGCGGAATGGAATGACAGCATCGGCGTAATCGGGAGGCAGCAAAAGGGCGATAAACTCCTCAGCCGCTACCAAAAATATCATCACCAGTGGCAGTACGATGACCGAAACTTTGTGTATGCTTTTGTACCAAAGCCCCAGCAGTTCCGCTCGTTCGCCCCGCAGGTGGTGGCCGACGAGTTGGGTCATCATCACCGCCGACACCGTGTAGGCGATGGTCGGGATGATGGGGATTTCGATAGCACCGGAGTTGTAAACGGCGAAAACAGTGCTAGGAAGCAACCATTGCACCACCTGTTTATCCACCATCTTGTTCAGCACCCAGAAAATCTGGGCGAGGCTAAGTGGGATGGAGTAGTGCAAAACCTCCTTCATCGTGCCTTCCGGCAAAGCAGCAATCGGTTCGTGCTTGAATATTTTTTGAAAAATAGTGGTACTGACGCCAAACTTCAAACTGCTGTAAATCAGCAATCCAATCGGAATGGCCGCCACCGGATTGGGCAGCAGCAGCGGGATGGTCATGGCCATGAACTGCGCCATGCCCGTGAAAATATTGAACCAGGCCGCTGCCTTGGTGCGGTCGGTGGCGATGAGGACATTGGGCAGGGGCATGGTCGGAAGCTCCAGCAGGAGCATGGCCGCCATCACCCAGACGAGGGTGCGCACCTCGCCGAAGCCTTCTCTTGTAGCGCCCAGCCATCCGACCGTTAGCATAATCACGGCAGCACCGAATGCCAAGTAAAAAAGGGTTTTGGAGAGCAGCAGCGTGAATGCCTTCCGGCTGTTGGGCGGCATTTTTTCGAAGAAAAAAAACACGCTGTCGGGTAGGCCAAGCTGGCCGAAGGCAAGCGCCGTGGTGTAGAGCGTGAGCACCAGGTACGACACGACGGCGTTATCTTCTTTGGAAAGTACATGTGCCAGCACCACCCCCGCCAGCATTTGCGTGATGATGGTGACTGCCCGGCTCAAGGTGAAAATCCCCGCCTTGCCCGCCAAGCTCATGGGCTTGGGCGCTGGTTTTTCATGGTCCAAAATGTCGTTGTCGGGTTTTGCCATTTTTCTTAATCTCAGACAAGCTCTAATGCCGCTTTTCGTTAAAGCGCTGCAAAGGTTCGCTAAACTTGGTGATTCGTTGTAGAATTACGACAAGTTTGCACTCCCAAACTGCACTTTTGCTGTTGATTCAATGCCTTTTCAAATGAAAAAAATACTTCCACTACTGGCGCTTTTACTGCCAATTCTTGCTTTTTCGCAGGATGAGGGTCTTGTTTACTACGATTATATTTATGCTGAAAACATCAAGTCCGTCAAGTTTCACGTGAACGGGCTGATGACCAGTATGCCCATCATTGACCTGAACGGCGGAAATACCCTGCTCCTCAGTTTTGATGAAATGGAGCCAGATGCCAAGGATTTCGTGTACTCCGTACAGCACTGCGATGCCAACTGGAACCCCTCCTCCGGCATCAACGAGTTCGATTATATCGAGGGCTTTTCGGAAGGGCAAATCCGGGATTATGATTACTCCTTCAAAGTGTTTTCAAAATACACGCACTACTGGCTTTCGTTGCCCAACCGGGACATGCAATTCAGGATTAGCGGCAATTACCTCCTCAAAGTTTACGAAGATGAAGACGAAAAGCGCCTGGTGCTCACCCGTCGCTTCATGGTGGTGGACAACATGGTAAATGTGTTCGGCAGGGCCGTCCGTCCGGCTTGGGTAGATAAAATCAAAACGCACCAGGAGATTGATTTCACGGTCAGTCACGAGAGCTTTGACATCCGAAACCCGCAACAGGAACTCAGTGCCGTGGTGCTCCAAAACGGACGTTGGGACAACGCCATCGCTGGCCTGAAACCCCTTTATAGCCGACAGGGGCAGGAGGTTTTTGACTATCAGGATAAAATCATTTTTCCGGCAGGTAAAGAGTTTCGCTACATTGACGTGCGGGGCATCCGATACCCCGATCCCCGCATCATTTCCATGGGGAAAGACACCGATGGGAAATATGTTTCGATACTGGAAAAA
The DNA here is from genome assembly GCA_021739645.1 of Saprospiraceae bacterium. Taxonomy (GTDB): domain Bacteria; phylum Bacteroidota; class Bacteroidia; order Chitinophagales; family Saprospiraceae; genus UBA6168. The sequence continues at coordinate 23,210 of JAIPBL010000023.1, read as the reverse complement.
GACCTCAAGCGGGGCGAAATGCCCTATTTTGACTGGCGGGACATCAACGGAAATTACGTCATCGAAAACACCGACGAGCGGGGCCGCATCAATTACAACACAAACAGCAGGTTCTCTGCCGGTGATTTTGTCACACAGCTTTCACCGTTGGAGGAAGAACAATACCAGCGCCAATTGCAACAAGCCACAGGCTTTGAAGAACAATTACGGTTAAGAAACGAGCGCCAGGCGCTCCTCAACCAGCGACGGGCGGATGCCGATGCCCGGGAAAGTGAGATTTACGGAACCGACAATTTTGCCGACGACCTTCACAGCCTCCAGAGTGAGTACTTGGATGTAATGGTACAGCTCTACAGCGTCGGCGAGATGCCCGACCAGGATATTTACGTATTCGGCGGCTTGACCGACTGGCAATTAAAGCCGGAGTTCAAAATGACCTTCAATCCTGCCACCAACTGCTTCATTGCCAAGCTCAACCTCAAGCAGGGCTACTACGAGTACGTGTATGCCGCATTGCCGCATGGCAAAACCGAACTTGACTTTGAGGAAACAGAGGGCAACTGGCACGAGGCCGACAATTACTACACGATTTTGGTGTACTACCGCCCCTTCGGTGGCAGGTATGACCAGATTATCGGGGCCTCCTCCTTCTCTTCCAGGGACTAGCGGGTAATCGGGTGAGCAGGTGAGAGATGTGAGCCACGTTGCTCACTCGCTCACATCTCTCACCCGATCACTCTCTCACTCTCTTAAAACTGGACTCTCCACAACACATCCGGGAAGAAACCAATCTGGTTCACCTGCTGTACCTCGCCTTTTTGGCGGTTGAAGCGGTAGGTGAACACGTTTTCGTGGTTCGTCACATTTTGGAAATCGAGGAAAAACTGTTGAGACAGTTTGCGTTTCTTGCTGTTGAGGCGGTAGCCAAATTTTACGTCCCAGCGCAGGTACGGGTCAATCCGCTCGCTGTAAGCCTTGTCTTCTTGGAACACTTGCCTGCCTTCGGCAATGCTCGCCGCTAGGTCAATCGGCGTCAAATAACGCCCGCCAGCCGTAGTGAATTTGGTGTCAAAAGTCAGCGCATTGCGCTTGTCCTTGCCGATTTTCACCTCTTTTCCCGCAAGGAAATTTAAAGTGTACTTGTTGTTGAAAGCCGTGTTTCGCTCCACGCCGTCGCTGCCCTTGTATTTGCTGTCGAACACGGAGCCAGTCACCAGCACGTAGTAGCCACGACTGAAAAACTTCTCGATTGTCAGTTCGGCACCGTAGTTATTGCCAGTGCCTTTATTTACCAAAAATTGCTCCTCTGGAAAACCGAAATCGGCACCCACGTTCAGCATCGAAAAGCTGCCGGAGGTGCTCTCCACAGGCACGTTTCCGAGTGCCTGGTAGTAAGTTTCCGCCTTGACTCGCCAGTCTCCGCCCACTTTCAGGTCGTAGCCCAGCACGAATTGGTTGCTGCGGGTGAATTCCATATTCTCGTTCGTGCGGATTTGACTGCCATCGGGCAGCGGTACTTGCAGGAAGTACATCGGCATTGGCTGCATCTGGCTGTGCAGGCCATAGCCGAGGTTCAGGGTTTGGCTGGGCGTCAGGTGGTAGTTGACGGCCAAGCGCGGCTCCACTGCCCAAGTATCGTTGAAAGTCAAGTATTGACCGTGCAGGCCAGCGTTCAGCGTGAACCTTTCGGAGAGGCGGTACTGCGATTGTGCGTATGCCTGGAGCAGGCCAAGGTTTCCGTTGAAATCACTGAGCGTCACCCAGTCGGGGCGGGCTTCCCGGTCACGCAGGTTGTTTTTTAGGTTAAAAACCTCGCCGATAACGCCCGTGCGCAACGTTAGCCGTGCGTTGTATTTTTTGTTCAAAAGGCTTGAAATCGTGTAGCGGTTCACGGCATCATCCACGGCTAAGTGCTGGCGGATACTCTGGTCTGCCAGTACCTGCTCCTCCTCGTAGGTGTTGCTGGAGTTGGATGCAACGATGGTCGTTTTGAGGTAAGTGGTTTCGTTCAGCAGCAGGCGGTGGGTCAGGCCGATGATGCCGAGCTGCGAGGTCACGTAGCTGTTCTGGTCGGTTTCCCCATAAAAATCATCCGCCGCCAAGTCCTTTCCAATAAAGTCAATTGTGCTCAGGCCGCCGATGCCGAACAAGCTGAAATTGCCGAATTTGGTTTTGGGCAAATCCACTTTGAAAGACAAATCCTTGTACTTCGGCGTGGCTGTGGTACCGATGTTGATGCCTGATTCCACGGCCAGTTCTGCAAAAGAATGTCGGTAACTGACGAGGTACGACCCGCCGTTGCCCTCACTTTTTCCTTTTTCCTTTCGCCTTTTTCCTCCCAACGGCCCTTCTGCCATCGCCTCCAAGCCGCTGAATGCCGCCAACTGGAACGTGTACTCGTGGTTTTCTTTGTTGCCGCTCCGCAATGCGATGTCGAACACACCCGACAGCGCGTTGCCGTATTCCGCCGGAAAAGCGGACGTTAGAAAATCGCTATTTTTCAGCAAGTTCGTATTCAGGGCGCTCACTGGGCCGCCCGTGGTGCCCAGGGTGGAATAATGGTTCGGATTCGGAATGGCCACACCGTCCAAGCGCCAGAGCAGACCCGTCGGTGAGTTGCCCCGGATGACGATGTCGTTCCGACTGTCATCGGCGATGTTTACCCCAGCGAAGTTGGCAGCCATGCGGGCGGCATCGTTGCGGGCACCCGAGTAGCGGGTGACCTCCTCCAGCGAAAACTGCCGGGCGCTGATGGTGGCCAGTTCGTTGCCGGCCTTGTCCTTGTCCACCTGCGCCGTCACGACGACTTCGTTCAGTTGCAGGTATGACTCGGCCATTTTTACCTCCAAAACAACCTCTTTGCCCGCCGTCACCACCACGTTTGGGATGATCACCCCCTCGTAGCCGATGTAGCTGAAACGCAGGGCCTGCCTGCCCACTGGTACGTTTTCGAGGGCAAACGACCCGTCGGGTTCGGTCACGGTGCCGGTTGCTTCCGGTGCATCCAGCAGTTCCACGGTGACGCCGATGAGTGGCACCTCGGATTGCTGGTCGAGGACGCTGCCACGGATGGTTTGGGTGGGATTTTGGGCGAAGCCAAACGCTGCAAAAAGCAGTAATGCAAATGTGATTGTTAACAGTCGGGTGATTTTCATGACGCTGATTTTTGAAAAGATTTTTTGATGTCGCAAAAATGGGCGTCAGCAACTTGTAGTCCGAACTGTTTCCGATGAATTGTGGAATGGATTGGATGAATTGTCGAGTTTTCGACTATTGAAATGTGACGGTAAGGGCTTGTGGGAATGGGTTGTTCTGAATACTTGCTACGTCCACTTTGGTGGTCAGCCAACGAAGGCTTCTTTTTAAGTCACGCCGAAGGTCTATTTCCGTTTTTTCCCATTTCCGTTTTGCCTTGTATTCAACGGGAGGCAGGTCTTGTTCCAGCCATAAAATAAACTGGACGGCCTTGTTTTCATTCCTTAAATATTCGAGATAGCTGCTCCAGGTGTCTTTCAAATGCGCTGAATTTCTCGCTCCGCCAATAGTAACGGCAACAGCGTCCCGCATTTTCTGTGCGACTTCCAGCCATAAGGGGTCTTCTCCATTCTCAATGCGGGGTTTGTTTTCAATGCGGTATCCCCTGAAATTTTTCACCTCCATGAAAACAAGAGCACTATCGGTCAAAATGCCAGTAAAATCAACCCCTTTGGTGCCGGGCAATGCCTCCTGGGCATTTTGGAAATCCTTGGTTTTGTCAAAAAACAATAGCTGCGACCAATGGGCATCGCTGAACTCAAACAAAAGGCCGCTTTCTGGGGGAAACGTCATACCTGCGGGTTGAGTGATTTTCTGAAAAGAATATCTTCCCGATTGTTGTGCTGAGAAAGTCCCTCGTGAATGGAATCATGGTGCAAGTCGGGCATGGTAGCACCTTCTTCCACTTCCGTCCCGTTTTCGCCTTTGAACAGGGAAAAGAACTTCATTTCAGGCACATCTCCCTCCACGTCTTGGTATTCTTTTGAAAGCGACAAATCGTAAGGCAGCAGGTAATCGTGCGTGGCCACGAAGATTTGGCAGCCCGCCTTGGCCAGTGTTTGCAGGAATTTTGACACGACGAGAATGTACTTCGGGTTCAGGTTCGCCTCCGGCTCGTCCCAGAAAAGAATGGTGTCCTTGGTGAGCGAGCCGTTCATGATGAGGTAGATGAGCTGGGCGAGTTTGTTAATGCCGGTGGCGACAGTTTGCACAGGAAATGCTTTGCCCTCATCTATAAATTCAATAAAAAAGTCATTTCCTCTTCTTATTACCTTTCCATTAATTGCCTCTTGCAGTTCCGACATCAAGGGTTCTTGTTTTTCTAATGCACTTCCCTTTAAAGGAAGTGGATCAATTGCTTTCGCCAAGTAGTAATATGTTTCATCAATATAGCTTTCTCTATTTTCGTAAGAAGGTATAAAGCCTTTAAACCACGATAATATCTCCATAGTTGGCACAAAAAGCCTATCAAAATTCTTATAAATAGCTGGTGGCTCGGCTACAAATGCTCCTTTTACAGGATTTTTTAAAATCACTTTGGGGGGAAAGAGTTTGTTCTTGTGAGTTAAAACTATTTTGGATTTGTCACTGCCATTTTTCACTAATTCAGAACTAGAGAATACTTTAAATAGGCTTTCAAAAACTGTTGAATTTATATATGCTTCCGAAGACATCCCATACAACACCTTCAACAAATGCGTCTTCCCCGTACCATTCTCCCCGATGATGACGTTGATGCCCGGCGAAAAATCCATCGCCACCTTGCCGAAGCAGGTGAAGTTTTCGAGTTCGAGGCGCTTTATTTTATTGGCAAATTCTTCGGCCATGTCTTGTGATTTTATTGGGCAAACTTACGAAATATCCTCCAACGTTGCTTTTGGGCATGCAAGTCAGCTTTTGGGTTTGGGTTTAACCATTATGCCTGTTCAGAAAGCTCAATTTTTCAACATTTTTATCTTAAAAACCAGCACGCTGTTGGCGGGAACCTTGCCCACGGGGATTGGCCCGTAAGCTAATTTGGAAGGAACCAGCAGCCAGCCTTCACCGCCGGGAGCGAAGAATTGCAAGCCCTCCTCCCAGCCTTCGATGACCTTGGCAGCGCCGAGCGTGAACTCGAATTTTTCCGATTGGTCAAAAACGGTGTCATCCAGCAAAAAGCCCTGGTAGGCGACCTTGACTTGGCCCCCAGGCTTCGGAGTGGCGCCCTTCCCCAGCTTCGTGAGGCCATAGCTGAGGCCCGAATTGGTGCGCCTGACGATTAGGTTATGGGCAGAAGCATACGCTTCAATTGATTGTAAATCCTTTTGAAATTGGGCTATTCTGTGCTGCTCGTAGGCCAGCCGTTCCCGCTCCTCCAACGCTCGCATGTACTGGTCGTACTGGTCAAAATTCATCACATCCAGCAATTTCACTTCGTAAATAAGCCCAGCATCCGGTGGCACAGAACCCTGCACGCCGTACTGTTGGTAGCCCAATGTTGCTGGCACGAACAGCGTTGCCGTACTCCCTTTTTTCAACAACTGCACCCCATGGTCGAGGCCCTTGATGACCTCGTGGTTGCCCACCTGGAACACCAGCGGGTTGTCCACTTCCGACTCGTCGAACACGGTGCTGTCGAGCAGCATGGCCCGGTAACTGAGCAGCACGTAATCACCACTGACAGGAACTGGACCGTTGCCCTTTTGGGTCACCAAATAGTGAAGCCCCTCGGTCGAAACCTGCGTGGCATGGCTGTTTTTTTGTAAAAAATCTTCGAGGGAAGGCAGCTCGCCCGTTTGCGCAAGCGAACATTTTATTCCCAAAAAAACAAGGAATACGAGCAGTTTTAGTTTCTTCATTTTTGGTAAAAATGGTTTTCAAAATCAAACAATTGCCACCGCTCACCCTCTCACCGCTCTCACCCTCTTCAAAGAAGCATTAAATCAATAAAATCAAGCTCCTCCGGGAAATCGGTGGTGAAATGCAGCCCCCGGCTTTCCCGCCGCATGGCTGCCGAGCGGGTGATGAGGTAGGCGATGGTGATGAGGTTGCGAAGCTCACAAAGTTGCGGGGAAATGGTGGTTTTGTTGTACAGTTCCTCTGTCTCTTTGTACAGCAGGTAGAGGCGGTCGCTGGCCCGTTTGAGGCGTTCGTTGCTGCGCACAATGCCGACGTAATAGCTCATCACATCTTTCAGTTCCTTGATGCTTTGGGTAATCAAAATCAACTCCTGTGGGTCCATCGTTCCCTGTGCGTTCCAGTCGGGGATGGCGGCGCTTGGCATGGCGATGCCGTCAATTTTCTCCCGCACTTCGAGGTAGATGCGGTGGGCAAATACCATTGCTTCCAGCAGGGAGTTGGAGGCGAGGCGGTTGGCGCCGTGGAGGCCCGTGCAAGTACACTCCCCAGCGGCGTAGAGTCGCTGGATGCTGGTTCGCCCCATTTCGTCGGTGTGGATACCGCCACACATGTAGTGGCAAGCGGGCGTCACGGGTATCATGTCCTTCATCGGGTCAATGCCGATGCTCAGGCACTTTTCGTAAATGGTGGGGAAATGCGCCACGAAACCCTCCTTGTCGAGGTGGCGGCAATCGAGGCACATGTACTCTGCACCCTGTATTTTCATCTCCCGGTCAATGGCCCTCGCCACGATGTCACGGGGGGCGAGGCTGCCCCGCTCGTCGTATTTTTTCATGAACTCCTCGCCCTGTGGCGTCTTCAAAACTGCCCCAAAACCTCGCACCGCTTCCGAGACGAGGAAAGCTGGATTGTCACCCGCCGGATTGTACAACGCCGTCGGGTGGAACTGTACGAACTCCATGTTCTGGATGCGGCCCTTCGCCCGATACACCATCGCCATGCCGTCGCCGCTGGCGATAACGGGGTTGGTGGTGTTGCGGTAAACTTGGCCAGCGCCGCCCGTGGCCAGCACCGTCACCTTGGCCAGCAGCGTCTCCATTTCGCCGGTCTGCTTGTTCAGGGCGTAGGCGCCGTAACACTCGATGTCGGGCGTCACCCGGGTCACGGTGTGGCCGAGGTGGTGCTGCGTGATGACGTCAATGGCGAAGTAGTGCTCCAAAACGGTGATGTTGGGCGATAAGTCGGCTTGCTCGCTGAGGGTTCGCTGCATTTCCCAGCCGGTGAGGTCTTTGTAGTGCAGGATGCGGTTTTCGCTGTGGCCACCTTCTTTGGCGAGGTCGTAGTTTTCGGTTTTGTTTTTGTCAAAACGGGCGCCCCAGTCAATGATTTCCTGTACCCGCTCCGGGCCTTCCTTCACCACGATTTCCACGATTTTAGGGTCGCAAAGCCCGTCACCAGCGATGAGCGTGTCTTCGATATGCTTCTGGTAGCTGTCCGTTTTGAAGTCCCAAACGGCAGCCACGCCGCCTTGGGCGTAGCGGGTATTGCTTTCGGTTTCGTTGGTTTTGGTGAGCACGGTCACCTTGAGGTCGGGCCGCTCTTTTGCTATTTTGAGGGCAAATGTGAGCCCGGCAATGCCGGAACCAAGGACGAGTATGTCGCTTTGAATCATGTTGGGTTTTTTAATCAGGTCGCAAAGTTAAGCAGCATTGGTGCAAAACTGTGATTGGAAAAAATACCTGTTTGCAAAGCAACTTTTGATTTTCAAAACCCTTGACCTACTTTTGGCTGCAGATTTTTCACCAAAACAAATACAAACATGTCAGAAGAACCAAAAGCAAGGATTGAAAGAATTCTCAGCGAACCAAGTGAGTTCAAGTTTGGCGACTACATCAGCCGTGGTTTCGAGATATTTCAGAAGGACATGGGCAGTTTCATTGGCTTTGCGGTCATTTTTTTGATTCTCGTCAGTGTTATCGGCCTAATCCCGATTGTTGGCAGTTTTGCCAATCAATTGGTGGTCTCTCCCGCCCTCACGGTAGGCATGTACCTTTTTGCAAATAAGTTGGCCCGAGGAGAACGCCCCGATTTTGCTACTTTTTTCAAGGGGTTTGACTTCACGGTACAGCTGGCCCTGGCTGCCTTGGTCATGGGACTTATCATCGGTGTCTGTTTGATACCCTTCGGTTACCTAATCTATAAATCGGGATGGGTGGAATGGTACATGGAAGTGGTGCAAAACCCCGGTACGCCGCCGCCAGGTTTCCCAGATTTTCCGCCGTTTTGGTCCTTTCTGTTGTTGCTGCCAGCTACGTTTTTGAGTATCGCCTATGCCTGGACCTTCCTTTTCATTGCCTTTTTCAAGCTGGAATTTTGGGATGCCATGGAAGCCAGCCGAAGGCTGTTGACCAAGCATTGGCTCATGTACTTCCTCTTTACGTTTGTGGTTGGGCTAATCATGGTCGGCGGCATTTTGCTATTGTGCGTCGGCATCTTGGCAACCCTCCCAGCCGCCTATTGCATGATTTACGCTGCCTTCGCCGATATGACCAAGCTGAACGAAGAACCCAGTGAGGGGGCGGGGATTGAGCAGCATTTGATTGGGTAACAAAGTCCCGTTGTTCCAACTAAAAAGCCGCTTCGAGATACAGAATCCGAAGCGGCTTTTTTATGCTAAAATATTGATTGTCAAATACTTGAAATAAATGCTGGCAGTGGCAGCGGCTCTTCCATTTCTTCGTAAACATCGGTTAGGAAGCCCTTGGATTCCATCCACTGGTCATTGAAGACCTTGCCGAGGTACTTGGCGCCGTGGTCGGGCAGGATGAGTACCACCACGTCATCTTTTGTGAACTCGTGCTGTATTTGCAGCAGCGCCTGAATGCCTGCCCCGCTGGAGTAGCCAGCGAAAATGCCTTCCATCAGCGCCAGTTCACGGGTGCGGAGGGCGCTTTCCCGGTCGGTCACTTTTACGAATTTGTCAATTAGCTCAAAATTGCAGTTGGCAGGGATGATGTTCTTGCCAGTACCCTCTATTTCGTAGCTGTAAATTTCACGGGTGTCGTATTCCCCGGTTTCGTGGTACTTCTGCAAGGCAGAGCCGTAAGCGTCCACACCGATGACACGGATATTCGGGTTTTGCTCCTTAAGGTACTGCGCCGTGCCACTCAAAGTGCCGCCTGTGCCAGCACTGGCAATGAGTGCCGTGATTTTACCCTCGGTCTGCTCCCACAATTCGGGACCAGTGGTCAGGTAGTGCGCACGAGCGTTCTCCGTATTGAAATTCTGGTTGATGTACAACGAGTTGGGGATTTCCCGTGCCTTGCGCTCGGCCACCTTGTAGTAGGAGCGAGGGTCCTCGGGCTTTGCCTCTTTCGGGCAAATAATGACCTCGGCGCCCATGGCTTGTAGGCAGTCAATTTTCTCCCTCGAAACTTTGCTGGTGAGCGTCAGTACACATTTGTACCCCTTCACAGCGGCACACATGGCAAGACTGAAGCCTGTGTTGCCACTGGTAGCTTCAATGAGCGTGCCACCGGGGTGCAACCTACCGGTGCGCTCGGCTTCTTCAATCATGTGCAAGGCAATGCGATCCTTGGCTGATTGGCCAGGGTTGAAACCTTCACATTTTACATAAACAGTGGGAGCAATGGTCTGGGTGATTCGGTTGAGACGAATGAGCGGTGTGCGCCCAATCGCATCCAAGATGCTGTTATAAGTCATAGACCAGCGAACTTTTGTGTGCAGTACTTCTTAGCGAACGAATGTGTTGCAAAGATACAACATAGATGACGAAAGTAAGGATTCCTTGTAAAGTTTAAGCAGCCCGAGCGGTTTTTTTTTTCCAAAAACGGCACTCAGCACCGGGTTAACTTAACAATTGAAACGCTATCCAACTGCCGAAATAAGCCAATAGGCCCATGAATCCGAACTGCACCAGCGGCCATTTCCAAGTGCCCGTCTCCCGGCGTACCACAGCCAGTGTGCTCATGCATTGCAGCGCAAAAACATAAAAAACCAAGAGGGAAGCAGACGTGGCTGCGGTGTAAACCTTTTCCCCGGTCTCCGGGTTGTGGGCTTGGGCGAGGCGGTTGTGGATGGTGCCTTCGTCGTCGGTACTGCCGATGCTGTAGATGGTGGCCATCGTGGCGACGAAAACTTCCCGTGCGGCAAACGAGGTGATGAGTGCAATGCCGATTTTCCAATCAAAGCCCAGTGGGCGAATCACTGGCTCGATGAACTTGCCAAGGTGCCCGGCGAAGCTCGCCTCGATTTCGTAGCTCGCCACGAGGTTGCCCGTGGCCGTTTCGTCGAGGTTTTTTTGCTGCGCAACGAGCGTAGCCTCCGTCTTCGCAGCCTCCATTTTGGCCGAAGGCCCATAGCTCGCCAAGCCCCAAAGTATGACGCTTGCCACCAAAATGACCTTGCCCGCCCCCAGTACGAAGGCCGATGTTTTTTCCCAAATCGTAATCCCGACGTTCCGCCAAACGGGCAGGCGGTAAGGCGGCAACTGCATCATCAGCCACGATGGCTCGCTCGATTTCAGTAGTTTTTTGAGTACCCAAGCCGAGCCGAGTGCCGCCACGATGCCCATCATGTACAATCCCATGAAGGCCAGTCCCTGTGCATTGAAAAGTCCCAGCACCCGTTTCGGAGGCACGACGAAACCAATCAGCACGGTGTAAACGGGAATCCTTGCGGAGCAACTGATGAGCGGCGTGACGAGGATGGTGATGAGCCGCTCCTTCCAGTTGCTGATGGTGCGGGTGGACATGATGGCCGGTATTGCGCAAGCACCACCAGACACGAGCGCCACCACGCTTCGCCCGTTCAGCCCAAATTGCTGCATTATTTTATCGAAAATGAACACTGCTCGGGACATGTAGCCCACTTCTTCGAGCAGCGTGACGAGCAGGAACAGGATGGCTATTTGCGGAACGAAAACCACGATGCCGCCCAGCCCAGAGAGGATACCCTCGGTGAGCAGGTCGGTGAACCAGCCAGCGGGGAGTTGCGCTTTCAGCGTTTCGGCAGCCCAGCCGAAGCCCATCTCAATCCAGTCCATCGGGTAGGAGGCCCAGGAAAACATGGCCTGGAACACCACGAACATGACCCCAAAAAAGATGATAGGCGCATAAGTCGGATGGGTGAGCACGGCGTCAAGGCGGTCACTCAGGGTTGTTTTTTCAGCTTTTTTTACAATGGCTTTTTGTAAAACAGGCGTAAAAAGCTCGAAGCGCCGCATCGTTTCCACGATTTGCAGGCGCAAGCCGTTGAAGCCTTCCATCTCGCAAATATGCGTTACGTCCGATTTTTCCTTTGATGTCAGGTACGGCAATTTCAGTGCGTGGTGGGCGACGAGCAATGCCCGGTATGGATTTTCAATGCCTAGCAATTGCTGCACTTGGCCCAGGGTGTTTTCCTCCATCGGCCCCGGCTGGTAGAGTGGGTCGGCGCTTTTTTTGCGCTCCTGCCGCAAAAGTTCGGAAATGTGCTCCTTTAATATGTCCATGTTCGCTCCGGTGCGTCCACTGACGTTGATGACGGGCATTTGGAGAAACTCGGAGAGCCGCTGGGTGTCGACGACGATGCCTTCCTGCTCCGCCGTGTCGGCCATGTTCAAGGCAAGTACACAGGGCAGCCCCAGGTCTTTTATTTGGGTCAACAGCAGGAAATGCTTGTCGAGGCCAGTCACATCGGCCACATAGACCACGGCGTCAGGGAAGTTTTCGGAGTTGGGGTTGGCGAGCACGTTGAGTACCACCCGTTCGTCTTCGGAATTGGGGTAAAGACTGTAGGCGCCGGGAAAGTCCACGAGCACAACTTCCTCGCCATCAGGCAGTTGGAGTTTTCCAGACTTTTTTTCTACGGTGACGCCGGGGAAGTTGGCTACCTTCTGCCGTAGCCCGGTGAGCTGGTTGAAAATAGAAGATTTGCCGCTGTTCGGGTTTCCAGCAAGTGCTACGGTGTTCATACTTTATGCGCTGTCCTGAATCGTTGTTGGTGATTGTGTTATTGGGATATTGAGCTATTTTTAGCACTTCCCGAATAACCCAATCGCCCATTCACTCAATCACCGTCCACGGTTGTCATGATATTGCTGGCCTCGTCATTGCGCAGCACGATGGTCATGCCGTCCACCTTGAGGTAGTAGCCGCCATTGAACGGAGCGATGCGAACAACCCGCAACCGACTGCCAGGCAGTACGCCCATGTTCATCAGTTTGCCAGCGATGTAGTCGTCGGTGAAGTGCGTGATGCGCCCACCATTGCCTACTTTTAGTTGGATGACGGAATTGGCCATTTTGGCTAAGTTTTGAGTTTTAAGTTGCGAGTTTCAGACGAGGCTCGCAGCTTTCAACGCTATTTAGATTTATTTTAGACAAACAAATGTAGGGTAGGCAGCTAAGAACGTAGGTGACTTTTGTCAAAATAGCAAAAAATTGGGGAGCGATACCTAATGTTAGGTAGTGTGGCTGTCAAACTTCAACTCAAATTGATCGTTCATCAGTCCCTTTTCTTTTATCTTTGCCCGCCTTTAATAGCCGCCCTCGGTGACTCTCACGGCGATATTTTCAATCCTCACAGAAAAATTTTCAATGAAAAAATCCTTGTTCTTGTTGCTGGCGATATTCCTGCTTTGGAGCTGTTCGCCAAAGAAATATTCGGCCATCATGCTGCCGGAAACCGAGTACGTTGACCTTGACACCCTCACCGTCACCGCTCCATCGGAGTACGAAGGCGACCCCATTTCCTTGGAAGGAATGGACTCGTCTGCAGACCTCATCCTGCCTACCTACAACCCCAGTGCCAAGCGGGAAAGTGATCTGCTTCACACAAAGCTCGACCTGCACTTCGACTGGACCAAGGAGCAAGTAATTGGAAAAGCCACGCTCACTTTGAAGCCCTATTTTTATCCAACCGACAAGGTGGTGCTCGATGCTAAAGGCTTCCAGTTTCACAAAATTAATTTCGAGGGCAGCAACGAGCAGCTCAAGTACGACTACGACAGTAGCAAGGTGACTATCCACCTCGGCAAAACCTACAACCGGAACCAGGAGTACAAGCTTTTCATTGACTACACGGCCACACCTGCTGCCTCTGGCGGCAGTGCCGCTATCACTTCTGACAAAGGCCTGTTTTTTATCAACCCACGTGGCGAGGATGGCGACAAGCCCCAACAAATATGGACGCAGGGTGAGACCGAGAACAACTCCCGCTGGTTCCCTACCATTGACAAACCCAACGAACGGGCCACCGATGAAATCACGCTCACTGTTGAAGACCGCTTCAAGACGCTCTCGAACGGCATCCTCGTTTCCTCGAAAAAAAACACCGACGGCACCCGCACTGACAGCTGGAAAATGGACATGCCTCATGCGCCTTACCTTGTAATGATCGCCGTGGGCGAGTTCGCTGTGGTGAAAGACACTTGGAACGGAAAGTCCGTGGACTACTACGTGGAGCCGAAATTTGAAAAATATGCCCGTGATATCTTCCCCTACACGCCGGAGATGCTCCAGTTTTTTTCGGATAAATTGGGTGTGAGCTACCCTTGGCAAAAATTCTCGCAAGTGGTGGTCAGGGATTACGTGAGCGGCGCCATGGAAAATACGACTGCAGTTGTTTTCGGTGAATTCATGCAGGGCACAGCCCGGGAGCTGATTGACAACCGCCAGAACGAGTCCATCGTTGCGCACGAGATGTTCCATCATTGGTTTGGCGACTACGTGACCTGCGAAAGCTGGTCGAACCTCACGCTGAACGAGGGCTTCGCCAACTACTCCGAGTACCTATGGATGGAGCAAAAACACGGCAAGGACGAGGCCGACTTTCACCGTCTTCAAGAGTTGAACGGCTACATGCAGTCAGCGGCACAGGGCATCCACCCACTCATTGATTTTGGCTACGCCAACAAAGAGGACATGTTCGACCCACACAGTTATAACAAGGGCGGCCTGATACTCCACATGCTCCGTAACTACGTGGGCGACGATGCTTTTTTTACTGCTCTGCAAACGTATTTGAAGAGAAATGCCCTGACGGAAGTGGAGGCCGATGAGCTGCGCCTCGCCTTCGAGGACGTGACTGGCGAAGACCTCAACTGGTTTTTCAACCAATGGTTTTTTGATAAAGGCCAACCAACCCTGAATGTAGAGTACGACTATGACGACGAGACCAAAGAGGCCATCGTGATGGTGGAACAAACGCAGGATGCCAAGGAAATGCCCGGTGTGTTCGTGCTGCCAGTCGCCATTGATGTTTATGCCGATGGCAAGAAGACACGCCAAAACGTGCAGATTGACCAGCGCACGCAGACCTTCCGGATTCCTTCCGACACAGACCCAGACCTCATCGTATTTGATGGTGACGGTGTTTTGCTGGCTGATATCAACGACGAAAAAAGCTTGGACGAGTACATTTTTCAGTATGAAAATGCGCCCAACTTTGTGCACCGCATCAAGGCACTGGGGCAAATTGTGGACAGCGACACGCCAGAAGCAAAAGCGGTGGTGAAGAAAGCACTGAACGACAAGTTCTGGCTGTTCCGCCTCTTTGCCATCGAGAATGAAGTACTGGATGACAAGAACACCGCGCAAATTGCGAAGCTGGCGGAAAAAGACCCGAACTCCGATGTGCGGGAGTCGGCCATCCGCAAGTTGGCTGGCACAGAAGATAAAAAATGGGCGCCGCTGGCCGCCCGTGCCGTGGAAAACGACCCGGCCATCAAGGTGGTGTCGGCAGCACTCGAAACCCTGCTCGCACTGGACAAAGAGGCTGCATTGGCCACCGCCAAGAAGCTGGAAAAAGACGACGATGAAGGCATCATCCTCGCTCTGGCAGGCCTGTACAACGAAGCTGGCGACCCGCAGCGACTTGGTTTTTTTGAAGAAAAATTCAACAAAGTGACCGGCTTCAACAAAGTCGGCTTTGTTCAAAACTATGTCAAACTTGCCCAAAATGGGGATGCCGCCGCCATGCTGCGCACTGCCAACAATATCAAAAGCATTGCGATGAGCGAAGCCAATATGTTTTGGATGCGATTCATGGTTACCAAAAGCATCAACGAACTCCACGCTACCGTGGCAGGAAAAATCGAATCGGAAAGCGACGCCACCAAACTGGCCGATATGAAAGCCAAGGACGCCGAACTTGTGAAAATCATTGACAGTATCAAAGCCTGGGAAAAGGACGACCGGGTGACGAATATGTATGCCTCGTTTCCGGATCCGGCGCCGAAGCCGTAAACGGTTTCAGGTTTCAAATAGGTTTAAGGTTTAAGGGAGGCCCAAGGGAAGTGCAGTGGGTATCCAAACATAAGTGATACTATGGCTACATTCAAACGGTTTGAAGACATTGAAGCATGGCAACTGGCTCGGGAACTTTGCAAAGTCGTTTATAAAGTTACCAGCAAGGGTGAGTTTGCGAAAGACTTTGGTTTTAGAAACCAAATTCGAGATGCAGCTGGTTCTTCGATGGACAATATTGCTGAGGGGTACGAACGGGATGGCACAAAAGAGTTTATCAATTTTATCAGCATTTCCAAGGGTTCCGTAGGTGAAGTTCGTTCCCAAGCGTATCGAGCACTAGATGTTGGGCATGTTACGAAAGAAGAATTTCAGGAACTTTTCAACCTTGCAGAAAGAGTTAGCAAAGCAGATTTTGGCCTGATAAAATACCTCAAAGAATGTGAAATGAAAGGCATAAAGTACAAATGACCCACTTGTTCATGAACCCGAACCCTGAACTTCCCAACTGGGCGACCCTTAAACCTGAAACCCCTCTGAAACCTGAAATCCCCTATTTTTCTGCATCCAATTTCAGCAGCACACCAATCATGATGGAAAAGGCAAGGAGGCTGGAGCCGCCCTTGCTGAGGAAGGGCAACGGAATGCCAATAATGGGCATCAGACCCATTGTCATGCCGATATTGATGAAGAAGTGCAGGAACAGCACACTGGCCACGCCATAGGCATAAAGCCGGTTGAAGTCGGTACGCTGCCGCTCTGCCAGGAAAACGATGCGCATCATCAGGCCGATATAAAGGGAGATGATGAAAATGACCCCGATAAACCCCTGCTCCTCGCCAACGGCGCAAAAGATGAAGTCGGTGGTTTGCTCCGGCACAAAATTCCCCTGGGTGAAGGTTCCCTCCAAGAATCCCTTGCCCGTGAGGCCACCAGAAGCAATGGCCATTTTTGAGTGGTTGAGGTTGTAGGCGGCGCCCTGGGGGTCGGCTTCGGCGGGCTTTAGCCAAACGAGGATGCGCTCTTGCTGGTGACGTGGCAAAGTGTTGAAGCCAATATTGGCTACCGAGCCAAGTGCGCTGGCAATGATGAACACTCCGAGCACAAGTGTAGCTTGGCGACGGTTTTTCTTCAGCCATTGGTAAATGCCCAGGCCGAAAAGGATGCACAATGCCCCCGCCAATACTAGCATAGCCTCATCGTATTGAACACCAATGATGCCTGCTGTCGCCAAAATAACGAAGGCGGAAAACCAATAAGGCCGTTTCTTGGTGTTCCACACCAGAACAAATACACCAATGGCTGCAAGTACCATTATCAATTGCACGGGTGGTGTTACAAGCCCTGCCACTAGCACAGCGCCCGCACAAACTTCTACCGCCAAGATAATACCTGGAAGCCCTTCCCGGAACAATACCAGTTGCAGCGAAAGGAACACCAGTGCTGAACCTGCGTCGGGTTGGAGTAGCAACAAGGCCATTGGCACCAAGAAAAAGGAAAATGCGTAAAGCTGGGATTTGAGGGATTTGAGATTGTTTGCGTAAGCGCCCAAATAACTGGCCAGTGCGATGATGGTGCCGAACTTTGCAAATTCTGATGGCTGAATTGTTACCCCTCCCCCGAAGTCGAACCAAGCTGTTGCTCCGTTGATTTCCTTGCCAAGCACCAGCACCAAACCCAGTAGCACCATGCAGGCGATGTAGATGATATTGGCAAATGTTCGCCAAAATTTGCCATCAATCAAATACGCCAGAAACATCACCACCAATGCCATTACCACCCAGATGAGCTGCTTGCCGACTGGGTTTTTAAGGAACTCAAAAAAATTGCCCTCATAGCCCTTCCCGTAGCCCACCGTGTAAATCATGGTCCAGCCGATAAATACCAGCGCCAGATAGATGGAGAGGATGATCCAATCAATTTGCTGTTTGCTACGTGAAGCCATGAGGGTGAGGATTTGAGGATTCGAAGATTTGAGGATTCGAGGATTTGAGCTGTCCAAATCCTCGAATCCTCAAATCCTCAAATCCTCATCAGTCAATGTATTCGACGATGCGAAGCAGGCGAAAACCTGCGGTGATTTCAAATGTAACATTTCGAATGGTGCGCTCCTGAATGGTGCGGTTCTGGCCCGTGTAGGGGTCACGCACGTTCGGGATGGCGGGCTGTTTGTACTGGTACGAAAAATCGGGGTTGATGGTAATTTCTATTAATGCCCCCACCAGTTCGCCCAGACCGAATTCAAAACCGCCGCCCAGCGTGACGCCGTAGTTCCACTTCCGCACAAAACCATTGTCAGGGTAAAACAGGCCGCCGTTAAACTCATTTGCCGATTTGTAATCGTCAAGGTTGGTGCCCAACGTGTAGTCGCCCCGCAACCCGAAAAGGTAGTAACCCTTCATGGTCTCAGAGAGGTCGTATTTGCGTTTGCCACCAAGCACCACCGAGATATTTTTAAAAATAAACTCCTGTGCAGACAGGCGAATGGTGTTGCCGTTTAAATCAAAAAAATTCTGGTTGCGCAGGGCGCTCCCCTTCAGGTGGTAGCCCGCTTGCGCAAAAAGCGAAAACTCGCCTAAGCTTTCGGCGGAGATGGCGCCGTGGTATTTGAACAAGGGGTCTTGGTCCAAGCCGTTCCATTTCTGCACACCTAAAGTTAGGCCTCCCTTGAAGCTGTATGCGGTGCCTTGGGCGTACAACTGGCTGATTGTCAGTATGAAAAGAGCGATTGGCAGCAAGTATTTTATCTTCATCGTATCATTTTTTTGAAAAAAGAATTGCAGTTTGTGACAAAAAGCACGGCCAAACCTTGTTTGGGGTTTGGCCGTGTTTTTTGCTGCGCAAAGCTAAACAACAAACCCGAACATCACTTCACCCGTAGCGTTTGACCGATGCTAAGATTGTTGCCGCTCAAGTTGTTGAGTTGCATGAGCGCATCTACTGTCATTCCATAGCGGCGGGAGATATTGTAAAGCGTGTCGCCCTTTACCACCGTATAATACACCGTTCCGGTGGGCTGGGTAGGCTGAGGGTTGGGATTGTCAGTCGTTGTCGGTGTGGATGGGGTGTCTGGGAACGGCGCCACTTCGTCGTCCTGCATAAAGCCGTCGTCGGGGAACAGCGGAGGTACGGTTTCTGTTGGTTTTGGCTCAGTTTCGAGACGAGGCCTATCGCCTTTGCGAATTTTGAACCCCCGGAGTTTGAGGCGCTGGGTGGCCTGTACTTCAACGTCGTCGGGTATGCGGTTGCGCTTGCGGAGGCGTTTCATTTTTATGCCATAAAATTGGGAGATGTCGAACAGTTTTTCGCCTTTCTTGACGTAATGCCATTTGCTGCCGCCCCTCACCCGGCAGTGCTTGGGCTGGATGTAGATGCGGGTGTCGTCCGGCAGTGGCGAGGTAACAACGGGCAATATCTCGTTGTAGCGTTCCAGCCGCTTGATAGATACCTTTGCTTTCTCAGAAATATCCGTCACCGTAACGTTGTTTTTGGCAAAAATGACCTTCACGTCGTTTACCCGCCGGAGGTCAAGCCCAGCGATGAAGTCCTTGTCCCTGCTTGGCCGGCCATCGGGGAAGTCGCTGTTTGAGAACCTGTCGAACTCGTACAGTTTGTAGGTTTCTATGATTTTGATGAGGAGGTTGTCGTAATTGCCAGCCGTGGCGTAGCCCGACGATTTTAGGTCCTTCGCCCAGCGTTTGTAGTCGGTGGTCTCCAGTCTAAAAAGAAAGCCGTACCGATTGGACTTGCGGGGGTCCCGCAAGAATTCCGAGTGGGCGATGTAGGAGTCCTCCACGTCTTTGTACTTGCGAAAACAGGACTTTTTTAGGTCCCCAAATTCATTGTAGTCGTCATCTTCCAGGTCATAAGTTTTGCCCGTCCAATCTGAATGGCATTTAATTCCGAAGTGATTATTAGCTTTGCGGGCCAGTTCACTTTTGCCAGCGTTGGATTCGAGGAGGGCCTGTGCCAGCTTGATGCTTGCGGGGATGCCCGCACGGTCCATTTCTCTTACGGCAATTTTCTTGTACGATTCAATATAGGCTTGAAAATCGCTGTTTTGGGCAAAAATAGTGGCCGATAGCAGGGACATTAGCGTTAAAACAAGGGATTTTTTGTACATGAGGTTGTAATATTGAATTTTCAAATTGGGTGAAAAATGCGTGTCACGGAATTTGGGAAGTGAACGGCAGCGAAGAAAAAACTATTGTCCATCTCCCTTTACCAGCCGTATTTTTGCAAAGATAAAAACTGTGGCTTGTCTTTTTATTTCACAAAAATCAAGATAAAGTTTTACATATTATATTCCTTGCATATTTTAGCGTCCAAATATAGAACACAGAGAATCAAAAGTCTTAACCTTAAAAATATTTCACCACACAATCATCAGGACCATTCAAAGCATGAACACACAGAACCGTCGGTATTTATTCATTGATTACGAAAACCTGCTTCAAGTTAAGTTCAAGAAGCTGGAAAAGGTCGCATCCAAGATCTTCATTTTTGTCGATTCCACACAAGAAACGGTTCCGCTTGCCCTGGTGCGCCAAGCACAAAGCTCCGGCAAGAACCTTCGCTGGATAGTGGTGAACAATCCCAGTGGCGGTAAGCTTAACTACCATATCGCCTTCATCATGGGCAAGCTCCACCAAAAACTGGAAGACGACGTAGAGTTCGCCGTCGTGTCCAACGACCCCGAGTTTGACCCGCTTATCAGCTTCATCAACACCACGGGCCGCAGTTGCATCCGAGTGAAGCGCAAACAGGACGAAAACTCTGTTTACGAAGAATCCAGCCTAAGCTACAGCAAGCCGCCAGAGTTCGTGGACGAATTTTCCATGAAAAATTTCCATGAAAACGGTGACGATGATGATGACGGCATGCCCGTCATGGTCGAAGACGAACTGATTACCCGCACCGCCGAGGAGACCGTCAAACGCCTAATCCGCTCCGGCAATCGCCCTGCCGAGATTTCAACTTTGAAAAATTATATACTTTTGCACAGTCAAGAAGTTTCCCTGCATGGAAATGTTGAGCGCATCATTCAAAAATTGAAGGATACAAAAGACATCGAAATCCAGAAAGGGGAGGTCATTTACAATTTTTAAGTCCGGGCCGAAAGCGTCATGTGGCTCACAATCGCCCAAGCCCAAACATGATTTGACTACGCAAAATGGAAGACATTAACGACCTACTACAATCAACAGAGGAGTCCATGAACGGCTCCGTCGAACACCTTCAGTACGAGCTTACCAAAGTCAGGACTGGCAAAGCCTCCACCACCCTGCTCAACGACATTGCAGTCAACTACTACGGCGCCATGACGCCGGTGAACCAAGTGGCCAGCGTTTCTACCGCCGATGCCCGCACCATCGTCATACAGCCTTGGGAGAAGAACATGCTCCGGCCCATCGAGAATGCCATCTTCGAGGCCAATATCGGTATCACGCCGATGAACGACGGGGAGGTCATCCGCCTCACCGTCCCCATGCTCACCGAAGAGCGCCGCCGTGACCTCGTGAAACAGGCCAAGCACTACGGAGAGGAAGCCAAAATCAGCGTCCGCAGCATCCGCCACAAAGCACTTGACACCATAAAAAAAGCGGTGAAAGACGGCTTCTCGGAAGATGGTGGAAAGGACATGGAAACCGAGGTGCAAAACTTGGTCAACAAGTTTACCGCCAGCATTGACCACCTCATCGAGGTGAAGGAGAAGGACGTGATGCACGTTTGAAAGTTCGCCAGTTTGACAGTGGGCAGTTGGCAGTCAGTTCGCAGTCCAATAGTCCGGCAGTCCAAATTTGCCTGAACAATGAAAAGAGGTGGCGACTTGCACAAGTTGCCACCTCTTTTTGTTTTATCTGGGGCTGACTAAACAACTGGCAAACTAACTGCCAACTGTCGAACTGCCAACTCAAAAAAGCAACTGCTTCACCAACGGCAGCACCCGCCCCGCCCTACCTTCTTCATAATCAACTGCCTCCACCATTTTTTCCACCACCTGTCCCTGCTTCGCAAGCTCCAGCATCCGTTCCCGTTCCGGCGCTGGGAAGCGGGAAAAAGTGCGCCGCAGCAGCGGCAAAGTGTCCCTGAAAATATCCTCGTTCAGTCCGTCCACCCAAGCGTCGAGCAGGTTCCAGAGGGAATGGTTGTGGAGCAGCAGCAGGCCGCTGCCTTGCAGAAATCCTTCCAACCATTGCGCCGCTTCGAGCGGTGGCGTGGCTTGGGAAAGCGAGTATTGCATCCGAATAGCTGTTTCCTCCTCCGACCTTATTTTTTTGTCGAACAAAATACGGGTGCAAGCGCCCGTCAGGATGCCGTTCACCCGCAGGTTGTCGGCAATGGAGGCGATGCAGTCGAACCACTGGCCAAAAAAAGCGGGGTCGTTCAGCAGACCGAGCGCCCGGTTCACGCCCATCAGTTTTTCGAAAGCTTCTTTTGATGCGTCCTCGTCGAGGTTGGCCACGGCGGCGGGCAAGCCGATGCAGATGCGGGGCACGAGGTGCTGCACCACCAGTTCCACCGCCCGCACGTCGGTGCCACGGGTATTGCCGTAGCGCACGATTTGCGCCAGCGGCGGCAGCGCTTCCATCAGGTGGTAAACATC
Organism: Saprospiraceae bacterium; assembly: GCA_021739645.1. Lineage (GTDB taxonomy): Bacteria > Bacteroidota > Bacteroidia > Chitinophagales > Saprospiraceae > UBA6168. The sequence continues at coordinate 1,482 of JAIPBL010000023.1, read as the reverse complement.
GGTGGTGAGGGCGGCGAGGTTCTCCAGTTTGCGGAGCAACAAATCAAAAGCGGCTGGCAGGTCGGCATTCAGTGTCTGCTTCACCAGCATGGTCAACGCTGGCAGCGCCGTGGTTTCTTCGGTTTTTTTGGTCAAAAAATTGACGCAAGCCTCCTCCACCGTATTCCCCCAAGCCCCTTTTTCGATGATTCGGATGGCAAACTCCGGCGACCATTTCAGCTTCCAAAACTCCTTGAAGCCGCCCGCCGACTGGTGGCGGTTCAGTTCCATCAGCCTGCCCCACGGGATGTCGAGCAGGCTCAGGCGGTGGAGCAGGTGGCTTTTCAGCAGGCCCGATTCTTCCCGCAGGTCAACACCACCTTGCGGACTAGCGGCGGTGGCGCCGAGCCATTCCTCGTCGGTGTTCTCCCAATATTTCGTCAGGCGGGCGGATTTCACGGACTGCTCGATGTCTTTTTGCAGCGGCACGGTGGGGATGTCGTCGGGTACGCTCCCCACTTTTTTGCCTGTAATCAGCTTATTTTCAATGAGTTGCAGCTTCTCCAAATCGCCCTCGCAGATGGTGGTGACGGCGGCTTCCCGCAGTTCGTCAATGCCGGGCAGGGCCAGCCCCCGCATGGTCGCCAGCGTCTCCGCCAGCCGGATGGCCTCGATGACGTTGGCCGACGAGGCATCGAGGTCTTCTTTGCGGAGCAACATGGCCACCTGCACCATCCAGTGCGTGGCGGCGTTTTTCCCTTCGGAAAAAATCAGCTCGTACCAAGCGGGGGAAACGATGCCCGCCCGGTAGCCGCTCTGGAACGTGAGCCGGTCGTAGCTCCAGGGAATCCAGGTGGCCGTGGTCTTGATTTTTTTGATGCCTTTCAGCAATGCGGCATCAGCACTCGCCTTTATTTTTTCGAAACCCTCCAGCGCAGGCACATGCCACGCTCCGCACACCACGGCGATGTTCTGAAAACCTTCCTTTACGGCCAGCCGCATGGTTTGGCGCATGTGGGCCTCCCGCTGCAAGGTGCGCGGGCTTTCCTCGGTGCCTTCCCGCAGGGCGGCCATCATCTTCGCAATGGCAGCGAAAATCTCCGCCCCGTTCCCGGCGCTCTCGAATAGGACCTCCCACCAGCGCTCGCTGTCGGTGTAGCCTGCCAGTGTGGAGAGGTGCGCCATCGGGTCGGCCCGGAAGGCCTGCGCTTCGGGCGTCATTTTCTCCAAAAATTCCAGTGCTGCCTGCGGGTTTTGCCGCTCTGCCTCGTCGAGTGCGAAGTTGGCGTCCATGCCCAGGTCCATGTACCGCACGGGGATGCCCCACTGCTGCGCCCAGCCGATGGCCTGCCACTCCGGTGAAAATTCGGCGAAGGGGAGGTAGCTCGCCCGCCCCAAGTCCTTGGGGTCGTAGATGAGCATGGCAACGGGAGGAGTTAACGATTTGGGATTTCGGATTGCGGATTGCGGATTGGGAGGCATCGAATCCGCAATCCGCAATCC
>JAIPBL010000115.1 GCA_021739645.1 Saprospiraceae bacterium | reverse complement strand
GATTTCGGATTGCGGATTGCGGATTGGGAGGCATCGAATCCGCAATCCGCAATCCGAAATCCGCAATCCCATCGGCTGGGGCTTCCACCAGCAGGCAGTCGGGCGGGTTGGCTTCGAGGGCCGATAGGACGGCTTTTGCGGAGCCGGGGCCGTGGTGTCGGATGCCGAGGAGGTGGAGGGGCATGGGGCTAAAGTTTCATTACTTTTTGTTGTATTGCCTTTTTAACAGTCGCCCAGGTTATTTTTTCAAACAAGATAGGTTCGGCGTCGGGTTCGGCATCTTCAAAGTAAACAAGGCTTTTTAGGAGGTGGAAAACGGAGGCTGCTTCAAATTTTGCCTCGTATAATTCTATCATCTGGGGTATCGTATAGTGCCTTAGCAAGAAGTAAATATCATAGAAATCCTTCTTCTTGCCCCTGCCAGCAATCGCCGATAGTTTCATTGAAACAAGGTCGTCCAATGCTAGTAATCTTATACCTTCCTCAATAATAGCTGGCGAACTTGGAGGGTATTTATACCTGATGAAGTCTGTCTTGATTTTATTGATGAAACAAAGCAAAGTGGCATCGGATGTTATGACATCCTCCACAGTTTGATATTTGTCCCTCAATTTTTCATAGAGCTCACTGGAGTCAAAATCCTCGAACGAGAACAGGTCTAAATCAATGGACATCCGATGCCCTAGGTGCAAGGCGATTGCTGTGCCACCTACCAAATAGAATTTCTCTAAAAAAGGGGAAGACTGAAGTTCTTTTAGTAGTTCCAGTGTGGCTGGTTCGACTGTTTGAAAGTGTAGCATCGGAATTTTTCAATAGGGACGTTGAAATAAACGGAGCAAAAGGCCAAGCTACGTTGGTCTAAATACCGGAGCTGTTGTACCTCATTTTTCAACCGGGTTTTGCCATAAAAAGAAAGCAAGTTTTTGAAATCTTTCCATGCGCCACGGCTCAATACCCGCTCAATGACGTAAGGTGCATTCAGCTCCCAATTGATGCTGGAAACATCGGTGTCCCAAAATAATTTGGGCGAAATATCTGGTAATGGATTAAGCTTTAACACCATAAACAGTAAAATTAATTGTAGCCAAAGATACCAAACTTCCATGAATTAAAAGGCTCCAATTTCTTATTCAACAGATTCAAACTACCTTCGCCAACTACATTCAACAAACAACTTTTTATGAAAAAACTGACCATCTTCGCCTTTCTGTTTGCCTTCTTCTCCAGCAACTGCCATCCACCCAAAGACGTGAGCAAAAACGGCAAAGCCTTTAACGTACTGGTGTTTTCGAAGACCAATGGCTACCGCCATACGAGCATTCCCGATGGAATTGCGACCATCAAGAAACTCGGCAGTGAGCACAACTTTGGGGTGGAAGCCACGGAGGACAGCACCTTTTTCACCAAAACAAACCTCGCCAAGTTTGATGCGGTCATCTCCCTCAGCACGACGATGAACGTGCTCGGCGACAAGGAACAAGTGGCGTTTGAAAATTACATCAAATCGGGCGGAGGCTACGTGGGCATCCATGCCGCCTCGGATACGGAGTACGATTGGCCCTGGTATGGTAAGCTCGTTGGCGGCTATTTCAAGAGTCACCCCAAACAACAGGACGCCATCATTCGGGTGAAGGACAAGAAGCACCCCTCCACCAAGCACCTGCCCAACGACTGGAAATGCTTCGATGAATGGTACAACTACAAAAACCTGAACCCAGACGTGCACGTGCTCTGCCAACTCGACGAGACGACCTACGAAGGCGGGGAGAACGGGGCAAACCACCCCATCGCTTGGTATCACAACTATGATGGGGGCAGGGCCTTTTACACCGGCCGGGGGCACACCACGGAGTCGTTTTCGGAGCCGCTGTTTTTACAGCACATCCTCGGTGGCATTCTTTGGGCGGCAGGAAAGAAGAAATAAGGAAAGTTGCGGCTTGCCAGTCAATCGCAATTCGGCCAACCTGCAACTGATTTGCCTCCAGCAAAAAAGCGAAACGGAAGTACCCCGTTTCGCTTTTTTGTTGCTTCGCAAAAAGTGGAGAGGTGTTACTGCACCACCAGTTTCAACCGGCCAGCAGGCAGCCCGTCCATTTCAAAAAGAACGATGTAAAAGCCAATGACAAGGGGCGCATCCATCTGTCGGATAGCGTGGAGTGTTGACAAAATGTATTGCTCGCTACCTACCTCTTGTCCGTCAGCCGAAAAGATGGTCGCCTTTATTTTGCCTTTTTTCTTTACTGAAAAAGCAAAGGTCAACTCCGCTGTCGCCTGCACAGGATTTGGGTAAAACTCAACGGATTCAAGGTTGCTGCTGACGTCCACTGTGCCGGTGAAAAGGCCGTAAACCTCATACCCGAACACGTGCTGGCAACCCACGCCGTCCGTGATGGTCACCACATAGTCGCCGGGAGGGATGTTCATCAGAGACTGGGTAGTAGCGCCATTGTTCCACTGAAAGCTGAAAGGGCCAGTGCTGCCGTTCACCCCAGAGATGATGACGGAACCATTGGAGGTGTTCATGTAAGAGGCGTTTGTGACGTTCACCACCGGCGAAATTGGACCGGGGCTTTGAATGTCAAAACTGGCGGTAGCTATGCAACCAGCATCGTCCGTGACGGTGACCGTGTAAGTGCCTTCGTAGAGGTCATCGTTGGTGCGGGTGGTACTTCCATCGCTCCACAAGTAGTGCAAAGGAGCCTCGCCGCCCGTGATGGACAGCTCGATGGCACCATCCACAAGGTAGGGGCAGGACATGTTGAAAACCATTGCGTCAATAGCCATTGGCGTAGGATTGGCCACTTCGTAAGACTGCACCAACGGGCAGCCGCCGGAGGCATCCGTGATGGTGACAGCATATTGCCCAACGGGCAGCATGAAAATATCTTGCGTGGTGGCACCATTGCTCCAAAGGTAGTTGAGTGCACCGTTGCCACCTGAAGCCGTTAGGTCAATGGCGCCGTTGGGCGTGGTGCTGCAATCGGTGCTTTGTACGAGGGCGGTGGCGCTGATGGTCGAGTTGTTGTCAATAATGAAACTGCCCGCCGTGCTGCCCGGTACTACTTGGGTCAGGTTTTGGTGAACAACCAGCATGTCGGTGACTGAACCCGTGAAGCTCAGCGGCGTGCTGCTTCCGATGCTGCCGCTGGCGACAAATTTCAGCTCGCAAATGGCTGTGCCATTGGGTACGGTAATGCCAGAAGAGGTTTGAGAACTGACCCAGATGAAACTCAGTTTCCCGCTGCTGGCCGCTGTTTGGCCGACGCTGTTATTGGTTAGGTTAGTCAGGTTGAAATTGGAGGCAGCGATGAAATTGAGCACGTTGGCGTTCCAATCCAGTGTGAACTGGAAGCCCCGGATGTTCTGAAAATCCTCCACGCTCAGGTGAAAAACGAGGGTATCGCCAGCGTTGCAGGCGTTGAGGTTTTCCAAAGAAAAACTGGTGTTGAGGGCAGGTGGTGGAGCATTGGAGGGGTCGGCTACGTCACCAATTTTTACCCCATAAAAATCTTGATTTGCCAGAGAGTCCTGCAGGTTGGGCACAGTGATGCGCTCCGGGAACGGCGGTGTGAACGGGTTCGTCGGCGTTGGGAAAACATAGTTTTTTGGAACAAAGCGCCATGAGGTGCTCATGGGGAAATTTGGTGTGACACCAAACAGCAGGTCCCTGATAACCTGCAAGTCGGTGAACGTGATGATGTTGTCCGCATTGGCGTTGGCGGCAATGAGCCGATAGGGGTCAGTGATTGGTTGTGATCCATTTAGGTGCTGCGCAATGGCAATCAAATCCACGACCGTGATGCCTTCTTTGTGGTTAATGTCTTTGTGTGGGACTACCTCGTAGTCAGAGCCAGAGAGGAGGCTGCCGCAGGTGTAATCGCCATTGTTGTCCGTAACATCCATGCTGATGGAGGCAGCTTGCACGTCAACATCAGGTACTGGGCTGCCGTTGCTGGGGCGGGTGATTTTGCCGGAGATGGTCAGCGGGTCACTGTTTTGGAAAATAAGGAAGCCTGCGCCGCCGCCGATGTCAAGGGTCTGTACCTCAAACTCACCGTAGGGGTAGCCGTTGAAAGAGCCACTTGCCCAGTCGGGCTGCCCACCAGGGAACATATCGTAGAGGGTGTAAGCGGCATTGAAGGGCTGGGTGGAGGTGGCAAGTGGGTACAGGCCGCTCGCATTGCCGATGGTGAACATGTAGAGGTCTTCGGGCTGGTCAACCAGAAAACCGAAATCGTCCACAGTTTGGGCAATGTCCGACACATCCACCGAGGAGAAGTAGGAACGAACCTGAACTGGATTTGCGATGGCATTGGCGCCGGTTATTTGCCAGTACCGATTGGTCACTATCCAGATTTGGGTGTCGATGTAATCCGCACCGGAGAGGTTGTACCCGCCCGTGTTGTAGCTTGGGAGTGTACCAGCTTTCACGCTCATGCCAAGGTCAATGGAGCCGATGTCCTGCCCATTTTTCTTGATGGAAAGCAGGATGCGGTTGCTGGCGCTGTTGTAGTAGTGGGTCCAGCCTTGGGCGTCGGTGCATTCCTCGTCGGCGAAGAGTACCTGCCCGGGGGTATTGATGACTTCGAGTGTCGTCAGGTCGCATTGCGCGTTGGCGAAGCCGATGATAGCCCAAGTAAAAGTTGTAAGGAGGGTAAAAATTCTCATGGGTTTTCGATTTCTGAGTTTGAGTAAAAAGTATAGTCCTGAAGTTGCGAGATGCCCGTAGCCATACCCCGAAACTCGTAGATATTGCAAAAAATGCAAATACTATGGTTATACCCTGCAACGGGTATTTTGTTTCATGGAAAAAACCAATAAAAAGTGTAGTTTAAGCTAACCTTTGTGCGGTTCTCAGGAAAGGAAAAATGCCGTCATAATCGGCATACAGCGGTACATTGAGCCGCAAAATAAGAAACCCTGTTCCATATTTGCAAAAAAGAACATTCGAAACTAACCGATTCAAGGTATTGCCAGCATGGAATTATCGCAGCTTTTCACCGTTTTTGCGGAGCAAATAAAGTCCCAAAACCCGCTCGACTGGGCCATCACCTTCACGGCGCTGCTGTACGTGTGGTTGGCTGCACGGGAGAGCGCGTGGTGCTGGGTGTCAGGTATCGTGAGCAGCGGGCTGTGGGCTTGGGCCGACTTTGCCCGCTACAACCTCTGGGTGGACGGCCTGCTTCAGGTTTTTTACGTGCTGATGGGTTTCGTAGGGCTGTATGCATGGCTTTTTGCGAAGCAAGAAGGCGAGGACAAAATGCCCATTCGGCGGCTACCCTTGAACTTGCATCTAAAACTATGGGTAGCAGGGGTTGTGCTCACACTGATACTTGGTTTTTTGTTCCAAAAATACACGGCCACCTCCTTCCCCTACGCCGATTCGTTCATCACGGCGTTCAGTATCATCGCCACGTTTTTGACCATCAAAAAAGTGCTGGAAAACTGGCTCTACTGGATAGTTTTCGACACGCTGGCCATTTTTCTTTTTTGGGCAAAAGATGCCACATTGGTGGCGATGGTCATGGTTGTTTACGCTGCAATGGCGGTTTACGGTTTTCAGAAATGGAAAAAGGAAATTGTACATTAGCCCGATGAAACAGAAATCTACACTCCTTGCGCTTGCCTTGCTGTTTGTCGGCAATTCCCTATCTGCTCAGTTCATACTCAACGGCTCGGCAGTGCAAATAAACGACACCTGCTGGTCGCTCACCCAGGCACAAAACTGGCAGGTCGGCTCCATCTGGAACGAGAACAAAATAGACCTCAACAACAGTTTTCAGGTCATCATGGAACTCAACTTTGGCTGCAAGGACGCTGATGGCGCTGACGGCATTCTTTTCGGACTTCAACCGGTCAGCACGAGTATCGGTCAACAGGGCGAGGGCATCGGGTTTCAAGGGGTGTCGCCGTCGTTGGGTATTGAGTTTGACACTTGGCAGAACACAAACCTCGGCGACCCTGCCTTCGACCACGTGGCCATCTGTAAAAACGGCGTACTGAACCACGGCACCGCCAACAACCTCGCTGGCCCAGTGCAAGCCAACGCCACCAAACCGAATATCGAGGACTGCGATTGGCACAAGTTGCGGGTCAACTGGGACGCCGTCACACACACCATCGAAGTTTGGTTCGACTGCAAACTCAGGCTCACCTACACGGGCGATATCGTGAACGAGGTTTTTGGCGGCGACCCCAACGTTTTCTGGGGTTTTACTTCGGCCACTGGTGGCGCCAACAACCTTCAGCAGGTCTGTTTTAGTTACACTACTTTTTTGGACAAATTCGACGACGTGGTCATTTGCCCGGGCGGACAATACCAAATCACCCTCAGTGGCGGCGTGGAATACCACTGGGCGCCCGCCACCGGGCTCAGCAACCCCAACATCGCCAACCCCATCGCCATGCCCGACTCCACCACTGACTACCAGGTGGAGGTGATTGATGCCTGCGGCAACCAGTTCTTCGACACCATCAACGTGGCCGTGGACGGCGACACCGTGTTCTTCGACCTCGGCGTGGACACCAGCATCTGCGAGGGGGAGTCGCTACTGCTCGACGCTACGTCGTTCGGCACCAACTCCGTGGATTACCAATGGTCGAACGGACAGACCACACCGACCATTGCCGCAGGCACCACCGGGCTCTACAGCGTGACCGTCACGATTGACAACTACTGCGTGGCCGACGACCGCAAGGCTATCACCGTCATCCCGTTGCCGAAGGTGAGCCTGCCGCCCGATACGGTTCTCTGCCTCGAACAAGTGCTGGTGCTGGATGTCAGTGGCGGTATTGGGGACTTCCTCTGGCAGGATGGCCTGACTGACGCCGTGCGAACGGTGGCCGAACCAGGCGGCACCTTCAACGTGGTGGGGTCAAATATTTGTGGAGAAAAAAAGGCGAGCGTCACCATCAGTTTCGAGGATTGCCGGCAGGTATTTATCCCGAACGTTTTCTCCCCAAACGACGACGGAATCAACGATGTGTTCCTTCCATTCGATGGAGGAGATGTGGGCATGGTACATTCCCTCAAAATCTTCGACCGTTGGGGTGGGCTTGTTTTTGAAAAAAATGAATTCCAACCGAATGATTTCAACGCAGGTTGGGATGGATTTATTAAGAATAAAAAGGCCAATCCCGGCGTGTATGCTTGGTTTGCGGAGGTGGAGTTTCGGGATGGAAAACGGGAATTGCTGAAAGGCGAAGTGACCTTGTTGCGATGAGGTTTGGAAAATTGAGTGCAAAAAGAGTAGCTTTCGACCGCGAAATTTCAACAAAACAAAATCAACTTTCAACAAATGCAATTATCAACCCTCGATTGGTCCATCGTCGCTGCATTTTTCATCCTTTCCCTCGTCATCGGGGTGGTGGTGAGCAAGCGGGCTGGCGAAAGTGCCTCTGAATATTTCCTCTCCGGGCGCTCCATGCCCTGGTGGCTGCTCGGCTTCTCGATGGTCGCCACCACCTTCAGCGCCGATACGCCCAACCTCGTCACCGACATCGTGCGGAAAAACGGCGTCAGTGGCAACTGGCAGTGGTGGGCCTTCCTGCTCACGGGCATGCTCACAGTCTTCGTTTACGCCAAACTCTGGCGGCGCAGCGGCGTGCTCACCGACCTTGAGTTTTACGAACTGCGCTATTCCGGCAAAGAGGCAGCCTTCCTTCGGGGGTTCCGGGCGCTGTACCTCGGCGTGTTTTTCAATATCATGATTATGGCCACGGTGTCGCTGGCTGCCATTAAAATAGGAGGCGTGTTGCTCGGGCTTTCGCCGATTCAAACCATCCTGATTGCCAGCATCGTGACGGTGGCCTACACCTCGCTCGGTGGTTTGACGGGGGTTATCTGGACCGACTTTTTCCAGTTTATCGTTGCCATGATTGGGGTGGCGGGAGCGGCCTACGTGGTGGTCAATTTGCCGCAGGTCGGCGGGCTAGAGGCCATGCTCACCCACCCGAACGTGGTTGGAAAACTGAACGTGCTGCCCGACTTCAACGACATGAGTGTGCTGGTTCCGTTCCTCATCATGCCCATTGCCATCCAGTGGTGGAGCGTGTGGTACCCCGGTGCAGAGCCGGGCGGCGGCGGCTACATTGCGCAGCGGATGCTTTCTGCGAAAAACGAAAACCACGCCATCACCGCCACGCTGTTTTTCAACATCGTGCATTACGCCCTGCGCCCTTGGCCATGGATTGCCGTGGCACTGGCATCGCTCATCGTGTTCCCGGATTTGGCTTCGCTAAAAACGGCCTTCCCGCACCTGCCCGCCAACATCATCAACGACGACCTGGCCTACCCGGCCATGATGACCTTCCTGCCAAGTGGCCTGTTGGGCGTCATCGTGGCGGCACTGATAGCGGCGTACATGTCCACCATTGCCACGCACCTCAACTGGGGTTCGAGCTACGTGGTCAACGATTTTTACAAAAGGTTTATCAAACCAACAGCCAGTGACAAGGAGCAGGTGAACGTGGGCCGCATCTCCACCGTGGTGCTGATGGTCTTCTCCGCCATGCTGGCACTGCTCCTGTCCAATGCCCTCCAAGCCTTCAACATCCTGCTGCAAATCGGTGCGGGCACTGGCCTGATTTTCATTCTGCGCTGGTTCTGGTGGCGCATCAATGCCTGGAGCGAGATTTCGGCGATGATTATTTCGTTTGTGGTGGCTTGCGTGTTTGAGTTCGGGTTCCCGGATGTTCCCTCACATGTCAAGCTGATGGCTGGGGTGGGTATCACCACGGTTGGCTGGATTGCGGTCACATTCATGACGCAGCCCACGGCTCATTCCAAACTGCTCAGTTTTTACAAGCTGATCAAGCCGCAGCCCACTGGTTGGCAGTCGGTCATACAGCCTGCCCTCAAATCGGGCGAGTTACAACCCAGCGACGTTGCCCCCGGCAAGCTGCCCCTCGAAATCATGTGCATGATTGCAGGCTGCTTCCTCGTGTACGGGGCGCTTTTCGGCTTGGGCTTCTGGATGTACGGGGAGATTGGCAAGGCACTCATCGGTCTGGGCGTCACCATTGTTGCCACTTTTATTTTGGTGAAATCATGGAGCCAGGTGAAGGGAAGTATGCTGGATTGATTTGTTGAGAAAATAATACCTTGTTTGGCAATATCGGCAGCACGTGCTACCGGTATTGCCAAACGGGGAACACCTCCCCTGCTTTAAACTCCTGCCTTTCCAGTGGCAATTCCAAAAAAGCATCCGTGTCCACGAGGTTGGCGAGGTCGCCAGAGCCTTGGCCAGTTATTGGTGTGGCGAGCAGTCGTCCATCTTTGCCACTGGTCAGTTTCACTTGTAAAAAATAAGTCAGGTTGGGTTTGAAAAAATAGTCCGCCGCCAGCACGGCGTATTGGTTTTCGAAGGCATCCAAACCCTGCGAAATCCGAAGCCAAGGACGGAAGTAGCGGTGCAGGCACATGAACGACGACACCGGATTGCCGGGGAAGGCAAACACCACCGTGCTGTCCGAGCGTCCGAACCAGAAGGGTTTGCCCGGTCGCTGCGAGACTTTGTGGAACAGCTTCCGCACGCCGATTTTTTCTAACACCTCCGGCAAATGGTCAAACTTGCCCATCGAAACGCCGCCGCTCATCAGCAGCACATCGTAATTTTTCAAACAATCGGACAGGGTAGCCTCGATGGCGGCAGGGTCGTCGGGCAGGTGGAGCATATCGGCGGGGAGGCCCCAAGTCCCCAGCACGGCGGCCATCACATGCACGTTCGATTTTCGGATTTGGTGGGGCAAAGGCGTTTCGTGCACCTCCACCAGTTCATCGCCGGAGGACAGGATGCAGGCCTTGGGCAGGCCAGCTACTCGAAGTTCGGCATGGCCGACGGTGGCTGCCACGCCAATTTCGGCAGGAGATATTTTGCGGCCCGCCGCAACGATGACATCACTCTCATGCCTATCCAATCCTCGACGATGTATGTTCTGCCCGGCTTGGATGTTTTCGATGGGAATGGTGGCAAAACCCGCATCAATGCTGAGGTCTTCATAGCGGATGACGGCATCGGTGCCTTGCGGCAAAATGGCTCCGGTCATCACTTCGATGCAGTTCTCCGTTTGCGCCAGCGCCAACCGCGGAGCGCCTGCTGCTTGCGTTTTTTCGATAAAAAAGCGGCGCTGCCCTGCCTCAAAATTTGCGAAGCAAATAGAAATACCGTCCATCGAAACCCGGTCGAAGGGCGGGAAGTCGCGGTCGGCTTGGAGGGTTTCCCAAAGTACCCGACCTACTGCGAGGTGCAGCGGCACAGTTTCGGCTGGCAACGACAGGGCATTTTCGAGGACGATGGTGGTGGCTTGTTCGACGGTAATCATACGGAAAGTTAGATAGTTTTTGATTGTGTTTTGCCACGGTTGTCGCCGCTTTTGGCATTGCCGTAGGCAACCTGCGCCATCTCGCGAGAGGTTGCAGGTTGCCTACGGCAATGCCAAAAGCGGTGACAAC
>JAIPBL010000114.1 GCA_021739645.1 Saprospiraceae bacterium | reverse complement strand
GCAAGATATTTTCTATAACTTGCCACTGGGAGTCGGTGAGGTCTTCAAATTGTGTTGACATTGCTTACGATTTTGGTGAATCCGCAAGCTACTAACTGACTCCCATTTTGGGGCTTTAAAAATCCCAAACAAGCTCTTAGTGAAATTAGATTAATACTATTAGCTGTAGCTATCGACTGAATATAGTCAAATCCAACTTCACCATCTATAGAATCAACTAAGGCTTTGTTTTTTATAGCAGTTCTTAAAGTTGTATCCGAAATAATGTCAATTGTGCCGAGGTATAAAATGTCAATACTATCTTCAAACCCGGACCCTGAACGTAACCCAATCCCTCCGTTTTCTGGTGGAGAGATTAAATTCTTGGCATCTATGGAAAGTAACTCGTCGGTCCCATCAGCACTATTCTGACAGGAAAACAAATAGGCTGCCAAGAGAATTGGCAATAAAGCCAGAAGAAGAACTTTCTTTTTCATAATTTTACACAGTTAAATTGTTAACTACGGGGGGCTATCACTGTACAGCTTCGACAAAGTAGAACAGCTTTAGACCCCCGTTTTCTATCTATTGAAAGTGCTCAATAGCAAAACAGGGGGCAGCACTTACAACTGTAAGTGCCATTTTTTTCAAGGGTACACCACAAATCAATTCCTCACTGTATTTTTTCCTTCCAAATTCCTCCTTTTGTTGTCGGGAAGGGCCGGTCGGGAAGGGCCGGTCGGGAAGCTATGCATACTTATAAAAACAAAGCTATATCGATTCTTAGTAACGTTCAAAAAATAACTTCCTAAAGTTTGCTACCTTTCGGTAAAGGCTGAAAGTTATGATTGACAATTTGGAAATGAAGAAACAGTTTTTTGCTGGCCTAAACGAGCGGCAAAGGCGGCACTACACGGCGGTCGAAGCGGAATCTCTTGGGTATTATGGCGTCAAAATAATCAGTGAAGCTTTCGGAATCCATCCCGATACCATCCGCCAAGGCAAGAAAGAGCTGCATGAAGCAGCCCCATTGCCTGAAGGGCGAGTACGGAGACAAGGTGGGGGTCGAAAAAAAACTTAGAAAAAAACGCAGAATCCAAGCCCATTTTCCTGGAGGTCATCCAGGACTACACCGCTGGTAGCCCACAAGAAGAAGGGGTGAAGTGGACAAACCTCACACCTTCGGAAATCCGGGCAAAGCTGCTCAAAAAAGGCTGCAAGGTAAGCTATTACGACGCCTGCCAATTGCTTGCCTGCCATAAGTTCAGGAGGCGCAAGCTGCTCAAATCCGAAACTTTGCAGCAGTCCGAAGGCCGCAACGAACAGTTCGAGCACATCACGTTCTTAAAGGATGCGTTCCTGTCCAATGGGCTTCCCGTTCTGAGCATTGACACCAAGAAGAAAGAGCTGATTGGCAACTTCCACCGCAGCGGCACCTGCTATGCCACAGAAGCCCGCAAGGTGAACGACCACGACTTCCCTTCCTTTGCAAAGGGGAAGGTAGTCCCGCACGGGGTTTACGACGTCGGCCAGAACAAGGGCTACCTGACATTGGGGACCAGCCACGACACTTCTGCCTTTGTCTGCGACAACCTCGAACACTTCTGGGCGGACGACCTGCAGTGGGTTTACCCCAGTGCAGATTGGATGCTCCTGCTTTGCGACGGCGGCGGCTCAAACAACAGCAGGCATTACATAGTAAAACAAGACCTCTGGGATTTGGCCCAAAGGCTGCAAATCAATATCATGGTGGCCCATTACCCGCCATATTGTTCAAAGTGGAACCCGATTGAGCACCGTTTTTTTTGCCACGTCCATCGTGCATGGGACGGAACTGTTTTTGAGAATATCCAAATTGTCAAAGAACTGGCCCTAAGAACCTCTACCACTACTGGCTTGACGATTGATGTTAGAATCAATGAGGGACAGTACGAAATCAAGCGCAAGGTCGAAGATGAGTTTAAGAATAATATCAACGGCTATGTTCGCTTTTCCGATAAGATGCCTCAGTGGAACTACTCATTCATTTGTAAACCATAGGAAGTTATTTTTTAACCATTACTTAGTAGGAATCAAGTGGTCTGCAAATATTTTTTAATATAAACTATAAACCTTTCAAAACACAGGAGAGGTTGAAATAAAAAATGGGTGGTGAAATGCTGACTTTCAGCACTTTACCACCCATTTTTATTTCAGTTGTAGTCCAAATCTCACAGCCCAGCAGCCCCTGACTGCCAACTGTCCCCTGTCGAACTGCCAACTCAATTCACTTTCCGCCCCTTCGCCACCCGTGAGTTCACGTCCACTTTGTTGATTTTGCGCAGGTCCACCAACAGGGCGGCGTAGGCAACGTCGGAGGAGACTTTCCAGGTCTTGTCGTCGTAGGAGACAGAGCCAGTGCGGCGGTCCCAGTCGGATGCGAGCAGCACGAAGCGGTCGCTGTACTTGGGGCTGGGCCCGAACATGAGGTAGCGGTCGTTGCCGTCCTCGAAGCCGATGGCAAAGCGGTCGGGCTTCGGGCTGAAAAGGAAGGCGCCGGGCGTTCCCTTCCGGATTACCACCTCCTCGATTTGGCGGCCATCCTCGATTTTGATTTTGCCGGAAATGATTTCCCGGTCGCCACCGGAGACCTCCCGCTTCAGCACGATGTCCTGTGAGACGTAGAACTGGATTTTTTTCAGTTCGTCGTCCGTCCAGCGGTAGCGTTCGTTGAGGTCGTCGGTGAAGTAGGTGAGCCGGTTGCTGCAGGCGCCAAAAAGCACCACGCTGAAGAAGGCCAAGAGAACCAGATGTTGTGTTTTCATAAATTTGACTTTAGATATTTTTTAGAAAGATGCACGGGGTGTCTTTCCACCCCTATTTAAATTCACCGGAAAATATACACGGATTTCGATCAGGAGTACCAGTATATTAAGGATGTTTAACCGCAGGTTAACGCACTTTAACGTCACAGTTTTTTATTTACGGCCATTTTGCCCTCCTCGCAGCCCCCGATATTTGTCGGGTATTTGTTCAAAATCGGTCTCACAAAAAAAGGTCTCACAAAAAAACTTAGCATCCCAAATTAGAAAGTTTAAAAAACAATCAGGTTTGGGAAAAGCGGCGACTGCGCAAGCAGCGCCGCTTTTTTTTCGCCCCCAATTCTCAATCCCTAATTCCTAATTCCCTAACCTTCCCGCCACCACACAAGCCTTCTTGAACATCCGCACCGTGCCATCTGGCTTGAAAAGCTCCAGCGCCACCACGTAAATCCCGATTTGGGCCTTCCTTCCGTCGTCCGTGTCACCGTCCCAGCGCAGGAAGCCCTCTGTGCCTAGCAACTCGTTGTTTGCCAGCGACTTCACCAGCCTGCCTTCTGAGTCGAAAAACCGGACTTTGGCCAAGTAGCCCGTTTGATCCAGTTTGTAGTTGATGGCCAAAAAGTCCTTGTAGCCATCCCCGTCGGGTGAAAAGGTTGGCTCCGCAATTTCAAAAATCCCATCCCCAACTGCTTGATTTTCAAAATATTGGGAATTGCGGTAGGTCGGTGTAGCCCATCCGGCAACCTCGGCGGCTGACTGCCAGTTGGTGGGGTCTTGCGTTGTACCATCGGGGTGGAGGCGCTCCAACGAGACGCCGTTCAGGTCATCTAGAAGGGGGTGGTGGAGGTCGGCAGTGTAGTCGAAGGCATCAATGATGACGGCCTCGGTCTGCCCGGCTCGGAAGAGGGTCACGTTCCCAGCATCGTCGCTGAACGAGGGGAGGTCGTTTTTGAGGAGGGCGCTGGGTGTCTGCACCTTGTAGTGGTTCAGGAGGTCAGTGGTGTTTTCGGTAAAAACGGCGAACTCACCGGGGAAGATGAGGCGGTCGCCGGCCACGTTAGCGATAGTAGTGTCAATGCCCGCCCGCAGGTTTCCGATGATGAGGTCGCCGAGGTTCAGCACTTTTGCGGAGCGATTGAAAACTTCTACAAAATCAACGCCGCCTGTGCCGGGGTTGAACAGTATTTCATTGATTATCAAATCTTTAGGTTCAATGGATTCTGGCAAGGCGAAGGTCAGTGTGCTGATGCCAGCAATTGCGTTGCCAGAGCAGTCTGCGACGTTTTCCACCGAAACCTCGTACAAAATGTTGGGTTGCAGTGGCCCGCTCAATTGCAACGCCACGCTGAATTTGTACGGTGGCAGAAAGCTGGCGGAAACGACACTCAGCCCCCCGCTGATGCCGTAGTTGGTGGGGTCGAGAGCACTGGCCGGATCGAGCATTTCATCGAAAAAAATCTGTACCTCGGTGGGCGTGGCCGCACTGGCGAAGACGCTGGTCGGTGCAGGAGCTGTGAGGTCTGGTGTGAGGTCGAGCACGGAGTTGGGCTGGCCGGGGGTGCCACCGAGCAGGTTCTCGCTGGCCCGCCAGTTGGACGAGCCACGGCAAGGCGCCAGCGGACTGATTTGTTCCAGCGTCCAGCCGCCGTCCTGTTTTTGGGTGTCGCCGTACCAAAACAATTGGTAGCTCACTTGGTGGATGATATTTCCACTGGCGTCGGTGAGCGTGAGATCATCGGCATCGTTGGTGAGGGCGGGGAAGGTAGTCAAGGCTACCACGTTGCCGAAGGCAGCCAAAGAATCCACCTTGGAATCGTCGCAAACAATGACGTAGCTGCCGGGCAGCATTTGGTAGCTGGGGAAAATTTGCGGAGCACCGCCACTCGAAAAGCCGAAGCCCGCCAGGTCGAGCGTTTTGTTGCTGCGGTTGTACAGCTCGATGAACTCCACGCTGGGCAGCGCCACGGCGGGCGTCGGGTCGGCCATTATTTCGTTGATTAAAATGTCGTACTCGACCGCTTGGTCTGGAATGAAGTAGGTGAAATTGGTGGTTTGCGCTGGCGCAATATTTCCCGCCAAGTCCGCTAACCCGTTGATGGTCAGCGTATAAGTCGTCGGGCTTTGCATTGGCGAGGCCAGCGAAAGGTGTACCAGCGTCTTGTTTACCCCATCCAAAAATGCGGCGGCGGGCTGTCCGATGCCGTTGTCGAGGGAGTAGTAGGCGGGGTCAGTGGCGACCATTTCCTCCAAGTTCTCACTAAAAAAAACATCCACCTCAGTGGCAGAGATGGGCGTTGCGGAAAGTAAAACGGGCGCTTGCGTGTCTGGTAAAAGCTCCTCTACCCAGATGTCGTCGAAGAAAAACTTGTCCTTTCGGTTGACGGTGTAGAGGCAGTAGAAGCCGAAAAACTGGTCACCAGCACCGTAGGTGGCGTCGGTGACTTCGAACGCTGGGGCGAGGTTTTGCCCGCCGGCATAGTCCGCCGAGAGTTTCCAAACACCACCCACCTCACGGGTCATGCGCAGGCGGACTTTGGGCGAAGTGGCCACACCGCCGGAGGTGGCAGAGGCCAGCAAGGTGGAAACCCCGGCATTTTGGCGGTAAAATTGGAGGGCGTCCGTACTGCCATCCGCACCAGCGAGGAGGTAGTAGCCGGTGCCCGTCAAAAGGTCAGGGGTGTCGGACTGGAGGTAAATGCGCAGGCGGTTGGCGTTGCTGGGGTCAAATTCGAGGCGGAAGTACAGTTCCCACACGTTGCTGTCAGCGATGGCCGTTGGAACGTAGAGCGTGGAGTTGCCAGCGGCTGGAGCGTTTAGTTGCAGTTCCAGGGCAGTGTTGACCTGAAAATTGGCGTCGTCGCCCTGCCAAGCTGGGTTAGCGGTTAGGTTGCCGTCGGAGAAGTCGTCGGAAACCTGTGCGTTGCTCGGCAGCATGGCCATGCTGGCTAAGAACAGTACAAGAAAATACCGCTGACCAAAAACCTTAAAGCAAGCATCGTTCAAAAATTGCATGTAGGGTTTGTTTTGCGGAGCAAGGTAAATGCTTTTGCGAAAAACGGAGCAAAATGGGGTTGGGCTTGATGCAGGATTTGTAAAGGATTAACGTGGCTGGAGCGGCATCAAAGTTATCCACAATCTGTTGATTATTTTTATCACCATATTCTATATCAAAGATTACTTTTGCGCAAATTCAAGATAATCAACAAGTTTTGGCATTTTTGCCTTTATCCTTTTTACTTTTTCCTTGAAATTATGAAATTCAGCGTATCCTCCTCCGAACTACTTAGGCACCTCCAAATCGCCAGCGGCGCCATTGCCAGCAGCCCAGTGCTGCCCATCCTCGATGATTTTTTGTTTACCATCAACAAAAATCAATTGACGATAGCCGCCACCGACCTCGAAACGTCCATCACCAACCAGATGGAAGTCATGTCCGATGGAGACGGTTCCGTGGCCATTCCTGCCAAGATTTTGCTCGATACGCTGAAGGCGCTACCGGACCAACCCATCACCATCGCTGTGGACGAGGAAACCTACGGCATCACCATCACCTCGGCCTACGGCAAGTACCGCCTCGCTGGTGAAAACGGCCAGGACTACCCCCGCATTCCCGAATCGGACAAGGTGGACTCGGTGAACGTGCCAGCCGCCACGCTCGTAAAAGCCATCAACAAAACGCTGTTTGCGACCAGCAACGACGAGCTTCGTCCAGCCATGACGGGCGTTTACGTCACACTGGATTTCAATAAACTGACTTTCGTCGCCACCGACGCCCACAAGCTGGTCAAGTACAGCTTCCAGGGCATCGCCGGAGAAGTGGCAACCTCATTCATCATTCCGAAAAAGGCACTCAACCTGCTGAAAAACGCACTGCCCGCCGACGTGGACGTGAAAATGGCCTTCGACAAAGCCAATGCTTTTTTCACCTTCGGCAATACACACCTCGTCTGCCGCCTCATTGACGCCCGCTATCCAGACTACAATGCCGTCATTCCGGTGGACAATCCAAACACCCTGTCCATCAAGCGCTCCGACTTGCAAAGCTCGCTCAAGCGCATCGCCATCTACGCCAACAAGACGACCAACCAGGTCATCCTCGACATATCGGCGGACAGCCTGACCGTGTCCGCCCAAGACCTCGACTTCTCCAACGAAGCCAACGAGCAACTGCCCTGCACCTACGACGGCAACCCGCTCACCATCGGTTTCAACGCCAAATTCCTCGTGGAGATGCTCGGCGTACTGGAGGCCGATGAGGTGAAAATGGAACTCTCCACCCCCAGCCGTGCGGGCATCCTGTTGCCCGTGGAAGCAACCGAGGGCGAGGAAATTTTGATGCTGGTGATGCCGGTGATGTTGAGTAATTAACATGGCTTCATTGTTTTATTGCTTCATTGTTAACCGTGAAACAATGGAGCCATGAGACCATGAAACAATGAATCCATGAGTCCCTTCCTCCGCTTGATTTCCCATTTGAAAAACTACAAGCCCCTGCTTGTAGGAAATCTTGCTTGCAACCTGCTGATGGTAATTTTTTCGGTGGTGAGCATCCCCGCCATCATCCCTTTCCTCAATATTTTGCTCGACCAACAGCCGATGGTCACAAGTGCCCCAGACTCGGTCACGATGGGCAATTTCAAAGAACACGTCAACTATTTTTTGAGCCAAATCATTGCTAAAAACGGCAAACGAACGGCCTTGGCTTATGCACTTGGGCTGGTGCTGGTGCTGTATTTCCTGAAAAATATTTTCCGCTACCTCTCTCAGTTTTTCCTCTCACCGGTGCGCAATGGCGTGGTGCGAGACATCCGCCAAGGGCTGTACAACAAAATGCTGGCACTGCCGCTGGCCTATTTCTCCGAAGAGCGAAAGGGCGACCTGCTGGCCCGCATGTCGGTGGACGTGCAGGAGGTCGAGGCGAGCATCCTCAACGTGCTGGAATCCATCATCCGGGAGCCGTTGATGATTATCGGAGCTTTCGGTTTCATGGTTTACGTCAGCCCGTCCATGACTTTGGCAGTGCTGGGGCTGCTGGCATTCACGGGGTTCGTCATCGGGCGGATTGGCAAGGTACTCAAGCGGCAATCGAGGGAAGTGCAAGAGCGGCTTGGTACCCTGATTTCGATGATGGAAGAGGGCATCGGCGGACTTCGCATCATCAAGGGCTTCAACGCCGAGGCGTTCCGCTCGGCACATTTCCGAAGGGAAAACAATGAATACCGCAGGCTGCTCGTTCGGCTGCTCTGGCGGCGGGACCTCTCGTCCCCACTCACTGAGTTTCTCGGCGTGGCGACGGTGGCCGTGCTCATCTGGTACGGCTATAGCGAAGTGGAAAAAGGGCTGCTCACTGTGCCTACTTTCTTTGCGCTGCTGCTGGCTTTTTTCAGCATGATTGAGCCGGCAAAGAAGTTTGCCAATGCTTTTTACAATGTGCAAAAAGGCATGGCTGCCATGGAACGCATTGATGCCATCGAGGCGGCTGACCTGCGGGTGCTGGAAAAACCGGACGCCCGACGCATCCAGGTTTTTGAGGATAGAATTGAGCTGCGCAACGTTGGTTTTGCTTACGCAAACAGCAACCGTGCTGCTTTGGAGGATATCAACCTAACCATTTCGAAGGGGAAAATAGTGGCGCTAGTCGGCCCATCGGGGGCGGGCAAGAGCACCCTCGCTGACCTGTTGCCCCGTTTTTACGACACCACTTCTGGGGAAATACTGCTCGATGGTCAGGATATTCAAGACTACCGCGTCCACGACCTGCGCTCGCTGATGGGCATCGTGACACAGGAACCCGTACTTTTTAATGACACCATTTTCAACAATATCGCCTTCGGAATGACGGGTGTCACTGCCGAAGCGGTAGAACAGGCTGCCCGCATTGCCCATGCTCACGATTTCATCCTCGAAACTCCCGAAGGCTACCAGACCAACATCGGCGACCGGGGCGTAAAACTCAGCGGTGGCCAACGCCAACGCCTCACCATTGCCAGGGCCGTGCTCGCCAACCCACCCATCCTCATCCTCGACGAGGCCACCTCCGCCCTCGACTCCGAATCGGAGCGGCTGGTGCAAGATGCCCTCGATGTGCTGATGAAAAACCGGACGAGCATCGTCATCGCCCACCGCCTCAGCACGGTACAGCATGCGGACGAAATCGTGGTGATGAAAGATGGGAAAATCATCGAGCAGGGAACGCACGAGGCGCTCATGCAGCAGGGCGGAGAGTATGGGAAGTTGGTGGAGTTGCAGTCGTTTTGAGGGTTGAACGAAAACTTTAACACTTCTTGGCTCAAAAAAGAACAAAATAAATTTGGAATTACCCCCCCATATAGTATTTCTGCTGCTTTCTGCCATAAAGGCAAAATATTTTTTCACATTTAAACCAGCAATTCTCAATTTGGCTATTCGAGCCTAATTTGATACATGTCAGCGATGCAAAAAAAGATTTGCATCATGTTTTTACAGGGAATAATTTTAAAGACCGCTCTAATACTTTCCCAGAATTTGAGCCTGGTTTTAAGTTCCTGTAAAATTTTTTTGAAATATTGACAGCTGCTTTGTTGAATTTGGTCAACATAAAAAGCCAACATCATCAAAAAGGCAAAGACGGTACAAAGTTGTTCTTTTCCATGTCCAAAGTTGTGCTCAAAATTGTAGTCCTGATTTTTGAGCGTATTGAAAGTTTCATTCTCAAACTTCCACCGGCTACGCCCCATCCGCATTACTTTATAGACATTGGATTTGGTCAATTTGATACTGCTTATCCAGGTAAATACCTTGACTTCCCCTTTTTTAGTTTTCAAGTTCGCTAGTTAAAACTATGCCCTTTAGGGCAAGAATTTATTTGCTACCCACTTTTGGTACTTTTGTGAAATGAAGGAACAAAGAGTAGGCAGCCATTCAGTCCATCAACTTCAAGTCCACATAGTGTGGATTACGAAGTATCGTTATCATGTTTTGCAGGCAGATGTACAGTTGCGTTGCAGAGAGCTGATAAGGCAGACGAGTGACGCACTTGACATCCAAATATTGAAAGGTGTCGTGAGCAAAGACCACATTCATCTTCACATATCGTATCCACCGAGCCTGAGCGTGAGCGACCTGGTGAAACGCCTGAAAGGACGAAGCGCTAGGATGCTGCTGCAGGAATTTCCGGAGTTGAAACGTCGTTACTGGGGTGGGCATTTATGGGGAATAGGCTATGGATGCTGGAGCATCGGAAACATAACGGATGAAATGCTTCAAGCCTATCTGGACCACCATAAAGCGCACCCGAACGGTGACGAGAATTTCATTCTGGAGTGACCAACTTTCAGTTGGCTTTCTTTCAGTCGGTTTCAACCGAAAATGCGAATTTTATTCGCTTTCAAACCTATGGACTTTCAGTCCATAGTCGTTTAGTTTTTTAGATTGTGTAAAACTACATGGAATGGCAAAGAAAAAATGAATCCCCTCAAAGCAGTAAGGTAAAAATGTTCGCTCATGTTCTCTTGGTGCTGAAAGCCAGAAATGGACATGAAAAACTCCTAAAAAAACAGGGCATTTGACCTTTACTCTTTAACTTTCAGCACCAAGAGAACATGAGCGAAAATGTTCCTAAAACGACCATAGCGCATTAAGAAGGAGAACAATGCTTGCCTCGATACAACATATTGAACCAACGAAGCTCACAGCAGACCCTGCGATTCAACAGGTCATCCACCTGCTCTTGAACACCATCGAGCAGCAAGCCGCCCGCATCGATGTGCTTGAGCGGAAAAACCAGGAGTTGGAATCCGAGATAAAACGCCTGAAAACCGGTCAGGGCAACCTGCCCAAAGGACAAATCAAGCCGCTGCTCCCGCATCCGCAGCAGCCGGAAAACAAGGCAGCCCCTGTCA
>JAIPBL010000113.1 GCA_021739645.1 Saprospiraceae bacterium | reverse complement strand
AATTTATTGGGCGGCCGATATAAACATTGGCTGTTTTCTAAGAAAAATAACGAGTCCAACGGCCAGCCCAATAAATTGGGCGGCCACAATCACTTTTTCCCCATCACATAATACATCTCCATCTCCCCCTTGTTTTTCACGGGTATTTTCCCCCTGGATTGGCAGTTGAAGTGGTACTTGACGAGGCCATAAGTCGTTTCGGAGATGTTCACCTGCCCCGGTTCACACTGCTGCTCCATGCGGGCGGCGATGTTGACGGTATCGCCCCAGATGTCGTAGGCGAATTTTTTGAACCCCACCACACCTGCCACCACGGGACCAGTATGCAGACCGATTCGAGCCTCAAAATACGGTAATCCTTTTCGCATTTTATCCGCTTTGTGGTCATCGAGGAATTCTTGCATTTCGAGGGCAGCCTGCACGATGCCGTTGGGTACGGTCTTGTGCTTCACGAGGCCGCTGGCGCAGAGGTAGGCATCGCCGATGGTCTTGATTTTTTCGATTTCTGGGTGCTGCGATATGATGTGGTCGAAGGCCCTGAAGCACTCGTTCAGTTCGTTCACCAAGGCCGCTGGCGAAAGGGTTTCGGCAATTTGGGTGAAGTTTTTAAAATCGGTGAAAAGTACCGTGGCCTCCGGGAACTGCTGGGCAGTGGCCGAGCCTTTTTCCTTGAGTTCCTTCGCAACGTCCACGGGCATGATATTGTACAGCAGCTCGTCGGAGCGCTGCCGCTCTTCTTCTATCACCTTGTTTTGTTTGAACAGCAAGTTGGAGGATTTCTTTTTGTTCAGATACCTCAAGTAGAAAGCAATGGACAACAATATCGTGAAGAGTGCCGCCACGGCCAGCAGGTAAATCAAGTATTTGCCCTGCTCTCGTGCCAGTTCGGCATTTTCGAGGGCAAGGTCTTTTTGTACGAGGCTGAGGGAGTCCACCACTTGGCGGCTCTCCAGCGAATCAACGAGGCGGCGGCTCAACTCAGCGAGGTAAAGCGCCTTCGCCCGCTCAATGGACACCGTCTTTATCTTTTCTTCCTTCTTCGTAATTTCTTCCTCCACCATTTGCTTTTCCGACTCCAGTTCCCGCTGGCGTTCGGTGAGCAGGGTCTTGTCTTCTTTAAGCACGTCCCGCTCGGTCGTAACAACTTCCTTGTCCTTTCTCACGGTGCCGATCTCACCTTCCAGTCGCTTTTTTTCCCGCTCTAACTGGGTCATCTCTTGTTCCAGTTGGGATTTCTCCCGTTCCAGTTGATTTTTTTCCCGCTCCAACATGGTGCGCTGCACGTCGTACTGCGCCTGCATCTCGCTGATGCTCTTCCCGCCTTTTTTGCTGAAATAATCGAATGCCTCCTGCACGACCTTGAGGGCCTTGCGTTCATCGTGGTTTTTTCCAGCGAGGCGGCTGCGCTCGTCCACCGTCTGGATGATGAGGTTGGCATCGTTGGCATCCATGGCAAACTTGGTGGCGGTACCGAGCCAAATATCTTGGTTCCTATCATCGCGGGTGCGGGCATAAGCTCTGGCCACGAGGTAGGACGCTTCGGCACCCATGCCGTTGTTTTTAAGTTCCAACGATTTTTGGTGAGCAGCCTTGGCGTAGTCAATGGATTTTTTGGCGTCTTTTTTCAGCCACTCGGTAGCGAGCTGGTAGTTGAGCGTCATTTTTTCCTTGGGGGTAGCGGCTTCTTTGAGCTGTTGTTCCAGCTCCTCAATGCTTTGGCTGGAGGCAATTGTTGCAAAAAAAACAAAGCATAAAAACAGGGCGAATCTGGTCATCAGTGAGTAAAAATTGAGTGAAAACATGGGGTTTCTGGGGTGCAAAGATGGCTTTTTAAGCCATTGGGAGGGTTGTTTTGAAAGAACTGTTGACAATTCTCATTGGCACAAAAAACAAATAAACGATAAGTGTCCGGTATGTTCGCATGTTCGACCGAAATAAGTTTCGACAAAAAAACAGGACAAAAAAAACAGGCGGGATAAATTTCAAAACCGCAAAAAAATTTTTTTTAGTACTCGTAATTTAATAGGTTCACGGCTCAATTTTTCAAAAACATCTTTTGTCGTTTGTTACCAGTTGTTCTTTTTTTCAACCAAATCGAACCAAAAACGAACAACCAACAGCGAGAAAGCCAACTAAAGCAGAAGGCGGTAGGCAGTGAGCAGTCCGTATTTGCGACAAACCATTGAATATCAGTCGTTTGTCGCAAAAATACTGAGCGGTGGTTGCGCCCGAAGCACTAACAGAAGCGTTATGACCTACGACACCAGTAACATCCGTAATGTCGTTATGCTGGGTCACCCCGGCAGCGGAAAAACGACTTTGGCAGAAACCATGCTCTTCGAGTCCGGCGGCATCAGCCGCCGGGGTACAGTCCAAGAGCAGAATACTGTTTCTGATTACACCGACCTTGAGCACGAGCGCGGCAACTCCATCTTCTCCACGCTCATGCACGACGATTGGCGAGGCAACAAGATCAACGTGCTGGACACGCCCGGCTCCGACGACTTCGTGGGCGAGGTGGTCTCCTCACTAAAAGTTGCATCCACCGCACTGATGGTCCTCAACGCCAAAAGCGGCGTGGAGGTGGGCACAGAGCTGCTTTGGGAGTACGTTGAAAGTTTTCACGCTCCCTGCCTTTTTATCGTTAACCAAGTTGACCACGAAAAGGCCGATTTTGAGGCCACCGTGGAGCAGGCCAAGGCACGATTTGGCAACAAAGTGATGCCGTTCCAGTACCCGCTGAACCCTGGCATCGGCTTTGACACCATCGTTGACGCCCTGCGCATGGTCATGTACGTCTTCCCGCCCAGCGGTGGCAAGCCGGAGAAAAAACCAATCCCCGATTCCGAAAAAAGCAGGGTCGCCGAAATGCACCAAGCCATCGTGGAAGCCGCCGCCGAAAACGATGAGACCTTGATGGAACGCTACTTTGAACTAGGCGAACTGTCGGAGGAAGACCTGACCGCTGGCCTCAAAATGGCCATCGCCAACCACACCGTTTACCCACTATTTTGCTGCTCCGCATTGAACAATATGGGCAGCGGGCGGATCATGGGCTTCATCAACGATGTTTGCCCATCCCCTGCCGAGCGGTCTGCAGTCAAATTGGAAGACGGCTCCGAATTGAAAATGGACCCAAAAGGTGATACTACCATTTTCATATTCAAGACCCACCACGAGCCACGGGTGGGCATCATTTCCTATTTCAAAGTGTTCTCTGGCGTGCTTCACGCTGGCGACGAATTGGTCAATGCCGACAACCGCACTGCGGAACGATTCGGCCAACTTTTCTTGGCCAATGGCAAAAACCGGGAGGCCACGCAGGAGCTAAAAGCTGGCGACCTCGGCTGCACGGTGAAGCTCAAAAACTCGCACACCAACCAGACGCTGAATAAAAAAGGCGTGGATAGAAAGATAGACCCGATTCACTTCCCCAACTCCCGCATCGAGGTGGCCGTGCAGCCGCCCAGCAAGAACGACATGGAGAAGCTGATGAAGGCACTTCATGCCATTTCGGAAGAAGACCCTACGCTGAAGGTCATCCAGTCCGCCACCTTGAAGCAAACCATCATTGAAGGACAGGGACAGCTTCACCTCGACCTCGTGAAACACCGAATCGAGCAGGAATATGGGGTGGGCATGGAATTTATCCGCCCTCGCATCCCGTACCGTGAGACGATTACGAAGGAGTCAAACGACATGTACCGCCACAAGAAGCAGACGGGCGGTGCCGGACAATTTGCAGAGGTACACATGCGCATCGAACCTTACCATGACGGCATGCCCGACCCACATGGCCTCACCACCCGCAACAAGGACGTAGAGGCTTTGCCTTGGGGCGGCGAACTTGCCTTTTACTGGTGCATTGTCGGCGGATCCATTGATTCCCGCTTTTCGAGTGCCATCAAAAAGGGCGTTTTACAAAAAATGGAGGAAGGCCCGCTCACTGGCTCCAACTGCCAGGATATCCGAGTATGCATCTACGACGGAAAGATGCACCCGGTAGATTCAAACGATATGGCGTTCATGACGGCTAGTATCCAGGCTTTCCGATCCAATTTTGAAAAGGCTGCTGCGCAAATCATGGAGCCGATTTACGACGTGGAAATCCTCTGCGACGGTGAGGTGATGGGCGACGTGATGGGCGACCTGCAAACCCGCCGGGCCATCATTATGGGCATGGATGCAGATGGGCACTACCAGAAAATCATGGCCCGTATTCCACTGGCCGAGATGTACCAGTATTCCTCCACCTTGCGCTCTATTTCACAGGGCAAGGCTAAGTTTAACCGGACGTTTGCGGAGTATGCTCCCGTGCCAATGGATATTCAGCAGCGGCTGATTGCGGAGCACCAAGCAACACTGCATGAAGAGGATTAAACAGTTTTTGATTTCAGGTTTTGGGTTTCAGGGATAGGGGCTACTAATTTTTTCTTTACAGCTTCTTCCGTGAAACCTGGAACCCTGAAACAACTCGGGTCTCCCTGTTAAAAGGCAAAGATAGGGCGCCAACCGAACAAGATTTGGTTGGCGCTCTTCAGTTTTTGGGGGGAACATGTTGGGAATGCCTCCGCCATGGTGCAAAAAACAGGGCGTGGTTTTAACAGCCCACCTTTAACCTAAACTTCTAACATCCGTTCAACCACTCCCGAAACACCGCCTCCACCTCCGGCCCGTTCCAATTCTCTTCCAAATCTTTGATGTCCAGCATTTTCTGAAACAACTCCTCGTGCTGCGCAACGGCTGCCAGTGCCACGCTGTACGGCACATGGTTGAAGCTCACCATTGAGTAAACCGATTGGAATTCCTTCGGAAAGCGTTCGTGCAGGTGCTTCTCGATTTTTTTCCAAAGCAAAAATTTCGGGTCGGCCACCTTGTCCCGCATTTCGATGAAATTGAGCAGGGCAAGGTCGGCGATGGCGTTGGTGTCCTCTGGTCGGTTGGCGTTGAACTCCTCGATGATGGCAGACCAGTCTTCGTCGTACTTGTCCATCAGGCTGTCGAGGATGGTACAGTCCTCGAAGCCGGCGTTCATGCCCTGCCCGAAGAACGGCACGATGGCATGGCTGGCGTCGCCGAGCAGCAGTATTTTGTGGCGGTAGTGCCACGGGTTGCAGCGCACCGTGACAAGCGCCGAGGTTGGATTTTCCATGAAATCCTGCACCAGCGTTGGCATCAGCGGAATCACGTCAGGGAAATATTTTTCGAAGAAAGCCATCACCTCCACCTCGGTTTGCAGCTTTTCGAAGCTCACCTCGCCCTCGAACGGCAGGAAAAGCGTACAGGTAAAACTGCCATCAAGATTGGGCAATGCGATGAGCATGAAATTGCCCCGTGGCCAAATATGCAGCGCACCGGGATCCATTTTGTGGCTGCCATCCTCGTTGGGCAGTATGGCCAACTCCTTGTAGCCGGATTCGATATAATGCTGGGAATAGTTGAAGCGAGGCAGCTTTTGGAGGCTGTTGCGCACAGGCGAAAAAGCGCCGTCCGTCCCAAAAATCAGGTCACTCTCGATGGCGTAGCGCACGCCCGTATTGGTATCTTCAAAGCGGATAGCGCTGTTTTCGAGGTCAACACCCCGGCAGGATTGGTTGAAATGGAAGCGCACCTGGTCGAACTCGTCGGCGATGTTCACCAGCTCAATGTTCAGCCCGCCACGGGATACGGAGTAGATGGCCTGGCCCTCCTCGCCATAGGCTTGGAAGGTGAGCGACCCGTCCGTGCCGTGCATCATGCGCCCCGGCATGGGAATGGCCACCGCCTCAATTTTCTCCCGGATGCCCGCTATCTCCACGGCCTTCCAACCCCGCTCACTCATCGCCAAATTAATGGAGCGGCCACCGATGTAGCCAGCCTGCCGGAAGTCAGAGCGGCGTTCGTACACATCGACGGTGTAGCCACGTTTTGCCAAAATCACTGCCCAGAGTGCGCCGACAAGCCCTGCACCGACGATAACTGCGTTCTTTTCGTTTTTCATAATTCAGTTTTACTTTGCCCCAAAACTATATGGTTTTTCGTAAAAATTGCCCGCCCAATTGCTAATCTTGCGCATGTTTATACTTCATCTAAACGAGTACGATATTTCCATCGGTGAAATGGGACAGCCGCTTCGGGCGCTCATTGCCGGAGGCAACTACACCAAAATTGCTGTGCTGGTGGACAATAATATCTACCGCCATTGCCTTCCGCATTTTCTACAAAACATTGATTTTGAGCTAGTTGTCATCGAAGTACCCGCTGGGGAAATGCACAAGGGCCTTGACACTTGCCGCTTCATCTGGTCAGAAATGATGCGCCTCGGCCTCGACCGCCGCTCGCTGCTCATCAACCTCGGCGGGGGTGTCATCGGCGACATGGGCGGATTTTGCGCTGCAATTTACCTGCGGGGCATTGATTTCGTGCAGGTGCCCACCACCCTCCTTTCGCAAGTGGATGCCTCGGTTGGCGGTAAGTTGGGGATTGATTTTAATGGCGTTAAAAACAGCATTGGCGTTTTTCAGAACCCGAAGGCTGTGCTCGTTGACCCGGTCTTTTTGAAAACCTTGCCCCTTTCGGAAATCCGCAGCGGCTTCGCCGAAGTGTTCAAACATGCCCTCATCGCCGATGCCGAACAGTGGCATAATTTGCAAAAAATCAACGACTTAATGACCGTGGACTGGGCGGATTACCTCGCCCCATCGTTGTCCATCAAAAAGCACATCGTGGAAGAAGACCCTACCGAGCAGGGCATTCGCAAGGCGCTGAATTTTGGGCATACCATCGGGCATGCAGTGGAAAGCTATTCGATTTCAGATTGGGGATTTCGGATTTCGGATTCGGAGGCGAACCAAGCACCTCCCGATAGCTATCGGGACACCAATCACCAATCACTGCTTCACGGCGAAGCGGTCGCCATCGGCATTATCTGCGAGACTTGGCTTTCGCACAAAACGCTGGGGCTTTCGGAAGCTGAACTGGCAGGAATCGTGGCGTTTGTAAGGCGTTTTTATCCACAATATCCGTTGTCGGAGCAGGACTTTCCAGCTATTTTTGACCTCATGAAAAAAGACAAGAAAAACGTGGGCGGGCGCATCAATTTCACGCTGCTGCCGAGGATTGGCGAAGCGAGGATTGACCAGTATTGTGAGGTGGAAATGATTGAGGAGAGTTTGCGGTTTTACATGCAGTAACACGGACTGGCAGTCCGTGCTTTCCCACTTCCCAAGTTGCAGTAACTCCAACATGTGAAAGCACGGTCTGGCAGACCGTGTTACATGCCAGTCCGTGCGTTTCCCACTTCCCAGTTTGCGGAACCTCAAATTGCAAAAGCACGATATGGCAGTCCATGTTGCAACCAATCCTTATCCCGAATGTTGAATATCCCATTCAAAATTTTACTTTTGCACGGCCAATTTTCATCACCAAATATTTCCAAATCAAGGATAAAATATGAGCAACAAAACCGCCTTTTTTGACCGCTTCGTTGACCGTCACATCGGTCCGAACCACGAGGAAACCCAAGAGATGCTAAACACCATCGGTGTCTCCAGCCTCAACCAACTGATTGACGAGACCGTACCCCCCGCCATCCGCCGCCAAGGCGAACTGAACCTGCCAGTGGCGCAGTCCGAGTTCGAGTACCTGCGGGAACTAAAGGAAGTAGCCGACATGAACAAGGTCTTCAAGACCTACATCGGGCAGGGCTACTACGGCACCATCACGCCGTCAGTTATCTTGCGCAACATCTTCCAGAACCCAGGCTGGTACACCCAGTACACGCCGTATCAGGCCGAAATTTCGCAGGGCCGCCTCGAAGCCATCCTCAACTTTCAGACGATGGTGAGCGACCTGACCGGGTTCCCCATCTCCAACGGTAGCCTCCTCGACGAGGCCACGGCTGCCGCCGAAGCGATGGCCATGTTTTTCAATGTAAAAAACAAAAAGGCCAAGGCCGACTTCGCCAATATCTTCTTCGTGGACGAAAACGTGCTCGATGCCACGATTGACGTGCTGCTAACAAGGGCCAAGCCGATGAACATCGAAGTGATCGTCGGTGACTGGAAAGCCTTTGATTTTTCTGATAAAACCTTCGGTGTGCTGCTCCAGTACCCCGGCAAAAACGGCATGGTGGACGATTTTCGGGCATTTACTAAAAAATGCAACGCCAACGAAATTTACGTGACCGTGGCCGCCGACATCCTGAGCCTCGCCGTGCTGAAGGCCCCCGCCGAATGGGGCGCCGACTGTGCCGTGGGCAATACCCAGCGCTTCGGGGTGCCGATGGGCTACGGCGGGCCTCATGCCGCTTTTTTTGCGACGAAGGAAGAACACAAGCGCATCATCCCTGGCCGAATCATCGGCGTGTCGGTGGACTCGCACGGCAAGCAGGCATTGCGCATGGCGCTACAAACCCGGGAGCAGCACATCCGCCGTGAAAAGGCGACGAGCAATATCTGCACCGCACAAGCGCTGCTGGCCATCATGGCTGGTATGTACGCCGCCTGGCACGGGCCAAAAGGCATCCGGGCCATTGCGGAGCGGGTGAACACTTTTGCGCAGATTTTAGACAACAACATTGCGAAGCTCGGTTACAAACAACTGAATACCAATTACTTCGATACGGTTCGCTTCGCAATGGACGACGCCACCGCCGAGCATATTCACCATTTGGCGAATGCCGCCGAAATCAATTTCCACTACACGGACGGGGCGGTGCAAATCACCCTCGACGAGACCGTGACCGAGGAGGATGCCGACCTCATCGTCAGCATTTTTGCGCAAGCAAAAGACATGGATGCCACGGTGGATTTTGGCGCAGCCAATGGCCTGAACCTGCCCGCCGCCATCGTGCGGGAGTCGGAGTATCTGACGCACCCGGTCTTCAACAGCTACCGCACCGAGTCGCAGATGATGCGCTACATCAAGCGGTTGGAGAACAAGGATTTGTCGCTGACGCACTCCATGATTTCGCTCGGGAGCTGCACGATGAAGCTGAACGCCGCTTCGGAACTCTTCCCGGTGAGCTGGCCGGAGTTTGCTAATATTCACCCCTACGCCCCGCAAGACCAAACCGAAGGCTACCGGGAAATATTCCGAGAACTGGAGGCGTATTTGAGCGAAATAACGGGCTTCACCGCCTGCTCGCTCCAGCCGAACTCCGGCGCTCAGGGCGAGTACGCTGGTCTGATGACCATCCGGGCGTACCACGAAGCACGCGGTGAAAGCCACCGCAAAGTGGCGCTCATCCCATCTTCGGCGCACGGCACGAACCCCGCCAGCGCTGCCATGGCGGGCATGGACATCATAGTGACGGCCTGCGACGAGCGGGGCAATGTGGACTACAACGACCTCCAAGCGAAGGCCGAGCAGCACAGCGCCAACCTCGCCTGCCTGATGATTACTTATCCCAGTACGCACGGGGTTTTTGAGACGGGAATCAAGAAAATCTGCCAACTGATTCACGACAATGGCGGCCTCGTGTACATGGACGGCGCCAACATGAACGCCCAGGTCGGCCTGACCAGTCCCGGCATCATCGGGGCGGACGTGTGCCACCTGAACCTGCACAAAACCTTCGCCATTCCGCATGGCGGCGGCGGCCCCGGCGTGGGCCCGATTTGTGTGAACGACAAACTGGCGCCTTATCTCCCCTCGCACCCCGTCGTTCGCACAGGCGGCGAAATGGGGATTAGCGCCGTGAGCGCAGCGCCTTGGGGCAGTGCGAGCATCCTGCTCATCAGCTACGGTTATATTCGGATGTTGGGTAAAAAAGGCGTGACTGACGCCACCCGCTACGCCATCCTGAACGCCAACTACATGAAAGCGAGGCTGGAGGGTCCTTTCCAGATTTTGTACAGCGGTGAAAATGGCCGGGCTGCCCACGAGATGATTGTGGACGTGCGCCCGTTCAAGCAGTTCTGCGCCGCCGAGGACATTGCGAAGCGCCTGATGGACTACGGTTTCCATGCGCCAACACTGAGCTTCCCCGTGGCTGGTACGCTCATGATTGAGCCGACCGAGAGCGAGGACAAGGCCGAACTCGACCGCTTCTGCGATGCCCTGCTGGAAATCCGCAAGGAGATTGACGAAATCGCCGCCGGGGACTACGAGCACGACAACAATGTTCTGCACAATGCGCCGCATACCATCCACCAAGTGACCGCCAACGATTGGAACTTCCCCTATAGCCGGGAGAAAGCGGGCTTCCCGCTGCCGTACCTGCGGGAGGGCCGGAAGTTCTGGGCCAGCGTTGGGCGTGTGGATGGCGGATATGGGGATAGGAATTTGGTTTGTGTTTGTCCGCCGATTGAGGAATATATGACGGAAGAGGTTTAGAGGTACTGGATTAACGGATTCCGCTCCGGGGTGGGGCGGGATTCGAATCCCCTCAAAGCAGTAAGGTAAAATGTTCCTAAAACGACCATAGCTCATTAAGAAGGAGAACAATGCTTGACTCGATACAACATATTGAACCAACGAAGCTCACAGCAGACCCTGCGATTCAACAGGTCATCCACCTGCTCTTGAACACCATCGAGCAGCAAGCCGCCCGCATTGATGTGCTTGAGCGGAAAAACCAGGAGTTGGAATCCGAGATAAAACGCCTGAAAACCGGTCAGGGCAACCTGCCCAAAGGACAAATCAAGCCGCTGCTCCCGCATCCGCAGCAGCCGGAAAACAAGGCAGCCCCTGTCA
>JAIPBL010000022.1 GCA_021739645.1 Saprospiraceae bacterium | reverse complement strand
TTTGCGTGGTTCAACTTTTTCCGAAGATTGAGCCGTGACTACGAGAAAACAGTAGAATCTTCGGTTGCCTTTATCCAAATCACCTTCATCGATATCATTCTTGCAAGAATCTCGAATTAAATTTCAAAACATACTCTAAATCCTTTGATAGGTGTCCGACGACTTTCAACCATCAAAACAATCAACTTACGATGAGCCAAACCATTGAGAATCAGCACTTTTTACATTTTGGCCAAACGGCCTTTAACCGCACCGGATGGAATTGAAACGGGATTGGCTGGTTCAGAGCTTGATGTCAATACCCGCCTTTAACCGCACCGGATGGAATTGAAACCCTGTTCACATTGTTGGGATTCACGACCACCATTACCTTTAACCGCACCGGATGGAATTGAAACGTACAAGTGGAATGAGATGCCCTACGACGTGCTGATCCTTTAACCGCACCGGATGGAATTGAAACCCAAGATTGAGGTTGACGAGAAAATTGATATTCTCCCTTTAACCGCACCGGATGGAATTGAAACTTCTATATCACTCAGACAACGGGCTTTGCCACGTTGCCTTTAACCGCACCGGATGGAATTGAAACAACAATATACCTAAAGCCTACGAGTAACGCTGCAAGCCTTTAACCGCACCGGATGGAATTGAAACAGAATTTAAGGATAGGATTCAGGAAGTTTACCCGACTGCCTTTAACCGCACCGGATGGAATTGAAACATGATATGGATATTGAGGTAACTTTCAAGCGCAAAAGCCTTTAACCGCACCGGATGGAATTGAAACGCGCCTTATATCAGAAGGGCATGCAGTAGCGTACATGCCTTTAACCGCACCGGATGGAATTGAAACATCTGGGATGAAATTGCCGCCCTGCTGTGGAAACCGCCTTTAACCGCACCGGATGGAATTGAAACGAGTTGCCGACCGCCAAAGAGCGTGGTGGCCAGTGGCCTTTAACCGCACCGGATGGAATTGAAACCCTGCATAGAGGATGTTTTATTACGGCCTTTTCCAGCCTTTAACCGCACCGGATGGAATTGAAACTGGAATATGAACTGGCAAAAAAACAACAAGTGGAGGCCTTTAACCGCACCGGATGGAATTGAAACGGAACATAAGTCCTTCGGGCATTTCGGTAGTTTGGCTGCCTTTAACCGCACCGGATGGAATTGAAACTCACCATTCCCTTCAGTTGCTTTGCCACATCGAGCCCTTTAACCGCACCGGATGGAATTGAAACCGGTTTTCTTCGAGCATGTGCCACACGACGGGTATGCCTTTAACCGCACCGGATGGAATTGAAACGCTAACAGTAGTGTCGAGATGGTTAACCTATATTGCCTTTAACCGCACCGGATGGAATTGAAACTTTGCACGGCGTATGCGGTCATACAGGTTGCCAGCGCCTTTAACCGCACCGGATGGAATTGAAACTCGTCAAAGCGCAGCCAAACCCGTTCCAGCCGGTTCCCTTTAACCGCACCGGATGGAATTGAAACGCGTGTGTTGGCACTGTTTCGGCGGATGCGCTGGCACCTTTAACCGCACCGGATGGAATTGAAACTCGGGTCGCTGCTGTTTTCGACCAGTGGCACCACGACCTTTAACCGCACCGGATGGAATTGAAACCCAATTGCTTGAGCGCCACTTGGCTTTCATACGCCATCCTTTAACCGCACCGGATGGAATTGAAACTCGTCTGTCTCGTGGAATTTATAGGCATCGTACACATTGCCTTTAACCGCACCGGATGGAATTGAAACCGGCCTTGCCCTGGCAATCGATCCACGGCACTTCTTCCTTTAACCGCACCGGATGGAATTGAAACATTCTTAAACACCCACAACTTGACGTATTCCCGTTTCCTTTAACCGCACCGGATGGAATTGAAACATTGTGGGCTGAGATGCCTTAAAAAACAGTCCGTTACCTTTAACCGCACCGGATGGAATTGAAACCTAAATCCAAGGTCGCTAGGCTTGCGGATTGAAATCCTTTAACCGCACCGGATGGAATTGAAACCTGCTTCACAAGCTGCGTCCATGTAGGAAAGTGATTCCTTTAACCGCACCGGATGGAATTGAAACAAAATGATTGCGATTGCTGCTATTGCGAAAATTGCCTTTAACCGCACCGGATGGAATTGAAACCGTATTCCTGTGCAGTATCTAATTGCTTGCAAAAATCCTTTAACCGCACCGGATGGAATTGAAACTGGGTAATCCAGATGTTATTTTGCAAAAAATAGTGCCTTTAACCGCACCGGATGGAATTGAAACGCGGGTTTTGGCTTTTGTATTTGTCGCAAGTAATTCCTTTAACCGCACCGGATGGAATTGAAACCCTATTGGTTTATCCTCCATCGCATTGGCCGACATACCTTTAACCGCACCGGATGGAATTGAAACTTGCATAATATTATGAAGCCTGATAATAAAAAATACCTTTAACCGCACCGGATGGAATTGAAACAATGCGGCGACTGCAACGGCACGGGCATCGTGACGCCTTTAACCGCACCGGATGGAATTGAAACGCAAAATACCCGTGACGAAGTGAGGGCAATCAACGCCTTTAACCGCACCGGATGGAATTGAAACTTAAGTCACCGTGGGCTAACGACCCAGCACCCGCACAGCCTTTAACCGCACCGGATGGAATTGAAACAGAGTCTCAGGGCTTTCGGCGCTCAGTTCGGCGAAGCCTTTAACCGCACCGGATGGAATTGAAACTGCCCATCATGGTCAACCTCGAACATAACCAGCGATTCCTTTAACCGCACCGGATGGAATTGAAACCCACCTACGCTACGGGCGACCTACTCTATGCCTCGCCTTTAACCGCACCGGATGGAATTGAAACTTTTAGTGTATTTGATGTGTGAATAATAACTCTATTCCTTTAACCGCACCGGATGGAATTGAAACCCCCGTAGGGGCCTGTTCCACCCAGCAGGTACACCCTTTAACCGCACCGGATGGAATTGAAACGGGCTTCTTGGTAGGTCTTCAACTCGGCGGCGGTTAGCCTTTAACCGCACCGGATGGAATTGAAACTCTGCGACCCCGCTGGCACGGGCAAGACTACCAGCCTTTAACCGCACCGGATGGAATTGAAACTTCCTATCTTCAACGATACCGAAGACAAATGTGCCGTCCTTTAACCGCACCGGATGGAATTGAAACTTTTCTCACCTGCTCACCAGGGATTAAAAGCGGGGCCCTTTAACCGCACCGGATGGAATTGAAACCCGGAATACATCCTGCTGTTCCGCAAGCTGCCCACCGCCTTTAACCGCACCGGATGGAATTGAAACACCGCAACGTCAAGAACGCCCAATGCGGTTGGGACCCTTTAACCGCACCGGATGGAATTGAAACATCAGGTGAACGTTTCGCCCATCCAGCGCAAGAGCTCCTTTAACCGCACCGGATGGAATTGAAACAGCAAAAATGTCGTGCCTTGCTGCTTGGTCGTCGCCCTTTAACCGCACCGGATGGAATTGAAACTGGCCCTTGTCTTGTTGCCTACTTTGAGTTCGTAAGCCTTTAACCGCACCGGATGGAATTGAAACACCGCCTTGACGAGGCCAGTTTGGAGGGCCGGGAGTCCTTTAACCGCACCGGATGGAATTGAAACCCTTTACACCCTCTCGATAGCTCTGTGCATACCCGCCTTTAACCGCACCGGATGGAATTGAAACAGCAATCGGCAGAGGCCGAATGGCTCGAAGAGCGCCCTTTAACCGCACCGGATGGAATTGAAACATTCTCTGGGCAAGGTTTCTCATAAAACTGCCGCCCTTTAACCGCACCGGATGGAATTGAAACCGGTGAAAAATCTGGTGGAGAGCCTGACCATCATGCCTTTAACCGCACCGGATGGAATTGAAACTCGCTATCTTCGGCAAGGACAACGCAGTGAACATCCTTTAACCGCACCGGATGGAATTGAAACCCAGGTTGATGACCGCACCCGTCCAGAAGAAAATCCCTTTAACCGCACCGGATGGAATTGAAACTCACCTGAAGGCGGTTGAATTCGATGCGCTTCGGGCCTTTAACCGCACCGGATGGAATTGAAACGCATGACCAGTTCCAAGTGCCCGCCGAGGTGGCGGCCTTTAACCGCACCGGATGGAATTGAAACCTGCAGCTTGTTACAGCCATTCCGTGGTGTCTTATGCCTTTAACCGCACCGGATGGAATTGAAACTTTTCGGTCGCAATGACAACCAGGTTTCCCTGGATCCTTTAACCGCACCGGATGGAATTGAAACTCATTCGATGAGTCCTGAAAATAATACTCCATCCCCCCTTTAACCGCACCGGATGGAATTGAAACAAAGCCTTGTTTGCATCCGTGTGCGCAAGGCTCGGCCTTTAACCGCACCGGATGGAATTGAAACATGCGCTAACTGGTGACTACATGAAGTCTAGGGACCCTTTAACCGCACCGGATGGAATTGAAACGTGTCAGTAGAATAAAAACTATACTGATTTGCCCCCTTTAACCGCACCGGATGGAATTGAAACGCATCTCCAGCGGCACCCGGTCTGCATCGTCACGGCCTTTAACCGCACCGGATGGAATTGAAACGTCCATCCGTGGTCTCGTTGTATGTCATTCCATACTTCCTTTAACCGCACCGGATGGAATTGAAACACATTTTGTTGCAAATAGTCTAAAAGCTGGCTTAGCCTTTAACCGCACCGGATGGAATTGAAACAAAAAGAATGGTCTTTGACGTAGGTGGCTCCGTTCCTTTAACCGCACCGGATGGAATTGAAACCCAATCTTTTCTATCGCTACGATCGCCAAGCGGTAGCCTTTAACCGCACCGGATGGAATTGAAACCGAGGAAGAAAAGGGCGATGGCTACTACCAAAGCGACCTTTAACCGCACCGGATGGAATTGAAACTCAACGAACTGCTGGACTTCTGGCACCTGCCCGAAGCCTTTAACCGCACCGGATGGAATTGAAACACGACAATCTTCTCGCCGGGTATCTGGGAGAGGTAGCCTTTAACCGCACCGGATGGAATTGAAACGTTTCAAATGTTTGTAGCAGGAGAAGGATTTGAACCCTTTAACCGCACCGGATGGAATTGAAACGTATATCCTTCTTCTCCCGCCGCTCCCATATCTCCCTTTAACCGCACCGGATGGAATTGAAACATATTTGAGGAGTCAAAACCCGAACCTGTACCGTCCCTTTAACCGCACCGGATGGAATTGAAACCCTTTATCTTTGCTCCATCCTGATGAGGTATTCGGCCTTTAACCGCACCGGATGGAATTGAAACTCGACAGCCCAGACGGAAACCCACTTACCATAAATCCTTTAACCGCACCGGATGGAATTGAAACTCCCATATCGATACTTGATATCTGCCTTCTGTTGCGCCTTTAACCGCACCGGATGGAATTGAAACTTTAAAAACGCATAACAATGTCGAAAAGAGATGAACCTTTAACCGCACCGGATGGAATTGAAACAAAACAAATTTCTACGGAAATAAAGAGGGAGGAGACCTTTAACCGCACCGGATGGAATTGAAACGCGGCTCTGGCGTCGTTTCCTTGCCGGACGGCCTGCCTTTAACCGCACCGGATGGAATTGAAACAAAATAGACATGCCGTTATTTTGCCTCCAGCTTGTCCTTTAACCGCACCGGATGGAATTGAAACTGTAATTGCCAGATATAAGCATTTCAGGCGTCGCAAAACCTTTAACCGCACCGGATGGAATTGAAACGTCGCATTGACCATGATGTTGTCGCCAAAAAGTTGGACCTTTAACCGCACCGGATGGAATTGAAACGCGTTGCCGCCGCCAACCGCCTACCCTCCTCAGTGGCCTTTAACCGCACCGGATGGAATTGAAACCGCTGACGCTGAACAACTTTGAGCTGAGCGGCACTGCCTTTAACCGCACCGGATGGAATTGAAACTCAGTTAGGCCAGATTTGACATTCACGAAAACATCCTTTAACCGCACCGGATGGAATTGAAACCACCAAATGGGACTACATTTTCTATTGCCCATTTCTCCTTTAACCGCACCGGATGGAATTGAAACTCGTCTGCTCTGGGGAACGCCGGGAAGAAAGTAAGACCTTTAACCGCACCGGATGGAATTGAAACTTGGATTTGAAAAGCATGGTCTTTTGAGTTCCGCCACCTTTAACCGCACCGGATGGAATTGAAACTTTTATCCTCGAACTTTATTTTGGTACGGATGCGGACCTTTAACCGCACCGGATGGAATTGAAACCAAAAACTCGATATGCCTGTCAGGTCGCTCATAGTGCCTTTAACCGCACCGGATGGAATTGAAACATGCTTGAAAGTTTACTATTCCAGAAGGTGTAGAACCTTTAACCGCACCGGATGGAATTGAAACGGGTATCGTTGGTAAGGGAACAGAGCCAACAAACGCCTTTAACCGCACCGGATGGAATTGAAACCTCGAACCAAGGACGGGGCTACCGTGGAGCTACCGAACCTTTAACCGCACCGGATGGAATTGAAACTCTAAAAAACCACGCATCTGCTCAATACTCAAATCTGCCTTTAACCGCACCGGATGGAATTGAAACCACACTGATGCACTTATAGGGGGCGCAAGTGACGTGGCCTTTAACCGCACCGGATGGAATTGAAACCCGCTTTTGTGGGGTCTGTAAAATAGGGGTTTTACCTTTAACCGCACCGGATGGAATTGAAACCGTAGTACGATTTTCCAATAGAATTGAGTGCCAGCCCCTTTAACCGCACCGGATGGAATTGAAACTCTTTTTTGCTTGACCTATTGACTTAGACTTAAATACCTTTAACCGCACCGGATGGAATTGAAACCCGCTTTTGTGGGGTCTGTAAAATAGGGGTTTTAGGCCTTTAACCGCACCGGATGGAATTGAAACGCCAAAATCCTATTCCTGTAAACTACCCAACCTTCTACCTTTAACCGCACCGGATGGAATTGAAACTCTTTTTTGCTTGACCTATTGACTTAGACTTAAATACCTTTAACCGCACCGGATGGAATTGAATCCCCATTGGATGGTTAGGCTTGTTACATCCGCTGCCCCTTTAACCGCACCGGATGGAATTGAAACGGTGCGATTTGTAACGGGCTTTTGGGTTGATGGCCGCCTTTAACCGCACCGGATGGAATTGAAACGTGCCAAAAACTTTTCGCTGTCCCTTTCGATTGTTCCTTTAACCGCACCGGATGGAATTGAAACAGGACTGCAACCATGAGTGCAAAGCAAACGCTTCGAGCCTTTAACCGCACCGGATGGAATTGAAACTTTTTTAGCCGCTTGTTTTCAGCTTCCATGCTGTCAACCTTTAACCGCACCGGATGGAATTGAAACAAGACAAGGATGAGCCGTGAACAGCTTGCCACGTTGCCTTTAACCGCACCGGATGGAATTGAAACAAGACAAGGATGAGCCGTGAACAGCTTGCCACGTTGCCTTTAACCGCACCGGATGGAATTGAAACAGAAAAAGACACGGTATTGCCCATCCGCATGTACTGCCTTTAACCGCACCGGATGGAATTGAAACCTCGTCATTTCAGCCCCGGTTATTATGCCAAAAAACCTTTAACCGCACCGGATGGAATTGAAACCCGCTTTTGTGGGGTTTGTAAAATAGGGGTTTTAGGCCTTTAACCGCACCGGATGGAATTGAAACCTCCTATCAGGACGTTGTTTTTTGCGATTGCGCCGTCCTTTAACCGCACCGGATGGAATTGAAACATTGACATTGGGGACAATGTTTACTGGATTCTGTTCCTTTAACCGCACCGGATGGAATTGAAACCCCCTTTTTTGTAGGCCACGGTTGCCAGCGTTGCCCCCTTTAACCGCACCGGATGGAATTGAAACGCACGAATACCAATTAGGCAAGCAGTCAACTTTCCTTCCTTTAACCGCACCGGATGGAATTGAAACATGTTAAACAGGAAGTGCTCCTTCTCGATAGAGATGCCTTTAACCGCACCGGATGGAATTGAAACGTCGTTGAACACGTTTTAATGTCAGTTGATACGGTACCTTTAACCGCACCGGATGGAATTGAAACCTTCGTAGATGTCCCGCTTTTCTTTGTCGCCTGAAACCTTTAACCGCACCGGATGGAATTGAAACTGACATACTCCCTCGCCGGGAACGTGATGGCCGGACCTTTAACCGCACCGGATGGAATTGAAACTCAAAAAGTAATTCAATGAAATTTTTAGCACACACCCTTTAACCGCACCGGATGGAATTGAAACGGGCAAGGCGCTGGGGTTTCAGTATGGCAGCGATTTCCTTTAACCGCACCGGATGGAATTGAAACGTAATGCCGAAACCGCTCATTTGTGCTGATGCCATACCTTTAACCGCACCGGATGGAATTGAAACTCGAGAACATCCGCACCCAGCGCCAGCGGGCAGGCCTTTAACCGCACCGGATGGAATTGAAACCCGACAAGGCTTTACGCTCCAATACCCCGACCTCCGCCTTTAACCGCACCGGATGGAATTGAAACTTGACACCCTGACGAACACGGAGTCTGACACGTTGACCCTTTAACCGCACCGGATGGAATTGAAACCATAAAGGCAAGTGTTCGGCTGTACGCCACCAGCCCTTTAACCGCACCGGATGGAATTGAAACATGGAGTTGATGCGCACATCGAGGCGCTTCTTTCCCCCTTTAACCGCACCGGATGGAATTGAAACATACTTCGCCATCAAAAGTAACATACCCACCCAATGCCTTTAACCGCACCGGATGGAATTGAAACCCAATAACCCCCGGATGATTTACGTCACCCGGCACGCCTTTAACCGCACCGGATGGAATTGAAACACGACAGTCATTCGAGCCTTAGTAATTCATCATTTCCTTTAACCGCACCGGATGGAATTGAAACTCAGTGTCGGCACAAGCGCAGCAGGCACCCAGCTCGCCTTTAACCGCACCGGATGGAATTGAAACTATTTCTTGGCCATATCGGTCTGCGACAAACCCCACCCTTTAACCGCACCGGATGGAATTGAAACAGCTATGGGAGGAGGATAAGGTGGTGTATGAGCGGCCTTTAACCGCACCGGATGGAATTGAAACCATCTACCACTGGGGCAGCAGCGGCAGCAGGCGCACCTTTAACCGCACCGGATGGAATTGAAACACAACTCGGCTTCCTTCAACCCCCGCTGGATTTTATGCCTTTAACCGCACCGGATGGAATTGAAACGTACAATATTTCGATATTGCCCTCCCGGTCCTCGCCCTTTAACCGCACCGGATGGAATTGAAACGTACTTACGGTGAAATTGTAGAGGTAGAAGCCATCCCCCTTTAACCGCACCGGATGGAATTGAAACAGCTGTACGCAAAAGCTTTAAATTCTCATTAAAATACCTTTAACCGCACCGGATGGAATTGAACCCCGATTGTTAGCAACAATTCATTTTGGGGCGGATTCCCCCTTTAACCGCACCGGATGGAATTGAAACCGAAATCACCATCCTCCTAACCGCCATTACCTGCTACCTTTAACCGCACCGGATGGAATTGAAACAAGGTCAATACGAGTACACCACCTCTGACAATTTTGCCTTTAACCGCACCGGATGGAATTGAAACTTCATTCACCCGGCGCACCATGTCCTTGTCCACGCCCTTTAACCGCACCGGATGGAATTGAAACCAAAAATACAAAAGCCCCGATGACACCTCATCGGCCTTTAACCGCACCGGATGGAATTGAAACCGGTCTTTGAGCAGTTGCACCACTTCACCCTCCTGGCCTTTAACCGCACCGGATGGAATTGAAACTATCAAGGAAGAGTGCTTCCATCGGATGGCCGTGGGCGCCTTTAACCGCACCGGATGGAATTGAAACACGGCTACGAGGCGCTGGAAAAACTCCTCATCTACCTTTAACCGCACCGGATGGAATTGAAACTCGTGGTGCAGTGTGTTGTTCACAGCCTTGTTTTCTCCCTTTAACCGCACCGGATGGAATTGAAACTGGTTGGTAACTTGGTATCCTTGTACACCAATGGCGCCCTTTAACCGCACCGGATGGAATTGAAACTTCGTTGCCCAACCAAAGCACCGCAAGCCTACGCCTTTAACCGCACCGGATGGAATTGAAACTGTTCAGTACATCATGGAGATTGAATTCATCGACACCTTTAACCGCACCGGATGGAATTGAAACAGTCTATGACCGGGTGCGACTCATCCAGGTTAGCCTTCCTTTAACCGCACCGGATGGAATTGAAACTTGTTTCGTCCGAGTTTCCAGCACGCCGCCGAAGCCGCCTTTAACCGCACCGGATGGAATTGAAACTCGGAGACCGCCACCGGAAAATGCTGCGGGCGCTCGCCTTTAACCGCACCGGATGGAATTGAAACTCGGAGACCGCCACCGGAAAATGCTGCGGGCGCTCCTTTAACCGCACCGGATGGAATTGAAACCTGGCTGGAGCGGGCGGCTTACCTGGAAGGCATTGCCCTTTAACCGCACCGGATGGAATTGAAACCACAGGGTGGAGAGGAGGAGTTGCTCCTCTTTTTTCCTTTAACCGCACCGGATGGAATTGAAACGCAGGAGCTGCCCAGCCAGAAAGCTGATGGTTTCCCCCCTTTAACCGCACCGGATGGAATTGAAACAAAGAAAGTGACGATGAGGCCGTCGTAGCTGCCATCCTTTAACCGCACCGGATGGAATTGAAACCCCCTTCCTTGCCTCCGGTGGCGAACTCACTTTATTCCTTTAACCGCACCGGATGGAATTGAAACCGGTAAATAATGCCCTGATGATAAGCGGCCAAGACCTTTAACCGCACCGGATGGAATTGAAACACGCCTACCGCCCAGCCTCACCCAGATGGTCTATACCTTTAACCGCACCGGATGGAATTGAAACGTCGAAGATGACGATGCCGCCGCTCTTTACGCCAGCCTTTAACCGCACCGGATGGAATTGAAACTCGTGTGGAACTTAGACCAAGGCGCATTGTACCGCAACCTTTAACCGCACCGGATGGAATTGAAACCGAATTTGTTTCAACATTATCATAGTGCTGAACATCGCCTTTAACCGCACCGGATGGAATTGAA
This sequence comes from Saprospiraceae bacterium, assembly GCA_021739645.1. Classification (GTDB taxonomy): domain Bacteria; phylum Bacteroidota; class Bacteroidia; order Chitinophagales; family Saprospiraceae; genus UBA6168. Next base: position 65,226 of record JAIPBL010000022.1, on the reverse strand, counting down.
ACAGAAATCAAGCCTGTTCACCGTGAACTGGCAGTTTCCCTTTAACCGCACCGGATGGAATTGAAACTGTCAAATTCCGTACAAAGTCGGCTTCCGTTACTCCTTTAACCGCACCGGATGGAATTGAAACCGTACAAATTTCGGATGCTGTCGTGAACGGCATTGCCTTTAACCGCACCGGATGGAATTGAAACCCGATTAACTTCCAGCCAACCAATGCGCCGAACGCACCTTTAACCGCACCGGATGGAATTGAAACGCGGAAGTGCGTCATCAGCGCCTTGTATGCGGGTGCCTTTAACCGCACCGGATGGAATTGAAACTGCGATGTACGGCGTAATGCCCGACACCCTGGCATGCCTTTAACCGCACCGGATGGAATTGAAACCTCCGTTCTGCTAACGCTATCGTGTGCAAGCACAGGCCTTTAACCGCACCGGATGGAATTGAAACAGCAGAGCGGGTTTCCGCTACTGCCAGCTTCCTGACCTTTAACCGCACCGGATGGAATTGAAACCTCCTCCGTACTGTCCGTCCCGGCATAGTTGCGCAGCCTTTAACCGCACCGGATGGAATTGAAACCGATGAACTACGACTCCATCGAGCCGTTCTTCCAACCTTTAACCGCATCGGATGGAATTGAAACAAGAAGCCCGCATGATTGCACAGTCCGACATCGAACTTTAACCGCACCGGATGGAATTGAAACCTGCCTCAAAAACCACGACTCCAACCTCGTGCTGGGCCTTTAACCGCACCGGATGGAATTGAAACGGTGTTCCAGAGCGTGGCCGGTATGAGTTCGAGGTCCTTTAACCGCACCGGATGGAATTGAAACTCAGCGTTTCCAGCGTCTCAGGGCTTTCGGCGCTCAGCCTTTAACCGCACCGGATGGAATTGAAACAGGACGAAAACGGAAAGTCCGTTAAGCGTGGCGACCTTTAACCGCACCGGATGGAATTGAAACTCGCTCGTTATCGAGACCAAGGAATATGCCCAGTGGGTACTCGGCTCTGATTTTCCCAGCGAAACGAAAAAGCAGCTTCGACGGCTACAAGGAATCGAATAGGGAAGAGACTGAGCGGAAAGTTTCCATTTCCATCCCAAGCCAATCCACCGCTCCCGGCAGCGCACCCCCGCACGAGCCAACGCCAGCGCAGCCTTCGCTCAGCTACTTAGTGCCCGGGTAAGCCACCGCCGCTCCTGCCGCCTGACCGCTGGCCGCCAGACCCACCACCCAACCCGCCGCCCAGCCGTCAGGCCGCATCCGCTCACCGCTTCGACCGACATTCACAGGGAGCCAACATCCATTTTTGAACCGCATTTGAGCCATTTTTGAACCTTGTTTTCCTCTATGAATCTAGCATTTACAGGCATTCCAATCCGAAGATTCAGAAAGGTCAAAAAGGTCAGAAAGTCGCCTATATCTCAGGGAATGATGCTGCCAAATCGTCCAAGTCCTCCACTCCAAGTTGTTGCGTGTAAATCTGCGTTTCATCCAAAGAATGATGCCGTAGTTGTTTTCTAATCTGTTCGATATTGACCTTTTCACGGCCAAGCGCCACTGCCCCCGAGTGCTTCGCTCCATACAACTGATATTCTTGGCCAAATCCCAGCGCCGTCAGGGCCTTTCTAAAATTCCTGTTCAGACAATCTTTCGAAAGGGGTTTAGTACAGTCCTCATGGTAGAAAACAAACTCCTTCGGCGAGCGGTGTTTCAATGCGTCGAGGCACGGGCGAAACGCCACCGGCACCGTGACGAACTGTTGCTTTTTGTTTTTTGAAATTTCTGCTCGAACACAGATTTTGTATTCATCGAAAAAGTTGTCCCCAATTTGAAGCAGTCGCAACTCGCCAAGACGAATAAAACAGTAGTAGATAAACTGAAAGGCAAGCCAGAGATTAGGATTAGACTCAAGCAAGTGCTTTTTGATTCGCTCAATCTGATGCTTTTGAAAATACTTGGCTGGTGTAGAATTCGCAGAAACAGATTTCAACCCTTCCATAAAATGAGCCAATCCAATCGCCTTGAAGATTCGAAGCAAGGTAGCCAGGTAAGCATTGTAGGTCTTGTTGTGGCGTTCTGCAAGCAAACACTTGAAAAACTCCTGGACGAGTGACTGCGTCACTTCCCTACCCTTGGCCCACTCCAAAAACACATCCACTTTCGATTTGAAGGTCTGATAACTTTTCAGCCGCCACCCACCACGGCGCTCCTCAATCCAAGCCAGCATTTGGTTAGCAATCGTAGATGGCGGCACATACTCCTCCTGCAATTTAGCCACCAAAGCATTCGCAGCATCCAGCCAACTTTCATACGTGTGAAAGCGATTGATGCCCCCTTTTCGGCGGTGGCGTTTCCCTAAAGAATCAGTCCAGTGGATACAAGCCTCCTTGGTAAGGTCTTCTGAAATAAAGACATGAAAGGCCGGCGCAAATTTTTTTTCTGAAGGCATGACGAAGTTTCACGCCGACAGTCAGTTACCGGTAATTGTTACCGGTTTTTTTGAAACCCTTGCAATTGCAAGGGCTTCAAAAAGGTGCGGAGAGAGAGGGATTCGAACCCCCGGTACCTTACAGTACAACGGTTTTCAAGACCGCCGCATTAAACCGCTCTGCCATCTCTCCGCCGCAAAGGTAAATTCTTTGCCGAAATCGCAAACAGTCGGAATATTTTTATTCAAACTTCTGGGCGTGCGAGATGGTTCCCAACGGTGGATTCTATTGGGGTTTACGGGTTTTTTGCGGATGATTTATTTACCAAAAATTTGTTCAGTTGCCAAAATCTGCTGGCGCAAACCTGCTATATCGGCCCAAACAGCACCTTCATTTTTATGCAAAAAATCGGCTCGATTGGCTTGTTGGCCACTTTCCCAGGTTTTCAACCACCACTCCGCCAACAGTCCCAAAGGGACAAAAGCGAGTAAATAAGCCCATTTCACCCAGTCACCAAGGTCGAAATGAACCGCCAATTTGCCCACCAGCCAAGTTTGCCCCCAAATGAAAAGTGGGTACAGCACGACACCAGCGGTGAACTTGTAGGTGGGTATCCAATGGTAGTCTCCATTCAGGGCGGTTGTGATTTTTTTGGTGAAAAAGCAGGGCAAAATATGCGACAGCCAACCTGCCACGAACAGCGGCAGTGCGGCGGCAAGCCAAATGGTGTTCTGGCTGTTTTGTGGTTGCACAATTTGCAAATCGCTGATTTTCAACAACTTAATCCTTTTAAAATAAGCAAAAACACTGGTGCAGAACGCCTCGTAAGCCGATGGCGCATCGGCCTTCCATTGCCGAAGGCGACCCAAAACAGCCTGTGTGCGGCGAAGTTGCCCCGCTGGCGGCAAATGCGCTTCACTTTGCAAAATGGTCTCTAGGTGATGCAGCAACCCATCCTGTTGGCCGTCCTCGCAGTCAATGATTTGGGCACCGATATGCTCACCGATGGCCTCCGAAAGGCAGTTTACGGCGTTGACGGGGTTAATATCGTAGTCTTCCCGGAAGTCGGCGACTCGTATCGACTCACCGAATACCGTCAGCAACTCGCTGCGAAACTTGGTCGGGTCGGAGTAATTCAGCCCAACGGGGAGGACGGTCAGGCCAAGTTGCCAATTGTTTGCCTTTTCGGCGGCGAAGGCAATGCGGGCTGTGCCTGTTTTTATTTTGCGGAGCCGCCGCTCCACGAAACTGCTTCCCTCTGGTGCCACGTAGAGGCAGCCCCCGCCGCTGAGATGCTTGGTGGCATGACGAAAGCTGGCGGCATTGTCTAGCGGCTTGCCGCCAGTGTCCTGGTGCCGCTCGATTGGGATGCAGTACAATCTGTTGAGGAGCCAACTCGCCACTGGGTTCTGAAATAGGCTGGCATTCGCCAAAAATTTGATTTCGGCATTCACCCGAATGGCCACGTTGAGGGGGTCGAGCAGGGTGCTGGGGTGGTTGCTGACAAGGATGCAGGGGTTGCGGCTACGGTGGTGCCGCTCACCTGTGATGGTAACTTTGGCGTAGTACACCCAAGCACAAAGCCGGATGAAGTACTTAAAAAAATAGTAAAGGACGTAGAGTATCGGATTCAATTAGGCTGCTTTGTCTGTAAAAAGCGGCAATATCGTCAACCATTCGGAGAATTTGGAGAAATCATTGGTGTTGTGCGTCAAGATGTGGTGGATGCCGTGGGCTTGGAGGGTGGCGGCAATGTTGAAGTCGAAAACGTCTTTGTTGGTGGTGAGGGCGGGGAGCAGGTTTAGCCAACTGATAACCGTTGGTTCATTTTCAAAAATCACTTCGAAATCCCGAATGAACCTTGCAATATTTCTGCGGACTATGGCTATGTTCTCTTGTAAATCCAGTTTTTTATAGATTACATCCCTCAGTGTCACGTTAGCATATTCCTTGATTATTTGAGTGCTGATTGCTAAAGTATTATTGCCTTCGACAAGTTCCTTCATACGAGAACGTGCTTGACCACCAAACTCACTGTGGGTTGTATTGGCGTAGCATAGTATGTTGGTGTCAACAAAAATGCGGGTATCAACCACGGTCTCCATAGATTTCTGCTCGGTCAATGATGATGTTGTCAAGGGAGATGGGGATTTCTTCCATATCTGCCAAGAAACCACGCTTCTTCTTTCCCCCAGTTGCCGGAATTTCTTTTTTACTCAGCAAAAACTCCACAAACAATTGCAATTCCTTGACGCTTTCCTCGTCAAGCCGCTCTATCATTTCCTCCAGTTCTGGATTGATTTTTTGTCCCATGTCCTTATTTTTATTCATTGAAAACGCTAACAAAGTAAAACAGTTCCCACCGCCTTTCCAAATTCATCCTCCCCAAGCTGCCTTTCGTCTAATCTGTGGAAACAAGCGGGCTGGCCAAAACGTTTTTTGCGTAGCGGACTAATGCTCCGTTATTTCAAAACCAATAATTTTACCGCAAAAAAATAAGAACATGAAAGGCACTTCCATCCTTCGTTTCATCTTCTGGGCAGCGCTCCTCGTGGGCGGCTTTTTCATCGGCACTGCCTGGAAGGACAACTTCAACCAACAGATAGCGCCACAAATGAGCGCCGACGACGGCAACCCCCGCAACGTGAGCGAACCGACCCTCGCCAAGACCACCGCCATGCCTCCCGGCCTCAATGAGAGCGAAAAAGCCACCATCCGCCTTTTCGAAAACTCAGCCCCATCGGTGGCGTTCATCACCACCTCGCAGCTCCGGCAGGACTACTGGACCAGCAACGTCATGGAAATACCGCAGGGCAGCGGTTCCGGTTTCGTTTGGGACAAAGAAGGCCACGTCATCACCAACTACCACGTGATACAAGGCGCTGACAAGGCCCAAGTAACCCTCGCCGACCGTACCACCTGGGACGCCACACTGGTAGGTGCTGCCCCTGAAAAAGACCTAGCCGTGCTGAAAATAACTGCTCCCAAGTCGGTGCTGCGGCCCATCCCCGTTGGCAGTTCGGACAATTTGCTGGTGGGGCAAAGCGTGCTTGCCATCGGCAACCCCTTCGGCCTCGACCAGACGCTGACCACGGGCATCATCAGCGCCCTGGGGCGGGAGATAAAATCGGTGAGCGGCATCCCCATCCGGGACGTGATTCAGTCCGATGCCGCCATCAATCCCGGCAACTCCGGCGGCCCACTGCTCAACTCCTCCGGCGAGCTCATCGGCGTGAACACCGCCATCTACAGCCCCAGCGGCGCATCGGCGGGCATCGGTTTTTCCATCCCCGTGGATGTGGTGAAATGGGCCGTGCCTGACCTTATTAAATATGGTAAAATCAACCGCCCAGCACTCGGCATCGAACTCGCCAACGCACAGACCACCCAACGGCTTGGGCTTCGTGGGGCGCTCATTACCCATGTGATAGCGGGCAGTGCTGCCGAAAAGGCTGGCCTCCAACCCACCTTCCGCGACCGCAGCGGCCGCATCCGCCTCGGCGATGCCATCATCGGCATCAACGGTGAAAAAGTGGACTCGGGTAACGACCTCATTTTGATTTTGGAAAAATATAAGATTGGGGACAACGTGAAGGTGACATTGCTGCGGGATGATAAAGAGCAAGATGTGACGGTGAAGTTGGAGGGGAGCAAATGAGGGGATATTAGAACGAGTCATTCATCCAAAAAGAAAAGGGCAAAAATGTTGTTGATGCTTGCCCTTTTTGTACAGCTATTCGATATCATTCCCGGAGGCACATCATGGAGTGCCTTTCCTTTACGAAGAATTTGAGAAGCAACCATCGGCAGCAACCTCACCAGCCTCTCCAAATTGATTATCAACTGCCTCCTATCTAACTGTCAAATTACCTATTCCTGAGCGACCCAAAATAAAAGCCCGGCGACACCAGCGCCAAGTCCTTGGCATAAATCAAAGAATCGAGGCCACCTTTCACTGCGAGCACCACAAACCCACCCGTAATCAGCACAACCACCAGCTTCTCCGCATTGACTCGCTGCCAGTTGAAATCACTTAAATCGTATTTTGAAAAGAATTTCTTCAATGACCAATTGAGGATGAAAAGCACCAGGACAACTTGCACAAATGGTTGAAAAAACTGGAGAACCCCACTGAATACCCCGTTTATTTTTCGACAATGTGCACGTAAGCGGCTCGGCGGGCAGAGTCAAAATCCACGGAGTAGGCAATCTCCAACCCAAGATTAATGGCCAACAGGACACAGCAAACTACGCCACCGGTTATGGCGATTTTACGCCAAGGGATATTCTTTTTTTCTTCCATGACTTGAAGGATTTTTGATGTAAAAAATTTGATTTGTCATGCAAAGAAATGCCGGGATTGGCCCGTTTTGAGTGCCGATTGAGCAAGCGGGGCAGGTGGTTTATTATTCGGTAAAAAAGCGGGGGAGATTCGTTTATTAGGACAAAAAAAGGGTGCAGCACCATGTTGGTATTGCACCCTTCTTATTATTTAAAATGCTAAAATCAGCGAAACAACTGCGCCATGTCAACTTGTTTGCGGATAATGCCTTCCAGCTCCGCAATGCCAACCCGCTGCTGCGCCATGCTGTCCCGCTCCCGGATGGTCACGGTGTCGTTTTCCAGCGACTCGAAGTCCACAGTGATGCAGAACGGCGTACCGATGGCATCCTGTCGGCGGTAGAGCTTGCCGATGCTGCCCGTGTCGTCGTACTGGCCGGGGAAGTTGAACTTGAGTAGGTTGAAAATGGATTTTGCTTTTTCCACGAGGCCCGGCTCATTGCGCTTGAGCGGCATCACGGCGAACTTCAGCGGGCTGAGCGCGGGGTGCAGTTTCAGCACGTCCCGGGTGTTGCCCTCGCCGTCTGAATTGCTGCCGACGGCCTCCTCCACGAGCGCATTGCCCATCATGGCGAGGAACATCCGGTCGCATCCGATACTCGTCTCGACGACGTAAGGCACATAGTTCTCGTTCGTCTCTGGGTCGAAATACTGTAGCTTTTTGCCGGAAAGTTGCTGGTGCGCACCGAGGTCGAAGTCGGTGCGGGAGTGGATGCCCTCCAACTCACGGAACCCAAATGGAAACTCGAACTGGATGTCCACGGCGGCATCAGCGTAGTGGGCCAGGTTCTCGTGGTCATGAAAGCGGATTTTGTCGGGGGAGGTGCCGAGGGCCAGGTGCCAGTTTCGGCGAGCCTGTTTCCAGTATTCATACCAGTCTTTTTGAGTGCCTGGTTTCACAAAAAACTGCATCTCCATCTGCTCGAACTCCCGCATCCGGAAGATGAACTGCCGGGCCACAATTTCGTTGCGGAACGCCTTGCCAATCTGCGCAATGCCGAAAGGCAGCTTCTGGCGGGTGGTTTTCTGCACGTTGGAGAAGTTGACGAAGATGCCCTGGGCCGTCTCTGGGCGGAGGTAGAGCTTGCCTTCTTCTCCAGCGATGTTTCCGAGCTGCGTGTTGAACATGAGGTTGAACATGCGCACGTCCGTCCAGTTGCGGCTGCCCGTGTCGGGGTCAGCAATTTCCAGTTCCTCGATGAGCGCACCGAGCGCAGGCATGTCGCCGTTGCGGAGCGCCTCGTTCATGCGGTCGTTGATGTTGGCAGCCTTTTGCAGGTACTCGGACACACGGGGGTTGGTTTCCCGATAGAGTTTTTCGTCAAAGGTTTCACCGAAACGTTTCTTCGCCTTTTCAACTTCCTTATCAGCCTTCTCCTCCAGCTTTTCTATCACCCCCTCGATGAGCTGGTCGGCCCGGTAGCGGCGCTTGCTGTCCTTGTTGTCAACGAGCGGGTCGTTGAAGGCGTCCACGTGACCAGAGGCTTTCCAGGTGCTGGGGTGCATGAAGATGGCGGCGTCGAGGCCGACGATGTTTTCGTGCATCTGCACCATGCTTTTCCACCAATATTCCTTGATGTTGTTTTTGAGCAAAACGCCGTAAGGGCCGTAATCGTAAACGGCACTGAGGCCGTCATATATTTCTGATGATTGATAAATGAAGCCGTACTCCTTGCAGTGGGCGGTGAGTTTTTTGAAAAGATCTACTGGTTGAGACATGGTGCGATTTACGATTTGGGATTTACGATTTACGATTGGGGGGCAACCGAAAGCGGAAATCTTTTGATGTTCGATAAACGGATTTTAGGTAAAATGTTGCCGATTTGGGGCGCAAAGGTAAGGAAGGCTGGTTTGCTGCTGCCACGTCCTCCTCAATTTTCACAAATCAATTCATATTTCATGACTTCAAGTGGTTTGTGGGAAATGTGTTTCATGCAATTTCAAAATGAAAGCCATGTAATTTCAAAATTCTTGGATAATCCCTACCTACACCTGCCACCAAGCAAACGCCAAAAACAGCACCCCAATCACAATGCGGTACCAGCCGAAGCCTGCAAAACCGTGCTTATCCAACAGTTTCACAAACCACTTTACCGCAACGATGGCGGTCAAAAAGGCCACCACGAAGCCGATGCCAATCATCGTCCATTGGTCGCCTGATATCGTGCCTTCGAACTTGAGCAGGTCGTAGCCGGAGGCCGCCGCCATGGTCGGAACGGCGAGCAGGAAGGAGAACTCGGCGGCGCTTTTTTTCGAAAGGCCATTGGTCATGCCACCGATGATGGTGGCTGCCGCCCTCGACACTCCCGGCACCATCGAAAACACTTGGAAGCAACCAATGTAAAATGCCTGCTTGAAACTGACATTGACCAGTTCGTCGGCAGTTTGCTCGATGCTCGGCTTCATCCGCTTGTCGAGGATGATGAGCACGATGCCGCCCACGATGAGCGAGATGGCCACTACCCAGTGGTTGAACAGGTAGGTTTTGATGATTTTATAAAACAAAAATCCCAGCACGGCGGAGGGCAGGAATGCCACGAAGAGCTTGAGGTATATGTCGAATTGGGTGATGAACCGCTTGGCGTAGAGCAGCACGATGGCCATGATGGCACCGAGTTGGATGACGATTTCGAAGGTTTTGGTGAACTCGTCCTCGCCGTTGCCGAGTACTTGGTTCAGCAAAATCATGTGGCCAGTGGAAGAAATCGGCAGGAATTCGGTCAAGCCTTCAACGATGGCGGTGAGGATGGCGTCGAGGATGGACATTTTTAAAGTTGGCAGTTTGACAGTGGGCAGTTGGCAGTCTGGCCGAGTGGGTATTTTGCCCACCTCTGCACACGAGCATTATGAGTTTTATGAAACTAAAAAAGTGCATTCCCCGGCGTGGAGGATGCACTTTTTTTATAAAAGCAAAGCCAAAAAATTACATCGTGGCGATGTGGTGCATCAAGCTGCTCTTGAGGTTTGCAGCTTTGTTTGCATGCCAGGTGTTCTTTTTGGCCAATTTGTCAATCATGCTGACAACCTTCGGCAAGAACTTTTCTGCTTCAGTTTTTTCGGTCAACTCGCGCAGTGCCTTGATGGCGGTACGGGTTGTTTTCTTGCTGTGACGGTTGCGGGTACGCTTCTTTTCGTCTTGGCGGATACGCTTTTTCGAAGATTTGTGATGTGCCATATCTATATTGAAAATGAATTTTTAGCTAAATGTAAAAGGCATTTTTAGACACCTTTTTCAAATGGACGGCAAAGATAGGGTTTTCAGATTGAGAAAATGAAAGGATGCCAAAGTTTTTTTCAGGTTATTTTAATGAAACGGTTGCCCACCACCAATGATGTCAGTGGCTGCCAATGATTTGTGTTTGTAAAAGATATACAGCCACACCCGCAAAATACCCAAGCAGCGCCAACAAGCTTATTTTTTTCAAGTACCAAAAGAAATCTATCTTCTCCATGCCCATGGCCGCCACACCAGCAGCCGAACCAATGATAAGCGCACTCCCGCCTGTGCCTGCGCAATAGGCGAGGAATTCCCAGAAGGTATGGTCAGTCGGGTACTGCTCCAAGGAGTACATGCCCTGTGCCGCAGCGACCAGTGGCACGTTGTCCACAATTGAAGACAATAGGCCAATGGCCACGACGATGACGTTTTCGTTGCCAATGGTCTCTGTGAGCCAAACGGCCAGGTCCTTCAACATGCCCGCTGATTGAAGCGCCGAAATAGCCACCAAAATGCCGAGGAAGAACAGTACGCTTGAAGCGTCTATTTTCCGAAGGGCATGCACCACCGAAAGCACACTTTTATCCTCCGTGTCCTTTTCGTGGTGCATCAACTCCGTGACAACCCACAACACCCCAAGTGAGAACAACATGCCCATGAATGGCGGCAGGTGAGTCAATGTTTTGAAAATTGGAACGAACAACAGTCCGCCCACGCCGAGAAAAAAAACGATGTTGCGTTCTCTTTTTGTGGTGTTGGTTTTCTCTTTTTTCAAGGTGACACTGGGCAACGTTTTGCCCTCTTTCTTCATCTTATAAGACAGGTAGAAAAGGGGCACAACGAGGCAAGCAAGGCTGGGCAAGAACACCTTCAAAACGATTGACCCCGCAGAAACTTGGTTGCCAATCCAGAGCATGGTCGTGGTAACATCACCCAATGGCGACCAAGCGCCCCCAGCGTTTGCTGCGACGACGATGATGCCCGCAAAAAACAGCCGGTCTTTTTGGTCTTTTAGAATTTTGCGCATCAGCGAAATCATGACGATGGTCGTGGTCAGGTTGTCAAGTGCCGCTGAGAGGAAAAAAGTGATGAACCCCACCATCCACAGCAGTTTGCTGGCGCTGTCGGTGTTGATTCGGTCGGTAATGATTTGAAAACCATCGTGGGCATCAACTAATTCCACGATGACCATTGCGCCCAGCAAAAAAAACAGGATGCCGGACAACTCGCCCATGTGCTCTTCTAATTGGTGGTTGATTTGGTGCGAATCGGAGCTAAATACCACCAGTACTGTCCAACAAAGCACGCCAGTGATTAGCGCAGATGCGGCTTTGTTGATTTTTATGGGGTGTTCAAAGGCGATGGCGGCATAGCCTAACACAAAAATTGCGGAAAGGAGTAATTCCATAGGTTAGCGTCTGGTTTATCGGCAAAATAAAGAAACTGCGCTGGAGTTCAACGATTCTAATTCATTATTTTACTGTTAGATTTGAATTGGGCAGCTTGAAACTGCAATATCACAACTTATTGAAAAAGAACTATTTGTGCTTTCTTAAAATAAAAGAAAGCCGTCGTTTCAATCATTTTTTGACAAATAAATGCCATCCGGCTCAATACGAACCTGGCGCTCTTTGTAAAGCTTGCCGAGCGTCATTTTAAAGGTCTTTTTACTCATTTCAAAAACCCGAGCGATGTCCGCTGGGGCACTTTTGTCGCCGAAGGGCAAGAAGCCATTATTTACCTGCAGCTTGGCCAACAGCTTCTCTGAGTTGGTTTCCACCTTCCCATAGCCTGGGCGTTGGAGCGTCACGTCAATTTTGCCGTCGGGCCGCACCAGCTTGACGAAGCCCTTTCGCTCATCGCCCCGCTGTACTTGCTCGAACAATTCGTTTTCATAAACCAGCCCTCGGTAACGGTGGTTGATGATGACGTTGGTGCCGAGGTCGGTGCGGTCGTCAATGATCACATCCACTGCTTGGCCTTTTTTAAGGTCAATGTCCTCTTTTTCCAAAAACTTCTGGTAACGCCCGCTGGCCACGAGCCGCTCCGTTTTTTCATCCAAAAAAAGGTAAACCATGTACCAGCCACCCATCATCATGCGGCCCGGCTGTTCTTTGAAGGGCACCATCAGGTCCTTTTCCAACCCCCAATCGAGGAAAGCACCAATGTTGTTCACCTCCCGCACTTGCAGGCAGGCGAACTCGTTGAGCATGATTTTAGGTTCGGCGGTCGTAGCTGTGATACGGTCTTCGCTGTCCTTGAAGATGAATACCCGGAGGTACTGGCCTTCTTCCAGCCCATCCTCTGGGATGTACTTGTTCGGTAAAAGTACTTCACGAGTACCTTCCCTATCGGTGAGATAGACCCCATTATCTGTTTGTCGGACTGCCCGAAGGCGGTTGTATTTACCGAGGATAATCATGGTTAAATGCTTGATTGGGTTGCCCCAACGGGATTTATTCCCTGAAATGTTCTTCAGGAAATTTCAAATTTACATTGTTTTCAGAATCAAATTGTCAATCAGCCGGACTTCGCCTACCCGCACTGCGGTGCAAGCTACCACCATATCGTGGTCTTCAAAAATGGTGATGGGCTGCAACGTCCTACTATCCACGATTTCAAAGTACTCCGGCTCCATGCCTGGCACGGAAAGCGCTTTCATTGCCGCAGATTTAAGGGCATCTGGCCACTGGTCATGCATGTTGGCCTTGGCCTGACTGAGCGTTTGATAAATTAGTGGTGCGAGCGCCCGCTGAGCAGGTGTCAGGCGCATGTTGCGGCTGCTCATGGCTAGGCCATCAGTTTCCCGCACCGTTGGGCACATTCTCAAATTCACGGAAAGGGCCAGCTTCGTTACCATGTGCTGCACAATGGCAAACTGCTGGAAATCCTTTTGCCCCATAAAAAGCTGGTCAGGCTGCACGATGTCGAGCAGGCGCTTAACGACCTGCGCTACCCCAACAAAATGACCGGGCCGATACGCACCTTCCATTGGCTGGTCGAGGTAGCCAAAATCGAGGTGCAGCGCAGATCGTTGGCCATCAGGGTACACTTCCGCCACATCGGGTATGAAGAGCACAGAACAGCCAGCATCAAGGAGTAGCGCTATGTCCTTTTCGGGGGTCTTGGGGTACTTGACGAGGTCAGTGGCCTCGTTGAATTGGGTCGGGTTGACAAAAATGCTGCACACCGTACAACTGGTTTCCTCCGCCGATTGCCGCACCAGCGAGGCGTGCCCTTCGTGCAACGCCCCCATCGTCGGCACGAAGCCTATGGTTTTTCCGGCTCGATTAATCCTTTCGAGATGGTGACGTAAATCGGCTATTTTTTTGAATAAATACATGGCTGTCAGTTGGTTACGAAACCGAATCACCCGGGCCAATGTTGATTTCGTTTTGCTTTTTCAATTTATTAACGGGCAAAAGTAGCCGTTTTTAAAGAGTTGGGCTCAATAAAAGAGTGATAGCAACTCGATGTAAATCCATCTAATACGACTGTGGCGGCAGCAGTTTGACCGGTGTCATTTAAACACCAAATTGCGAGACAACCAAGGTGTTTTTAACGCTTGCGAAATTTTTTATGTGGCTAAAAGGTGCATAAGTCCGGTATTTTTTTTAGTATCTTTGCAGCCAAGTTCATTGAGAAACATTTTTTTTATTAAAAAACTCAAAACAACATGGTAGAGAAAAAGAAGCTTTTGTTTGTTACACAGGAGTTGGATCCATATACGGCCATCACAGAGGTATCTGAAATTGTAAAAAAGCTGCCAGAATACGCCCAGTCAAATGGCATGGAAATACGGGTGCTCATGCCCCGCTACGGTACAATCAACGAACGCAGGCACAGGTTGCACGAAGTTGTGCGGCTTTCAGGAATGAACATTATCGTTGACGATGACGACTATCCACTTATCATCAAGGTGGCCTCGCTCCCCGGCGCTAGGCTTCAGGTTTACTTCCTTGACAACGACGATTTCTTTAAGCGCAAGTCTGGCTTTGCTGATGATGCGGGCAATCCCTATGAGGACAACCCGGACCGGATGATTTTCTTTTGCAAAGGCGTGATAGAAACTGTGCGCAAATTTGGCTGGCCACCCGACATTATCCATTGCCACGGCTGGATGACGAGCCTCATCCCAATGTACATCAGGGAGGCCTACAAAACGGAGCCTTTGTTCCAAAATTCAAAGATCATCTATTCAGCATACGATACTGAAATAGACGGTTTTTTCTCCGATGCCTTCATTGAGAAAGCCAGCATCAACAACCTCAACCGCAACAACCTCGACGCCTATCTCAATGGCGATGGCGTGTTCTTGCACAAAGGTGCCATCATGTACTCGGATGCCATTATTCGGGGCAGCGAAAACTTGCCTGACGAAGTTGACAAACTCATCATCGAGTCTGGCAAACCAGCACTTGATTTTCAAAGCGAAGAGGAAATGCTTCCGGCTTACATGGAATTTTACAACTCCATGATGGTGGAAGAGGAAGCAGTCTAACGATACGTTATCGGTCATTTGGGGCATTTGTCATTGAATATATTCATGTCAAATGCCCCAAATTGATTGATGAACTTTGTTAGAAAAACCTACAACCAACCTTTGCCACTTCTACTAACTCTTTCCTTTCGACATTTTTTATCGAAAAATCACTGGCTTCATTTAGCATGAAAAATTTGACCACCTCAGCATTTTGGATGCTGACACTTTCCCTTGTTACCCTATTCTCTTGCAACGACCCTTCCAGCATTGGCTCTGACCTGCTCTCTGGTGACCAATTGAACACGGAGTTTACCGACACACTTACGATAAACGCCCGCACCGTCATCAACGACTCCATGACGGTTTGGGGGCCGGGGGTGAACGGCACCATCTTTCAAAATTTTGCATTTGGCGACTACCAAGACCCTGTGTTTGGCAGGACAGTTTCCAGTATTTATGCACAAATTGTCACCAACTCAAGTCCGCCAAATTTTATTGACACCCTAAGCGTCCTGGATTCCGTGGTACTTACGCTGGCTTACAACACGAGCCTAAGCTACGGAAAGCTTGATGAGCCATTTACCATCGAGGTTTATGAAATGAGCCAGTCCTTGGATGTGGATGAGAAATACCTCAATTCCGATAGTTTTTCAGTGAAACCCACCCCGCTTGCTGTGCATACTTTTGTGCCGAACTTGACTGATAGCCTGACCGTCATGGAAACAAATGCGGATTCGGTTAGGGAAGTAAAATTGGCACCGCACCTGCGCATCAAGCTCGACTCCCTGTTTGGGAAATCCATTTTCGAGTTGGATTCATTGACATTGGCAACGGACAGCCTGTTCCTTGAATTCTTCAAAGGCATTTGGCTGAAACCTGCTTCGCAAAATGCAGGGCTGTTGAGTTTTATCATGCGCAGCAGCAATACCAATATCCGCTTTTACTATAACAATGCCGGCAAAAAGAAAAGCTACGACTTCAAAACATTCTCCGGCAATCCGGTGGTGCTGCACCAGCGCAATTACTACGGCGGTTCGGTGGTAGGCGGAAATATCGGCCAAAACGGCAGCAATAACCTGTTCCTTCAAGGCCTCAATGGGGTGAACATTGAATTTGAAATCCCGTATGCTGAAGAATTGAAAGGATTAATCATCAACAAAGCAGAATTGAGTTTCCCTATTGTAACGCTTCCAGAAGACAACGACAACTACAACCCTGTGCAGCAAATTTATGCTTCTGAAATAGCATCCGACACCAGCGTCAACATCTTGGACGATATTTACTTTGCCTCCATTAGCCATCCAAGTTCGGATTTCGGGGATTTTTTCGGTGGAAAAGTGACATCGGATGATACCTACAAGTTGAACTTGGCTGCACAGTTGCAAAGGATGATTGCTGGGAATTCGAAAAAGAAGCTGCTTTTCACCGCTCATCTTCGCGCTGAACGGGCAGCAAGGGTTGTTTTGGGAAGCCCCAGCCACCCTGACACACCTGCAAAATTGAAAATTTGGTACACGAGGTATTGAGCACAAACAGCCATCCAAAAGCAACTGAATATAAAAGCCTTGGACATCTTTGATGGTAAATTGAAAAATATCCTTTTTATTTGCATTGTGCAGTTTTGCGAGGAAAAGATGTTAATTTCGGTGTGTCATCAAAACTTCGCAAAATGCGCTCAGGAATAATCCAAATAATCACTAACACCCAAATGAATTATGTGTGGAATTATCGCCTACATTGGCAAAAAAGAAGCCTACCCAATCCTCATCAAAGGTCTGCAAAGACTTGAATACCGCGGTTATGACAGTGCCGGTATTGCTTTGATGAACGGGAATCTCAATGTTTACAAGAAAAAAGGAAAAGTTCAGGAGCTTGTTGATTTTGCAAAAGGTCACAACATCTTCGGCACTTCTGGCATTGGCCATACCCGCTGGGCCACACACGGCAAACCAGACGACACCAACGCCCACCCTCACAATTCAGGCAATGGCCGTCTGACGCTTGTGCACAATGGCATCATCGAGAATTATGCGCTGATCAAACAGGCGCTCGAAAACAAAGGCCATGTTTTTACTTCACAAACGGACACAGAAGTACTCGTCCACCTGATAGAAGAAGTACAAAAACAGGCCAACCTACCCCTTGAGGAGGCCGTGCGGGTGGCATTGAACCAAGTGATTGGTGCCTATGCTATCGTAATTATTGACAGCCAAGACCCTGACAAGCTTGTAGCTGCCCGAAAGGGAAGCCCGTTGGTTTTGGGCATTGGAGAGGATGAATTCTTCCTGGCTTCTGATGGCACACCCATTGTAGAGTACACCAAAAAGGTAATTTACCTTGACGATGAGCACATTGCCACCGTTCATCGCAACGGCGAGTATGAAATCCGAAACATTCACAACGAGGTGCATACCCCTTTTGTGGATGAACTCCACATGGAAATCGAGCGCATGGAAAAAGGCGGCTACGATTATTTCATGCTCAAGGAAATCCACGAGCAGCCCGCCACCATCATGGACGCCATGCGTGGCCGCATTAGCGCAGATCACGGATGGGTGCGCCTCGGTGGCATGGATGACCACGTTGAGCAAGTGAAAAACGCTTCCCGTTTCATTATCCTCGGGTGCGGCACCTCTTGGCATGCAGGCCTTATCGCCGAGTACCTCTTTGAAGACCTCGCACGCATTCCCGTCGAAGTCGAGTACGCTTCCGAATTTCGTTACCGCCACCCAGTCATCACCGACAAAGATGTTGTCATTGCTATCTCACAGTCAGGTGAAACAGCGGATACCTACGCTGCACTGGAACTGGCCAAAAAGAACGGAGCACTACTCTACGGCATCGTAAACGTGGTGGGGTCTTCCATCGCCCGCCTCACCGATGCCGGCTCGTACATCCATTGTGGCCCTGAAATTGGGGTAGCATCCACAAAGGCTTTCACGGCCCAAGTCACTTTGCTGACGCTGATGGCACTGCAGATCGGGCGAGAGCGGGGCACCATCTCTGATGAATATTTCAAAAAACTGCTGACAGAACTTGAAGACATCCCAGGTAAGGTGGAGAAAGTGCTCGCCAGCAACGACAAAATCAAATACATCGCTGGTGAAATTAAGGATTCGACCAATTCGATGTACCTTGGCCGTGGTTACAATTTTCCAATTGCGCTCGAAGGAGCACTTAAATTAAAGGAAATTTCGTACATCCACGCTGAGGGCTACCCAGCCGCTGAAATGAAGCACGGCCCCATTGCCCTCATTGACGAGAATATGCCTGTCATTGTGATAGCAACGAATAAAAGTTTGAACGAGAAAATTGTTTCCAATATTCAGGAAGTAAAGGCCCGAAAAGGTGTTGTGATAGCCATCGTTACCGAAGGTGACCATGAAATCAGCAAGATTGTTGACTACACCATCGAAATACCTGATACAGAAGAGCCGTTCACACCGTTGCTTTCCGTTATCCCACTCCAATTGCTCTCCTATCACATCGCTGTGATGCGGGGCTGCAATGTGGACCAACCCCGAAACCTTGCAAAATCAGTAACCGTAGAATAATGATGAATGATAAATGATGAATTTTGAAACATCATTTATCATTCATCATTCATCATTGAATACATGGAGTACAACTCAAAAAAAGAAGAACTCATCATACCCGAATATGGGCGCAACATCCAAGGGATGATTCGCTATGCGAGGGATTTGCCCACCAGGGCAGAGCGCCAGCGCTATATTGAAGAAATCGTGATTCTCATGATGCAAATGCACCCACAGAATCGCAACTTGGAGGACTACCGCGACAAAATGTGGAAGCACGTGTTCCGCATCGCTGAGTACAACCTCGATGTGACGCCGCCAAACGGGGAGATTCCAAGACCAGAAGACAGTCGGAAAAGGCCGGAAAAAGTGCCCTACCCTGCCAAGGAAACCAAGTTTCGGCACTACGGCCACAACGTTCAACGGCTAATAGCAAGGGCGCTCCAAATGGAAGAAGGCCCAAAAAAGGAAGGCTTTGTGCAGGTCATTGGCTCCTATATGAAACTGGCCTATAAAACTTGGAACAGGGAACACTACGTCAGTGATGATACCATCATCGAAGACTTGGAGCACCTCTCCGGAGGCAAGCTCAAAGTAACGGAAGATGCTTCCCTCGACAACCTGAGCCGTGGCGGCGTTATCCGCAGACCGGGTGACCGCGACAATAGAGGAGGCGACCGCGATAGAGGCGGGCGCCAGCGATCCGGTGGCGGCAGAGGCGGAAAAGACACCCGTAGGGGCGGTAGCAATGACCGCCAACAGCGACGCAACCCAAGGCGGAAATAAGTTTCCATTTTTTATCAAAACACGAACGGGAAGACGGCAAGCGCCGCCTTCCCGTTTTTTTTTGAGCATAATTTTAAGCTTAGTTGGTTGAAAGTCTGCGAAATGTGGTTTATTTGACAATTGTTCTTCAACTAACTTTTACAAAACAAAACTGACAAGCATGACACCGTTCTGGAGTGAATTCATTGGTACAATGTTGTTGATTTTACTTGGCGACGGCGTCGTGGCTGGCATACTCCTGAAGAGCAGCAAGGCTGAAAATGGAGGATGGATAGTAATCACCCTAGCTTGGGGCCTCGCTGTCACCATGGCCATTTACGCTGTTGGTCAAATAAGCGGCGCACACCTTAACCCCGCCGTGACGCTTGGCCTGGCCGCCGAGGGCAGTTTCCCTTGGGAAAAAGTGCCGGGCTACCTGCTCGCACAGGTGCTTGGAGCAATCGTCGGGGCGATGCTCGTCTGGCTGCACTACCTGCCGCATTGGTCAAAGACGGAAGACCCGGCCACCAAACTCGGAGTGTTCTGCACTGCACCTGCCATCCGCTCCACCTGGTCGAACCTAATAAGTGAAACAATCGGCACTTTTGTATTGGTCGCGGGTGTGCTTTTTATCGGGGCAAACAAGTTCACTGAGGGCCTGAACCCCATCGTGGTGGGAGCTTTGGTCGTGTCCATCGGGATGTCGCTGGGCGGTACGACGGGATATGCCATCAATCCAGCAAGGGACCTCGGCCCAAGGATTGCACATGCCCTGCTGCCCATCGCTGGAAAGGGCGGCTCCGATTGGGGCTACGCCTGGGTACCCGTGGTCGGGCCAATCATTGGCGGTTTACTGGGGGCTGCATTTTACTGCGCTGCTTTTAAAGCAGATTGCCAACCGTGGGCTTGGGCGGTGTTCCTTGTGTTCATCGCCATGGCTTGGTGGGCCTATTTCAAAGAGAAAAAAGCATGAGTGGCAAACAGATAGAACTCGTTGTCCTATCGGAGGCAGAACTAGATAAGGCCGTAGAAGCCCTGCTCCATTTTGCCGAAGGCAGAACTAAAATAGCCCTAATTGGAGACCTAGGGGCAGGAAAAACAGCCTTGGTCAAGTCGTTTTGCCGAAGGCTAAAAGTGACAGACAACGTGACCAGCCCGACTTTTGCCCTCGTGAACGAGTATGTCTTTTTGGATGAAAATGACCGGGAACAACCCATCCATCACCTTGACCTTTACCGGTTGAAGAGCTTGGATGAAGCACTCGGCATTGGAATTGAAGACTATCTATACGACGAAAACTACTGCTTCATCGAGTGGCCAGAAATCATCAGTGACCTGTTGCCCGACGATATGGTTTTTGTAGAAATAGCATCACAGCCCGATGAAAGCAGGCGTTTTTTGTTTTCTAATGATAAAAAATGCTGATGCTAACTTTTAGGAACTTGTATAATCTCGAACACCCAAACACTCAAGCCCTCAAACACTAACTTTATGTCAGATACAACCAGAAAAATACCCATCCCAAAGTCCCTAACCGAGGGGCAGTTGCAGCCGCAAGCCGAGATGCTGGCAATAAAACCAAGGCATGGCCACATGACCATCGGAATACCCAAGGCCGAAGTGATGCAGGAGAGCAGGGTGGCACTGGTTCCATCCGCTGTGGCAGCACTGACGGCTATCGGGTTCAATGTACTGGTAGAAACTGGCGCCGGGAAAAAGGCCAATTACTCCGACCACCGGTACTCGGAATCGGGCGCCGAAATTTGCCACAGCCGGGAAAAGCTCTTCCAATCCAATGTGTTGCTGATGGCCGCACCGCCAACGATGGAGGAGGTGGCCATGTTTAACCCGAACCAGTTTGTTATTTCCCCGCTCCATATCCCCACCATCACTGAGGAATTTGTGAGGAAACTTCAGGAAAAACGGGTGATTGCGCTCGCCATGGAGTACATCAAAGATGAGAACGGTTCCTTCCCGCTGGTGAGGGTGATGAGCGAATTGGCGGGCATAAGCGTGGTGCTTACGGCGGCGGAGTTGATGGCCTCCACGGGTGGCGGCAAAGGCGTTCTGCTCGGCGGCATTGCTGGGGTGCCTTCGGCAAAAGTGGTAGTGCTCGGAGCAGGCATCGTGGGCGAGTCGGCTACGAGGGTGGCGCTGGGCCTAGGCGCCGAAGTGCGGGTTTTCGACAACGACGTTTACAAACTCATGCGACTCCAGCGCCATGTCGGTCAAAAGCTGAACACCTCCACCCTAAACCCTTACCAACTCGAAAAAGAACTGCTCAACGCCGATGTCGTCATCGGTGCGGTACACTCAAAAACGGGGCGTTCCCCGGTCATCGTACCGGAGAGTATTGTGGAAAAAATGAAGGACGGCTCCGTGATTGTGGACGTAAGCATTGACCAAGGCGGCTGCTTCGAGACCTCCGAAATCACGTCGCTCGAACACCCGACCTTCGTGAAACACGGCGTAGTACACTATTGTGTACCCAATATCGCTTCAAAAGTGCCACGCACGGCCTCCATCGCCATCAGTAATATTTTCACCCCAATGCTCATCAACGCCAGCAACTGCGGCGGTTTGGAAGAATTGCTTTTTGAGGAATTTGGCTTGCGCAACGGCGTGTATGTTTACAAGGGTCGCCTGACCAACGCCTACCTTGGCCGCCGTTTTGGCATGAAGCACACAGACTTGGGGCTGCTGATGGCGAGTAGGTCGTGAGGGAATTTTTGAGTTAGCACTGATTGTGAATTTTTATCTTGATAGATATGCAAAATACCATTCAAACATGGAATGTTCAGACCTAGAAAAAGTAATAGAAAACGAAACCGCACAACTCACCGAACGGCGCAGGCTGCAACAAGGTGACGCTGCTGCGCAAGATTTTGAAGCCACAAAATTCGGCATCGCCATGTCCGGCGGTGGCATCCGCTCGGCCACCATCAACCTCGGTTTTTTGAAAACCCTCAACAAATTCAGGATTCTCGAAAAGGCGGACTACCTCTCCACGGTATCTGGCGGCGGCTACACGGGGGCTTATGTGCAGGCCACGGTGAAAGAGGAGGGCAGCTTCGACGAACTTTTTAGCGATGAAAAAATCAACCGCCTGCGAGAGTACGGCGACTATTTCATTCCCGGTCAGGGCAAGTTGGACAAACTGTGGAACACCTTGCTTTTGGTGATAGGCTACTTGGTGAGCTTCGCCATGAGCTTGTTCAGTCCGATTGCTTTTTTTGCGGCTATCTACCTGTTGTTGAAGGTGATTGGCAACGTGGAATTGTTCAGGGATTCCGGCCTATTGCTCGACCTCGACAACCCCAATGGGAAAGAATTCGTGGGGGAACTGATGAAATTCTGGCTGATAGGGCTTGGCAGCTTGGTAGCGATACACATGGCGATGAACCTGTTCTTCAATTTCCATCTCGGCATTTCAAAGGCGTTCAACAAAACAGAACTGGTGTTGGCCCTGTTGTTTGCTGCCTTTTTGGGAGCAATTGGGGTCGTGAACATGAAGCTGTTCGACGACTTGCAGCAGGTGACGCTGCAACATCGGATGATGTGGCTGGCCATTGCCGTCGGCCTTTTTCTGCTGGGTTTCGTGCTGAATCCGAACTCGTTGAGCTTCCACCGTTTTTACCGAAAACAACTGTCGGACGCCTTCCTCCGGCACACGACCAAGTGCCGCAACCTGTACCTCAAACAGGTTTTTCCGCAGAATGTCACGGAGGAAACGAAGGCGCAGGCCCAGGCACCCTACCCGCTCATCAATACCTGCCTGAATCTCCAAAACCCGGGCGGCGACAACAAGTTCAAGGGCGCAAAAGCCAGCGATTACTTCCTGCTATCACCACTTTGGTGCGGCTCAAAACTCTCCGGCTATGTGCGCACGGCGACCTTCCCCGGCTTCAAGCACATGACGCTGCCTGCGGCGCTGACCATCTCGGCGGCAGCGGTAAACCCCGGCATGGGCATCTATTCGAACAAACTCTTGAGCGTGCTGATGACGCTCTTCAATGCACGGCTAGGCTTTTGGGTGAACAACCCCTCGACCGAGCCACGCAAGCTGTTCGGGATGAAACTGCCCCGCTGGACGACCTTCCTGGTCTGGTGGCCGAGCTTTTTTTTCAAAGAGCTTTTTTCAAAAATCGGCACGGACAACCGCAAGCTGAATATCTCCGACGGCGGCCATATCGAAAACCTGGCGGTGTACGAACTGCTGCGCCGCAAGTGCCGCCTCATCATGGCCGTGGATGCCGGAGCTGACCCCGAAGGCACCTTCTCCGATTTTGAAAACCTGACCATCCGGGCACGGAACGAAATGGGCATTGACATCAGCTTCCGGGAGGGGCAAGACCCCATTGACACCATTCGCCCTAAGGCGTCGAGCGGCTATGCCCAGCGGCGTTTTGCCATTGCCGACCTGCTGCAAATCTGGGAAGAGTTCGAGGTGAGGGAGAACGGGCAACCCGTCTTGTTTGACATCAAAAACAAGGATGGTAAAATATTGAGAAAGGGCAAAAAACTGGAAGCACTGGTCAACTATTTTTATTCAAAAAAAGACCCCAACCAATTGCATTTCAAGGTGGACCTGAAGGCCAAACCAGAAGAAATCGGAAATGACCGGTATTGGGCGCTCCGCAAAAAAGTGGTGGCGGAAGTCAAGGAAAAGTTGGACGCCAAAACTGGGCTTAAAGGCATAGAAAAAATCAAGATAGGCACTTTGGTTTACATCAAATCAAGCGTCACTGCGCCGAGGAAGATTTTCATGCCACATCTCGACGAGAACGGGGAGGTGAACCTTCAGTTTGAGACTTTCAAGTACAAGATTTATCACCCCGACTTCCCGCAGGAAAGTACCGCTGACCAGTTTTTTGACAAGGTGCAATGGGAGTCGTACTACCAGCTTGGGCAATACATCGCCGCCGACGTGCTGAACCTACCAGAGATTTCAGAAGGGCAGGGCCGGGAGGAGCACGACGTGAACATCCAGCGGCTCATCGAGCTTTTCGACAACAACCAGCCCATCATCTTGGCCGACAATTTTATGGCTGGCTTGGTGGATGCTTCCACCCACTCAGCCAACGACTACATGGACGCAGTGCCGAAAATGGTTCAACCGGAAGTGGCCGACGCCGAACCCGAAGCAGCGGGCGCAGAGCGAAACATCGAATCACCAGTAGAGCAAATGTGCTTCAAAATCTAAAAGCGAAAAGCCCTGCTGCGGGAATCGCAACAGGGCTTTTTATGCTAATTGATTAAAAATCAGGTAGTTGCAGAAAATTAGGCAGCCAGTTGCGCCTCAATTTTTTGAGCTAAAACAGCTTGCGTAGTAAGCCCAACATGGCGGTCAACCAATTTGCCGCCTTTAAATATAAGGATGGTCGGGATGCTGCGCACACCGAATTCAACCGATATCTCCGCGTTTTCGTCAACGTTGACCTTGCCAATGAGCGCCTTGCCATCGTATTCGGTAGAAAGTTTTTCAATGATTGGACCTATCATGCGGCAAGGGCCGCACCATTCTGCCCAAAAATCAAGGACGGCAACACCTTCGTTGTCGAGAACTTCTTGCTTGAAGTTAGAATCTGTGATTTCAAAAGCCATTTTATCGAGTTTTAATGATTTTACATGAAAAATTGTACAGCGACGAGGATAACAACCCAATCGTTTTAATTGTTGCAAAGATAAAAAAAACTACTTTTGCGCCCTCATTTGAAAAATTGGCCAAAAAATACTTTCCGAGTGATTAAAGTCATCCCCGCTTTCCGAATTTAATTAAACCACCCGCAGTAAAAAGTTTATAATTAGGAATTAATAAAGGTATTTTGCAAAATATTTTGCAGATTGTTCCACGACTTCCTATCTTGCGCCCGTTTTAAAAATACTAATATCACAATCGAAAAATAACATGGCAGATAAACTTGACCGTACCGACCTCAAGATTTTGAAAATACTCCAAGAGAATTGCAAAATCACCAATCTTGACCTTTCCAAGAAAATTGGACTCTCCCCTGCTCCGACGCTCGAACGGGTAAAAAAACTCGAAACTGCTGGTTTTATCGAAAGCTACCACGCCCAGATTAGCCCACAGAGTATCGGCTTGAATGTTCAGACTTTCGTACAGGTATCCTTGGCTTGGCAAAAGGAGAACGCCCTGAACCATTTTTTGGAAAAAATCAAAGCAATTGACGAAATTGTTGAGTGCTACATCATCACCGGCGAGGCTGATTTTCTTATCAAAATAGTTTGCAAGGACATACCAACTTACGAGCAATTGCTCTTTAAGACCTTGTCGCAAATCGAGGAAATCGAGCGCCTGAAAACTTTGATGACCCTCTCGACAGTGAAGAACTCAAAGACCCTTCCTTACGATTACGATTAGTAACCGGAGCAGAATCTTTTCTCAAAATGACCGGGTAGCTTAGATTTGCTACTCGGTCATTTTTTTTTTAAAAATTGATATTGAGTTATTGTTTGCCAATAACCCAATATCAGAATCACAACACCTTGCTCAAAAACAGCCTACTTTGGAAATTGGAGGGCAAAACGCTCCCAGCGCCGTCCTACCTGTTCGGTACGATGCATGTGCGCGACCAACGGGCTTTCCAGAAACTGGAGCGGGTGTACGAGGCCATTGGCGAATGCGAAGGCTTTGCCGCAGAATTCCACTTGGATGATGCCGGGTCGGGCATTGATTCGGGAGTTATGCAATTACCCGACGGCCAAAGGATTAGTGATTTTTTTTCGAAGAAAAAATACCAAAAATACCGAACCGTACTGCTCAAAAGCACAGGCCTCGACCTCGCCCAATTTGAGCACATGCTGCCGTTCATGGTGGTGAATTTCGCCACAGAGCGCCTGCTCCAGCAAGAAATGCCCGACCCCCTCGACCAACACCTTTGGGGCTTCGCAAAATCGGCGGGCAAGTCGCTTCACGGCATCGAAACCTTTCAGGAACAAATGGAGGTGCTCCAAAAAATCACACTCGAAGACCAGTTGAAAATGTTGAGTGGCCTTTGCCAGAACATCGGCAGATTTCGGCAGTACCTGCTCCGGCTCACCGAACTTTATGAAGCCAGCGAACTGCAACTGCTCTACAAACTGGTGAAAAAAAACAGCAAAGGAATGAGGCACCTCATGCTCTACCACCGCAACGAAGTGATGGCGGAACGAATCGGTGCGCTGGTGCAGGAGCAGCGGGTATTCGCAGCGATAGGTGCGGCGCATTTGGGTGGTGGGAAAGGTGTGCTGCGATTGTTAAAGCAGCACGGAATTGTTGCGAAGCCAATTCAGATTTGAGTAAACTACTGATATTCAGCAAGTTATTTGTCTTCAATCACCATCGTATTCGACCATTTGTCGTGCCAGCCTTTTGCCTCATTTCCCAAAAAAGAAAATGGCTCAAACGGCACAAAACGAGAAAGGCTCCTGCCAAGTATCGTCCCGAAATCAGGCGTTTCCCCATATTCATTGATGACCCTCGTGCGGGTAATGAATTTACCGATGGTTTTGCCGTTGGCTAAAAATTCAAACAAGCAATAATACAAGGTGGCAACAAGAGCCGTCAGGAAAAAATCCAGAATCGGGTTGATGTCTTCCATCCATGCAATTGCATCATAATTGCCAGTGGCAGCCACCAACAGTCCAAATCCGAAAAAAATCACGGTCCAGCAGATACGGTCAATGATGTAATTGGCGAAACGTTTGCCATGGCTGGCCATCACAAACTGTTGCGGTTCGCCTTCCTCTTGGCCAAAGTTTTCGTCGAGGATGAGGTTATTGTCTTCCATAAAAAGTAATTGTGGTAAAAAAGGGCGCTCAAATCATGTTAGTTGAGCTGCGCAATTTTCGGCAATTCCCAGAAAAGCAAAAATAGTCAAACTGATTTTTTAACAATTTGGCGGCGATTAGGCTAAGCCTATTTTCCAAAAGAAAAAGCCACACCAAACCCCAATGCCGGATACTCAGATGCCAAGGATGGCTCCATGGAAGGTTTGATTCGGAAGCTAAGGTCGTCACTCACATCGAAGGTCTTGAGGTGACTGTCCACGAATGCTTCGGCAGCCTGAATGATGTGCAGACCAAACATCCCGATATAGGAGAGCTGCTTGTTTTTGTCGTATTGGTCACGAAGGCGTTTGAGGTCGCCAGCATCGAGGTTTGGGAACTCGTGCTCCAGGCCTTGCTGTGCATCAATGTAGGCGTCTCGCAACCGTTTGTAGATGCCGGTATTGTACTTGGCCGAGTAAATCAAAGCCGCATACCCACCCCAAACGATGGGGGCTTTCCACCAGCGTTTGTTGTACAACTGCCCGCCACCAGGAAAGGCCAACGACAGGTAAAGCGCCTTGTTTGGGTTGGGGTAATCTGCCTTGAAAGTGCGGTAGAGAAAGCGCCGCTTCTTGGGCGGGAGGGTGTCCAAGCTTGGCAAGCTATCGGAAAAAATGGTGGTGTCAGCGACTATCAGCAGGCTGTCAGTTGGCAATGTATCTTGTTGAACAACAGGCAATTGCAAAACCTCTTGCACGGAGTCAGGCACTTGGGCAAGGCATTCGCCCATCCCGGCCATTGCCAGCAAAACCGTGTATAAAATCCGTTCTTTCATTTTTGAAAAACGCCATTCGAAGACAACTGACGAGTTATTTTACCAAAAATTAACGCCATCAATTCTTTTCCAGCAAATCCAGCAGCCGGTTCAAATCCTTGGTGGAAGTGAACGGGATGGCAATCTGTCCGGCGCCTGTTGGTTTTACCTTCAACTGTACCTTAGTTCCCAGGCGGCTGCGGAGCGAGTCCTGCACGTTTTGGTAGTCGGCACCGAGCTTTGGTTTGGCTGGCTTTGGCTTGCGTTCTTGGTTGTAGCTGCGAATGAGGTCTTCCGTCTCCCGCACCGAGAGGTGGTCGGCCATGATGGTTTTGAAAATGGAATGCTGCATCGCAAAATCCGAGATACCGAGCAGCGCACGGGCATGGCCCATCGAAATATTGTCCTCCTTCAGGCCCTTTTGGATGTCCGGCGGCAGTTTTAGGAGGCGCAGGAAGTTGGTAACAGTGCTCCGCTTTTTCCCCACCCGGTCGCCGAGGTTTTCATGCGTCAGGCTGCACTCGTCCATCAGTCGCTGGTAGGTAATGGCGACCTCAATGGCGTTCAGGTCTTCCCGCTGGATGTTCTCGACCAGCGCCATTTCAATCATCTCCTGGTCGTTGGCGAGGCGAATATAAGCTGGCACTTCCGTGAAGCCCGCCAGTTTTGATGCCCGCATACGGCGCTCACCGGAGATGAGTTGGTACTGCTTATCCGCCAACCGGCGCACCGTAATTGGCTGAATCAAACCATGTACTTTCAACGATTCGGAAAGTTCGGCCAATGCCTCCGAGTCGAATTCTGTGCGCGGCTGGAAGGGGTTCACCTCAATTTCCACCAGTGGAATCATCGCTACGGTATGCGTCAGTTCCCGCACCACCTCGACCTGTTTTTCATGGGATTGCGCCTCGATATTGGTGAGGAGCGCCCTGACGCCCAGGCCAAGGGCTGCTTTTTTTGCTTGTTTTGCCATTGAGTTCATTGTTGAATTGTTATGGGGCTGCTGGGTTAGCATTCTCTGACTGCCAACTGCCCACTGTCAAACTGCCAACTGACTACCGCAACCCATCCCCGTTCCGTTTCAAAAATTCCTTCGCTAAGTTCAAAAAGTTAGTCGTGCCACGGCTGCCAGCATCGTACATGATCACCGGTTGGTGCATGTTCGGTGCTTCGCTGATTTTGGCGTTTCGGTGTATGATAGTGTCAAAAACTTTTTCCTTGTAAAAACTGCGCACCTCGTTCACCACAACGTTGGCGAGGCGGAGACGGCTGTCGTACATGGAAAGCAGAATACCCTCGATTTCCAGTTTCTTATTGAAATTCTGCTTAACCGAGTTGATGGTCTGCTGCAATTTCCCCAGCCCCTCCAGCGAAAAATACTCGCACTGCACCGGCACGATGACCGAGTCGGCAGCGGAGAGAGCGTTCAGGGTGATGATGCCCAACGACGGCAGGCAGTCAATGATAATGTAGTCGTAGCTGTCCCGTATCCGGTTCAGCATCGCCTCCATCACGTACTCCCGCCTGTTCCGTGATACCAGCTCAATTTCTGCGCCCACGAGGTCAATGTGGGAGGGCATCAGGTGAAGGTTCGGCGTTTCGGTTTCGTAAATGGCCTCGGCGGGATCGGCGTCGTTCACGAGGCAGTCGTAGATGCTCAGTTCAATGGCATCCTGAAAAATACCCACCCCTGACGAGGAGTTGGCCTGCGGGTCGGCGTCAACCAACAGCACTTTTTTCTCCAAGATGGCCAAGCAGGCCGCCAAGTTGATGGCCGTCGTGGTTTTGCCCACACCGCCTTTTTGGTTTGCTATCGCAATTATTTTACCCATGATATTAGAGATGTGAGAGCGTGAGAGATGTGAGCGGGTGAGCGCGTGAGCCAGTGAGAAAGTTGAGCGGAAAAGTGGTTGAGTCAGTGAATTCATGTTCACCTCGCTCGCATCTTTCACTTGCTCACGTTCTCACTTGCTCACGTTCTCACTTCTCTCACACGCTCACCCGCTCTCCAACGGGCGGCAAAAGTAGCCTTTTCCCTTTGGCTTCAAAAGCCTTTTTTGCGGCATCGTGGTCTATTTTCACAGGGGGGAAGGTATCATAGTGGCAACCGATGATGGTATCGCACTCGATGAACTCCGCTGCAATGGCCGCATCGTCGTAGCCCATCGTGAAATTATCGCCGATGGGCAGGATGGCAAAATCCAGCTTCGGACAAGTGAGCGGGATGAGCTTCATGTCCATGGTGAGGGCCGTATCACCAGCGAAGTAGAAGCAGCCGTCCGTGTCGTTCCAGATAACGAAGCCACCGGGATTGCCGCCGTAAGTGCCATCCGGCAGTACGCTGGAGTGGGTGGCAAAGACGTATTTTACCCAACCAAAATCGAATTTCCGCTTGCCACCGTGGTTCATGCCGTGGCCGTTGATGCCCTTGCCCTGGTAATACGTGACGATTTCATAATTGGAAATGAGCGTAGCGCCATTGTTCTTCGCAATCCGCTCGGCATCCACCACATGGTCAGCGTGGCCGTGCGAGAGCAGCACGTAATCTGCCTTGATGTCATCTACATTGATGCTGGCCGCAGCCGGGTTTGGTGAGATAAAGGGGTCGAAGACGAGGTTTTTGCCACCGAGCTCAATTTGGAAGGATGAGTGGCCGAAGTAAGTGATTTTCATGGTTGTGCTGTTTTTTGAGGGACAAAGGTAAGGTGTGAAAGGCGGATGTCGGGTTAGTAAAATGGGATAATTGAGCTGTTTTTGTTGATTTTGCCTCGTCCTGCTTTTCAGCACATTGTCGTTTTGGTTGAAGATGGCTCGGCCACTGAAGCCGAGGCTGTGCTGTTTGGCCAGTTGGATATCCAGCCCGGCGGCCATATTGCAGCCCGTCTGGTGCTTGACCTCATCGGATTATAAATCCAGGACAAAGTCGTTCTGGTTTTTGGTATCCAAAAAATTATCGAAGCAGTCCTCCTCCGAGCGGCTGAATTCAAACGAAGCCCGGATGCGCTCACCCCCGTAGTTGAGGGACAGGCCATTGCTTTACCGCAGATATTCCCCTTGCGTGAAAGAACGAAGTCACGTTCCCATTAAAACCCAGGGCAGGGTTCTTTTTCAGCCGCAGGTTGATGATGCCGACCATTACAATGTCACCGATCATCTTTTCGCCCGGTTAGTCTTTCAATTGAAAAACAGCCGATTGGATGGTGGCAAACCCCACCATGCTGACCTCGCAGCGGCAACTGCCCGGTGAGAGTTGGGAAAAGTTGAAAGTGCCGTTCACTGCCGATATTTCGCCTTTCACGAAGGCGCTGTCGGTGGCGGTGAGCAAAAGGATGTTGGCAAAGGCTATCGGTTCGCCCCGTGCTTCGATGATGCGGCCTTGCATTTTTGTTTGGGCGGAAAGGCCGGGACCAAAGCATACCGCAGCGGCCAGGATTAGGAGGGATTTGATAGATAGTTTCAGGTTTTAAATCATGGTGATTTTTAAAATCACCATGATTTATCGAACGCGGTCTATTTCACCGCCGCCGCTGCCTGCTTCGTATCTGTAAACTGTTGGAACGCCACGATTTTGCCATCTTTCAACGTCCACAAATGCGCCGTCTGCGAATCAATCGTCTTCCCGGTATTCTTGTGCTTCGCTTTGTAGCGCAGCGTGGCCAAAACCTGGTTGCCTGACATTTCGTGCAATTGGATACCGGTCAAATTCCAGTACTCCCACTCGGCACCGATACGGGCAAACACGCCGTTCAGCACGGCATCCGGGCCGATGTACGGGTTCTTGTCCGAATAAGGGAAACCCTCGGCTTCGTTCCAGGCGATGTTGGCATCCATCGGTGCTAAAGCAGCAGGAATGTCGCCTTTGGCAAATGCCTGGTACAGCCCATCCACGACGGCCACGTTACCCGATGCCGAGACGACACCGAGTTGCGCCAGCAGCGACATATTGTCCATGAAATCCCGCTCTTCGGCAATGCGGCCGTCTTTACTCATGCGGACAATGGTGCTGCCACTTATTTCGACCATGTTGCCAGTCGCCGGGATGCCGAAAAAGTCGCCTGTATGTTTGCCCTTGAAAGTCCAGTGTTTCACCAGCTGGTCGCCCTCGCCGAAGATGTTGTTGATGGTAAATTCGACATCGGAAAAAGCCGAAACCAAGGCTTTGTAATAGCCCGCCATGCCCTCGATACCGACGATGTTTTCCGGTTCGGCGTGCATGACCACGTCCTCGGTGAAATGCTCGGTGTTGAAAAGCTCAAACCGGCGCTCGTTGATGATTTCATGCCAGACCTCCGTGTACATTTTGATGTTGGCCGCCACTTTAGGGTCGGCATGCTCCACGGGGAAATGTACGGACTTGGCGATTTTCCATTGACCATCTTCTTTAATCATCGCATTGGCGTAGCGGCCGGTGAAATGGATGGGAATGTCGTACACATTGGTCTTGCCGTTCACCTCGTAGGTGCCGCTGGCTACCCAAGTGTACTCACGGTCAGACCAGTTAACACCCAGGTGCCGGATGAAAACCGTGGCATTGTTCTTCACGAACTGGTCGGCGAAGTAGGCGGCGATGTTGTCAGCGCCCTTGATTTCCTTGCCCTCCGCATCAATGCGCACGGCATCGTCCAGGTACATTTTACGGATGGCCTTGGCGTCGCTCTGGTTGTAAGCGTTCATGAAGTTTCGGGCGAAGGTTTGCATTTCATGTTCATCCGTTGCCGATTGGCCGTGGAGGGTGATAGTTGCACTGATGAGCGCTGCGAGAAGAAGGAAATTTTTCATGATTATTTTCATTTGAAAAGATGATGGTTTGTAACTGTTTGCCCCCTCCCATTTTGTCATGGCCAAAGGCCATCTGCGGGGTCATGAGGGCTGCCAAATGTGCCTCCTGACAGCTCTCATGACGTTGCAGGTCGCCTTCGGCGATGACAAGGCGGAGGGTCGTAAATGATTGCGGTTTATTTAAAAAGTGGTTATGGCACAGGTGTCGGACACCTGTGTCAAGCCGCCGCCCCTTCCATCGCTTTCGCATATTGGTTCAAAGGCAGCTTGGCAGGCTTGAAATGCACGCCCAAATCCTTTGTGGCCAGCACATTGCTGTAAACTATGGCAGGGTTGCCTTTTGGTGCCTGATTGTTCAGCATCAATGACATATCAGAAACCCGGTAACTTTCACTGGACAATAAATAATTCTTGCCATGAATATTGTTTGTAATTGCCGCCTTATATATGGCCTCGGCAACGTCGGCAACATCTACCAAGGCAAAGGATATGTCGTTGTCATAAAACATCTGAATAAATGGGTTTGGGGCAATTTTATTTTTAAAAAGAAATTGCAGTCCTGTGGAGGTAGAGTCTTCTCTTGATGACAGCGATTTGCCCATTACGCCAACTGGTGCAACCGAAGTGATTTCAAAACTCAAATCCGGATGGTCGGCAATGAACTGATTGACGGTTTGGTTGGCAACGAATTTCGCTTGGGCATAAGGATGACCTTGCTCGCTCATAAACGGCGCATCACTTTCGTCAAATTGGTCGCCCTCTTTTTTGGTATCTGGAAGAAGCGGAAAATTGGTGTTGTAAGCCGCTACAGAAGCGATGAAAACCACTTTTTTGACCGTCGGCATTTCGCTGACCACCTGGAGGAAATTCTCCGTGCCCTTGATGGTCGGGTCGAACAGTTCTGTTTTGGGGTCTTTTACATCCAACTGGAAAGGGGTGCCGCCGTGTACCAATATATCGCAACCTTCGGCAAATGTTTTTAACGCGGATATATCCTGCACATCGAGCGGACATATTTCCATATTTTCCGCATTTGCTATTTTGTACAGGTGCGCATATTTTTCTTTGTTGGAGATATCCGTGGCCGATACTTTGACCTGGTATCCATTTTCCAAAAACTGCTTGGTGACGTAGCTGCCGATGAAGCCGCCGCCGCCGATGATGCCTACTTTTTTCATGATTGATAGTTTTTATTTAAATCATGGTGATTTTGACAATCGCTATGATTTGGTGAATGAAATATTGAAGAATTTTTTTTTTGGAGGTATTACGGGGTCACTTCAAGTGCCCGAAAGGGTGCTACTGTTTTATTATTATTTCGCCTCTTTCCTTTTTACGGTACCCGAAAAAGTCATCAGCCCTTCTCCAACAAAAACGGATACCGTTGTGATTCCCCTTGCAAAATCATTGTACCAGCATACCCCTGGGCCTTTGCCGTCGTTTTCAACATAGGAGACCATGTTTTCATGTTCGCTTATCGGAATTACGGTGATTTTTTCGTGGTCTTCCGTCCCATATTTTGGATTCAGGCTTTTCCAATACAGCGTTGTGTCAGATGAGATGACAATATCAAAAACGGGTTCACCCACATCGTACCGCAATGTGTCACCAATAATATCGGTAAATTTTAAGGTTTCTTTCTCCGCCGCTGTTGAAACATCTTTTTTAATGGTTTCCGTTTTAACCCCATTTTCTTGGCAGGAGTAGAAAATGAACATGGCAAAAAAGATTAGCATTGAATTTTTCATTTGAAATTGGATTTATGTTTAGATGGTTAAAAAACGCACAATGGTTGGATATATCTTTTAAAGTCAGCGGGGCACAGGAAGTGACCCGCGACAGGCGCTGCTATTTCACCGCCTCCGCCGCCTGCTTCGTATCCGTAAACTGTTGAAAAGCCACGATTTTACCATCCCACAGCGTCCACAAATGCGCCGTTTGCGAATCAATCACTTTACCGGTTGTCTTGTGTTTTGCTTTGTAGCGCAAGGTTGCCAGCACCATATTGCCCGACATATCGTGCAGTTGGATGTCCGTCAAATTCCAGTACTCCCACTCCGCCATGATGCGGCCAAACACGCCGTTCAGTACGGCTTCCGGGCCTTTATAGGGGTTCTGGTCGGCGTAAGGGAAATTTTCAGCTTCGTTCCAGACGATGTTGGCATCCATGACGGCCAGTACCGCTGGCACATCGCCTTTAGCAAATGCCTGGTACAGCCCGTCCACGACGGCCACGTTGCCCTTCATCACTGCCCGTGCCCGCTCTGCCCCTACCATTGAACCGCCATTTCCCATGGCTGCCGCTTTGTCATAATATTCGACCGACTTGGCGTATTCTTTATTGTTCAAATAAAATTCCGCCATGCTGTCATACGCATTGGGTTCTTTCGGCGCCAGGGCGATATATTTTTCAAATGCGGCTTTGGCTTTGCCCATTTCCCCGAGTTCCATGTAGGTATAGCCCAGCGAGTTATAGCCGCCACCGAAGTCGGGGCGCAATTCCAGCAATCGAAGCAGGTGCTTGAGGGATGCTTTCGGGTCTTTGCTGAGCCATTTAGCCGACCTGGCCGCCAGGTCGTATGCTTCAGGCGTGTTGGGGTAGGCAGCGGTCAACGCTTCCATGTATTTGGCCGGGTCGGCTTTCGGGTCTTTGTCCCATGCTTGCAGGGCTCTGCGGTGGATTTTCTCGTTCTCGTTTAAGCCGGCAGGGTCAATAGTCAAGGCGGGTTTGATGTAGGCAGCGGCTTTTTCGTACTGCCCAAAGGCCGTTTCTGCGAAAGCCAGGTTAACGTATGCCATGAAGAAGTTGGGGTCCATTTTTACGGTTGCTTTCATTCCGTCAAAAAAGGCGGGGATGTTTGCATTCTCGGCTGCCTTGAGGGCTTTGTAATATTCAGCCCTGGCCGTCTCCGATTTACTGGAAACTGGCAGGTAAATGTCCTGTGCAGACAGGGAGGTCAGGTAGCCCAAAATAAGGGCTGTGGAAAATATCATTGATTTCATAATTGATGTTTTTTATAGTTTATGCCTACTCTTTCCGGTTTTCGGCTTCCCCGTTTTATAATATCTTAGTTGCTTTACTACTATGGGAAATAGCCGTAAAGCCTACTGGTTATCACTTAAAAAGTGTTGTGGGTAAAATGTGTGGATTGATAAGGCAAAGATACCACGGAAAAAAAGGGCAGGGTATCACATCTTGATGTGATGCTCAAAGCGGTTTCATGGTAAGTAGGATGGTAAAACCAGCACTGCGCTCCACCTCCAACTTCGCCCCTAGCTTCCCTGCCCGCATTTCCATATTCGATAGGCCAAGGCCAGTGGAAACCCGGTCTTTTTGCGGTAAGTCGCCATTGTCGTGGATGCTCATTTCTAACCGCCCATCAAAGTTGCCGAAGCGCACCGTCACCTCCGTGGCGTTGCTGTGTCGGGTTACGTTGTTCAGGGCTTCTTTGAAAATAAGGAACAAGTGCTGGCGCATATCCACGGGCAGTTTTTTCTCCAACGGCAGGTCGCCGAGCAAAAAATGGCAGGAAATATCTTGCGGTTGCAGCAGGTCGGTGGCTTGTTCCTGCATCCGTTCGAGGAGGTTTTTCACTTTGTCCCGGCGGCTGTCAATGCTCCACACGAGGTCCCGCATCTTGGAGACCGCTGTGCGGCTGATGTCACCGATATGCTCAATGCGGGGTCGGTCTGTCTCAGTGGCGTTCATTTCGAGCAGTTCCGCCTGCATCGAAAGGCCGGAGAGCATGGAGCCGACCTCGTCGTGCAGGTCGCTGGCGATACGGGTGCGCATCCGCTCCATTTCCAATAGGCGGTGGTGGCGGTAACGGGCGACGCTGTAGCCAACTCCTCCAACCAGCCCAAGTGCCAACAGGTAAAACCACCATCTCTGGTAAAAAAACGGTTGCACGGTGATGGGAATAGCCAGTTCGGTTTCGCTCCAGTTGCCCTTGCTGTCCGAGCCTTTTACCCGAAGGACATAATCGCCCCAAGGCAGTTTGTTGTAGCGCACGAAGGGCGTGTTGCCGAGGTACGACCAATCGCCTTCCAGCCCTTCCAACTGGACGTAGTAGTGGTTTTTGTCCGGCTTGAAATAATTGGGCAGCGCCCAACTGAACTGGAACCAACTGTCGTAAGGTGAAATGGCAAACCTGCCAATCGCCTGATTTCCAATCACTTGCACCAGCGTGCTGTCCATTTGGCTGTTGTACTTCGTAAAGCCCGTGAGGCATAGCGCCGGGTTTTTCTCGCTTTGGAGGATGTCTTTCGGGTTGAAATAATTGACACCGTTCATGCCGCCAAACCAAAGCCCGCCTTGTTCGTCTTTCATCGAAGATGCGTAGTTGAACTCGTTGCTGGAGAGGCCATCTTCTTCGTAAAAATTGCGGAAAACACCTTCCGACACCCGGTAGCACGACAGCCCGTTGTAGGTGCCTGCCCAAATATTACCTTCGTCATCTTCATGGATGCTCACCACGTTGTTGTCGCTCAGGCCCTCTTTTTGGGTGAAGACTCTGAGGGTCAGACCTGTCAGGTTTTTTAAACCTGACAGGTCATGCGGCAGTGCTATGCTGCACAACCCACCGCCGAAAGTCCCCACCCACAGCTTCCCCGTCTTGTCAGCATGTAGTGCCAGCACGTGGTCTTTGCTTAGGGCTGGTTTTGTTTTGGTGGTAAAATGCGCCAGCTCTTCTCCCTTTCGGTTGAAGCAATACAAGCCCTCGGAAATTGTACCCACCCATACCAAACCATGCGCATCTTCAAATATCACCTGCGAATTGGTGGAAGGGAGACTGCCCGTTCCACCAGTAAAAAAGGGGCTGTATTCCCGACGCTTGGTGTCATACAAGGTCAGCTTATTCAGTTCGGAGCCCAATAGGAATTTCCCATCTTGCAACAAGCAAATCGGGTTGCGCAATACTTTTTTAAATAGTCCATCAAAATCTTCCACGATGCTGCATTGATGGTTATTCAAGTGTATTTTCAGGAGGCGGTCGTTCAGCGTCCAGGCTACATTTTCAGTTTTATCAAAAATGAAATTAATGGCGTAGCTCATGGTGACTGTCAGCGGCAAAGAGTCTTGGAAGGAAATTAGTAGGCGGTCTTTATGTTGGCCCTTGCCCAACAGGTGCAGGCCCTTCTGCCCATTTTCACACAGGGCATAGACCTGTCCCTCGTTGTCAGCGAAGATGCCCCGCATGGCATTGCCCCACTCTGCGCCAGGTACGGTCAGGTGATTTTGGAATATATCCCTGGCAATGGGAAAGCGCAGCAGACCATTGTCAGTAGCAATCCAGAGCAGGTGGGTGCGGTCTTCGTACAGGTGGTGGATGTTGGTGAACTGCAAACTGTTGTGCAACGTGGCGCTGAAATCCGTCCATTCGCCCGACGGGCTCCAGCGGAGCAGCCCATCGAACATCGCAAACCAGATATTGCCTCGGGTATCCTCCAAGTGGCTGTAAACTTTGGTGGAGAGGTTGTCGGCCAGCACATCGTATTGTCGGGTTTCCGGGTGGTAGTGCCAGATTTCGTTTTTGCTTTTTGGGAAAACAAACAGGCGACCACGGCTGTCGGTGGAAATGTTGGTGTAATAAATCTTAGTACCGAACCAGTCGATGCTGTCGGGTTTCACGGTGT
Organism: Saprospiraceae bacterium; assembly: GCA_021739645.1. Lineage (GTDB taxonomy): Bacteria > Bacteroidota > Bacteroidia > Chitinophagales > Saprospiraceae > UBA6168. The sequence continues at coordinate 27,448 of JAIPBL010000022.1, read as the reverse complement.
GGAGCAGCGCACCGTTGGGGCTGAAATGCCGCAGCCCCTCTGCATTGGTGCTCCACCAGACATTCCCAGTGGTATCAATGGCAACGTCGTTGAACGGCATGCGCAAATGCTGTGCGGTGGCCACTTGCCGGAAATGGTAGTTGCCCTCGTATTGGAGCAAAACCTGCTCCCTGTCGTCGTCAGTCACAATCCAAATGGTGCCGTCCGCTCCTTTCCGAAGCGTAAAAACCCCACCTTTCAGACCGGCCGCAGCAGTGAGATTGGTCGTATTGTGGGTATTCAAATTCAGCTCAAACAGCACCTCGTCGGCCAGCACCCAAAGGTTGGAATCGTTGACCATCAACATATTTTCGTCGGAAACGGATTCGCCGGGGAAACGGAAAGTTGCCTGTCTGTCACTGCCATATTTCACAAAACGATACCCATCGTAACGCTCAATGCCCTGAGTGGTGCCAATCCACATCAGTCCCCTACTGTCCTGCGCTATCGCCTTGATGTCACGGAAGCCGAGGCCGTCCTGCATGGTCAGCGATTCGGGTATGGGCATGCGCTGGGCGGAAAGCACCATTGGCATGCTCCATAGGAGGATAAGCAGTAGGAAATTAGCCGTGTTTTTTTCTTGCAACGAAGTAAGATTTCGGCTGGCAAGTTAGCTAGGTTTTTTGTTTTACACGGAATGTGCATCGCATCAAAATGTGATGGCCTCCCAGTTTTTGCCGACTTATCTTTGTCCCATGAAGACAATCACCCTAGCTATTGTGGAAGATGACCCAATCGTTAAAGAAAGTTTGCACACTTTTTTTGGCAGCAGTCCGCAGTTTGAAATATTGGCCATCGCCAACTCGGTGGAGGATTTCCTGAAAATGCTCCATGAAGACAGCCAGCTCCAACCCAGCATCCTCCTGCTCGACATCCAACTGCCCGGCATGACCGGCATTGCGGGCATCCCCATCATCCTGGAAAGCCTGCCCGATTTGAGCATCATCATGCTCACTACTTTTGAGGACAGTGAAAAAATCTTTGCGGCGCTGATGGCAGGTGCCTGCTCCTATCTTTCGAAGCAGACGCCTTTGGCCAAAATCAAGGAAGCCGTGCTGACCGTCAGCAATGGCGGCTCGTACATGTCGCCCTCTATCGCCCGCAAGGTGGTCGAACATTTTGCCCCAAAACCAAAAAAAGACCACCCCTCCCTTACCGAACGCCAACTGGAAATTGTGAAGGGCATCGTGGACGGCCTCAGTTACAAGATGATAGCCGCCCGCCTCGACCTTTCGATTGATACCGTGCGCTCGCATATCATGCACATTTATCGGGCATTGAATATCAATAGTAAAGGGGAACTGATACGCAAGTCCTTGGATGGAGAGGTTTGAGGAATCAGCTTTCCCGCACCTTCCAGTCCGTCGGCAGCCCATCCAGGCTCACCAGATTTTTCTCCTGAATGTATTCAGCCAATCCTTGCTCGCCCTTCTTCTCCGCCCAGTCGAGCATGGTGCGCCGCTCACCAACATGCTCATACAGCGGCACACCGTAGCCACAGGAGGTTTGTACCAAGTCAATGTCCGCCACGATGATTTGGCGGGTGGCAGGGAAGATTTTGAATAGCGGTGCTAACTCCTCCCAAGCCGGAGTGCCGGGCAGCACCGTGCGGCCTTTTCCGTACAGCCGCAGGATGTTTGGCGGGCCATCGAAGGCGCAGAACATGAAGGTGATGCGCCCGTTTTCCAGCACATGCGCCGAGGTCTCGTTGCCGCTGCCGATGAAGTCCATGTAGCCTACCTGTGTTTCCGACAACACCCGAAAGCCATCTATTCCCTTCGGGGAAAGGTTGATATGACCGGCCTCGCTCAATGGTGCGCTGGCCGTGAAAAACAGGTGCTGCTTTTCGATGAATTCCCGGTGGTGGGGTAGGATGGTGGTGGAGAATTTGCCCATTTATGAGATTTTGAGTGTTTGAGGAGTTGAGTGTTTGAGGTGGCAAAGTTGCCGAATATAGACCAATGCCTTCGCTTATAATCGGGCATAAATTTCACAGGCTTCCTGCTCCGCCTGTTGGCGAGCAGGAAGCCCGTGCATGAAAACCATAGTGTGAGGATGCGCTACTATTTTCGATTCAAGTACCAGCCCAGCCAAAGCCCGACCAGACCCCACTGCCCAATGGCGTCCACGAGGTATCCAAAAGAACTCGTCTCAAACCAAACAGAATTCAAATATGGAATAGTCAAATAGCCGATAAAGCCTACCGCCAACGAAGAAAGCAGGATGGTCTGAAAACTTGGGTTGGCCATTTTCCCAAACAGCCAAATCAGCAGAAAAGCGGAAAGTAGGTCTATCACGATTGCCCGGGTCATGTTCATGCCCATATTGGTGTTCATGGATTCGTGGTAGTTGACGGTAGCCCAAGGCTTACCGGCACTGCTCTCCATATAGGCACTTTGCTGTTCCGCTGTGCTATTGGGAGCAACATTGGGCAGAAAATAAGTGCCTTCTTTCAGTTTCTCTGAAAGCACCTGCAAGACGGCATCCTGCTTGTCGGTGTACTGCATCTCGCTGCCATGCACGTTTAGTTTAGACCAGGAAAGAAACTGCCAAAGAAAGAGAAGGATTCCGGCCACGGCGGTTCCAATGATTCGTTTTGTCATGATAACTCGTTTTTAATTGGTGAAAAAAAGCTTTTGGCCTTTGTGGCTGCGCCAAATGTAGTAAAATAAGGTAATGCTTTTCACAACTTTTGGGGCAAATTTGCTGGACTTACAGATTTCTGGCTCAGTTCTCGGCGGGCGAGGAGACCGAAGCCCCCAAGGCAGTAGTTGAAGCTGACTATCACGACGCCTTTTTGGAGGTGGTGGGTGGGCTGGGGTTAGGACAGGAATGCGACCAATGCATAGTGACAAAAAGATGCTGATTCGTTTGAGCATTACGGGTTGTTTTATTGGTGGAAGGTAGGGAAAATGAGAAATATTGGCATGGACCTCAATGGTGTTTATTTCAATTTAGCTACCTTTACCGCATGAAATTAGCCGATAAAAACAAATATAAATCAGCGTTTAAAAAGGAACTTGACAAGTTTGCTAAGAAGCTCAAGGCATACGTCTCTACCGATAATGGTGATTGGTCAATAAAAGGCTTTATTGATGTTTGCAAGAATATTTATACTATTTCCTCTGACACCAAGATAGTTTCAAAAATACTCGAAATCCATATTTTCCCACAGATATTGCAATTTGCTGAGAGCATAAATTACAAAATAGTACTTGCCGAAAAACAGAATTGGTATCCAGACCTAACTTTCATAAACAAACAGAACGAAGCAGTAAAATTTGCGCTTGACATTAAAACCACATTTAGGAGAAATCACAGAACTGCTGGCTTTACTTTGGGAAGTCATGGTGGCTATTTCAAGGAACGTGATAAGGATAAAAATATCCAATTCCCATATGACCAATATCTTGGACATTATTGTTTAGGAGTTATTTATACGAGAACAGATGCCAGTGAAGACCTATCCGAAACTGAAATATATCAGGTTCAAGACCTTTTGGAGGGAAATGAAAATCCAGTTCGGAAAGTGGGCCAACGTGAAGTAACCAAAGTTGAGCACTTAAAATCCATCACATCAGTCATTAAAGATTTTGATTTCTTCGCTGCCGAGAAATGGAAAATTGCAAGCGACAAACAAGGGTCAGGAAACACCGCCAATATTGGCTCCATCGTTGACATTGACGACCTGAAAAATGAAAACGGCATATTCAGCCAAATGGGAGAACAATGGTTTGATGAATACTGGATAAACCACGGTGCTGCCACCATGATTAAGGACGGCAAACCCATGAAAATCACTACGCTAAAGGATTTCTTGGAATTCAAAGGCAGAGCAGACCTATTGGGTAAGATAGTCACCAAAACAACCTACAATAAACCAAAATGAAAGTAATCGTTCCTCCCATAAAAAGTCAAGGTATAAAAACAAAGTTAGTACCTTGGATTAAGGAAATTGCACCCAAAGTGAGCGGCAAATGGATAGAACCGTTTCTGGGCACTGGTGTTGTCGCTTTTAATACAGGATATAAACAGGCAATATTAAACGATATTAATCCGCATATCATCAATTTTTACAGAGGAATTCAAGAAGGCAAAATCACGCCTGCTTTAATGAAAGCATATTTAGAGCAGGAGGGAGCTTTATTGAGCAAGGCCGAAAACAATGGATATGAGCATTATTTAAAAGTTAGGGCAAGATTTAATAGCGGCGAATTCTCGCCTTATGATTTCATATTCCTTTCCCGTGCAGGCTTTAATGGCATGATGCGTTTTGGCGGCAAGGGAAACTGGAACATCCCATTTTGCAAAAAGCCTGACAGGTTTGCACAGGCTTATATCACCAAGATAACCAATCAGGTGGCCACAGTTTCTCAAATAATTCAGCCTGAGCCAACTTGGACATTTTACAATAAACAGTTTTTCGATATTATTCCACTTGCTACTAAGAATGATTTCATATACTGCGACCCACCCTATTATGGCCGCCATGTTGATTACTACAATGGCTGGACAGAAAAAGACGAAGTGCAATTATTTGAACTGTTAAGCGAAACCAAAGCCAAATTTGTGCTGTCAACTTGGCACCACAACGATTGGCGGGAAAACGAAATGGTAAAGAAACTTTGGAGCAAGTTCAATATCTTGACAAAAGACCATTTTTACCATAATGGCGGGAATATTGAAAACAGGCGAACCATCGTTGAAGCGCTTGTTTGTAATTTCGATACAGATGATTTTGCCCAGCATAATCATGGACAAAAAGGAAAGTCTAAAGTTGAGCAATTGGCATTGAATTTCGACTAATTGGCTATCAAAAAAAAACTGGAACGCCCCAAAGCCGCCCCGGTAACTCCGCTTATAATTTCGTCCAAATGGTTGCAATAATCTCAGCCGCTTCAAATCTTCCTTAATCTCCATCGCCGCCACCGGCCCCAGTTCAAAGGAAGCATCGAGCGCTACTTCGAGGTATTTCTTCGCCTCTTTCTTATTCTGCCCTTTAATTTTTCACAAGGCCTTTCACTGAGTACTGTTTAAAATAACAGTATAAAACAAGAGACAAATCCAGGTCGATTGGTTCAACCATGGAGAAGCAATCAAATTATTAACCCTCACCATCTCCTTCTGAATCGTTATTTTTGGCCAAAACAACACCTGGATGAACCCATACTATCAGACAATCATCAACAACGTCGTTGAAAAAGCAGTCATAAAAAGGCACAAAGGCTCCGAACTTCCCATCAGACAGCTCAAAAAAGAAGTAAGGAACCTCCGTTTTGACCTCAAGCGTGCTGTGAAGGACGTTATTTATATCCTCATCGGCGTGACCGCCGCCGCCGTTGGCCTCAAAGGATTCTTGTTGCCCAACGCCTTTATAGATGGTGGCGTCACGGGTATTTCGCTCTTGGTGGAGGTGGTCACGGGTATTTCGTTGTCCATCCTGCTACCGCTCATCAACCTGCCATTCATCTTCATGGCGGCCAAGACCATCAGCCGGAAATTTGCCCTGAAAAGCATCGTGGCCATCGCCCTGCTGGCCGTGGTGGTGCATTTCGTGCATTTCCCCACCATCACCGAGGACAAACTGCTCATCGCCATTTTCGGCGGCTTCTTCCTGGGTGCTGGCATCGGCATGAGCATCCGGGGCGGGGCGGTCATTGATGGCACGGAGGTACTTGCCGTCTGGCTCAGTCGCCGAACCAGCCTCACCGTCGGCGACATCATCCTCGGCTTCAACCTCGTCATTTTCACCTTCGGCGCTTATGTTTTGTCGGTGGAAGTGGCCATGTACGCCATCCTCACCTACCTCGCCGCCTCCAAAACCGTGGATTTCATCGTGGACGGTATCGAAGAGTACATCGGCGTGACCATCATCTCGCCCCACCACGAGGAGGTGCGCTTGGCCATCATCGAGAAGCTGGGGCGGGGCGTCACGGTTTACAGTGCCAAGGGCGGCTTCGCCAAACGTGGCTCCGAGCTGAAACCACAGGACGTGGTCTTCACCGTCGTCACCCGTTTGGAACTGTCAAAACTGAAAACGGAGGTGGAGAAGATTGACCCGGATGCTTTCGTGGTAATGAACGTGGTGAAGGATGCGAAGGGCGGGGTGATTAAGAAAAGGCCTTTGGCGAAATGAGGCTTATTTTCATGATGAAAAGACATTTAATATCGTGTTTGATGCTGTTTTTTCTTTTACAAACATTTGGGAGGAACTGCAAGTGAAGGTGATTGGTGACTAAACGCACCAATTATCTTTGGCAAGAAGTATGATTTTTGCCAACCCATTCATAAAAACACAACCATATCCATGCGTCTAAAATCCACCATCCCCATGCTTTTTCTATTGTTGGCCCTGTTCACAGGCTGTTCGAAGATGCCGCCTCTATCCGGCACCATTTCCTTGGATGCCAGGGGCGAGTGGAAGCCCGTCGTTTACCTCCTAGACCCCAAAACCTGGGGCGGCATCGGCGGCAGCTACCTCGGCACGGTACTCGATTCGGCCACCATCCAACCAGACGGCAGTTTTGCTTTTGAAAAAATGCCCGAGGCAGCAGATGCTAGGCTCTTCGAACTGGCCATCCAACCAAAAGCCGAAGCCCAGCACCCCAACCGCCTAGACAACGACGACCCTGGCACGTCCAACTATTTCCCATTGGTTTATAAAAACGGCGAAGCAATTGTGGTCAAGGCAGAAGCGGCGCATTTTCAGCGCACCTTTTCCATCGAAAAACCCTCAGATGAAAATGCCGCCATGCTCCAATTGCGGGACATCCGACAGGCGGCTTTCGATCAATTTTTAGGTGGAAAAAAGGACGGGGAAGCGCACGACGAGTCCGCCCTGCTCGACGAGGAAGCGGCGAAGTTGTCTTTTCAAAAGCCCATCATGCAGTTTGCGGAGCAGACCAATTACCTGCTGCCCGCCCTCACGGCCATCCGTTGGGTGAGCGTGGAGGGGGATTATGAGCGGGTGCCGGAGTTCATCGTTGCGCAAGCAGAAAGATGGAAAGCCACAGCGCCCGGCCACCCGTGGGTAGCGCAGATGGCAGCCAAGGGCGACCGCAAGACCCTGCCCGTGCTGGTCGGCGACCAAATCCCGACGGATTACCCGATGCCCATGCTTTCAGGCGATACGGTTTCATTGAAAACATTATTGGGAAAGCGCCTCACGCTGCTCGACTTTTGGGCGTCGTGGTGCGCCCCTTGCCGCAAAGAAAATCGAAATACCCTCGTTTCATTGTGGGAAAAACAGCACGAATCAGGCTTCCAAATCGTGGGATATGCGCTCGATGCCAGCACCGGCGCTTGGTCCACCGCCATCGAAAAAGACGGCGTTGGAAAATGGCCCCATGCCTCGCACCTCCAAGGCGACGACGCCCCCTTGTTCAAGGAACTGCGCATGACTTCCATCCCCGCCAATTTTCTTTTGGATGAAAATGGCAAGGTGCTAGCGAAAAACCTTCACGGGGAGGAGTTGGTGAAGTGGGTGGAAGCGCTTTTTGGTGATTAGTGATTGGTGACTGGTGATTAGCGGGGCCTACCCAGTCACCTATCACCAATCACCAATCACCAGTCACCCCATTTCCTTCGGCCTCAGCACCACCATTTCCTTTTGTCCACTTCGCAAAACGGTGAGTTCCACCATGGTGTTGATGGTGGTTTCGTCGAGGTGCTTGTGGAGGTCGTCAATGGAATGGACGGATTTTCCCTCAAAGGCAATGATGATGTCGCCGACATGCAGGCCACCGCTGGCAGGCCCGGTCGGCTCGACACCCTGCACGAGGATGCCTGTTTTTGTGGTCAATTGGTGGTGGCTGATGGAGCGGGGATTGATGGGCGCCGTCTGTCCGGCGATGCCGATGATGCCACGGCGCACTTTTCCTTCGATGAGCAGTTTGCCCACCACGTACTCCGCCAGGCTGCTCGATACGGCGAAGCAAAGCCCCTGCGCTGGCAGGATAACCGCCGTGTTCACCCCAATGACGAGGCCCGAACTATCAACGAGCGGACCACCAGAGTTACCTGGATTCAGCGCCGCATCCGTCTGTATCACGTCGTCAATCAGTCTGCCGCTTTCGCTGCGCAGGGTGCGGCCCAGGGCGCTGATAACGCCTGCCGTCACGGTATATTGGAAGCCAAACGGGTTGCCGATGGCCACGGCGAGTTGGCCTACCTGTAGCGATTCGCTCTTGCCGAAACGAACAGCACGCATGTTGTCGCCATTGATTTGCACCAGGGCAAGGTCGGTGGCGGGGTCTTCCCCGACGAGCTTGCCACTAAATTCCCGGCCATCTTGCAGCACCACCTCGATTTTCTCGGCACCATTGACCACATGGCTGTTGGTCACGATAAATCCATCGGTGGAAATGATGAAGCCGCTGCCCGTGCCAAACGGTTGCTGGCGCTGTCGAGCCTGCGGGTTTGGCTTTTTCACCACCTTCATCTGCACCACGGACGGGCTGACTGCCTGCGAAACCCCAACAACGGTGCGGGAGTAGGCATCGAGCAGCAGCGCATCGGATTGCAGTGTTGGTGTTTGTGGAAACTGGGTGTCGGAATGGTTTTGAGGGGCTGTAACTGAAATGTATTGTGACATATCCGGACGATTTTGTGCCGGCTTTTTGTTTTGTTTTTAGATTGCCAAACTCAATAGCTCGTCAAATCGATTCTGACACGTTGATTGATGCCGCATAGTGCTGTGCAATTTGTGAGCAGCTGCGCTGTCGAAGCAGACTTCGACAGTACGTTCGATGGCCTCCGTTTGTATTGCCGAAGTCCACTTCAGCAGTGTACAGAAGACCGAATTGCGAGACAACTTATTGGGGCGTTGCAACTTGTCCTAAATAGCTTGACCGCCATGCTTGTTTGGCGAAAGATGCTGGGGGAAAATCGTTCCAAAGGAAAATACCGGACAAAATGGCGGTTTTTACACCTGCCCCAACAACCACTCCTTCTCTCCCAAATTCTTCGCTGCGGCAATCTCCTCCCGCAACCCCGCCCGTGCCTCCTTGTCGAACGGGTTGGTTTCCAGCAGTTTGCGGGTAAATTGGATGGTATTCAGGTAGATTTCCCGGTGGTAGCCGAGTTCCTTTTTGCGGAGCAAAAAAGTCTTGAACGCCGAGAGGTGCGCCTCCAGCAGGTCAAATTCGTCCAGCTCGAAATAGATTTTCAATTGCAATGTTTTGGCAGCGAGATTTAACAGCAAATCCTTGTATTCGGCGAGTTGGAGCAGGGGCAGCGCCTTGTCGTACTGCTTTTTCTCGTAGGCGAGGCGGGCGAGGTTGAAGCTGAAGACACTTTCCCGGTACGGGCCTGCCAGTTTGTCACGGTAGCCGTGAATGAAACGCTCCACCCAGTCAAATTCCTGCATGACGAGGCCGCTGGTCACGGCGTTCTGGTAGGTGTAGCGGCTCAGTTCACCGTCGGTGAGGAAATAGCCCTGCCGCAGCCCGTCCTTGTAGAAATCGAACTGGTCACGCAGGTACGCCTGACTGCCGACATTGTAGCGGCGGATGCAGAAATTAATGGCAAGGATGTAGAGGTCTCGCATTTCTTCGGCAGGGAACAGGCTGCCGTGTTGGAGCAGCAAGCGTTTGAAGTTCTGAAAAAAAGTCGCTTCCGCCGGGTTGGTGAGCGCCCGGTAGCAATGGTAAAAGATAGCAATGGCAGGGGTTTCGAGCGCACCGCTCCGCTCCGCAAAGGCAAGTGCCTCTTCGAGCAGGCCGAAATCGTAGCTGACGTTCGACACGGCCTCGTGAGAGAGCAGGAGGCAGGACTGCCAGAGTTTCCGAGCGAGAAAAGCCGTGTCCAGTTCGTGCGAAAGTGATTGCAGTTGCGTAGCGTCCACGTCCCGCATGTCGTAGGCGGTGCGGTATTTTTCGAGGGAAGCGAGGTACTTGTTCTGGTAGAAATCGGGGTTGCGATAGGGCTGTGTGTCCAGTTTTGTGGCGAGATCAGCGGCAGTTTGGGCGAACTGTGCGGTGAGTTTCCGCTTCCGCAAAACCTGTCCCAACATCAGCAGCGACTGTGCCTCGTCCATCATAAATCCCCGAACTGCAAGGAATTGCCCCCCGAGCTGGAACAACTGGCTCATCAGCATCCTAAGCCGGTGGTCGTCGAACGGCTCATTGGGGAAAATGGCGGCGTAGGCATCGGGTTTATCCGTTATGGGTTTGCCGGTTTTTAGGTGCTTTTCCAGCAGGTCGAACAGCACCAAGGTTTCTTCGCGGCGGTTGAAAAACGGAGATTGCAGGAACTTGCGGAACTCCCGTTGCTCCTCCCGGGAGAAGCTTCGGAGCAACTTAATGAGCTTAGATTTATCCATTTTGAAGGTTAAAGCAATATTTTTGAAAGGAATGGGGGTTAAATTTGATAATTATTTGAAGACAAAAAACAATTGTAAAAGCCAGTAAATGTAGTGGTTTTTTCAAAAAATGGTTTTCCAATAGCAAAGACAAAACCAGAAATTTGTTTTTGCCTTCCTGCAACTGTCCCCGCACTTTTGTACCATCAAATTTTTTCAACATCAAAAATTATATCCCATGCGTCCGAACTTATTTACAACTAACATGAAAAAGCTAATCATAGCGCTCTCTCTTTCTTTTTTCGCCGTTCAAATTGGCTGGTCACAGTTCACGGTTTCTGGCACCATTACGAGGGAGAATGGAGACCCCGTGGGCGGAGTGGTGCTCACCACGGATGCGGGTGGTGGCAACTACGCACTGACCAATTCGGCCGGTGAATACCAATTTACGTTACCGGCTGGGAGCAGCGGCAGCATTGTGCCTTACAACAACATGGACACATGGAATGGGGTGAGCACCTTCGATAATGTCTTGATTTCCAAGCATATAGATGGTTCAGCATTATTCGCATCTCCCTACCAAATCATTGCAGCGGATGCGGACAATTCAGGAGATGTTACCGCTGCAGATACCGCACTGATTAGGTCATTGATTATTGCCGCCATCACTGAATTCCCAAACAACACTTCCTGGCGTTTCGTGGATGCCAGCTATGCCTTCCCCAATCCGAGCGACCCGTTTCAGGGTGTTTTTCCTGAATCTGCCAGCATCAACAACCTAAGCGGCAATGTTTCGGGCCTTGATTTTGTGGCCATCAAAGTGGGCGACGTGAACAATTCCGCTATTCCCATCCTCCAACCAGATACCTCCATGCTTTCCAAAATCACTGGGAAAGTCTATTTTGATCAAGACCAAACCTGCACCGAAACCACTGGCGACACGCCACTCGGAACCCGAACGGTGGTGGCTACGGGCACAGGTGGCACTTTTTATGGCAATACTCTGCCGAATGGCCAATACAGGTTTTTTCTGCCAGCAGGAACCTACGACGTTCACATCGTCCAACCCAACGGACTCTGGGGCGCTTGCGAGGAAACCGTCACCGGGATTACCGTGCAGTTCCAAGGCTCGGCAACCGTGGATTTTGCGGAGCAAGCCCTCTTTGATTGCCCGCTTATGGAAGTCAATTTGGGTACTTGGGGCTTGCGGCGCTGTTTCAATAATAGCTATCAAGTGAATTATTGCAACGAAGGCACTGCCGCCGCTCAGGACGTCTATGTGGAAGTGACGCTCGACCCCTATTTTGAGAACCTCAGCAGCATTATTCCATGGACTTTGGTGTCCGGCAACACCTACCGCTTCGAAATTGGCGATGTGGCCGTTGACGAATGTGGCCTGTTCACCATCAATTTCGACGTGAGCTGCGATGCCGAGCTGGGTCAAACGCATTGCAGCTATGCCCATATCTACCCTGACAGCAGTTGTTTGCCTGCACCGCCATTTTGGAGTGGTGCGGACTTGGTGGTGACTGGCAATTGCGATGGAGACAACGTGATTTTCACCATCACTAACCAAGGTGCGGCCATGACAGAGCCTGTTCCTTATGTAGTCATCGAAGATGTCATGATTCAAATGAGTGCGGACGACCTGCTGCTTGGGCAGGGGCAATCCACTACGGTCACCGTGCCAGCAAATGGCGCTACGTGGCGCTTGGAGGCAGCAGAAGTGGCCTTTCATCCCTACGAAACCTTTGCCAGCGCAACGGTGGAGGGTTGTTCAGATGGCAGCAGCCCGGTTACCTTCGGCTTTGTGAACCTGTTCCCGCTGGCCGATGCCAATCCCTTTGAAGACCTTGATTGTCAAGAAAACATTGGCTCCTTTGACCCAAACGACAAGGTAGGCCTGCCCTTGGGCGTGGAAGCGGAACACTTCATCAAACAAAACCAAGACCTGACCTACACCATCCGTTTCCAAAACACAGGCACGGACACTGCTTTCAACATCTTAATCGTTGACAGTCTGTCGGCTTCGCTAAATCCCGCAACCATACGACTTTTGGGGAGCAGTCACCCTGCAAGAATTGAACTGAAAGGGAACGGAGTGGCCAAATTCATCTTCTCCAATATCATGCTGCCGGACAGCAACGTGAACGAAATGGCCTCCCACGGCTTCGTGAGATTCGCCATCGAGCAGCGGGCAGATTTGCTCATTGGCACACAAATCGAAAACGAGGCGGGCATCTATTTCGACTTCAACGACCCCATCATCACCAACCGGACGCTGCACACCGTCGGCAAGGATTTCCTCATGGAAGTATCCGCTTCGCAAACTTTGTTAAAGGGCGTGGAACTGGAGGTGTTCCCAAATCCGACCGAGGCTGTCGCCAATTTCCGATTCAAGGGGATGGACTTGCAGGATGGCTTGCTGACTGTTTTTGACCAGCAAGGGCGGCAAGTCGGGGTAACCGCTTTCACAGGTTCAACTTGCCAATTTGACGGCACTGGGCTTGTGGATGGGGTTTATTTCTTCAAAATAGAAAACGCTGGAAATGGCGTGGCTACCGGAAAAATACTTGTTAAGTAAGCGAATTATTCCTTTTATAAGGCACAGCCGGGCGTCGCAGGACGTCCGGCTTTTTTGTTGTTGACATGGCTCATTCTTGCTACCTCCCGACCACCAATTTTCCCCACCCCGTTTTCCCGTCCTGCGCCGTCAGCCGCACAAAGTAAACGCCGGGGTTTTTCATAAAAAACTGCTGGCCCATCGAGACGTCAGCTTGCTGCAATTGAAGCTCTCCCGTTGCATCGAAAACCTCCAAGCGAAGCCCGGCAGGCATTGCGCCAGCAAACTGTAATTCGAATGCCCCGCTGGTCGGGTTCGGTGAAATTTGGAACTGGAAATCCCTGTTTTTTTCCTTCGTAAAACTGATGAAGCAAGGTGCGGCTTCGTCAAACTTCGCTTGAAGGGAATCAATCGGCTCAATGCCCAAGGGATTGTACGAAACGAACAGGCGAAGCATTGGGTCAGCAGCATCGTCGTCTGGTCTGGCCACTTTGATGAAGGCGAACATGGCCGAAGTGCCGTTGCTCAAGCAGCGAGTGTCAGCACCCGGCACTTTTGCACCTTGCATCGCTTCCATCAGCCGTTCAGCGAGGCATTTTCCAGCAGCTTCGGCGGCGAGGTAGCGGGCCTCCATCGAGTCGAGGATTTCAACGCCAAGCAGGATATTTCCTTGGATGGAGTAGTTCGGCCCGACCCGATGGTTTTTATAGTCGAAACAGTTGGCGCCTGTGAAGCCAGCAGCCATCGGTTGGCCGTTGATGAGAGCGGCCACGCCGTACTGGCGGACGCCGGAGTTCCCCTGAACATCGTTGGCAGCAAGCCAATCCACCACTTGTTGCGGGGTATTTCCGAGGCTCAATTGCTCGTTGGCGTTGTCCTGATTTCCCGGCAAATAACTTGCTTGCGAATTGATGGCACCGAGGCCCGGCAGCAGGTCGCCAAGAAAATCGGGGTCGTCGTTGGGGAAGTACAGCTCCAGGTTGTCGGCACTGATGCAGGAGGCGCCGGCGCTGCCCACTTGGCCGGTGGCGCTGTCCACCGCTACGATGGAGAAAGTGTCCTGGGCTTGCGCAACGACGAGGCAGGTAGAAATAATGGCGAACAGTGTGGTTAGTCTTTTCATAATTTTTTTTTCATTTATATTTGAGTGCTTTTGGCATTTCCCAAAGGTAGCAATGAACTTGAAAAACTGAAGTTCATTTTAGAAACCTCTTATTTTCTCGCTGAATCAAACCGAAAAATATGCGTACCCTCCTACTTTTGCTGTTCCCATTTCTTGCTGCTTCGCAACCCTGCATCTACCTCGCCTACGACGGCTTCGACTACCCTGCCACCACCCCGCTCGACGACCAGAACGGCGGCGCAGGATGGGCCGAACCCTGGCTCACGCAAAACGACGACCAGCTCCTGCCCGGCTACCAGACCAGCAACGGTGCGGGGTCGCTTGCCTTCGGCAATTTGCAGGTGCTGGGCCGCTTCGCAACGGGCGGGCGGGTGTACCTCACCGCAGGCCGCAGGCTCAACACCAGCAACGACGGGCCTTTCGGCGATTTCGTCTCCGAATTTGACAACGGAATCGGCACCTCGGCCAACGGCGGCGAGCTGTGGATGAGCTGCCTGCTCCGCAAAGACCAGGACAACAACCAGTCGGTGTTCGCTGGCCTGCACGGCAGCAACCTGCCCTGGTGCGACAACTGCACGGGCGAAAAAATCGAGTTCGGCTACTTCGAAGGCCAGAGCGACGTGGGCGGCCAACGCCGCTGGACGCTGCGCATTGGCGACGGCTACTTCCCCACCAGTGTGCCCGTCAGCATTGGAACTTCCACGTTTTTTGTCATAAAATTCACTTTCAACCCCAATGGAACGGGCATTGATTTTTACATCAATCCTGCGGCTCTTGGCAACGGCAGCCCCACGCCTATTTTGACCCAAAACAGCATCGTGCCGCTTACTTTCCGCAGCACTGTCACCTACCTCGGCAATAGCCCCGGCAACGGCTCGGTGGACGAAATCCGCCTCGCCAGCGCCTACGCATGCGCCGCTCCGGATGGAACAGTGCCGGTTGACCTGCCGCCCGTTGCCGTCATCAGCAGCCCCAACAACGACGGCCAAGTGCCCTTCACCGCCACCCTCATCGGCACAGCCAGCTACGACCCCGAAGGCGGCCCGCTCACCTACACCTGGAACTTTGGCGACGGCTCGCCTTCGGTAATGGGCGCTTCGCAAACGCATACCTACACCGCCCTCGGCAACCTCACGGTGCGCCTCACGGTCAAGGACATCGCCGGGCTGGAGCACACCGCCGTTTACCCCATTACCGTGCGGGATGCAAGCGGCACGTATCCATGTTTGAGCAGTTTTTCTTTGGTGAAACAGGCTGACTGCTCCGGCAGCGGTGGCATCATCCGCATTAACGACCACCCGGAGGGTTTTACCCTGAAAAATGCGGCGGGCGCAACGCTCACGCCCGTGAACGGCAGCGAGTTCCACAATTTGGCCGCAGGCCAATACACCTACGAGGCGCTCTCCAATGCGGGCTGCAACGACCAGTTCACGCTGCACGTCCCGGTGGACAGCAACACCTGCCCCGGCTGGCAACCTGACGAGTGCGACCTCGCCATCGGCACGAACCTGAGCGGCTTCGCCGACTGGGTGCCGGAGCGCCCGCTGAAGAACTTGATGAAACACGTGCGGCCTGACCCCATTGCCTTCAACGACGACTGTTTTTGTTGGGACAACGGGAATTTGGCGCTGATTCAGTTCGACGGGGACGGCTACCCGACACACATTCCGCAGCAGGCCAACGGGGTGCCGAACAAAGTCCGCTACGTGATTTCGAGCGAGGGTGCCAATTTGCCGGCAGGCGAAACCTACGTGCTGCTGTACGATGGCACGGGCAGCCTGACCGTGGGCGGTGGCGTGACGGTGACGAGCAGTTCGCCGGGCCGCATCGAGTTCAGCGTGGACGTGGTGGGCAATATTTTTTTCATGATAAACGCTTCGCAAATGGGCGACCACGTGCGAAACATCCGCCTGGTGCGCCTGGCCGACGAGTTCGCCGACCTGGACGCCGAGCCGTTTTACGAAGGGTTTTTGGATAAAATAAGGCCGTTTAAAATGCTGCGTTTTATGGACTGGGGGCACACGAATGGCAACCCGGCGGAGCATTGGGAAGACCGCAGTTCGCTCACCCATTTCACCTACGCCACTGCCACGGGCGTGCCGTATGAAATGATGGTGAAATTGGCCAACCAACTGAAAAAAGACGTTTGGCTCTGCGTGCCCCACGCCGCCGACAGCAACTACGTGGCGCAAATGGCCGCACTTTTCCGTGACCAACTCGACCCCGACCTGACGATTTATCTGGAGTACAGCAACGAAGTCTGGAACTGGATTTTTGCGCAAGCACACTTCAACGCCGACAATGCGCCGAGCAACCTCAACTACGGTCGGGCGATGGCCATGCGGGCGGGCCGCACCTTCCGCACCTGGCACGAGGTGTTTGGCGCTGAAAAAACGAGGGTGAAACGGGTGCTCGGCATGCAGGGCGGCTTCAATTACCTGAACGAGCAAATCCTCTCCCAACTCGACCCCGCCGACTGGGACTACGGCTCCCCGACCAGCTACATCGGCCTCGACCACTCCACCAGCGGCAGTCCGGTGCTCAGTGCCGCCAGCACCCCAGCGGACATCATCGAAAACGCCCGGAACAATTGGACGGGCTTTCGGCCAGCCCTCTGGCAGGACTACAACAACGTGAAGCTTTTTGGTAAAAAAATCGTGAACTACGAGGGTGGGCAGCACTTCGTCGGCAACGTGTTCGGTGTGCCGTACCCCTACCAACAGGCCATGTGGGATGCGCAGTACACCCCGGAAATCCATGCGCTTTACGACGATATGCTTGACACCATCCGCACTTGGGGCAGCCGCCTTTTCGGCAATTTCAGCCTGGCCAGCCCGCAGGAGAGCGTCTATGGCTCGTGGGGCGTACTGAACGATATTGATATACAGCCGCCGTACCTCGAAACGGCGCCCAAGTACCAGGCTTTGCTGGACAATATTTGCGAAGAAGACCCGATAAATGACGTGAGCGAGCCAGCGGTTTTGGCTGCTCCGCAATTGGTACTTTACCCGAACCCGTCGAGTGGGGTGGTTTGGGTGAAAATGCCGGACGGTGTGGACTTGGATGGGCCAGTGGTGGTTTGGGACGTGCTGGGAAGAGAAGTGTGGCGTTCAAGTAGCTGGCCAAGTGGCCTGCTGACTGGCAGTCACCCGGTCACTTCGGCTGAATTTGCGTTGGATTTGACGGGTTTGGCGGCTGGGATTTACGAAATAAGCGTACTCTCAAATGGGAAAAATTGGACGGCGACGGTGCTGAAGATTAATTGATATTTGCACCCAATTATCCAAATCCAGTCACCAACAGCGACAAACATCAAACAATGAGCACTTTCAGTTTAAACGGCAAAGAATTCATCGAACTCAACAAGCTCCTGAAAATCCAGAACCTCGTCGGCTCCGGCGGGGAAGCCAAAATGCGCATTCGGGAGGAAGGCGAGGCCACCGTGAACGGGGAAGTGGAAACCCAGGTGCGGAAAAAACTGCGGGCTGGTGACCGGGTGGAGTTCGGCGGGGAGGTGATTTTGGTGTCGGAATAGCCGGTTTTTTCTGTCAATTCCTTTTAAATCCAGGTTTAGATTGTATGCAATATTGCAAAGCCCAATATTGCCAAGCAGGAATTGGCTCAACGCCTTAATTTTCATCCTGCAAACCCACTTCTTTTCACCAGAAAAATCAACCAATGAAAAAGCTCAACTCCCTACTCGCTTTCTTGCTGCTGGCTACTGCTACTTCCTTCTCCCAAACCTCCCTGAGAATCATCAATCCAAACTGGTGGTGGGCCGGGTCGGGTGAGGAAGGCACGATTGAAGAAGCCGTTTTCACGGTCGAGCCGAAAGGCATTTACACAGAGATTGGCCTGTACCTCACCTTTTCTGCCCAGAGCTTAGGCTATTCAAATTCCGATTCCGTGGAAATTGTCTTTGACTTCAACCTGCCACAAGGAGCCATCATCCATGATTCCTGGCTTTGGGTCGGCAATGTCATTGTCAAGGCTGATATCATTGACCGATGGACGGCGATTGAGACTTACGAGGACATCGTGGACCGGCGGCGTGACCCCTCCCTGCTTTACCGAAAACCGGATGGCGGCTACCAACTGCGTGTCTTCCCGCTGCCGGGCCAAGAAACCCGAAAAGTGAAAATCACTTGGCTGACCCCCACCCGCTGGTCGGCGGAGACGGTGACGACGATGCTGCCGACGGACTTGCTGAAAGTCTCGCTGAATGCGCCAAGCAAGATTCAAATCGTGGCCTTGCCCAGCCCCAGTTGGCCAAATCCACGGCTTTCCGAGAATCTATTGTCTGATTTTCAGCCAGCAAATGACCCGGTTTGGGGCGATATTCTGGTGGCGAACTTGGACTGGTTAGAAATCACGGAACCCGTGGAATTCATCGTGGATGCGCCATTGCAGGATGGGGTTTTCGCCAGCCAACTCGACGACGGGGACGGTCGGTTTTACCAGCTTGCCTACCTGCCGCCAAACCTCCCGCAGAACAACAACCCCCGCAAAATCGCCTTTCTTTTTGACCATGAAAACAACAATGCCTCCTTCGGGAGTGCCAACCTTTTTGGCTTCCTCAAACGCTCACTGCCCGATTTGCTGACGGAGGCCGATTCCTTCAACATGTTTTTCCCAAGGGGAACCCTAACGGTTGAAAGGCTTGCGGAGCAGTGGATTTCCGGCGACCCAGCTACTGTCCATCAACTACTCGACACGCTCGAAAACCCACTTTCCGGCCTCTATGGTTTGGAAAACCTTTTTGACGATGCCTTTGATTTCATCAAAGACAACGGTGGCAGTGCGGACATCGTGCTTTTTGCCAGTTCGAGTCCCAACAACGCTTGGCAATGGGAAACCGTAGCCAATAACATTCTCAACGAAATGGATGCATTGGGGCTTGATGTGACCATCCATGTGGTCAATTTTCAGGACTTAAACCTGGGGTCTCAATCTACACCGGAAGGCTATGTCCCTACACTCCCGCACCAACAGATTTATGAAACCATTGCTTCCGAAACTGGCGGCAAATTTTACGGAGACCCTGCGAAAGGCGGCAACTTGTGGGAAACTATCCGGGATGTGCTGGAAGAACTGACCGGGGAGCCTGCTGTTTTTGACCTAAGCACCGACCTCGCAAACGGCTTTACCTGGCAGCGCTACCTTGTAAACTATGCAGGTCAGTCCATGAATGCCAATCGCCCAGTGCTGCAAGTGGGGCGATACGAGGGCGATTTTCCGATGGAGATTGAATACAACCTGCTGACGCAATCTGGTTTCTTTTCCGATACCAAAACCTTGGAAGCCAGCCAGATTGCAGCTTCCGACTCGCTGGGGAGGGAAGCATGGTTTGGCCCGCACCTGGCTGCCTTGGAAGGCGGCTCGCTCAGCGATTTCCAGGTACAGAACATCATCAACACCAGCATCACCGAGCGGGTGCTGTGCAGCTATACGGCCTTTCTTGCACTGGAGCCAAACCAGGGCGGCGAGCCTTGCCTCGCCTGCTGGGGCAGCCCAGAGGATGTAGTCATCTGGGCGACCGAAGAAAAGAAGGCCACTGCTGAGATTTCATTGGAGGCCTCGCCCAATCCTTTCACAGACAAAGTGCGCATCAGGCTGACCTTTAAACAGCAAAACATGGGCGCTGGCGCCAAGCTCTTGATTTACAATGCGCAAGGTCGGATGGTAAAACAGTTCGAGGTCGTGGGGCTGCAGGGCGACGGCGAGTACGAGTTGGTTTGGGACGGCTTTTCTGACAATGGCAGCCCACTGTCCGCCGGGATTTATTTCGTTATTTTCCGCACGGAATCCGGTGTTGTTTCTTGTAAATTGGTGAAAGCAAACTGAAAGGAGAACCAAAGTTCCTGATAGGCAAGCCTAATTGGTTTTCAAATAAAAACGGTCGTCCAAATGAATGGGCGACCGTTTTTGTTTTAGCAGAATTGTTGTTTTTGCGCTTTGCGAAGCCAACCGATTACTGGTGATACGTCTGGTTGTGCGCCAAAGTCTTGCCACATTTTGCGCAAGCAACGGCACTGCCAGCACCGCCAGCACAACCTGCACCACAGGTATAATGCCATACACCCTTAGCGTTTTGCGCAGGTTCCGGTGTTTGCGTCGGTGGCGGAGTAGTGCCGCCAGCTGGCGTAATTGACAACCCTTCCGGCAACCCAGAAGCATCCAACGTCTGGGCAGCAGGGTCTGCAGGTGGGTGATAGGCTGCGTTGTGAGCGAGCGTTGTGCCGCAAGTCGCACAGGCAGCCGCCGAGCCACCGCCACCAGCACAGCCTTTAGGGCATGTGTAGTGCCATACGCCGGCTGCATTTTGAGGAGGTTCTGGCGTTGTAGTGGGCGGTGTGGCAGCGGCATCGCCAGCGGCAGGCTGGCCTGACTGGAGGCTCTCCACGGCAGCGTCCCGGGCAGCATCGCCATCGTTGCTACAAGCAGAAAAAAGAGTGGTGGCAGCAAGTGCCATTACGATCAAATAAGTTAGAAACTTCATTTTTAAGAATTTTATGAGCAATAAAGGTAGAAAATAAAAATTTGGGAGCGCACCATTTGGTGCAATCACCCCTGACTATTGTGCTTTTGAAAAGCTCAAAGATTGTTTAAACGTAAGCACAGAAATTAGTTTCCGGTAAACCAACGTTTTACAGCACTGAGGTGCATCAACCTTTGAACCTTAGACGCCTTGGGGTAACGTCCCGTCATTTCAGCTTAAAAACCACCGACCGAACCCGCCTGCTTGCCTTCCCATCTGGCGTAATTTCCTCCAAAATCAAATCACGGGCAGCGGGAATTTCGAACACCTCAGCCAAATTCCGGATGGGCGCAACGGGCACTTGCTCAGCGTGGCAGCGTTCCAAAATTTCCCCTGCATCGAAATTGCGGAACGCAGCCTGCATCTCCTCCGCCAGTGCATCCCGGTGCTCCAAACGGAGGGCATTGGTGGCAAAACGGGCATCGTCCCCCAATTGCGGAGCACCCAACGACTGGCACAACGCCCGGAACTGCTGCTCCGTGCCCGTCGAGACGATGAGCGGCTTTTTGTCTTTGGTGTAAAAAATATCGCCATACGGCGCAATGTTGGGGTGGCGGCTGCCCATGCGCTGGGGCAGGTGGGCGAGGTTGAGCCAGTTGGCCGCTTGGTTGGCCAGCGAGGCAACGCCCGTATCAAAAAGCGAGACCGTGACCTCGCCGCCAAGCCCCGTTCGCTCCCGCCGGAACAATGCCGTGAGGATGCCTTCTTTCAGTTGGTGCGCCGCTAGCAAGTCCATCAGTGCCACAGGCATTTTTACCGGGGGGCCGTCTGGTTCGCCGTTCATGTGCATCCAGCCCGTTTCGGCTTGGATGGCCACGTCGAAGCCGGGGCGCAGGTCGTCCTCGCCGTAGGCGTTGATGCTGGCGTAAATGAGCCGGGGGTTCCATTGCGCCAGCGAGGCAGAGTCGAGGCCAAACTTTTCTGCACCGCCTTTTTTGAAATTGGAAATGACGACATCCGCCGTTTTGAGCCAGTCCATTAATTGCTGATGGTCAGCGGTTTGTGTCAAGTCGAGAAACACGTGCCGCTTCCCCCAATTCACCGAGTGGAAGTAGGCAGAAGCCGGGTCGGTGGGGTCTTCCGAGGGCATTTTCCAGTGACGGGTCGTGTCGCCGCCCGTGGTCAGGTTCTCCACTTTCAACACATCAGCGCCCAGTTCGGCGAAGAACATGCCGACTGCCGGGCCTGCCAGCACGCTGGCAAGTTCGACGACTTTGAGTTGATGGAAAATTGGTTGCTCCATTTGAAAAATGTTGCTGCAAAGATAGGTTAAGCGATGCTTAATGGTCGCCCTAATTCAGAAAGTCAACCGATGATTTTTTGCTGTGGGTTGTGTGATTATGATTACTGACTTTGATTGATTGTTGCCCTAATTTTGCACCATATAAAAGTGAAAACAACAATCACTTCAAACATTTATTAAATCAATCAAAATAATAGCATGGAAAATCTAGCAATTGGTTCAATGCCCAGAATCGGTGACAAAGCACCTGATTTCAAGGCAAAAACGACCACCGGAGATATCACCTTCTCTGACTACAACAAGGGCAGTTGGGTCGTCATGTTTTCGCACCCTGCCGACTTCACACCCGTCTGCACCACCGAGATGTCGGCGTTCGCAACGGACAAAAACTTTTACGCACAGCACAACACCAAACTGCTGGGACTGAGCATCGACAGCGTACACTCGCACCTAGCGTGGGTGCAAAACGTGCGGGAAAAAACGGGGGTTTACATGGACTTCCCCATCATTGCCGACCTTGACATGAAGGTGGCGAACCTGTACGGCATGTTGCATCCCGGTGAAAGCGAAACGGCTGCTGTTCGGGCAGTTTTCTTCATTGACCCGAAGGGCACCATCCGACTCATCATGTACTACCCCCTCAACGTTGGCCGCAACATGGACGAGGTCCAGCGGGTGCTAATTGCCCTGCAAACTGCCGATACCTGCAAGTGCGCCCTTCCGGTAAACTGGCGCAAAGGCGACAAGGTCATCGTGCCACCGCCAAAAACGCTGGTGGAAATGGACGAGCGCATCGCCAATACTACCTACGAGAAAGTGGATTTTTATCTGGCAAAGAAGGAGCTTTCGCTGAATTGAGCCACTAAATTGGCGAGTTTTGTTAAAACGGGCAGCCCACAGGTATGGGTTGCCCGTTTTTTATATGCCCAAGAAAATAGCCAACCCGAATGCTATATTTGCTATTATTTTTGGTTCTTTGTCAAAGAACCAATTGTTTTTATGAGAATGCCCTTCCAACCGCTGCAAGGCTTTGAAATTAGGGACTGCTTGGGTCGTACTGTACCTGTTTTCAGTGAAATCGAGATAAATCACCTTTGCGCAAGCCGATATTCGTTTTCAACAATAGCACTGCAATCTGCATTTACTTTATCTTTGCCAGCACACCTTCCGAAACACTAGCCACAGTCAAATTAGTCAGCACTGACACCAAAACCCTCCAATTGAAGGCCGTCGAAAGAACATCCCACGCCGCCACGGTGGCATGGCCTTTTATACTAAAAACAAAATCACCATGAAGAACGCACTTACACTCCTGCTCGCCATTTTTTGCTTCGCAAAATTACCTGCACAGACCGTCACCCTCACCCCGCACAACGCCCCCAACACCCTCAACTGGCTCATCGCCATCGAAAAGGCGCCGGGCGACAACCGCCTCTATGCCGTTCAAAAAGACGGCTACGTGCGCATCGTGAACACGGACGGGACGGTGCTGCCCATGCCCTTCCTCGACCTGAGCGCCAAGGTGAACAACTCCTTCAACAACGAGCAAGGGCTGCTCGGTCTGGCCTTCCACCCGAATTACCAGCAGAACGGGCTGTTCTATGTGTTCTACAATGAAATCGGCACGGGCAAGTGCATCATCAGCCGCTTTTTGCGGAGCCTCGCCAACCCGGACCAGGCCAACAGCATCAGCGAGGGCATACTGCTCACCTTCGACCACCCGAACCCCAACCACGTCGGCGGCTGCATGAAGTTCGGGCCGGACGGCTACCTCTACATCGGCACGGGCGACGGCGGCGGCGCTGGCGACCCCAACGGCAACGGCCAGAACCTGCTCTCGTTCATGGGCAAAATCCTGCGCATCGAAGTGGGCAGCGGCACCTACTCCGTGCCTGCGGACAACCCCTTCGTTGGCGTGGCCAACACCGCCCCCGAGATTTGGGCCTATGGCCTTCGCAACCCCTGGCGCTTCAATTTCGACTCGTTCACCGGCAGCCTCTGGATTGGCGACGTGGGGCAGGACACCCGGGAGGAGGTCAATTTCCAACCCTCGAACAGCCCCGGCGGCGAGGACTACGGCTGGAGCTGCTACGAGGGCACACTGCCGTTCAACTCGAACCAGTGCTTCGCCGGGAGCGTCTATACCGACCCGCTTTACGAGTACGAGAACAGTGGGGCGGATTGCAGCGTGACGGGCGGCACGGTCTATCGAGGCACGCAGTACGCCGACCTTTTTGGCAAATACCTGTACACCGATTTTTGCTCCGGCAAAATAAGGACGGTGCTGAACGACGGCATCCCGACCGTGGCCGAGGTCGGCGATTTCACCAACAACGACTTCACCGCACTGGAGGCCGGGCCGGACGGCGAGCTGTATGTCGTGGGCTTTTTCTCCAACACCATTTACAAAATCAAGAGCAACAACTGCGCCCCGGTGGCCTGGCTCGTTGCGGAGCCGAATATTGCATTGCCGACAGGCGGAAATGCCCTACTGAACGTCTTCGGCAACGGCATGAACTACCAGTGGCTGCTGAACGGGAACCCCATCAACGGCGCTACTGCCAACTCGCTGACCGTGAGTACCCCCGGCACTTACAGCGTGGTGGTGACGAATCCGGTGGGCGGCTGCTCGAACACTTCCAATGCGACCGTGGTGACCATGCCCGCCCCGCTCACGGTTTCGCTCACGGTCCAGGATGTCAGTTGCTTTGGCGACTCGGATGGCTCCATCACAGCCCTTGCCGTGGGTGGCTCGCAGAACTATACCTACCTCTGGAGCAACGGCGCTACCACGGCCAGCATCATAGGGCTGTCGGCGGGAACCTATTCGGTGACGGTGGACGATGGGAATGGAACCGTGATAGCATCTGCGACGGTGAGCGAACCGGTCGCAATGGTCCTAAACCTTGACGGAATCGCACCGACAACGGCCAATAATGGCGTGCTTTGGGTGACAGTCGGGAATGGACAGTCACCATTTGGCGTCCTGTGGAGCAACGGCGAAACCAATGACACCATCTACAACCTATCACCGGGGACGTACAGTGTGACCGTCTTTGACGGCAACGGTTGTCAGGAAACGGATACCATCAACCTGCTGGTAAACGGCACGAACGAAATTGGCGATGACCTTGGCCTGCATGTTTATCCGAACCCTGTGGTTGATGAGTTGCGTATTTCACTTAACCTGTCCGGCCCCAGCGGCTTGGGCATCGGCCTCTTCGATGGCATGGGCAGGCAGGTGGTTTCGGTGCTGCCCTACGGGCAAATGGGCGCTGGGGAAATGACCGTGCAGGCTTCGACCACCGCATTGCCGCCGGGCGTTTATTTCGTGGTGGTGAACTTGGATGGGAAAATGGCGGTGCGGAAGGTGGTGAAGCGGTGACGGTTCAAACACACGCGAGGAGGATTGGACACAGATAAGACAGATTAGACGGATTAACACTGATTTAATCTGTTTCAATCTTTTTCAATCTGTAACATCAGCGTCATCCGTGTCCAATCCTCCTAGCGTGTGTTTGAAAATAATCGCTAAATCATTCCTGTCGGTTTTTTTTAACATCCCTAATTCCTTCTCAGCGCATAGAGCCTAATTTTGAATAGACATTTTTGCTGCTATTTCACAAGTTCAAATACTACCTTTGCGCCCTGTTCGTTTTGAAATTACTAATCCGCTACGATTTCGCTTCTTGGAACAATGCCAGCAAAATAAGGCCGCATGACTGAACATGTTGCGCCGAAACGCATTCTACATTCAAATCCTTTACTTTCATTAAATCAAGTCCATTGTTTCAATGGCTTTCATTTTTCATTTTCAAATTCATTTTATTTATGAAACCTTCAATTCTATTATTTCTCCTTTTGAGTGCAGGCCTGACGATGACCTCCTGCGTCAGCAAAAAGAAATTCATCTCCTTGCAAGAGGAACTGACCAAAGCCAACCAAGACCTTGGCCAATGTGGCGTGGACCTCAACCAGTACATGAACCGGCTCTCAGCTTGCGAGCAAGACCTGCGCAACAACAATACCACCCTCCATGCCCGCCAGCAGCAAATGGACGACCTGCGGGACCAACTCGCCGATTGCAAAGCCACCCGTGACAAGCAACTGAGCCAAGTGGGCGACCTGACGGTGCTTTCGAAGTCCGCCAACGACAACATCAATGAAACGCTCCGCCAGTTGGAGGGCAAGGACAAGTACATCCGACTGCTGCAAGCTGCCAAGACCAAGGCGGATTCCATCAACCTTGCGCTCTCCATCAACCTGAAGACCGTGCTAAAAGACGGTATCGAAGACAAAGACGTGGAGATTAAAGTGGACAAAACCGTCGTCTTCATCAATCTTTCCGACAAGATGCTGTACGAAAGCGGCAGCTCCAAAATCACCTCCAAGGCCGATGCAGTATTGGCAAAGATTGCCGCCATCATCCAGTCCAGGCCCGATATGGAAGTGATGGTGGAAGGCTACACCGACAATGTGGCGATTAAGACGGCCTGTATGGACGACAACTGGGACCTGAGCGTGAAAAGGGCTACCTCCGTCGTGCGGGCCTTGCAAAAAGGCCACGGTGTTGACCCTAACCGCCTGATAGCTGCCGGACGTGGCGAGTGGAACACGCTCGCTCCAAACACCACCGCCGAAGGCCGTTCCACCAACCGCCGTACCCGGATTATTATCATGCCGAAACTGGACCAGTTCTACGACCTGCTGAATCCGAACTTGGCGCCGAAGTAAAGCTGTACTCCGGAAATCCTTTCCGGTGTCGACATAATATCAAAAGCCCGGCTACCACTTGAATGGTAGTCGGGCTTTTCTGTGTTTTTTGTCCTGTCCTGCCGCATGGTTACTATCCCCGCCGTAACGTTAGCATTGTTCGAAAGTCCCATGCTTGAAGTCGGAACATGAAAGGAGCTTGCTTTGTGCAAAGGGCTTTGTCGTGCAGGTTGCCAGAAGTGCTGCAAGGAAAATAAGTCGGATGGTTGGTTTCATATTTCATTTGAGGAAAATACAACCTGCAAAGCAGCATCTAAAAAAAATCCTTCTCTAAAATCACGCTGAAACTTTTGCCAAGCTGCTTCAAATATTGGCTTTTGGTCTGAATCTTTTATTGGATTGGGGAACAGACTTTGGTCAATCTTATAATTCATGGGGATATCAGCGACCAAAATATTGTACTTAGACTGAAGGTACCCCAACAACGCTTGAAGGTCTTTAAATTTAAACAAGTAGTTTTCAAGCAAATTTTCGCCAAATAAGTCAAGACCAAAGGATATCCATTCTAAGTCCAGTTCATACTTCAATTTATTGACGTCGAAAATTATCCCCATGCCTAATACCATTCCAGGATAATCTGGCATATTGCGATAACCGATGAGAATATTTCCCACCTTCTTTTCTTGAATAAAATCATATAGTGCTTCAAAATCTTTGAAATTTTTATTCAAATCTTCCATTTATCTGAACTTTAAAAGTAGGCAATAGCGTTTATTCGATTTTCTTTGGGTTTTAGACTTTGGACACTTTTCTATCACCAGCCAACGGGCTGCCGAGAAAAATGAAACTATTTGAAGTCAAGCTCACTCCGATTTTTCGGTCAGAAGCTTGATTTTCTCTTTTTTCTTACCCTTTTTGACGATGGGGTA
>JAIPBL010000112.1 GCA_021739645.1 Saprospiraceae bacterium | reverse complement strand
ATAGTGCCGTACCTGAATCAATGACCGGGTTATTTCCATCCCCGTAAAAAAGAACTTTAAAGTGTTCTTTTTTTACAGGGACGGAATAACCCTCATCGCTTTAATCAAAGTTTTTGACACAGTTAATTGAACACTCCCCAGGGAAGAGTAACCCGAGTTTACAGCGGTAAAACAAAAATGGCCGAGCTGGTTTCATACCAACGAGAATCAACTCGCAAGCCTAAACAGCTGAGGCAGTGATTGACACTGCGCTAGATAAAATCAACCTCCCAACTGCAAAAACAGCATAACTAGCATTTCTTCCCATCCATCTCTTACCTTTGCGCCCCGAAATTTTAATAGAAAATGAGTTTAAAACAAGAAATCGCACGTCGCAAAACCTTCGGCATCATCTCCCACCCCGATGCCGGGAAGACCACCCTCACGGAAAAGCTGTTGCTTTTTGGGGGCGCCATCCAAACTGCCGGCGCCGTCAAGTCCAACAAAATCAAGAAGACTACCGTCTCCGACTTCATGGAAATTGAGAAGCAGCGGGGTATCTCTGTGGCCACATCGGTCATGGCATTTG
Source organism: Saprospiraceae bacterium (assembly GCA_021739645.1). Lineage (GTDB taxonomy): Bacteria > Bacteroidota > Bacteroidia > Chitinophagales > Saprospiraceae > UBA6168. The sequence goes on along the minus strand of JAIPBL010000112.1, from coordinate 10,437 downwards.
AGTACAAAGACTTGAAAATCAACATCTTGGACACGCCCGGTCACCAAGATTTCGCCGAAGATACCTACCGCACCCTCACCGCCGTGGACAGCGCCATCGTGGTGATTGACGTAGCGAAAGGCGTGGAGACCCAGACCGAAAAGCTTGTCGGCGTCTGCCGGATGCGCAATACGCCCATCATCGTTTTCATCAACAAACTCGACAGGGAGGGCAAGGACGCCATTGACCTGCTCGACGATGTGGAGCAAAAACTGGGGCTGCGGGTTTGCCCGCTCAGTTGGCCGGTGGGAATGGGCAGCAGCTTCAAGGGCGTGTACAGCATGTACGAAAAGAACCTTGTGCTCTTCCGCCCACACGGAAAACAAGAGGAGGAGGACATCATCGAAATCAATGACCTGGCCGACCCGCTGCTCGAAAAGCATATCGGCGAGCGGGCGGCGAACACCCTGCGTGAGGAGGTACACATGGTGGAGGAAGTTTATCCTGAATTTGATGTGAAAGCCTACCAACGCGGCGAGCTTTCACCTGTTTTTTTCGGCTCCGCCGTCAATAATTTTGGGGTGCGGGAAATGCTCGAATGCTTCACCGACATCGCCCCGACGCCGTTGCCACGGGAAACGGAGGAGCGGCAAGTACTGCCCACCGAGGAGAAATTCAGCGGTTTTGTGTTCAAAATCCACGCAAATATTGACCCAAGGCACCGTGACCGGATTGCGTTCCTACGGGTCTGCTCCGGTACGTTCGAGCGAAACACGAACTACCTGCACGTCCGCCACGGTAAACAGATGCGCTTCGCCAACCCGACCAGTTTCATGGCCTCCAAAAAGGAGGTGATAGACGAAGCCTACCCCGGCGACGTGGTGGGCCTCTACGACAGTGGGAACTTCAAGATAGGCGACACGCTGACCGAGGGCGAAGTGCTGCACTTCAAGGGCATTCCGAGCTTCTCCCCTGAGCAGTTCCGGTACGTAGAGAACGCCGACCCGCTCAAATCGAAGCAGCTCGCCAAGGGCCTCGACCAGCTCATGGACGAGGGCGTGGCACAGCTTTTTACGAAGGAAATAAATGGCCGGAAGATCATCGGCACAGTGGGTGCGCTTCAATTTGAGGTGATTCAGTACCGCTTGAAGCATGAATACGGTGCTTCGTGCTCCTATGAGCCCGTCAATCTTTATAAAGCTTGTTGGGTGAAATGTGGTGACGACAAGGCTTTTCAAGAGTTTCGCTCTCGCCGCGCTAAAGATTTGGCCAAGGACAAGGACGGCCAGCTCGTCTTCCTGGCTGAAAGCGCTTGGGCGCTGAAGATGGCGCAGGAGGCGCACCCTTTGGTAGCGTTTCGGTTTAAGAGCGAGGAATAAAGTTGGCAATTCGACAGTTGGCGTAGGGCAGTCAAATTGCAAGCCTTCGAAAAAACAAAAGAGAGTTGGTATTCATTGCAAATACCAACTCTCTTTCGTTTTAGCAGGGCACAGCCTAAACAACTGTCGAACTGACTGCCAACTGCCCCCTGTCGAACTGCCAACTAAAATTAAAACTCCATGTGAAGGTTGTAGCGGTAGAGGTAAATCATAAGGGCCATGAAGAGCACGAAGTAGATGATGAACCACATCATAAACCTGCCTTTTTTGCCTTCATTTTCAATATGGTCTGACATGATGGTATTTTTTGATGAATTGTTTTGATTGAACGGGGGCAAAAGTAAGCTTACGTGTCCGCTTTTCCAAAATAGATTGTGTGCAAGATTTACGGAAGGCTAAAAATGCTGCATGGGCACGTTATTTACACAAAATTAAGAAGCAGTTAATGTCTTTTATTTGTGCCGTTGGTCTGCCTGATTACCTTTGCGGCACAATAAATTCGAAGAATGGTTTCCTTCCATTCTGAACGATGGCTGACATTTAAAAACGGAGGCTTTATGAATCAAACACTACACAACCTACCGCTCAGATTTCATTCATCTCGTGTTTTATTGTGGCTCAAAAAAATCTTCCTAATTTCTGCTGACCACCTGACTTTACCGCCATTTCTTTTATTCCAATCAAGCAAGTGTTCAATGGGCACGCAGCCCGTTTAGTTATTTATTAATCTAAATCATTTTGTATGAAAAGCAACTTCACACAGTTTAAGGCCATTCGGTTCGTGGTGGCTTTCTTTTGCTTTGCACTATGCTCGACGGCGGGCATCGCACAAAGCTCCAGCTTCCTCGGCCAAATATTGGATGGCAATGGCCAGCCACTTATTGGCGCCAACGTAACAGCCTTGCACCAGCCTTCTGGTACTTTTTATGGCACTTCTACTCGTGACGACGGCCGTTTCAACCTGCCCGCAGTACGCATTGGAGGTCCGTACCATATCGAGGTAAGCTTCACAGGCTTTGAGACTTTCGCATTGGACAATGTGGACCTCAGCTTGGGCCAAAACTACCGTATCGACGTAAAGCTGTTGGAATCATCAACTACGCTTGGCGAGGTGGTGGTCACAGGCTACGAAAGTGAGATTCTGAACTCAGAGCGTACCGGGGCTGCCACCAACATCAAGAAGGAGGCCATCAATGCCCTGCCGACCCTCAGCCGCAGCCTCAACGACTTCGTGCGACTGACGCCACAAAGCCGCTCTTCCAACGTGGCAGCTACCACTGGCAGCGGTATTTCCTTCGCTGGCCAAGACAGCCGCTTCAACAACTTGACACTCGATGGCTCTATCTTCAACAACAGTTTTGGTCTCGCATCGGCACCCGCTGGTCAGACCAACTCTTCGCCAATTTCTTTGGACGCCATTGACGAAATCCAGATAAACCTCGCCCCCTACGACGTGCGCCAGGGTGGGTTCACAGGTGCCGGTATCAATGCCGTGACCCGCTCCGGTACGAATCAACTGGAAGGTTCCGTTTTTTACAATACCCGCAGCGAGTCGCTCGCCGGTGACAAGGCCAATGATACGGAAATCAGCAAGTCAAACTTCAACATCAAGCAGACAGGCTTCCGCTTGGGTGGACCGATCATTCAGAACAAGTTGTTTTTCTTCGTAAACGGCGAGATTGAGCGCCGCGATGACCCTGCCACCCCCTTCGTAGCTAACAGGCCCGGCCTTACGGGTGACAACGTGTCCATCGTGGAAGCTTCCGACCTCGACCAGTTGAAAGATTTCCTCATCAGCAAGTACAACTACAATCCCGGCGAATACGAAAACTATTTGTTGAACACCAAGAGCGACAAGATACTCGCCAAGGTGGATTACAATATGAACAAATCCAACCGCTTGAGTGTCCGCTTCAACTACCTGAAGTCGTCAAGAGACGTACTTACGAGCAACAGTGGCTCTTTCTCGAATAGAAGGGACAATGGCTTTGCCTTGAACTTCTCCAATTCCAACTACATCATCAACAATGATATTTACTCTGGCATCGTGGAACTGAACTCCATGTTCGGCACCAAGTTCTCCAACAACGTCCAGTTTGGCTTTACCGCCAACCGCGACTACAGAAGTAGCGGTGGTGGCGTATTCCCATTGGTGGATATCTTGAAAGATGGCCGCAACTACACCAACTTCGGCTACGAACCCTTCACGCCGAACAACGAGCTGAACACAGACACCTGGCAGTTCCAGGACAACGTGACCATGTACAGTGGTGCGCACACCTTCACCGCTGGCGTCAACTTCGAGTACTTCAAGTTTGACAACACCTTCACGCCCACCTACTACGGCCAGTTCGTTTACAATTCTCTTCAGGATTTTTACGACGATGCAAACGGCTTGGACTCCGTACAACTGCGCCGCTACCAGCTCACCTACTCTGCCCTGCCAGGTAGTGCGTTGCCTACGGCTACCACCAAAGTTGCCCAGCCAGGCGCCTACATCCAGGATGAAATTGCGATGATGGACAACAAGTTGAAGCTGACCGTAGGCCTCCGTGTTGATGTTCCGATTTATGGTGAAACGGCCCTTTACAATCCGGCCCTCGACACCATGAACTTTATCAATCAAGATGGCAAATCCGTGAAGTACCGCACCGACGAACTGCCAAAAACGACCCCATTGTTTTCACCCCGCATCGGTTTCAACTACGACATGAAAGGCGACCGCAGCCTGCAACTACGCGGTGGAACTGGCCTCTTTTCTGGCCGCCCAGCCTTTGTTTGGATTTCCAACCAAGTGGGCAACAATGGTATTTTGACGGGTTCAAACAGGATTGACAACACTTACGACTACCCCTTCAACCCAGACGTGAAGGCTTATATTCCAGAAAATGCGACTACGCCTTCCTCTTTCAACGTGGCAGTGACCGACCCGAACTTCAAGTTCCCGCAGCTATGGCGAACCAACCTAGCCCTTGACTTCGCCTTGCCACATGATTTCGTTGGTTCGATAGAAGGTATCTTCAATAAGAATATCAACAACGTCAGCTACATCAACGCCAACTTGGAGCCATCAAAGGGTAGTTACACCGGTGCTGACAATCGCCCGACCTATGCTGGTCTAAACCTTAGTAGTACTGCAGCCAACAACGCACTTCGTATCAACGACAAGATTACTGATGCCATCGTGCTTGTGAACACAAAAAAAGGCTATACCTACAGCCTCACTGCGAAGTTGGAGCGCCAGTTCAAAAAAGGCTTCTACGCTATGTTGGCCTACAACTTCAGCGAGTCTGAGGACTTGATGACGGCTGGCTCCATCGCCTTTTCCTCTTGGAGGGACAACCGCAGCGTGAATGGCAACAACCGCCCTGATTTGGCCTTCTCCGACTTTGACCAGCGCCACCGCATCATTGGCGCCTTGTCCTACCGTCTGGAGTACCTCGACCATGCCGCCACTACCTTTTCCGTATTCATGCAGAGCAGCAATCAGGGGCGCTACTCCTTCACGGTGAACGGCGACGTGAACGGTGACCAACTCACAAGCAACGACCTGATTTACGTGCCAAACAACGGCAACGAGCTCCTCTTCGACGACATCAAGGACTCCAACGGCAACGTAACCACTACCGCCGATCAACAGCGTCAGGCTTTCATGGCCTTCGTTGACAACAACGATTACCTCAGCTCCCGCAAAGGCAAATACGCTGAGCGCAACGGCGCATTGCTTCCTTGGCTCAGCACCTTCGACGTTTCCATCCAGCAGGAGTTCTTCGTGAAAGTGAGCGAGCGCAGGCATACCATCCAGTTGAGGGCCGACTTCTACAACTTCGGTAACTTGCTGAACAACAAATGGGGAGTAGGCGACTTCGCAAAAAACAACGCCCCGCTCAAGTTCTCAAAAGTTGACGCAACAACCAATCAGCCAGTTTACACTTTCGCACCATCAAGCGGCGTGTTCCCAACTGAGGCATTGGCCAAGGACATTTCGCTCAACAGCGTTTGGCAGGCACAATTGGGCATCCGTTATATCTTTTAAGTTAGCGCCCGTTTGATTTTTTGAAATGAGAAAGCCGCCTTTCCGTACTGGAGGGGCGGCTTTTTTGTTAGCCTTCGGCCAATGTATTACACCGTTTTTATTCTTGGGTCAAAAACAAAATCTTCGGTTCTCAGCAGTTTAATCTTCTGAAAATCAGGATGTTGTAAGTTGAACAAAAAATTCTGCTCTTCTGAAATGATGGCAGAAGGCACCGCCAACACGGCAGTTTTCATCCCATCCAACCACGCATCGCCTAGTTGCTGGGTGATGTGGTAAGAGTCAAACTCGTGCCAACCCTCCGGCAGGTCTTCCACCTTTATTTTTTCGATGGAAACATCGCCGGGCACCTCAATCACCATCGTTTTGAACAACTGGTTCAGGCCCCGGCTGCTACGATGAACCACGTTTTCAAGGCAAGCCAACGACCTCGCCCCGGCGGTGTAAAGCACATACCTGCCAGCACTGTTCCATCGTGCCGCTTGACCGGAGGCCGTCAGCGACTGTGACCATTTTTCCAAAACGATTCTGTAAACGAGCATGGAGGGCAAGATTTATGCAGTGGCGCCAAATTCAATGCGCACAAGCTCGTCCATGACGAGGTCTATGCCCGTTGACATGCTGATAAGCTCCAGAGGAACCTGCCCTCCTAGCCCAAAAGCAGGCTGCTCCAGCCAACTGTTGAACTCCTCCCTGTTCCCAAAAATCTCGATGCCTTTTTTGTAAAGCGCCTCCAATTTTAGAATGGCTTCGCCTTCCCTCGGTGTAAGGGATTTGGCCTCCTGCGCATAGCGTTGCAAGGTTTTGAGGGAAAGCCCCATGAACTCTGTGGCGAGCCATTCCCGGTTCAGCCCGGTGAAGTCTGCCAAGCCAAAGAAGCGCAGGCTACTGACCCCACTGCGGCTTGCGCTCACGATGTAAGCTGGCTGGTAAGCGATGTCATTGACAAGATTAGCAGTGTTGGGTGCTTCTTCGGGCATTTTGTAGGCTCGTGGTTTTTTGGAGACTGCTTTTTCGGTGCTTTTTTGTTTTTTCATTTTTACGGACTTTTGTCCCACAAATTTAGTCATTTTTCTTTTTATTCAAAATTTTTTCTGATTTTTATTTCACTGATGTCTTGTACTGAGTTATTTCTTTCCTTAAAGGCTATTCTGCTACTTTTGCCTTCGCAACGCACCCAGCGCATACCCATTCCAGACACATCGTTTTGAACAACACTGACCACAAATCCACAGAACTGGCCCGACTGTTTTACCGGGAGCTTGAAAAAATCCACGGCAGCGCCGACTGGACACTCACTGCCAAGTCCGATGCCCTTGCCCGCCTGTTGGAGTTGCTCTACCTCGAAGTCACGAAGGCCGACAGCATCCATTTCACCACCCTTTTCGCCCGCATCGCCTACGCCTGCCACCGTCATCAGGTGGACAAAAAGACGCAGTACTGGGTGCATTTTTTTCGTAAAAAAATCCGCTCCGCCGTGCCGGAAGCTGAGGCAAAAGGCGTGTACGCCCTCGGCTTGAAGGCCGTTGCCGAGAGCATTCAAGGGTTGTTTGGCGAAACAGCGCCTGAGGAAGTGCAGGCCTTTTTACCAAAAAAAATCCCCTTCATCTACACCGAAGTACAGGTGAAGGAATACCGTAAAACCGCCCGTGTCATCGCTCTCGCCGACGATGAGGCCAACGATATGCTCCTCGCCCAAGACGAAGAAAATCCCTCGCAACTCATTCATATTCAGTACAATATCGCCGAGCGAAACGAGCCGTTCAGCCCCACCATCCGGGAAATTCGCAACTGTTTCAAGTTCCCCATCACGTTGAGTTTGATTGACGTACAAATCGTGGATAACAGCTCGTCAGTTCGTCAGTTGGCCCCGACCTTGGTCGGGGGCAGTCAAGGCTCCGAGCAAACCACGCCGCCCAAATACCTCAATACCTCAATACCTCAATACCTCATCTATCGCCCCCGTGCCATCGTCGTCGAACCCGACTATCTCATGGATGTCTCCACCGTGGCGAACTGCTTTCAGGGCTGCAGCGCCGAGCCAGTGGTGTACCTGCTTCAAAAATTCCTACCCGTGGCACAGTCGCTGCCGATGATTCTGGGAAATATCGCCAACTTCTTCCTCGATGAGCTGATGCACAACCCCGAGGCGGTGTTCAAGGAAACCTTTCCGAAGGTCTTCAAAACCAATCCGCTGACCTTCTCGCTGCTGACCGATGCCGAGATAAAAGAGATTTACGAAAAGGCACAACGCCACTGGCTCACGCTGCAACTGATGGTGCGGCAGGAGATACGGAAATTCGATATCGAGTCAAAAGAGTGCTACTTGGAGCCCAGTTTTTACGATGAAAAACACGGCTTGCAGGGCCGCCTCGACGTATTTTACAAAAAGGAAAACCGCAGTGCCATCATCGAGCTAAAGAGCGGTAAACCGTTCATGCCCAACCGCCACGGCATCGGTGCGAGCCACTTCATTCAGACCCTTCTTTATGATTTGATGGTGCGCTCCGTCTTTGGCGACGAGGTAGAGCCAGCCAGCTACATCCTGTACAGTGGCTTGGAAACCAGTCAGTTACGCTATGCCCCACCTGTAAAGGCCGAGCAAAACGAGGCACTGCAAGTCCGTAACCTCCTCGTTTCCATTGACCGAAGACTGGCCGCTGTGCAGGGCGATACGGTGGTGCAAGTGCCGCTACTGGAGCGCACCACGACCGCCCGTTTCCCCCATATCAAAGGATATTTGAGCCAGTCCATCGCCCTATTTGAAAAAACCTACCACGCCCTCGACGATTTGGAGCGGCGCTATTTCAACGCCTTCACCGGCCTCATTGCCCGGGAGCACCAACTGGCAAAAACCGGCATCCAGGGCATGGACAAGGCCAATGGCCTCGCTGCCCTCTGGCTCGACACCGTGCAAGAAAAAGAAGCAGGTTTCGACATCATCAAGTCGCTGACCATCAAGGAGAACCACGCCTTTGAAGAGGAGCCGATTATCATCTTCGCAAAAACATCGGACACCAGTCCCCTAGCCAATTTTCGAGTGGGCGACATTGCCGTGCTTTACCCAGTTGACAGTTCCGCCGCTACTCACCAATCATCAATCACCAATCACCAATCACTCCTTCAAACCCAAATCTTCAAAGCAACCATCCTCGCCATCACCAACGAAGAAGTGACCGTCCGGCTGCGTTACAAGCAGTTCAACCTGTTGATTTTCAATGAGTTCGAAAACTGGAATCTCGAACACGACCAGATGGACATGGGCTTCACGAGCATGTACCAGGGCTTGTTTCGATGGGCGAGCGCCGAAAAGCGGAAGCGAGATTTGCTACTTGGGATTTTAGCACCCAATATAGCGCCGAGCGACACATACCCCATACCTCATACCTCATACCTAGGCTCTCCCCTCACCGAAGAGCAAGATACCATCCTCCAAAAAATGCTCACCGCCCCCGACTACTTCCTGCTCTGGGGGCCGCCTGGCACGGGCAAGACGAGCCAGATGCTTCGCCATTTTGCCAAATGGATTTTTGAAAACACCGACGAAAACCTGCTGCTGCTGGCCTATACCAACCGGGCCGTGGACGAAATTTGCGAAGCACTCGAAAGCATCGGCCCTGAAGTGAGGGCCGCTTACCTGCGCATCGGCAGCCGCTATTCCACGAGCGAACAGTTTGAAAGTCAATTGCTTACGAGCAAAATCGAGGACGTGACCACCCGCAAGGAACTGAGGGAAGTGCTGGAAAACCACCGCATTTTCGTGAGCACGCTGGCTTCGCTTTCCAACAACCAGGAACTGTTGAAGCTGAAAAAATTCCGGCGGGTGGCCATTGATGAGGCTTCGCAAATACTGGAGCCTGTGCTGGCGGGATTGCTGCCGCAGTTCGAGCAGTTCGTGCTCATCGGCGACCACAAGCAACTGCCCGCAGTGGTGGTTCAGTCCCCCGAAGCCTCCGCCGTAACTGACGAAAAACTGCTCGGCATCGGCCTGCAAAACCTGCGCAACTCGCTGTTCGAGCGGCTCTTCCGGCGCTGCACGGAACAGGGCTGGCACTGGGCCTTCGACCTCCTCAGTCACCAGGGCCGCATGCACGAGGACATCATGCGCTTCCCCGGCGAGCAGTTTTACGAAGGAAAACTCAAGATTTTACCGAAGGAAATACCTGTTTCACAAAAACAGCTTGCTCCAATGGCCGCTCCTACGGCTGACAACCAGCACGATTGGCAACGGCTGGTTCAACAGCAGCGCATTGTCTTCCTCAACACCCCCATTGACCGCCAAAGCCCCAGCCGCAAGACCAACCGACACGAGGCAGAATTGCTGGCGCAATTGGTAAAATTTTTCCAACCCCAACCCGTCACTCCACCCCCCCTTGGGGGGGGTGGGGGGGGCTTACCCACTATCGGCATCATCACCCCATACCGAGCGCAAATCGCTCAAATTCAAGAAGTTATGGAGCGGGAAGGCGTTGATTGCGGCAGCATCACGATTGACACGGTGGAGCGTTACCAAGGCGGGGCGAGGGATATCATCCTGATTTCACTCAGCACGAACGCCGCTTCGCAAATGGAAACGCTCGTCTCGCTCTCCGAAGAGGGCGTTGACCGCAAGCTGAACGTGGCACTGACGAGGGCACGGGAGCAGGTGGTGGTACTTGGCAACGAGGAACTCCTGATGCGGAACGAGGTGTATCGAAGGTTGATTGAGTGGGCGAGAGGGTAAGAAATAGGTATAGAAATTATGCAGTGGGTTGAATTTTAGATAAGACTCTGACCCTTTCCATTGTTTTGTGTAAACGTGAATTTTCCCCCAGTCCGTGCTCATCACTCCCTTATAATCTGCGGGCATCACTTCCCGCACTTCCTCGTTCCGCTGACGGCGTCTTCCGCATCCCGAACCTGCCTTCCCCCGCTTTGCGGCCTGGTTTTTTGGGATGCTCCTTTTTTTGGTTTTTTGAAAACGGCGCTGCCGACCTTGCTTGTTTTCGTTCCAATTCCTCTACCCGTTTGACCAAAGAATTTATCTGCTCCCATTGGAGTAGCACA
>JAIPBL010000021.1 GCA_021739645.1 Saprospiraceae bacterium | reverse complement strand
GATTTGCTGTCACCGCTGCCCAAGCTATTGTCCCAGGCGTAGGAATATGGGCTTGCTCCGCTGGAGGCCGAGGCCGTCAGGATGGTGCTGGCCCCGTTACAGATGGAGACATCCGTGCCAGCATCGGCAGTAGGCACCGGGTTCACCGTGACGGTCACCTGGCTGGTGCCCGTACACCCGTTGTTGTCGGTCACGGTCACCGTGTAGGTCGTCGTGGACGATGGACCAACGGATTTGCTGTCACCGCTGCCCAAGCTATTGTCCCAGGCGTAGGTATATGGGCTTGCTCCGCTGGAGGCCGAGGCCGTCAGGATAGTGCTGGCCCCGTTGCAGATGGAGACATCCGTGCCAGCATCGGCAGTAGGCACCGGGTTCACGGTGACGGTATGTGTATCTGCTTTTGGCCCTGCACATCCAGTAGCCGTTGCCGTGATGATGGAGGTACCCTTCCAACCTGCAACATACGTCACCTCTCCAGTGGTGGTATTGATGCTATTACCAGCCGTAGTACTTGTGGCGTCAAGACTGTAAGATATCCCTGTCGAATTTGAAGAAGTAGCCGTATAAGTCACGCTTCCTGCTGCCTGGCATTGGGCCGAACTTGCCCCCAAGGTAAATACTGGGATGCCGATTTCTGGTGAACATAGGTCGAAGCTGAGAGGATGAAAACCCGTTACTGTGTTTTCATAGCCTGCTCTGGCAATAGCTGGAATGGAGAAGGTTCCATTCAAGGATGTTGTGTTCCAGGCATATTCGTAGGTCCGGGTGCAACCAGCCGTAGCCACCGAAATGGCAGCTACTGTGCTGCCCGTCGGTGTGATGGTGATGTCCATGCTAGTGATATCGTCATACCCGAATGGGTCGGTGACAACAGCACGTAGATACACGGTGGGACCAGCAACAGCATTCGTGATGATGCTGCCACTCGGATAAGCTGCATCATAAACCGCATAAGAAGTGATGTCAATAAACGGGGTAACGGGCAGCTCAATTTTGGATGGTTTTGTCTGACTGTCGTAATCTATTTTAAATGAAATGCCCGGTTCATTGTTTGTTACTTCCATGGAAATTGCCTCACCCGTTGGGATTAAAACTGAACCGCTCAATGTTTGGGACCAGGTCATTAAACCAGTGCCGCTGTCATAAGTAGGATTGGTCAGTGTGGCAAATGTTGTAGTGCCATATTTTAATACTGCCGAAATATCTGGATTTGCGGGCATGGAAGAAGAAGTTGCAGGTTTAATTGAAACGGCTGCCATGCACGCATCTTCGTAATCCAGAAAATCATAGGTAAGCCCTACTGAAGATGCCCCCGGTTTGGTACTTGAAGCACTGCTCACATAGTTGAAGCCGCTGTTGTTCCACAATTCGGTCTGACCACTGGCTGCGCTTATCCCCTGTTGTGTGCCCGAATACTCATCAACGGCAGCAGTTGAGTACACCAGTTCGCCGGTGGCGGAAGAAACATTGCCACTGATAGAATAAACATAGCCGCTTTCCGCAAAACTTACCGGTGTGCCGAGCGGGGTAGCTTGGTCCACCCCATCAAATGTAGTTGCCGAAGCAACCACCCCGGATGTTTTTGTTCCAATGGTAATAACAACATTGGCAGCGGGACTTGCCGAGGGATTGAGCAAGCTGTAAATATAAGACCGCACTGCAACGCCACTGTAAACAGTCATTTCAAGCGTCATGCTCGTTCCGCCGAAAGTAACTCCTGTTACGGTTCCGGGTGCGGTTTCATCGCTTACACCAGTATTGCCCACCGCAACAGACACCAAAAGGAGCCGGTTAGTACCAGTGCCGGGCGTGTGTGAAAACGACAATGTTCCACCACTTGGCACCGATGCGCTGGAACCGCTGGAAGTGGAAGCGGCAGTAATTGAACTGGTACCGCCAACTACATTTGACAAATAGGTATTAACGGTAACATCCCCACCTGTTGGCATTTCGAGTGAGCTACAGAGCACGGGATCTTGGGTAAAAGTGGCCGTGATTGCGGAGCCAGAAGTATAAGTAATTGATAGTTCAGGCCGGTCTGAGGCGGTGCTATTTTCCCTGCTTCCAAATGTTTTCTGGTTCGACGAGCCTTCGGATGCATATTTCAGGAGCATACCAAAATTGGCGTTGGTACCATTTACCCAATCCTGCACAAGATTCACAACACTCCAAGAATAGGTATTATCGCCTCCAACAGCTGTCACTGCCTCCACAGTGGAATTGTAGTCCCCGCCTGCTGTGCCCCAGTTGATGCCAGACAAACGCCTGTTGTAATTTGAAACTCCGCTCGAACCGGAACAAGACCGTGTACCTTCTGCCCAATCAGCTGTAATCCGATGGACATTGACATCGGCAGAAGTATTGGAGCCACCATTTTTCACAAGGGAAAGTGTCGCTGAATTAATCGTGGCATTGCCGGGAATTCCCGACAAATCAAACTTTAGCAAACTTCTATTTACATAGTTGCCATCCAAATAAATAATATCGCAATTCCCGTAGTTGGCAGAAGTATTCCCAGCCCAAATATCGTTGTCGGCTATGGATGTTAGGTTGACCGTAGTGGTGGTTGCAGAAGTCAGTGTTGCTGTCTGTGCAGTTGTCGCATCTGCCGTCGCCACCGGGTCCACCCGGTCGAGCGCCTGTGAAGGGTCGGAGAGGTAAAGTTGTGTGGTGGCCACAGCGCAGTCCGGGTCGGCATTGTCTATCAGGCCATCGCCGTCGTCATCAATGCCGTTGTTACAGATTTCCGTGACTACTATCGTCAAAGAGCCAGCACCAGTGGATGTAGCCGTCCCCATTTTTTCAAAGACAGGTAGCTTAAGGGCAGCGAAAAATGATTTTGGAAACGTTTCTTTTAATTCGGGCGGGCAATCGCTGCTGAGTCCGCTACCAAGCATAGTGAAAGGGAATAGGCAAACTATGGTTATAGTTTGTAAAACGCTAAATATCGTATGTGCTGACTTCATCATAATATATTTGGCTGTTCATCTATACGCTGCATTAACAGGTTTTGTGCAAACCAATATCATGTAATTTTTGCAAGCCCTCAGCTATCGCTTGCGGTTTGATATTTTTCAGAAATCCCATAAGCACAAAACCTATTAGTGCAGCGTATAATTACAAATATCTCAGGATGACCTATGTAGGTTATGCCATTTGGTGTGAGAAATGGGAAATCTATGTCTGTTAAAAGGAGGGAGAAATTTCTGAGGGAAGATTGAGTATTGGCAACAAAGCATAATTCATACCAAATAGCAGGGGTGCGGAAGAAAGTACGTGTTCTTCCAATTGCTATGATAAGTGGGGAAGCATTGAAATTCGCCAAAAGTATGCGTTGGGGGGGGGAGCCAAAACTGAAAAGGACAAAACAATTTGACGTCAAGGTTTGACGCTTTACAAAGTGGTGTTTTTAGAGGGCATCACGGGAACATGCACAAAACAGTCTTGCAACGCTTCATCAAAACCCAATCAAAACAGCTCCGCAATTAGCGTACAATAGGCCATTGCCTTTTTGTAGGAAACAGGAATCAGGCAAGTGCACCTTTGGTATTGTTATTGAACTTGATGTCAAATTGATTCTGTAGGATATTCAATCAAGCCATTATGTTTACAAGGGAAAGCTTTGTCAAAATTTTACTCTTTACGCTTATCATTGCCATGTCAGTCCAGGGTTGCGTTAGCTATAAAGACCTCGTCACGTTGAATGGCAACGAGCAGGTATCCAAGGACATGCGCTCGGCAGAAATCAAGACCAACACGAGGGTTTACCCATTCAAGCCCCACCAAATCCAACCGTTTGACCAATTGATGATAAGGATCAATGCGTTCGACGGCAGCACTGAGGAATTTCTCAACCGGGAGTTTACGACTGAACATGTGTACAGCAAGGACATTAATTACGACCCTCCCTCCCTTTATTTCAACAGTTATACTGTGGACGGGGAGGGCAACATTTATTTGCCACTATTGGACAAGGTCTTGGTCAAGGGAGTTACTTTGTCAGAGCTAAAAGTCAAGCTAGACAAGGATTATTCGCCTTACCTCAAGTTCGCCTCTACCAATGTAAAATTGGCAAATATGCGAGTCACTGTCATTGGAGAGGTGAACGATCCCGGGGTTCATTATTTGCACAATGAGCGAGCCACCCTCTTGGATGCCATCGGGCTTGCAGGTGATTTTACCAATTTTGGCAATCGCAAAAAAGTGAAGGTGATAAGGCAAAACAAGGAAAGCAGCTATTCTTCCTACCTCAACATGAATCGGGATGACTTTATCTATACCGAATTTTACTATTGCAAGCCCTACGACGTAATCTATGTAGAACCGCTGAAGGCCAAATCATGGGATGTTAGCACACCTGTCATTGGGGTTGTGCTTTCGGCAATCTCTGTTGCTGCCCTCCTATTGAACTTTTTCAAAAGGTAGCATTTTTTAGTAAAAGTTTGTTCAAAACCATACACCTTTAGTATTTTGAAAATTCGGCTTTATCGCACTCCGGCTTTATCGCTTTCATAAGTCGCTTCGGCCATGCCAAAGCGACTTGTCCGGGGTGTATTTTATTTCAAAATTCCAAAATCAAAAGATGTATGGTTTTGAAAAAGTTTGCACCTCGCTTGGCAAGTTTATTAATTCGGGCTAAATTGCATCTCTTTTCGATAAATTTCCATTCTCCCCCCTTATTCGATTAGTCTCACTTCACATTTTGCTGACATAAATCAACCTTGATTTTGGGTGTACTGCCGAAATCCCTTTGGGTTTTCAACACCCCCGTTTAAGATGCCCTTTCGGTGAGGGGCTATACAATACTATGAACAACTTACATCAAAGTGACGCAGGAACCTTGCAAGAGGTTAACCTAAAGGTTTTTTTTAGGAAAATAATGGAACGAAAGTTCCTGTTTGTGGGCAGCGTGGCGGTTTGTCTCGCTTTGGCGTTCGCCTACATCAAGGTCGCAACACCCATCTACGAAGTGCAGGCTTCCCTGTTGATTGACCCGCTGGGCAAAAGCAGGATGCTAGGCGAAAGCAAGTATGTGGATGGGGCAGTGGGACAGATTGCGACAGAGAAAAACCTCTTCAACGAAATCGGCATCCTGAAATCCTACAGCCTGATTGACAAAGCGTTGAACGAACTTGATTTCCAGGTCAGCTACCATGCAGGCAATTGGCTAAAGCAAAAAGAATATTACGGCTATTTCCCCTTCTCCGTGACGCTGCAAGATTCCAGCGCCCAACTGTTCGAAGTCCCTTTTGAGGTAGCAATTCTTTCTGACGTGGAATACCGACTCACCATTAAGGGCAACAAATTTTATGTCTCGAACCCTGAAAACGGCACCAAGCACGAAGTGGACCAAAAACTGGAGTTTGACAGCAACTATCGCTTTGGGCAGGAGGTTTCGCACGACTATTTCCACTTCACCATCAACAAGCCGACCTACAATGTGGTATCCGAGGATTTTATGGATAAAAAGCTGGCTTTCAAAATCCACAGCCGAGATAAACTCATCAATGAATACAAGGACAAGTTGAAGGTGGAACAATTCGACATCCAAGCGGATATTTTGCACGTGAAAACAACAGGGCCAGAGATGGGCAAGGAACTGGCGTTCTTGGATAAACTGACCAAGCATTTTATCAAAAGCAAGTTCAACGAACGGGACGACATCGCAACGAGCAAGGAAGATTTCATCAGAAAGCAGTTGGAAGGCATCAACGACTCCCTCAGCCTTGCAGAGAAAAGGCTCGAAAATTTTCAGAAAACAAACAACGTAGTTGACCTTTCCCTGTCGGCTTCCACTACCATCGACCAGTTGAATACCTTGGAATCGGAACGGGCACAAATCGAGTTGAGTGTAAAATATTATTCGTCGCTTTCTGGCTACCTGAATTCGAGCAATGGCATCGAAAAGATAATCGCCCCTTCGGTGGTCGGTATTGACGACCCGTTGCTGAATGAAAACCTGATAGAACTTAGGAGGCTCCACAACGAGAAAACCCGACTGAGCTATTTCAAAGGTGAATTAAGCTATGACAGGAACGTAAACGACAAACAAATCGTCGAAACGACCAACTCTTTGCGGGAAAACATCAAAAACCTGCTGTCATCCTCCGAGGTAGCACTGAAAGATAAAAACAGCCGAATCAAGGAGTTGGAAGGAAAGCTAAACCAATTGCCGACCAGCCAAAAGAATCAGCTCAGTTTTGAAAGGAAAACCACTTTGTACGACAACCTTTCGAGGTACCTCAACCAGGAGCTGGCAAAGGCGAGCATCGCAAAAGCGGAGGACATAGCCGACACCAAAGTGCTGGACGCTCCCCGGATGGTGGGTAGCGGCCCCATTTCCCCTCAAAAGTCATTGATTTTTCTTTTGGCTTTTATCGTAGGCATAATAATTCCTTTGACATGGGTGGTATTCTCCAGTTCGGAGGGGGATACGATGGACAAGCTCGACAATATCGAGGCTATTTCAAGCATCCCCGTAGTTGCCAAAATCAGCCACATGGACAATGCAACCGAGGGCAGCCCCAGCTGGGCGATGCTGGTGGAATCGTTCAGGGGCCTTGCGGCCAGCCTACAATTCTTGGTGACCGACCCCGACAAAAACATCATCGGCGTTACATCGATGGTTTCAGGGGAGGGCAAGTCTTTTTGTGCTTCCAACCTCGGCATCAGCCTAGCGGCGGAAGGAAAAAGCACCTTACTAATTGACCTCAACTTCCGCCACCCTATCCGCTTGCAGGGTCAAAATTTCCAAGCAGGGAAAACACTTTCCGACTACCTCAATGACCGGGCACCGGTAGATGAAATCATCCAACCGTTCTCCAACCAACCGAACCTCCATTTCATCCCCACCCTGCCGGGCGAGAAAAACCCCCACTTCCTGCTGGCAAGTCCGAAACTGAAAACGCTGCTCCAAGCACTTAAATATGAGTATGATTTCATCATCGTGGACACCCCGGCAGTGGGGCTGGTCACAGATTATCTGTTGATTTCGAAATTTGTGGACATACACCTCTTTATTCTCCGAAGAAAACTGTCCAAGCAATCCTTCCTCAACGAAATCCAAATATTGAAGGAAAAAGGTAAAATGGAAAACCTCTTTTTAGTGCTCAATGATTTAAAGAAAATACCCTCCATCAATGGTTACGCCAGTGCTGGCAAAGGTGGCATCCCCGAGGGGTACAAGCTGTCGGCCAATCTCAAAACTGGCGAAAAATCCGGCAAAAATTGAAGCAGCACTAATGGCTTTTGGTTCGTATCCAACTGCCTAAATACCAAACTATGCACGACGACCTTGTATCCGATATAAGTACCCGGCTGGACCTCCCGCTCTTCTACGGGTATTTCGTGGTGGCAGCGATGCTAGCCGGTTGGCTTGTTTTGCGCAGCAACATCAGGTACAAGTTCGAAATTCTGCTGGTTTCTTTTTACTTGATGACGGGTAGCATCAACTATTACCTGACCATCAAAATACCCGGTGTTTCTTTCTTTGAGCTTCAGCCCGACCGGATTCTGTTCTTCGTTTTTACTTTTCTTTTCCTCAGGCGGTTCGCTTTTTCCAGGGAGCAATCAACCACCGAAAGCAATTGGAGAATACCGTGGTTTCTGGTTTTTGCCTGCCTCCATTCGGCGTTTGTCATCATGTCGCTGGTTTTTCACGTGAAAGAAATTGGGATGCCAGATGTGATTGTTAAATCTATTTATGTTCTAAATTTCCTGCTGATTCTGTGGGGGTTGAAAACGATTTCCACCGATGAAGAAACCTTGCGCATTATCCGGGCTTCTATCCTCATCGGTGCGGTGGTGAGTGCGGTGGTCAGTTTGGTTCAAATTTCCATCGACCCCATGTTCATGCGCATGGGCGACCAGCGCCCTGCATTCGGTAGCATACTCCGATCCAACGGCATATTCAACACCGAGTATTTCAACTCCTATTTTCTCATCACCGCCATACTTTGGGTGCTTTTGACGATGAAAAGTGGCTGGATGAAGGTGCTGCTGGTATGTCTTTTCGCAGCTGGGGTTGTTTCCACTTTTCAGCGGATGAGCTGGCTGGTGTTGTGCCTGGTGCTAGCCACTTACTTGTTATCCATCGCCAAAATTCCGTTTGAACGACTAGCACTGGCAGGGATGACGGCAGTAGCCGCTTTGGTGGCCGTTTCACTCCTTTTTAGCTCCGAAATCCAAAACTCGACGCTGGTGAAAGAAAGGTTGTCCGAGGGGGTTGATGGGTGCATCGGGTACTTCGGTCTAGCGCTGGAGAGTATTGGCAAAAAACCGCTTTTCGGGTTCGGAGGCAGAAACAACGAGGTGTATTATTACGGCATGTTGCGAATCACCAAAAACCGCCACCGGGCAGAAGGCGCCGGAAGTTTTCACAATGGTTATTTGGAATGCATGTTTGAGCTGGGCTTGCCTGCGGCGCTTTGCTTCGCCTTGTTTGGCTTGTTCGCAATGTTTTATTTCGGTAACCTTACCCGCCACCACCTATTTTTCGCCATCCCCTTTTTGTTTGCCCTGCAATTTGTAGTGGGCAATCTGTCCAATGCCTTCCTGTTCTCAAAACAGATAGCGATCATCTACGCCATGCACCTCGGAATGGGGCTGGCGGCTCGGCATAATTTGGGGATTTTGAGTGAAAAATGGGGAGGCAATTTGTCAAAAAACCAAGGGACAACAATCGAATGATATTCATTGCAAAAATAAAAACCTTTTTAGGCCGAGGGCATGAGCGGACAGTCCGGGCAAAGAAGAATGTCATCTTGTCTGTCGTGTACAAGGGCATCGGCATGTTGACGGGCTTCCTCTATTTCCCGCTTTCGCTGGAGTACCTGGGGGTTGCCAAGTTCGGACTTTTCCTCACGCTAGTTTCTGTCTTGGACTGGTTTGCAGAACTGGACATTGGAATCACCAACGGCTTGCGCAACAAGCTGGGGGCAGCTATTGCCGAAGGCGATGACGAAAAGGCAAGGGGTTATGTTAGCACCGCCTGCTTCGCACTGGGGAGTATTTTTTCTGGCATCGCCGTCATATTTGTGGCGGTTTGTTTCGTGCTTCCCTGGTCGGATTGGTTGCAGGCGGAGCCGCAACTGAACCAAGAAATCGCCATTCTTGCTGCGCTCATGTTTGGCGCCTTGGCTATCAACATGGTTTCGGCCATCATTTTTCAGGTTTTCTATGCCTTGCAACGCATGGCAATGGTGGATTTTTACAACCTCCTGAGCAAGGTGCTCTTCCTTTTGGTCATCGTCGGGCTGATATATTTTACCGAAGATTCGCTGGTCCTGTTCGGAACGGCGAAGGCCCTCACCTTCGCTTTGGTGCCGCTTTCTGTCGGTATTTACTATTTCCGGGGAGAGTTGTGGCGCTTTCGGCCCTCTTACCGCCTGGTCAAAATGTCGTTATTCCAGGACTTGTTTTCATTGGGCGTCCAGTTTTTTGTAATCCGGCTATCCATGATTGTCATCCACCAAACGAACAACCTGCTCATCGCTCACTTCGTCTCGTTGGATGAGGTCCCGAAATACGAAGCTGCCTACAAATACCTCTCGATATTTTTGCTACTGTTCATCATTTTGACCAACCAACTTTGGGCAGCCACGGTGGAGGCATACCAGAAAGGCGATATCGAGTGGGTGAAAAACACATTGCGAAGCACCATGAAAATCTGGGTCGGCACCTTGGTGTTGAGCCTGTTGATGATAGCCGTAGCGCCGTTGGTTTTTGATTTTTGGTTGCAAGGAAAGCTCAAAATTGAAGTTGCCATGACGGTTTCAGTCGCCGTGTCCATTGCCATCACGACCTGGGTGAACATGTTCAACCTCGTCCTGAACGGCACGGGAAAAATCAGGCTACAGATGTACGGTTGGATTTTTGCTGGCTTGATGAACATCCCCATCTCGATATTTTTCGCAAATACGCTGGGCATGGGGAGCGTGGGCATCGTACTGGGCACGGTGGTGAGCTTGGTTCCAACTGCGATATTGTCGCCATTGCAGGTAAGAAAAATACTGTCCGGGGCCGACCGTGGGCTTTGGGCAAGATAAGGAATTGGGGATTAAGCACTTTTGCTTCAATAATTTGAATCGAAAGATAAAGGCTGTTCTTCAACCTGGATTGGTCACTCGCTCAACGATTTGCAGGTACTTTTTTTGAAACGCTTCAAAGCTGAAATTTTGCTTCAAATGCTCATACCCGGCTTGCCCCGTGCGAATTCGGTCAGCATGAGAAAGCACCAACACCTGCAAATGCTGTGAAATGGCTTCAATTTCTTTGACTTCAGTGAGAAAGCCGTTGGCCCCATGTTGCACCAACTGGTCGTTGTCCCCCACCCTCGTGGCAACCACCGGCAGGGAGTAAGCCATGGCTTCCATGATGGCGTTTGAAAGCCCTTCAAAAGTGGAGGTGCAAAGGTAAATATCGGCTTGGCGGTACAATTCCGGCAGGTTGTCAGGATTGACGATGAGCGTCACCTCAGCCTGCAAACCGTATTCTTCCACTTGTGACCGGATGAGGTTTTCGTCCGGCCCAAAACCGATAATCCAGTAGTGGATTTTGGTTTCAAGCGGGCAGATTTCCCTGAGTCGGGTGATGCTTTTTAGGGCGGTTTCGTAGTCCTTTTGCGGAACGAAACGCCCAGCGGAAGCAATGATGATTTCCATTTTCGGTGGTCGGGCGATGGGTTGGGTATTGATGGAAATCCCGTTGTGGACCACCAGCATTTTTTCAGAGGCAAAACCTTTTTTGATAAAAAAACGGGCGCCGGAAAAGCTGTTGGAGATGGAAAAATCGAAGATGCGGTTGTGCAGGAACTTCAGCATTTGAGCCTTGAGCGGGTGCATCCGGTCGTTGCGGATGCCACCGATTCTGAACGGAATTTTGGCGATGCTCCCCGCAATGGCAGCATAAAAACTGTCGGCGGGCAGAAAGGAAAAAATCAGTGATGTGTGCTTTTTTTTCAACAAACCTGCAAAATCCCAAATTCGCTGGACAGGATTTCCAGCGAGAAAGTAGTGCTCAATTTTTGCTTCCGCAATCATCGCCAAATGCCCCGGATGTCGAGGCTGCGGCTGGACGATGACCACAAAAACGTCGTGGTGCGGTTGCAATGCTTTTGCCAACAGCAGGCATTGCTTCTCCGCCCCGCCGATGGCGAGGGAAGTGATGGTCAGGCAGATGCATTTGCGGTTTGACATGGGTTGAAAGCTAATTCTTTGGAATGATTTTGAACCAAAGAAAATAATATGCCAGTAACCCGAAACTACATAACCAATTGATTTTCAATTTTTTGAGGTGAACAAAATGCGTTAGATGCAAGAAAAAATACCACATATTCTGTATCTCGGTGAAACCCGTTTCCCGTATGGCCTCGCTGCGGTGCAGCGTCAGATTCTGATTGCCAAGGGGCTGGTGGCGCATGGCTGCATGGTGACCGTCCTCAGCTACAAAGGCGCCCACGGGCCGGAAAGGCAGTTTCCGGCAGCGGGGGAATTCGAGGGCATTCACTATCGCTACACCTCCGGCAGCATCCATTCTCCGGGTGGTTTTTTTAATCGAAATTGGGCAAAGCTGAAAGGAAAATTCCGGGAACTTGCCCACCTGAACATGTTGAAAAAAAGTGGTGACCTCGACGCCTGCATCGTCACGACGATGGACTTTGACAAGCTGTTGATTTACAGGCTGTGGCTGCTGTGGCTGAAAGTGCCATTGGTACTCGACTACGTGGAACTGAGCACGGCGGTAGCCTCCCGCACCAGCCTCCACATGAAAATAAACGACTACTTCTTCGACCGTTTCGCCGTGCGGCTGGCAGACGGAGTAACCGCCATCAGCGAGTACCTGCTCGACCACACAAACAGGCTGTCGCCTGGAAAACCTGTGCTGAAACTGCCCATCCTCTGCGATTTTGAGCGGTTCAACATCCCAACGGAGGCACACGGTGAAACGAGGCTGCTGTATTGCGGAGCGGCGTCCTACTTGCCCCTCATCCAATTCGTGCTGGCGGCATTCGACAAATTGGAGGTCGAAAACCGGAAGGTTTATCTCGATTTCATTTCCGGCGGCACGGAAGCGGAACTTGCTGAAGTCAGGGCAATCATTGCACAATCCCGCAACAAAGCCCATGTCAGGTTGCAGTCGAACATCCCCTACGCTACCATTCCCCAGCAGTTTGCCAATGCCTCCGCCTTGCTCATCCCCCTGCGGCCCGGCTTGCAGGACGCCGCCCGGTTCCCCCACAAGCTGGGTGAATACCTCGCTTCGGGCACAGCGGTCATCACCACGAACTTTGGCGAGGTGAACAACTACGAGTTTATTGATGGTGAAACCGCACTCGTTGCCCAAGGCTACGACCCAGTGACTTTTGCGGAGAAAATGAAGCTCGTGATGGATTTTCCCGAAAGGGCAAAAACCATCGGCAAAAATGGCAGGCAAATGGGTTTGCGGAATTTTAACTACAAAGACATGGGGCTAAAAATGAAGGGCTTTGCGACTTCATTGAATACCACAGAACACAAGCAGTTTTTTACAAAAAACGTCCCCTGTTAACTCAAAAAATATGTGCGGAATAAGCGGAATACTCCATTTTGACACCCACCGAAACGTGGACGAAACTGCCCTTCGGGAGATGACGGACAGCATGGTACACCGAGGCCCCGACGACGAAGGGTTTTACCTGAACGGTAACGTCGGCTTTGGGTTCAGGCGCCTGAGCATCATTGACCTGCACACGGGCCACCAGCCGATGAGCAATGAGGACGACACGGTTTGGATTGCGTTCAACGGTGAGGTTTACAACTTCCCGGAGCTGCGGGAGCGGATGATTCAGCGGGGGCATGTTTTCCAGACCGGGACGGACACGGAGACCATCGTCCACCTGTACGAGGAGTACGGCAACGACTGCGTGAAACACCTGCGGGGCATGTTCGGCTTCGCTATCTGGGACGAGCGCCGCAAAAAACTCTTTTGCGCCCGTGACCATTTCGGCATCAAACCTTTTTTCTACCACCATGCCAACGACCGCTTTGTTTTTGGTTCCGAAATCAAAACGGTGCTGGCGGCTGGCGGCATTTCCAACGAAATTGACGTGCTGGCGCTCGACCAGTATTTTGCCTACAAATACGTGGCGGACGACCGCAGCATTTACAGCGAGGTGAAAAAATTGAAGCCCGCACATTGGCTGGAAATCCAATTGGAACCGGGTGGCAGGCATGTTTTCAAAACTGAAAAATACTGGAATATCGAGTTTAAGCCTGACTTCAGCCGCAGCGAGACGGATTGGGCCGAAGAAGTGGAAAACATGCTCTCTGAATCGGTGAAAATGCAGATGGTGAGCGACGTTCCGCTTGGAGCGTTCCTCAGCGGCGGGATTGACAGCAGCGCCGTCGTGGCGCTCATGAGCCAACATTCGAGCAGGCCCGTCAAGACTTTTTCCATCGGTTTCAAAGAAAAACAATTCAACGAGCTCCCCTACGCACGGGAGGTAGCACAGATGTACGGCACCGAGCACCACGAGCAAATTGTGGAGCCGGACTCCATCAGCCTGCTGCCCATGCTGGTCCGGGGCTACGACGAGCCGTTTGCCGATCCCTCTGCCATTCCGACCTGGCATGTGTCGAAATTTGCACGGGAACACGTCACCGTGGCGCTTTCGGGTGATGGCGGCGACGAGCTGTTTGCTGGTTACAACACCTACCCCAAGCTCAACAACCTCCATCGGTACAACCGCCTGCCCAATGCTTTCAATCGGCTGATTTGGGGCAACATTCACCCCCTCATCCCAAATCGACTGCCGGGCAAGGGCATTTCCTACTACCTGTCCATGGACCGGGAAATGGTGGGTGCGCACATGGCCTTGTGGATGCTTCCGGAACGCAAAAAACTCTACCAGCCGGAACTTTGGAACCGCCTCGGCGACAACATTGCGGAGCAATACAAAGAGCGCCTCATCCGAGAGTCTGGCGCAACGGACTACCTCTCCAAAATGCAGGAACTGGATATGCGCACCTTCATGGTGGACGATGTGCTGACCAAAGTTGACCGAGCGAGCATGTTGAATTCGCTCGAAGTTCGAGTGCCCATCCTCGACCACAAGCTGGCGGAACTGAGCTTCCGCATCCCCGCAAACCTCAAGTTGAAGGGAATGGACAAAAAGTATATTTTGAAAAAAGCCATCGGCAAACACCTGCCGCCCTCCGTCATTAGTCACCGCAAGCAGGGGTTCAGTGTGCCGTTGAACCACTGGTTCAAAGACGCCCTGCGGGACTACCTCAACGACCGACTCAGTAGTAAAAACAGCCTGCTTTCGCAGTACCTGCAAATGGACTACGTGGCGAAAGTCGTGGAAGACCACCACAAGGGGCTGCGGGATTTGGACGCCAAAATCTGGTCGCTGGTGTTCATGGATGCATGGCTGGTGGAGAACGGAAAATTGGAAATCAGAAATTCTTCAAAATTGGAGGTTGCATGAAAATACTGATGCTCAACGACAGCATGGTGCGGGGAGGCCGTGAGCGACGGCTGATTGAGCTGCTGAAGGGGCTTGCGCAATTCGACGATATCGAGTGCGAGCTGCTGTTGCTGTCCAGTCGGGTGGAATATCCCGAAGTTTATGAGTTGGGCATCCCAGTGCATATCCTCGAAAGGAAGCCCGCCAAAGACCCCCGTATTTTCTACCGTTTGGTGAAACTGTGCCGCCAGATAAAACCGGACATTATCCATTCTTGGGCGATGATGTCGTCCGTGTACGCGCTGGCTCCAAGGTTTTTTCTTCGAACAAAACTCATCAACGCCGGTATTGCCGATGCCCGGAAAGACATGTCGTTTTTTTACGAAAACTACTTTCGAGGGCGGATAACCTTTCCCTTTTCCGATGTGGTTTTGGCCAATTCAATGGCTGGGTTGGAAGCTTATCGAGCGCCCCAAAGCAAGCGCCGCTACATCCACAACGGCTTTGATTTCGGGCGAGTAGCCCAGTTGGAGAATAAAGAAGTGCTGCGCAAAAGGCTCGGTATCCGAACCCCACACGTGGTGGGCATGGTCGGCGGTTTTTTCCAACGAAAGGACTACGACACTTTCATTGTCGGTGGTTGCCAATTGTTGGAAACCCACCCCAACCTGAC
Organism: Saprospiraceae bacterium; assembly: GCA_021739645.1. Lineage (GTDB taxonomy): Bacteria > Bacteroidota > Bacteroidia > Chitinophagales > Saprospiraceae > UBA6168. The sequence continues at coordinate 62,688 of JAIPBL010000021.1, read as the reverse complement.
TTTCCTAGCCGTGGGAAATGGGCCCGACCTGGAGCGGTGCCGGGCACTGGTTCCTGAAAAACTGCGTGACCGCTTCCTGTTTCCCGGCATGGAAAAACAAGTGGAATCAATCATGAATGTCTTCGACATCGGCGTATTGCTGACCAATACGACGGTACACCAAGAGGGCATTTCCAATTCGATTTTGGAGTACATGGCACTGGAAAAACCTGTGGTCGCTACCAGCGGAGGTGGCACGGACGAAATCGTAGTGGATGGTGTAACCGGCATCCTTGTGCCGCCCCACAACACGCAGGCGTTTGTCTCGGAGCTTAAACGATTATTGGACAATCCGCCTTTGGCTGTGGAATTTGGAAAAAAGGGACAGTTGCGTATCGAACAGCATTTTTCATTGCCCAAAATGACAAGTAAATACCGTAAACTATATGACGAATTGATGGGTGGACATTTAGAAAACCAAGGGAACTATACTTCTGGCCGTTAGCTATTGGCAATTTCAAATGGACAAAACCTGGCGCTCCAAAGTATAAAAGATAAAAACCAAATAATAATTGAGCCAATTTTCAGAAAAAATACATAGCTATATCTATGACATAAATTCATCTACTAACTACACAACTTTTAAAACAAACCATTATGAATAATCTAAAAAAAGCACTTCAGGAAATTAAAGACAAGCGAATTTACCTCGTACTCATTTCCATGTTCTTGCTATTTTCGTATGCGGTATTCTTCTTTGCAGAAGAGGAAATGATTATCAAATTAACTGAGGAAGCTGGTTTTTTTGAAAGCCTGACTGCCATTGGTTTTCTGGGAGCGTCCATTGTTTTCTTTATGAGTTTTCTTAAAAAAAGAAAACAGTATGTTTTTCTAATACTCGCTGTTATTTTATTTTTTGGTTTTGGGGAAGAAATAAGTTGGGGACAGCGCATATTTGGATGGGGCACCCCAGAGACATTGAAGGAAGTAAATGTTCAAGGTGAAACCAATATCCATAATCTTGCAATTTTCAATGGCATTGATTTCGAGAACAATCGCAAAACAGGATTTGCCAAATATTTTTCCATGAATGTTATGTATAAATTGTTTTGCCTAGGGTTTGGAGTGATTTTGCCATTCCTTGTCATGTTCGGAAAAATGTTCGATGGGATTATTAATAAATTCAAAATACCAGTCCCTTCTTTAGCCATTGGCTTGGGCTTTATTCTAAACTGGGTCGTTTTTTATCTTTTAGTCCCCCTTTTTCCAGAAATTATTAGACACCCGTTGGTAGAAGTACAGGAATGCTGCTCTGCATTTGTCTTTTTTATGCTGAGCTTGCCTTTTTTAAAATTGGCTGGGAATATATCTATGGAGGAATAATTTGGCTCACGAAATGTATATGGGTCAAAACGGGTGAAGTGCCCAATTCGACCCTTTCACCAGTTAATGAAATAATTACCTTTTGAATTTTCGGTCGTCACCCGCTAAAGAGTTGTAGAATCTGTAACAGCATCTAACATCCCCGAGAAATCGGGGATGTTAGATGAGACCAACTCTTTAGCGGGTGACGACTGGAAATTGATTGGTCAATATCTGGTCTGCGGAGGTGAACTTTATTAGACCAGATGTTGACCAATCAACCAACGTCTTCGAAATCGTTCGGCCTCTCACTTTAATACAGCGTTGTTTTAAGGCTGGAAAGTTTCTTGTCGGCTCTTCTTGAAAAAGTAAAGTACCCGAAGGCAAGTCCATTTTTTGACAGAAACCAAGCCCAATTCTTGGGCTTTTTCAATCGGGAGTTTGTGCTTCGATTCGAGGCAGAGGTAACGCCGGTTATTCTCTTCAATGGGTATTATTGCTAGCGCCTGCTCCAAATTTTCTAAGAAATGCTGCCCGTCAGGGCAGTAAAAATCGTATAGCGACACGCAGTTTTCCCCAAGGTCGATATTTTGTGGATGCAGCCGGGGCTTGACTGTTTGCTGTGACTCGGTCAGCCAGGCGAACCATGAAAGTTGTCCATCTACTGTTGAAGATATAAGTTTATCTCCATCCGAAAATTTACCCAATGCATCTTGCAAGAGTAGCCGCCGAGTAGGAAAAGGCTGCGACTCATTATATAACATCAGGTCTTCAAAAGATTGACTATAGTTTCTGGCTGCGGGCAGTGCTGCCACTTTTGTTTGTTGCTCGAAAGCATAGACAAACATAGATTTTTTCAAAAATAAGAATCTTGCAAAGTCACTGGGGCGTAAGTGCCTCAATTTACCAACCCAGGACTTAATGTTCTCCTTCCAAGATGCCATCGTAAGCAGGTCTGTTTTAAAAAGCGGTAGCGATTTGTTGAGCAAAATGATTGCGGTATTCTTTGCCGTTGCTGAAAGAGCGGCCACAGGCGAAAAGCAGATGGTGGGTCTCGAAAGTAGCTGGTGATCGTTTGCGAATCGCTCTTTGTAAGCATCGGTGCCTGGTGTCAGGTCCAACAACTCGAACCCCTGTTGTACGAGAACCTCAGCAAGTTCGATGAGCAACAGCAGGCCAGGAGACTGCCTACTCTCAGAAGGGTCATAACTCTTGATGCCGAGATAGGCCCGTTTGCCGTCTATTATGCCAAAATGAAAAGCCAATAGTTGGTTATCGAGCCATAATGCACTGACATGCACCATACCGGAATGGGATTGCAGGGCATTACAGAATTCGATTTTACGGGGATCGCTGGCGAAAGGCCGAGCATTGTGGATGGCCTCCTGCCGAAAGTCGCATTGAAGGGCAGCCATTTTGAGTGCTGCCGCTGTTTTATCTTTGCAAGTAATAAGTTCAAACCTAAAGTCTCCTCTTTTTTTGTACTTGTTAAATTTAGGCTTCACCGATCTGCTTTTGCGAAGCTTTTCTAGCTTTTCGGGGTTGGTCAGGTCCCAAACAGGTGCGGGGCGGGTTTCCAACTGGACGGTTGTTCCTTGAGTGCCAGCCTTGCGGAGTGCCTCAGCGGAGAGGCCAGGCGCTAGCCAGCTCCATTTCCATTTTTTTACCGGAAATTGTTTTTTTACCAACTGGAACACCTCACTCAGAAATTCGACTTCCACTTCTGGGAAAGCCAACCAACCGTGGTATTCTGCGTCACGATGGCCGGCATGGGTCAAAAATCGGTGCTGTTTGTTCCAAGCAAGGCATATCATTGCCACAAGTCCACCACCATCAGCCCGAGCAGTTACCACAACAGGCTCATAATCGGAGGCATAGATATCATACCAGGTTGTAGCAAATGCAGGCTGTTGTAAAACCGTGAAGCCTGACGATGCCTCCGCCAACCGCAGCCACTCGGCTTGAAAATCAAGGGAATGGAACAAGTTGGAAGCCTCCTTGTCTTTGATTAATGTGATGGTCATTGTTGTCGTGGATTTCTTCAATCAAAATGGGTGTAAATCAGCATCTCGTTGTATCTACACATAGAGCTGGATTTAAGCTCAAAAAAATCGAGCTTGTCAATTTCTTCCCGCCATGCGGGGTTGTAATAGATAAGCGTCAGTCGCCGTTGGTTGCGATGATGTGATGCAATGATGTGCTGCAAAACATCCGCCAAAATGACGCCAGGGAAAGGGTTGAACAAGTAGAAATGGGTGTAGCGGTCCAAATTTTTGAAATCCTTAGCATTGGAATGGTAAACTCTGGCGTTTTTAATACCTAGCTTTTGCAGGTTTTTAGCAGCGATTTCGCACAGGGGAAGATAAAATTCCACGCCGCCAATAAAATTGAAACCAAACCTTGCCATCAAAACCATCGCAGCCCCCTTTCCTGCCCCGTAGTCCAAGATGGCATCCGTGCTTTGAATATCCAATTTTTTCAAGATTTTCTTTAAATCAGAGGTAGGTGTTACAGAATACAAATTACCCGCTTTCTCAGAAATCCCTAATTCAGTCAGGCTAATATTTCGGGCAAAATCAAGGCCAGTAAACAAGTCCACACCAACTTTTAGCCTTCTTACCACCTTCCAAACATTCCTGTTTATCACGTTCATTAAATTTGATTTGCGGTAGTAGTCGTCCATTATTGCGTGTTGCTTTTGATTTTTATTCTCTTGGCTTCATTGGCGATTGTTCGATTAATACTTCGTTCAACAAGAAAGGCTTCCATCTGCTGGGCTTGTTGCTCAATGAGTAGGTTTTTTTGCTTCAATTCATCGTTCAGCGAATATTGTTGGGACAATTTGCTGTAAAGCAGCCAGAGCAAAACGGCCAATGCAAAAAAAGCGCCGATGATTGAAATGACGTAGATGGTTCTAATTTCTTGGGTTTTCATGGTCAATGCTTCGTCTTTTTGCTGTAAAATATGCGTCGCTTGGTAGTCCGCCATTCCCAGCTGTACGTCCTCTTTGGCCATGGAATCTTTCAGGACAGTGTATGATTTTAGATATTGATATGCCACGATTGGTTCTTTCTGTTTCTCAAAAGCGTCTGTGAGCAGTTGATAGGTTTCGAGCATCTTGGGCTTTGCTTGTATGGCTTCTGCAAGCGCCAGCGCCTGCCGGAGATATGCTAGCCCAGCTTCAGCGTCCCCCATTTCGAGGCATGTTTTCCCAAGATATTGAAGACTGGCAACTTCACCTTGGCGGTCATTCGTTTTCTTATCTATCTCGTAAGATGCTTTAAAGTAAATGAGTGCCGAGTCGAAATGACTGAGCATTAGGTACTGTACTCCAATGTAGTGCGCCGGATTTGTTGCCTTTGCCTCGTGGCTCAACGGTGCTGCAACCGCATAAGCTCGCAGGTTGTTTTCCGGGGATGCATCAGAAACGCCCTCCTGTGCCTGGGTAGCACCTACGAAAAATAATAGGACTATTAAATTAGCTAACCATCTCAAGTTCCTCATGACTAATTGTATTGATTAAGACCTTATAAAAATCGGTTGTCTCTAATGTCTATGGTAAAAAAGGCAAATAGTACCGATACCAAATTGGCATCGGCACAAAGGATATAATGCATAAATCCGCTATTTATAGTTTCTCGCATTGAGAATTAATGCTGGTATCTTCTGGGAGGCGGGATTATCGAAACCCGCCTCCCAAAAATGCCTGGAAATTGGCACGAGCCAACCATTAATTTCAAATCCCCAACAAGCTCTAAAACAAGGACGTGCCAGCCATTGCAACGGGTGAAGGAACAACACCAAGCAATCGCATGAGCACGGTGGCACACGAACCAGTTTTGATAAATTAAGTGAGATGAGAATTTCGGTGAGAAAAGACCAGTACGGTAACGAATGGATAGCAAAAGTAATGAAATTGTTTCAAATGGCCAAAGTTTTATACTCGGCGCAAATAGGTTTGTGCATTTTCAGTTTTCTGAACTGAGCCTAAACTCTACATCGAAGGATGTTTTGACTGAATCATGCTTTTTGGACATGCACAAAACCTAATGGAGCGAAGAATAATAAGCGATGAGGCTGATGGCATCTTATTTTTTGAGCTATTGAGGCAAATATAAAATCCCCAACTCCCTGTTGCTCAATAAAAACTAATTCTTATCTTGCAGTCCTATCCTTATCCTAAGGATGATTTTGCCAAACTTGGCAACTGGTCTCAAAAAGGAATGTCCTAAATAAATCTTGCCCCCCACAACTTAGCATTCCTTTCACATCACTCAAAAGAAAAGTCTCACTCCTCGAACTGGCTCCACGAATAGCCCTAAGCTGCAATCTTGCGGGTTAACCTGGTTCTCTATTCCTGAAGCCTGACACTTAACAATACTGCTTGGCTTGTATCCCAAAAGTTGTGGGAGCCTTGGTCCAAGCTGAACATAGTAGCACTGAAACTAAAACATTATGACCCGTACCAGATTACATATTCTTCTAGGTTTTATAGGGCCAGAATTCCTGTTGTTAAACTTTTGCCTGGTCATCGTGCTGTTTTTCCAAAACAGTAAAATTTTGTACTTCCCACTTCATGCCGGAGTGACGACAAACGATTTTTTGACACTGTTCTTTACCTTCAACCTCATTTGGGCAGGCATAGTCGCACTGAATGGCAAGCAGGATTTTTACCTTATTTATGGTTTTGCAAAGCGTTTCAAGTATATTTCGATGAACGTCCTGATATTTATCGGATCGGCTTCCACCTTGACTTACCTTGCCAATATCAAGTATTTCGACCATACTTTCTTTTTGTTGCCCATCCTCCTTTTTTTCCTGTTGTATCCATTTACCATTGAATTTTTAGCCAGTTTTTATAAAAAACGAAATATCGGCACTTTCGATTCCAGGGTATTACTGGTGGGAGCAGGCAAGCAATGGGAAACGACCAATAACTTCTTGGACAAAATAAAGCCGCTTGGCTTCAAATGCGTCGGCATACTTGACAACGCCCTAAAATTTCCGATGATAAACGGAGTCAAAGTTTTGGGCAATGTCGAAGAAATATCGTCCGTATTGTCCATGTCTTTTGTCGATGAAATATTCATCAATGGAGCTGGCTTTAATAAAAAAGAAATTGATTTCATTTCTGGATCTGCCAATTATTACGGTGTGCGGGTTTGCCTGATTCCGGAAGGCACGATGCAGGCTGAAAGCAAGGTTAAGCCCAAAACAATAGACGACCTGCCCATCTTTCAGTACCACCAAACCCCACTTGACACTTTCAAAAATTTTCTCTTAAAAAGGGCTTTCGACATCCTTTTTTCAATAGTGGTGCTGATTTGCCTGTTCCCTTTTTTCTTGTTGATTGCCTTGTTGATAAAATGGGATGGCAAAGGGCCCGTATTTTATTCGCCACTCAGGAAGGGCAAAGACGGACAGCTTTTCAAATGCCATAAATTCAGGACAATGTCCGTTTGCGATGACCCCATGAATGGCTCAAAGTCAACAGAAAAAAACGACTCCCGCCTTACCCAAATCGGAAAAAAACTCCGAAAATACGACCTGGATGAACTGCCCCAGTTTTTCAATGTGCTGAAAGGCGATATGAGCGTAGTTGGCCCTCGGCCCCATCGCAACTTCCTAAAAGATAATTTCCGGATGATTGTCAACGACTACATGGTAAGGCATTATGTAAAACCTGGCATATCAGGGTGGGCACAGGTCAATGGTTGGCGGGGGCCCACGGAAACTGATGAACAAAAGCAGGAACGGGTCAAACACGACCTGTGGTATATCGAAAATTGGAGTTTTGGGCTAGATATAAAAACTATATTTCTGACCGTTTTCAGCAAGAAAACCCGGATAAACGCATTTTGACATTTTTCTCATCCAACCCAACAAGCTCCTAAGAACGCAAAAAACACCAATCGTGAACCGGTGCTGCGGTTGGCGCAGCTGCCTCAATGCGTCATCACCCGCTTGCCCTTGTTGATGAGGAAAGGCAGCATCCCACTCGTCTGCAATTCCAGCACAGCGGCTTCGGTCACTTGGTTGATACTGATTCTTGGCAAGCATTCCAGGCTGTTTTTGTGCTCCGCAAACACACTACCTATTCGGGTGGTGACCGCCGTTTTGAAGCCCAATGACTTGACCGCTTCAAACTCCCGAAAAGAGGCTTCCACCGCCTTCCCAAAAGGATAGGCGAAGTGTTCAACAGGCAGTCCAGTTTGGGTTTCAATGATTCTTTTACTTTCAAAGATTTCAGTTTCCAAGGCATCATTTCCCAATTGTTTCAAGGGGAAATGATTGACCGTATGTGCTCCAATGGTCACGAGCGGGTCATTCCCGAGTTCCCGGATTTCCTCCCAACTCATGGCGTACTCCAAGACAGGCGCACGAAGGCCCGATTGGAAATCGCCAAAAACTGCCCGGTACATTTCTTCATGGTTTTCCAAGCAAAAGGATTGGGTGAAAAATCGGCGGATGCTGTCAAAGGCTATTTCCTTTTCTGGTTGGGTGCGGCAAGAGAAAGAATAACGCTTGCCTGCCCATTGGAAATCCACTTTGTTTTTAGCCCGCAACATGTCCTCCAGAATGTACCACCAAAGTATCGCAGTCCGGTCGGGAAAGCAGGTCGTGATATAAACCGTGAAAGGGATGCCATATTTTTTTAGAATGGGATAAGCCACGGTGAGATTGTCCCGGTACCCGTCGTCGAAGGTAAAAACGACGAATTTTTCATTCAACCCACCCAAAGTTAACCTATCGAAAAGCTGGTCCAGTGAGTAAAATGAGTAGCCCTTTTTTATAAAAAACAGAATAGTTCGTTCCAAATGTTCGGGCGTTATTTCGAGTGTTTGGTGGTTATGGATGCGCCGTTCGCCAGTTTCAGGTACGACCCGGTGGAAGGTTAGCACATGCCCAAGTCCGCTGTAAAATGGCTCAAACAGCCAGCTCAGGGTCGTCAGGAATGGAGCTGTTCGGGCAAGGATTTCCCTTTGTGTTTGTGAGGTCATGGTTGGGCAATTTCATTCTGGCGATGATTGTTCCGGGCAACGGCCTGGTACAAATCAGTGTACCGATGGGCTACAGCCGATATGAGGTATTCCCGTTCTACCCTTTGTTTTGCCTGTCGGGCGAGGGCTGCCATTTTTACCGGCTGGTTGATGGCCCAGCGCAGTTTTTCCGCTAGGTCAGGCGCATTTTTTGATTGAAAAAACAGCACTTCCTGCTCCGATAGCACCGCCGTGTTCTGCGGGATGTCACTGCATACCATAGGCGTACCAGCGGTTGCCGTTTCGAGTAACATCATCGACATCGCCTCGATTTCCGAAGGGAAAACAAATAGGCTGGCCCGACTCAGCAGGGCAGTCAGCTTGTCCAGCCCATCCACATAACCGATGAATCGCACATCCAGCCCACGTGCAGCAGCGTGGAGTTTTTGGGTGTAGGAGGCGAGGTGCCCCATGTCGCCAGCGACCACGAGCGTACCCTTGAATTCCAGCAGTTTCAATGCTTCCAGCAACGTGTGGCAGCCCTTGAGCGGAATGACCCTGCGGGCGGCAAAAAGCAGGTACCCGGGGCGAAGCTCATGTTTGGAAAGCAGTCGTTCTGACAACTCCTCTGGCACCTCCCCTGCCGGGAAAATACCGTTGGGGATATGAGCCACCCGACGCTGGTATTTTTCGAGGTAATATTCCGCATTCCCACTTGAAATGGTGGTCAGTACCCCGCTAGATTTTATAAAAAGCCGCTCGGATATCTGAAAGTAGAATTTACCCAACCAAGACCATTTGTCGTCCAGCTGGGGCAGGGCATGGGAAGTGGCGATAGTCCTGAACTTCAGGTTGAGCAGCGGCAGGAAGAAAGCGCCGTCAGTTTTGTGCAAGTGGACAAGGTCGTAGCCACCTTTTAGCATCAGGTGGGCACAGCATCGAAGGTAGAACAAGAAAACCCCCAGTCCTTTGATGCGGATTTCAGGGAACTGAACCGTACTAACGCCCGTGATATACGTGTTGGCGCCCGGGTGCTCAAAGCAATAGACCGTGAATTCAAAATGCGAGTGCAGTTCCCTAAGCAGGTTTTCGACCACCCTGCTTGTTCCACCCTTTGATGGGAAGTAGTTCGCCCCGAAAATGGCTATTTTGATTTTGGTCATTTATTCTGTGTTTGACGGCTGGGCTATCGAATCTGTTTTAAGAGGTGGCACCTCTACCAATAAGCCGCAGAGGAGTCAGCCCATTTCGGCTGGCTCCTCTGCGGCTTGTAAAACCTTTTAAGCTCAAATTAACTAATGTTCTGCCTATGGTAAAGCTGCCGCACCAATGAAGTTTGCCAAAAGGTATGCATTGGTAGGGTGCGCCAAAACCGTGTTGAGCAAGAGCATTGACCTATCGTTGCCAGGCCCTTGATAAATGGCATTCCCATCCAAGTTCAAGTCGGTATCCTCATAACCGCCCCGAATAAAGTTGGCCAGGTTCTGTGAGTTGCCCGGGGCCGTCATCACCCTGGAGAACAACAAGAACACGTCGTTGAGCGGCCCTTGATAGATGACTTTGTTGTCGTTGTTCAAGTCTCCCGACCACATCATCAGGTTGCCATTGCTCAGTCTTCCGGCGATGCTTGAATTATGAATATTCCCACCAACCTCACAGAAGTCAACAAGTGGAACGTCACTCATATTCAGGTAAACTGAACTCGCTGTCATCATGCCCAGGTGATTGCGGTGCTTTATGTACACATGGAAATTACCTTCAGCTACCCCATTAAAAACAATCACATCCTCGCCAGTTTTTGTCACGATGTCACCGTCACGCTGTAGAAGGCAAGGCATGCTTTGCACAATTCCAAAAGGAGCGGCTTCATTCCTGATTTCAACCAATATCCAGTCCACAATCGCATTATCGCCAGATACCTCCAGCAGTGATGGAAGCAAGACTTGAGCATTAGGGTCTGGGTTGCTATTTGGCGAAAGGCTGTAAGGATTCCCGGCTGGAATGAAACCTTTAGTGCGCAAGTTGTCCCGCATAAGGGTAGCATTGGCCGCCGTGCCTAACCTGGCCCCATTCAGGCTCGCCCTCAGTCGCACCGCTGCGATGCTGCAAGTGTCGCTTCGCAATAAAGTGGTCGCATTTTCACAGTCATCCGCTGAAATCCAAATCTTGTTTTTAATCAAGCCATTCGGTGTCAGGTTACTGCTTTCCGAGTAATCCATGGAAACTTGGATGTCGCAATTGTCAACCGCAAACAAGTTGAATCCAGGTATCAAATTCGTCTGGGCGGGCGAGCAGGCATTTTGTAAAAAGGCCGGTATGCTGCCCTCCACTACATAATATGAGACTGTTCGCAGTGGCAAAGTCCCATCCAGGTATCCCCATTCTTGAATCCTGACATCAAAGCTGGTTGGTGTTACATTCCGGACCCGAATCGTTGCGGGGTCGTTTCCAGCCAACTGCCCACCAAATAGCACGACGGGCTTGGTGAATCGCTTGCCAAGGTCCACCGTAACCCAGCTCTGGTTCAAGGTCACCCCTCCTGCAATGGCTACAAAATCGCCGTTGGCGTCCGTAATAACACCAGGTTTAGCAGCAAGATAAGCCACCGACTCATTGGCATGTATCACTTCTACATCCAACGATTTCTCTTCTTCCAGGTACATATTGATGGAGCTGTTCGTTGGATTGGAAAAACGCACCTGAATTGGATCGTTCTCCAAATTGGTTTGAGTCGAGGCAATAATGGCTGGCTGATTAATAAATGGTGTTGTATAATTCAACGTTTTCATCGTTTGGTTGACGTTGGTGAGCAGGCCTGATTGAAGTTTGCTCGCATCGGTCAAGTTGCCTGGCTCCATGGCCATCCATGCTACTTGTTCATTGGCATGTATTCCATCACCAGCCTCTTCTTCCCGGATTCTAAGGTCAAATCCTTCGGTATTGATGTTTCGCATTCCGACAATTACGGCCTCCGGCGAATTGTCCGAAATTACCTGTGAAAAGACAATTGGCACTGAAATAAAGCTGATGGGAAACTTGACATGCTGCCAACTGGTTCTTGCCTTTGAAGTCACTCCGGCCAACAATCTTTTACCATTGGCAAGGGTGTAAACCCTGAACATTTCTGGTGCTTCAACATCTTCAACGGTGATTGTTTGCGAAGCATTGATTGAGTTTCCGCATTGATCCGTGGCCGTCCAGGTACGGACAATCGTATAAGTCTGGCAAGAACCAGCGTTGACCTGATTGTTTACTTCGCTAAATGAAACAAAGATGCCGGGGCAATCGTCCACGCCAAACACAATTGGAGCCACGGGTATTGGTTCCCCACAATTGATGGTAATATCAGCTGGCAAATTGTGCAGCACAGGCGGGTTATTGTCGCCTATGTTTAAAACGACCGTTGCTTGGTCGCAACAGCCAGCGACTGCATTGCATACTTGATATTTGAAGCTATCCACCCCACAAAGCGAATTGAAAGGGGTGTAGGTGAAAACCCCTTGGTAATTGATGGCAACCGTCCCTTTACTCGGGGGAGAGAAGATGCTGTAAGCCGGGTTTTGCAGGTTGTCGTCGTTGAAAATGGGCTGCTCCTGGAACACAATACCGGGGCAGGTTTGATAAACATCGCCGGTCAAATGTGGCGCAGCTACGGCAATACAATCCGGGTCAATGCAATCCACCATGCCATCCCCGTCATTATCAATTCCGTCGGTGCAGTCTTCCGGGCACAGTATCGGTGTGACTGTTACGGTGTCTATGGAGGTACAGCCAGTTGCGGAAGAAACCGTAACATGATAGTCCGTTGTGACCAAAGGGGTAACCGTATGACTCTGCCCACTTCCAAGTCCATTATCCCAATTGTAGGTATATGGAGAGACGCCCCCACTCGCACTTGCTGAAAGCACATAACTTGTACCTATGCAAATATTGACATTGAAACCAGCATTCGGGATAGGTTCGCAATCGCTGTCCAAGCAGTCAATGAGGCCATCGCCATCGTCATCAATGCCATTGTCACAGATTTCCGGGCAATCAATTTCGAGGATGACCACTGGATTGCCTGCATAATCTTCAAAACAGCCCGTATTGGTGTTTCGCACCCGGATATAATAATCCCCTGCTAACAAGCCCGTGAACACGTTTGATGATTGAAAAGATACACCTCCGTCGATGCTGTATTCGAGGTCGGAAACAGCAGCCGTGATGGTAATTTGCCCGTTGTCCAACACCGGGCAATTGCTTGGGTGAACTGGCGCCACGTCGGTAATGGTCGGTGCGTCACAATCAGGGTCATCGCAGTCCGTCAGGCCGTCCCAGTCATCGTCAATTCCGTTGTTGCAAACTTCGGGGCAAGGCCCAATCGCAATGGTGACAGCGTCGGTCGCCGTACAACCCTTCGCATTGGTCACGGTCACGGTGTAGGTGGTCTCAATGGCTGGCGAGACGCTTTTCGATGCACCAACACCCAATCCATTCCAAACATAAGAAACCCCACCACTTGCGACCAGCGTAGCGGAAGCACCGGTACAAATGGTTTGGTCAACACCCGCATTTGCCGCAGGCAAACTATCCACGGTCACCTTTGCCGTATCACTGACCCCGTTGTTGGTCCACAAGAAGTGATAAAGGCCAGGATGGCTGAACCCAGAAATGGTGGAAGTCGGTGAAGATGGCGAAGTGATGGTGGCTGCTCCAGGATTGATTGGGTCAGCCGTCCACGTGCCGGGGGTGGTGACTGCTGCCATGGTCGTTGTACCATCCTGGCAAACTTCCCTGTCTGGGCCAGCATTCACTTGCTGGATGCCAATTTTCACCCCGGTCACTGCGCTCGTTCCAGTATTGACTGCTATCATCGAGTTCGGCGTACCGGCTTCATTGCCAGTTCCCGCCGCATTGTTGGTTCCATAAGCTTCCCCGGCACTCGCCCACCCTGCCGGGAATATGGCCGAAATGGGGGCGACCGTGTACAGGGCCAAATTGCTTGTGGAGACCATCAACTTAAATGTGCTGTTGACGTCTGCCTGCGGAAAGGTAAACGTGCCGTTGAGGCTATTCACCGTGACTTTGAACCTAATCTTGCCTGTTGCATCTATCAGGTAGGCATACACGGCAACACCAGCGGGCGAGCCAAATGCCGTCCCGTTCACCAAGCCATCTGACAACCCATTGGGGTCATTGTAAAGCGTACCGCTGATGGAAGTGCTGTTTTTGGCAATGCCAAAATCATACAGCCCTAGGCAAGTAGCAGCATTTACTACCGTCATAGTATGTTGCCCCGCTGTGGTCAGGTAATAATCCGCAGGAATGAGGGAAGGGTCTATTTTCGTGATATAGCACTGTGGGTATTTTAGGTAGCGGATGGAAACGTCATCAATAAAAACATGGTCTGCTTCATCCACATTATTGTTGGTCAAAAACCTCACATAGGTGGAGGACCCAGTGTAAGAAGAGATATTCTGATTGTACACTTTGATATAGGCAGCATCTGTCGCTCCACTGCCGTGTATGGTATAAATAGTCGTAAAACTGCTGCCATTGGTTGATACCTGAACCAGTATGTCTTCGCCACTGGTCAATGTGCTGGACGCCCGTCGATAAGAAAAACTCAAGAAGGCATAGGTAGCTCCACTCAAGTTGAGTGTCCTTGTAGCTGATACGTTATTGTCGTCCAGTCGGAGCGCATAGCCGAAAGCGCCGTCCAAAATAATTTCTGCATCTGTATTACTTGAAGATTGTACAGGAGATACGCAGTAACCTGTTGAACCACCTTCCCCTGCATCCACCCAATTGGTAGCCCAAGGCGCAGTGCCATCGGTACCAGAATTACAGGTACTACTCCCGCTTGACCCGTCAAAGTTGTCCGACACAATTTTTTCGGGAACCCGGAGAAACTGGTAGGTGCCCGAACTATCCACGATGACGGAATCCGCCAGTTCACCCGTGTTTATGGTCCCGTTGCAATTGCCATCCACGTACAGATAGACCTTACCCGGCGTGAACCCAATACCGTCCTCATTTTTTATACCGTCCTTGTTCTTATCCAAAAAGATTTGACCGGCGATAATGTTTCGTTGGTCTGGTGCAGGACAAGCGTTGATGACAATGATGACAAACGCCCGGTCGCAAACGACGTTGGGCGGTGAGCCAGGCGTTGAACAGATACCGTACTCCAGCGTATCCGAGCCAACAAAGCCCGTGTTGGGGGTGTAAAGCATCGTCCCATTTGAATTGATGGTGGCTGTTCCGTTTTTAGGTTGGAGATACCCCAAAGTGCTCAAGGTAGCCGGGTCGATTACCGCCAAAAATCCGTAGTCATTTTTCAAAACAGGAATGGTCACGGGCTGGTTTGTCAGCGTGTAGGCCCGGTCATCGTTGGCAAGTATCAATTTCTCCCCACAGAATGGCTGGATGGTTGAACCCACATCCCAGTTAGGGTTAGCTGGCACGGATAAAGAAGGGTCTTCACCATACACCGCAGCAATTTTAGTCCCATCACAAGTATATATGGCCAACCCGCTTTGGTCATTGTCACTGTCCAATAGCTTTTTGTACCTGAGTTCGTTTAAAACGTAAGATACATCATAATGCAACCCACATGGACTTACACTCCCACCGTTTATAACATCCCCATCGTACTTGACATAAATCGTTGTATTGGCAGCTGGTGTAACCCAAATTGGATTGCCATTAACTGTACCGTCTATAGAACCTGGCGCCCAGGCAATTGCTGCAAAACTGGTCAATCGGTCTTCCGAAATCAGGTTAAATGCCCAATCATAAGTGGAACCCGAATTACCTCCCCCGCCTGGAGTATATGAATCGACAATTTCGATCGCTGTGAACGATTCACCTGTTGGGTTTACAAACTTGTAAGTTTCATTGGATGAAACAGCCAGCGGAAATCGCTTTACGCTTTTGGCTGGTAGCGTCACAGTCCCACTGCTAGAAGCGCCGAAGTACCAATTGATATCAATAGACCTGTTCAAACTGTTGTAGAGCATCACTACCGACGAATCAGGGGATTGCGTTGAGGGCACCGGGGTATAGTAAACATCCGAATACCAGGTAGCAGGGAAAATGGGTGCTTCCCGGGATGAATAACCATCTACTCCACCAAAATGAAGGTCAACGCCGATGGGAGCGGAACTGGTCACGATAGCACCTGTCAACACGCCACCGTTAACAAAATAAGTTTGCCCTTCATTCAAAGTCGTAGTCGTTTCAAAACTTCCGTTGTTATCCTTATCAATTTTAACAGTTGTATTATTCTCAGAAGCCCTGATAAACAAGGCTGTATAAGCAAAATCCTGGCTGTTGAAATCTTGTCCAACGGGAATTGTGAAAGACTTCCCAAAATTTGCGGTATTAGTAACATTTGTCTTCATGCACTGTACGAAGATAATGGAAGGCTCTCCCGAAATTTGTGTTACGGTTATAGCCCCGGAAGACACAATCTTATCTTTTCCATCATAAAAAATATTGGATGCCACCCGTGGTGCGGAAGGCATTGTGTTATCCAATACAATGGCTGCCCCTGGAGGCAATATATCATCTGGATAACCAGGCGCAATGCCGTTGTATGGATTCCCATCGCCCCATACTTGCGTCGTGCTTTGCCCAGGGTTATTGGAATCAGCTTCATATCCATCCTCCCAATGGTCATAAACCAGGGTCATACCAGGGTATGGTATTTTTATACTGATGATGGTACGAATATTATTGCTCGGAATGGGCAACCAGGCGGCTCCCGTAGAGGCTATCAGCGCAAGTCGGGCATCCTGTTCAGGATATGGCAAATAATACACCTGCCTTCTTACCGCCTCCGAACAGGCATCCACCGTCGTTGGGTCAATTGTCACAATGACAGTTGCGGTATCGCACAGTGGCGTTGGCGAGGTCAAGTCACAAACCCGGTAAGTAAATAGGTCAACTCCTTCGTAAGTCCCGTTGGGCAAATAGACCACCTGCCCATTCGAAAGGACCGCAGAGCCGTTGGCCGGCTGGGTGATGATGGATACAGAGGAAGGGTTGATGTTGTTGTTTACATCGGTATCATTGGATAGCACATTGATTGTAATGGGCGCACCACCTTGTCCGTTGGCCGCATCGTCAACCGCTATCGGGGGACATGCCGATGAAATGGTGACGGTATGTGCAGCAGTTTTCGGCCCGCTGCAGCCACTTGCCGTGGCCGTAATCGTGGAAGCACTCATCCAGGAAGCCGCAAATGTGACCTGCCCCGTGGAGGAGTTAATCGAATTGCCACCTGCCAAACTGGCCGCATCGAGGCTGTAGGTGATGCCCGTTGAATAGGTCGCCGTTGCGGTGTAAAAAAATACACCTCCTCCACAGCGCCCGGAACTCGCCCCCAAAGCAAACACCGGCGTCCCGACCGCATTGGCAACTGTTACCGTATGCGTGGCGAGGGCTGGCCCATTACATCCGGCGGCACTGGCCGTAACGGTGGTCGTGCCAAACCAACCAGCCGAATAGGTTACCACCCCGGTTGAAGCGTTGATGGTGTTGCCACCGCCCAAACTTGTTGCGTCGAGGCTGTAGGTAATGCCCGAAGAATTGGTGGCCGATGCCGTGTATGTCACGGTCCCAGCAGCTTGGCAACGATACGAACTTGCTCCCAAAGTGAACACAGGTGTACCAACAGTTGTGGTCATGGTCACTGAATGCGTCGAGGTTTTGGGGCCGCCGCAGCCTGCCGCACTGGCAGTGATGACCGAAGTCCCCGACCATCCTGCCACATAAGAAACCGCACCTGTGGCGGCATTGATAGTGTTGCCAAAAGCCAAACTGGCCGCATCAAGGCTGTAAGTCATCCCAGTTGAATTCGTGGAGGTGGCCGTGTAAGTTACTGTACCTGCACTTTGGCAGCGTGCAGAAGTTGCCCCCATTGCAAAAACAGGGGTTCCAATGGCTGGTGAACAAATGTCGAAACTCAACGCCAACAAATCGGAAACGGCGTTCTCGTACCCTTCTTTGGCCGTGGCAGGAAGCGAGTAGGTACCACCCAATCCCGTTGTGTTCCAGGTATACTGATAGGTCCGGGTGCAACCTGCAGTGGCTACTGAAGTAGCCGCAACCGTCGTGTTCGGCGGGGTGATGGTGATGTTCATCGCCGTAATATCAGCGAAGCCAAACGGGTCGGTCACCACGGCTCGGGGATAAACCGTCGTTCCGGTAGTGGTACTCAGTATGATGCTGCCACCCGGATAAGCGGCATTATAAACCGCATAAGAACTGATGTCAATGAAAGTAGAAACGGGCAAATCAATCTTCGAAGGCTTCGCCTGGCTATCGAAATCTATTTTAAAGGAAACCCCAGCTTGTGAGGTCGTGATTTCCAAAACAATCGCCTGCCCTGCCGGCACCGCAACATCGCTGAGGAGCGTACCTGTCCAGGCCAAAAGCCCACCGCTGTAAGTTGGGCTGCTGAGGGTGATGATATTGGAAGCACCATACTTCAACACCGCTGTGATGTTGGGCGAAGCTGGCATGGAGCCGCTAACGATGCTGACGTAGTTGGTGACAGTGATTGGCTGTCCGGCCTTGATGGTCAACGGGCTGCACATCGCAGGTGTTTGCGTGAAAGTAGTGGTCGCCAAGGAAGTAGCCGGGGGCAGCGGGGCGCTGACCTGCCAAACGTCCAATTTGTCACCCAAAGAAATATGCTTGTCCTCAAAAACAACATGTGCCATTGAGCCGGATATGGCAATTGCAGGATTTTCCCCACTATCGGTCTTGGTCGGGGTAGTTGGGTTGAGGTCTAACAGGGTTGTCCAACTACTGCCTGACCCTGAATTTTCGGTGTAAAAAATGTTTTTACCTTCATTGGCAAAGACCACCCTCACAATACCGGTACAACTGCTGATGGACAAATCTGGGTTCTTGGAATCTTGTACATTTATATCATTGCTCAAATTTACGGGCGTACTCCAGGAGCCACTCGTCTTGTTCGTGTAATAGATATTGATTTTTGCATCACTTGCTCCGTTTTTATGGGCAAAGACAGCATGTGGTTTGCCATTCTCGTCCAAAGCAATGGAAGGGTTTGGCTGCGCATCCTGGGCGAAACCATCATCGCTGATGCGGGCCGCAGAACTCCAGGAGCCGCTGGTATTGGTCACATAATAGATGTTGATTTTTGCATCACTTGCTCCGTTTTTATGGGCAAAGACAACATGGGCCTTGTTCGAGGCATCCACAGCAATGGCAGGATTATCCTTCACATCTTGGGCGAAACCATCGTTGCTGATACGCACAGCGGAGCTCCACGAGCCACTGGCATTGGTCACATAGTAGATATTTTTCCTTGCATCACTTCCGCTTTTGTGTTGATATACCACATAAGCTTTGCCGTTTGCATCGAGCGCAATTTCAGGGGTGGCTGCATCCTGGTTAAAGCTATCATCACTGATGCGCACGGGCGAACTCCACGAACCGCTGGCATTCGTGACATAGTAGATATTGATTTTCAAATCGCTTGCGCCGTTTTTATGTGCATACACCACATGCGCTTTGTTATTGGCATCCACCGCTATTGACGGATAAACCAGGGCATCCTGATTGAAGCCATCGTTGCTGATTAGGTCTGGAGCACTCCAAGCACCAGTTCCAGTTTTGGAGGAATAATAAATGTTTTTCTTGGAAGCACCTGAAGCCTTGCCCATAAACACCATGTGCAGGGTTTCCGTCCCTGCCGACTCATACACCGCCACGTCAGGTGTCTGGGAGTTATCTCCTCCTAATTGGTTGGAAATATCAGTTGGCAAGTTAAATGCCCCCCTGGTACCAGCACCTTGACACAGGTAAGAAGTTGAAGCGGTGGTATTGTCCACTGGCGAAACCAGGCCAGGGTGTACCCGGTCGAGTGACTGCGAAGGGTCGGAGAGGTAGAGTTGTTTGAAAACATTGCCGGAGCTTGCACTATGCGTTGCAGTTAGCGTACCGCCACAACCTGCAACACTGGCGGTAATGATGGAGGTACCAACCCAACTAGGCGTATAATTTACCATGCCCGTATTGGAGTTGATGGTAAGGCCTGCGTCCAAACTGGTCGCATCCAAGCTATAGCTTACACTTCCTCCGTTGTTTGCGGTAGCGGTGTAGGTTACATTCCCATTTCCAGCAGGTCGGGAAGAAGTAGCCCCCAATGCAAAGGTGAGCGTTCCATTCGGTGTGATGGTGACCGTATGGGTGGCCGTTTTTGGGCCATTGCAACCAGCCGCACTTGTCGTAATGACCGAAGTTCCGTTCCAACCACTTGCATAAGTGACAGCGCCAGTGGAAGCATTGATGACATTGCCTGCGGCAACACTGGCCGCATCGAGGCTGTAGGTGATACCCGTCGAGTTGGAAGCAGAAGCTGAATAGGTCACCGAACCGCCACTCTGGCAGCGGGTGGAAGTTGCCCCCAAAGCAAAAACAGGCGTGGCGACCGTCAAGGTGTGCGTGACCGTATGCGTAGCGGTTTTTGGCCCACTGCAACCTGCGGCACTCGCCGTAATAGTGGAAGTGCCCGACCAACCGGCAGTATAGTTGACCACCCCGGTGGAAGCGTTGATGGAGTTGCCAGCAGATAAGCTGGTCGCATCGAGGCTGTAGGTGATGCCCGTCGTATTCGTAGCCGTGGCTGTATAAGTCACCGTGCCAGTTCCCTGGCAACGTACCGAGCTTGTACCTAAAACAAATATGGGCGTGTTCACAATGGGTGAAATTGTGACCACATGGGTGGCTGTTTTTGGACCACCACAACCGGACGCTGTGGCGGTGATGGTGGTGGTGCCTCCCCATCCGACAGCATAAGTTACTGCTCCTGTCACGGAACTGATGGTGTTGCCTGCGGCCAAACTTGCTGCATCAAGGCTGTAAGTGATGCCTGTGGTGTTCGATGAAGTGGCCGAATAAGTGGCACTGCCGGCTCCCTGACAACGGGAAGAAGTCGCCCCGAGCGCAAAAACGGGCGTGCCGATAGTAGGCGAGCAAAGGTCAAAGCTCAGGGGTTGCACGTCCGTTACCGTGTTTTCATAACCTTCTTTTGCGGTGGCAGGCAGGGTAAAAGTGCCCGCTGAGAATGGGGTAACCCAGGTGTACTCGTACGTCCGGGTACAATCCGACGTAGCGACTGAAGTGGCAGCCACCGTAGTGCCCGGCGGATTGATGGTGATGTTCATGGCGGTGATGTCGCTGAACCCGAAAGGGTCGGTCACAACGGCACGGGGATACACATAAGTGCCGCCAACAGCGTTCGTGATGATATTGCCGCCTGGGTATGGGGCATCGTACACCGCATAGGAGCTGATGTCGATATAAGTGGAAACTGGGAGTTCAATCTTCGAGGGCTTGGTTTGGCTGTCATAAGCTATTCTGAATGAAATCCCCGGTTCATTGTTTGTAACTACCAGTGAAATGGCCTGTCCAGCAGGAATTGCAACTGCGCTGCCCAAAGTTTGGGTCCATGTTAACAATCCGGTACTGCTGTTGTAAGTAGGATTGGTAAGTGTGGCAATTGTTGTTGAACCATATTTCAAAACTGCTGAAATATTCGGATTTACTGGCATTGTCGAAAGTGCTGGAGCAGGTTTAATTGAAACAGCCGCCATGCACCCATCTTCATAATCCAGAAAATTATAGGTAAGCGTTACCGACGAAGCACCTAAACTGGTGCTTGAAGCACCGCTCACCCAGTTAAAGCCACTGTTATTCCACAATTCGGTTTGGCCTGAACCTACGCTTATTCCTTGCTGCACTCCCGTGTATTCATCAACCGCAGCAGTAGAATACACTAGTTCTCCGCTCGCTGAAGAAACATTGCCCGAAACAAAATAATTTGTGCCATTTGCAATGAAACTTTCAGGTGTGCCAAACGGAGTGGTTTGGTTTACTCCATTGAAGGTAGTTGCCGAGGCTATCACACCAGATGTCTTTGTTCCAATAGTAATAACAACATTGGCAGAAGGATTAGCCGTGGGGTTGAGCAAACGGTAAATATAAGAGCGCACTGCATAACCACTGTAAACGGTATTTACAAGTGTCATAGCAGTACCGCCGAACGTCACACCTGTTACGGTTCCAGGTGCGGTTTCATCACTTACGCCAGTGTTGCCAACTGCTACCGAAACCAATAGAAGCCGGTTGCTGCCGGTGCCGGGTGTGTGGGAAAATGACAACGTTCCGCCACTTGCAACCGATGCGCTGGATCCGTTAGAGGTGGAAGCGACAGAAATCGAACTTGTGATTCCGACAATATTTGACAAATAAGTTTTAACCGCTACTGCCCCTCCGGCGGGCATTTGGAGCGGGCTGCAAAGCACCGGGTTTTGGGTGAAAGTGGTGGAAGAATTATTGGGAAGCGTGTAGGTAATGGTTAGTTTTGGGCGATTTGCAACGGTTGAATTCTCCCTACTGGCAAACTGCTTATAAAAAGCCGTGGGTTCGGTCACCATTTTTAACAACACACCTTGGTTATTGGAAGGAGTATTAATCCAGTTTTGCACCATGTTCGGAATATCCCATGAATAGGAACCACTACCCGCTACCGAAGAGGTGGCCTCAGCGGTGGGATTGTAGTCACCCCCTGCCGTTGTCCAGTTCGAACCGGTCTGCCGTTGGGTCCAGTTTGCAACGCCAGAAACTCCGCTACATGACCCAGTTCCCTCTGTCCATGCATTTGTTACTTGGTGCGCACTGACATTTACCGACGTTGAAGAACTACCACTGCTGCCTGTCGCTCCTCCGCCAATCCTTACTAATGTCATGGTAGCTGATGAAATAATAGCATCCGCCGGAATGCCCGATAAATCAAATTTAAGTAGCGGGTGATCTAAAGCCGAACTGCTGCCATTTAAAACGAGGACCGTACAGTTTCCCCAATTTGTGTAGGCCGCCGCCTGATCCACATCAGAATCAGCTAAAACATCAAGCGTAACTGTTGTTGGTGTCCCACCGCCAACACCCGAAATCACCGATGTGGTCGCAGTAGTCCCATCTGCAGTTGCCACAGGATCCACCCGGTCGAGCGCCTGCGAGGGATCGGATAGGTAGAGCTGTTTGGTTACGGAATTTTGTACAGAATAAGTAGCCGAAATAGTACAAGAGCCAGCATCGGTAACTATCACCTTGTAAGTACCTGCTACTATTCCGGTTAAATCCTGGCCGCTGGCCTGCCCGGAAGGTACCACACCTCCACTGCTAGCGCTCCAGGCATAGGCAAAGGGTGAAGCACCATTCGTCACCGTCAAGTCTATCGCCCCATTGGAGGAACCTGCAGGAACTGCATTGCTTACTGCCCCAGAAAGTGTGATAGCAACGGGTTGGGTGATGGTGAAATAGGCGACTGCTGCACAAGCTGCTGCATCGGTCACCACCACTTTGTAATCTCCGGCGGCAAGCCCGGTACGGTTTTGAAAGTTGCCCGTGCTGCCAATGTCCGACCAGGTATAAGTGTAAGGAGCAATGCCACCCGATGGCGAAAGGTTGATAGCGCCATTGGAAGCACCATAACATGGTGTCACGTTCACTTGTGAGCTTGCAAGTGAAATGGTACAACCCATGCCAAATGTAAAATACTGCCCGTTGGTGAGGTTCACGTTTGCTTCCCAATTGGTTCCGTTCAGGGTCATGGGCACCAAAGTGGCGCCTGCGGCAAAATTGCCATCGGCATCTACCAACAGGGAAACGGGGTTCGTCCCTTCGTTTGGCAATCCGTTGGTGCCACTGTTGTCGGCTACCTGTATTTTCACGTAGCCAACTATACCCGTTTCCTGAACTTTCCAAGTGCGGGCCACAATCTGTGTTCCAATGGGAGCACCAGTGGCAGTCCAAGCTGCCACCGAACCGGCATTGTCGCCCCAGACGAGGGCCGAATTGTCAATCTGGAATTCACTGAAGTTGGCGGCATTATCGGAGGCAATGGTGTTGTCGTTTCCAATCACTACCTGCAACCCTGCGTTCACTGACCTTGACTGTTTCTGATAGAGTGAAGAGGCCCCGTCCCTACCTATTCCGCCGATATTGTTCCCATACGTAGAGACATTATAGATGGTCGCTCCTGCGGAATTCAAATAGTTGTGGGACAAAGTAATGCCATACTTCAAGCCTAAATAGGAGGTTACTTTTTGTCGGTTCGTGGTGCTGAGGTTGGTGTTGAAAGAAATGACCTCGGCTATTTGCCCGTTAGCAGGATACTGGTTGTCACTGCTTTTATTGAGCCGATAGCCACCTGTAAATGGAGCGGGAGGAGTACCGAAATTAGACGCCGTAGTGGTCGTGCCACCATTCAGCAGCAGACTTCCTGTTGTGCTGGTGATATGCTGGCCATCAAAAATCAGGGGCTGGGTGGCCGGAGCACTGTGAAATAAATACGCTCCGAAATAATTATTGCCGGTGGTGTTTCTGGCTTGCATTTGTAGCTGAGTTGCCCAATATATCAAGGCAGATTGAGCACCACCACCTCCACCATCAGCATCATCAAAGCCTATGAGGTCTTTCCCCGATGTCGGATTTTTAAATACCGCAAATACTTGTTTTGGGGAAAGGCCTGCCAAACCGTCCAATGATTTGTCGCCCGAAAAATCAATGGATGGGTTGAAGTTAATTCCCAAGGCCGAAGTGCCTGCTCTGTAAACAGGAGGGTTGAGGCCGGGATTGGTCCATCCGGGGTTTAATGCTGTGGTGGCGTTGTTGCCTGCCCCTGATAGGTCTTGCCAATTACTGACAGTAGCCCCTTCCGCGGTGGTTCCGGCGCCTACGTTGGCCTTCAGCCAAAGGGTGGCACCAGCCACCCCACCTGGCAAATAAACTTGGCAATCAGGGTCATCGTTATCAATCAAACCGTCACCATCGTCGTCTATGCCGTTGCTGCAGTTTTCCGGGACAGTGCAAATTTCACTGAAAGAAATCTTGTCCAACCATACGTTGGCGTTTGATTCACCCAAATTGAAATACAAGCCGATGTTTCCGGCAATGGTGGTATTCACCTGAAAGTTGTACGAAAATGTCTGACCTGTTGTCGTGAGCGCAACTGGCTGGTACCAATAGCTAGTCCAAGGTGATTGGCCAAGTTGCAGCATCACACTGATGTTCCTGTTTGCAACCGCCTTTGCCTGGAAGGTGACATTGTAGGTTTTACCAGCCGTTATGCTTTTACCTGTTTGTACAAATTGTATATGCCAATCGGTGCCGCTGGCGGCGGTGATGTTGGTAAATCCGCTGTTCACCCCGGAAAGTTGGCTGGTATTGTCCACACTGCGGGTGGCAGTGTTGCCACTTTGCACATACAGTTCCCAGCCAGTTACACCATTGTTAAACTCGTTGTTGGTTATGAAAGAACAGTCCGAATCAGCGCAGTCAATGAGGCCGTCGCCGTCGTCGTCAATGCCGTTGTTGCAGATTTCAGGCGATGCGGTGGTAAAGTTCACCACCAAGGTGGGTGCAGACGCAGGCACACCGTCGTAAGACTGTGCTGTGCGGGTGGCAGTGGTTGGCCCGGTGGCCATGATGACCATGCTGTTGCCACTGGCCCAGCCTGAGCGGTTCACTATTTCCTGTACAATTGAAGTGATACTCGATGTTTGGTAAGTCTGGCCAATGGTGTTCCAATCAGCGGGACTCCAAGAAACGGTAGCTGTAGTTTTCGTCCTCGAAGATATGTTACCAGCACTCGACGTGAATGAAGGAGCATTATCAATGGCCTGGCCACTGAGCGTCAGCGTCAGTGCGCCCGTATTGGCAGCTTTGGCCGTAAACTCGATGTATGCACTCGTGATGGTAGCACCTTTTGGTATGGCGATGGTGTTGAAGCGCATCCCGCTTTGTTGGTTGGCACTGCCGTCCTGCACCAGTTCGATGTCGCTGCTGGTCAAGGACACAGACCCGCTGGAGAAGTTTTCCTCGGCATCGTCACTGCTGGCATTTACGGCTACAGAGATGGAGCTAGGTGGTGCTGGTGGCAATACAAATACAGCTATTTTGTACCCATTCACCTTCAGGAGCTGGCTCACATTATTCTTGAGTTTACCAAAGGATTTTTCAGCAAACGGCATGGCCGATGCATTTGCCCCAAAGAGAAAAAGTCCAAGGGCAATGGTTGCTAGGTAGGTTTTGTGTTTATGTATTCTCATTGGAGTGACGCTTGTTCAGTTTAAGTAATGGCAAGCCAAGGTTTTATAAAAAATGTTCACTCCCTGGACATTGCACAAATGAGTAGGGAAACCAAACGAAGGGGGAAGTATAAAAGAGGGGATTGCTAGTGAGGCAAAAAATTTACGTAAAAATGTGGTTGTCAGCATCTTAGCTCCAAAAATCAGCTTCCGCTTTTTTTTAGATTGACAAACAATTAAACAATTCAATTTCGCCAACAGCTTTTGAATCCAAAATCATTCCAAACACCAGACCTTACCATGGACTGGCCTTGGCTGCTGCGTCAGTTTTTTTAGTCCAAAAACAAAAAGCGGCCGGGCTTTCCACTTGGGAAGCCCGACCGCTCGGTAAGAAGTTAGGAGGTAACTTGAAATTACCTCCTAACTAGCCAAAGTTGGTGTTTTTTTACCTCAAAATCACCACGTACCCCCGTTTGGTGCCGCCACCATCACCTAGTTCCAAAATGTAGAAGTAGGTGCCATCCGGCAAATTCTTGTCCTTCCAGGTGCCTTCCCAGTCACTTACGTAATTTGTGGCCTCATACACCAGCGTACCCCAGCGGCTGTAAACACGCAAGTGGTGGTTCGGCCAATCCTGAAGTCCGTTGATTTTGAAAGTCTCGTTTTTCCCGTCGCCGTTCGGCGAAAATGCCTCGAAAATCTCCAACTCTGAGCAAAGCACCGTGACATGCACGGTGGCCGTGTCACATCCAAATGGGTTGCAAATGGCGTATGTGAAACTGTCGGGGACTGCCTCGTTGCAGTAGTCCTGGTTGGGCACGTAGTTGATGGAGCCATTCGGCAAAACTTGTGCTGCTCCGTTAGCTGGTTGGTCAACGATGCTAACCGTCAGCAGGAACTGCACCGTGTCATTGGCCAAAACCTGAATGACCGTGGGGTCGCCTTGACTTGTGAGGTTGCCGGTGTCGTTCACCGCTATCGGCAGCGAGTCGTTCGTCACGTTCACCGTGATGAAAAAGTACGTCGTGTCGCAAAGCCCCGCATCGTCGCAAACCACCACACAGGCCGAGTCGAAGCCCGGTGCATTTCCTTGGTAAATGACGCAGAAGCTGCTGTCAATCGTGAAGGTCACGGTCTGGCCATTGGAGCCGGGGCAAATATTTGTGGCGCTTGCCACACTGCCCACCAAATCCGATAGATTGAGACAGAAAGTATCTTGCGTACCCACCAAAATGGTATCCACCACCACATCAGAGGTGATGCAGACCAGTTCCACGATGGCCGTTTCGCTGCAAAGCGTTACCGTGTCCGTGATGGTTAACAAGTAGCCGCCAAGCGGTACTTCAATCGCCACGCCAGTCGGTACGGTGATGGTGTTTATGCCAAGCGACACTACCACACTCGTCAGTTGCTGCTCCACCGACATGGCGCTGTAAACGTTCGTCGGGTTGCCGCCCTGAATCACATTTATGCTGTTAATTGGGTCTAAAATGACCACCCAATTCCCGGTCGGGTCCCAGGTGTTCATCAAGTCTGCCAACTCCTGTATGGTGTTGAACACGCCTGTGAATGGGATGCCGTTTATGCTCCACGACTGGACAATATATGGCCCCAGTAAGCCCATGGTCGGCAGGGAGTTGTAGTTTAGTATCAATGTGCTGTCAAAGCTGCAAGGCAGCAGCGGCCCAGTGTACGGCAGGCCGCCAAGTTGGAGGGTTTTGTTCGCCAGTTCGAGGAAACTTATTGGTAGGCAAATCAGCCCCGTGTCCACCGAACAAGGTACGCCAGTGGCCAAAATACCGCCGGGAATGAAAACCGGACAGGGTGTTGTCACCTCAATATTTACCGTGAAAATGGCGCTGGTATCTCCCACGCTGACCAAGAAACAAGCGGTGTCCAGCCCCACGGCATCACCGTAAAAGGTAATGCACCAAATGGTGGGGTCAATACTGAAACTGGTGTTTCCGTTGCCAGTGCAAACCGATGTTACGCTGTCAATCAATGCGGCTTGGTAGCCAAAATCACCGAGGCAAAGCACGAGGGAGTCACCTTCTGCCACCGTCGTATCCACCGTCACATCTTCGATGATGGTACAAAGCACGTTCACCAAAAAAGTATCCGCACAGCCCTTCACCGTATCGGCGAGAATGAGCATGTGCATCCCGGTGTCAAGCGTCATGCCGACCGTTGTTCCGTTGAGGTCGCAGATGCCAATCGTTCCGCCGAAGGCGGCTCCATTGTCGGTGATGAGGAAATTGGGCAGGTCCAGCACGGAGACCGAGACGCAGAACTGGGTAGTTGCAGCGCAGTCGTCCACGTCGATGGTCAGTGGCGAGAGCGCCGAGATGCCGCAGCCGTCGTTGGACGAACATGATACGTTTGCGTACAATGTGTCCTGGCAGCCAGTGTTCATTTGCACAAAAATCACTTCGTGGAAACCCGTGTCGAGTGCTATCTGGGCAAATTGCCCGTTGCACACCACAAAATTGCCAGCATACGGGAATCCGTTGTCCAGCACCCCGTAGTTGCCGATGGAATCGAGCAGGATTGGCGTACAGTACGCAGCTATGTCTGCACAATCAATCACCTGAATCTGTGCCGTAGTGTCCGGGAAGATGTCGAACATGCTGCAAAGCGGCGCCACGGTGATGTTCAGCAGCGTGGTATCGCAGTTGCCTAGGTTGTCGCAGACGACCATGCATCCGGTGTTTGTGCCAACAAAACCTGGGGCTGGATTGTAGGTAAAACAGTTGCCAACGATGGAAATCGTGCCGTTTTGTGGCGTTTCACAAACCGTCATCGACTGGAAGTTGCCGGGTAGGCCCATGGTGTCAATGCAAGACACGTTGCTGGGCACATCTTCCAGCGTGAAGATGTCGAGTTGGCCCACACCGTTCAGTGCGTTGATGGTCAGCGTGTCGGAGCAGCCGTCCACTTGGTTTTCCACGATGATTTCATGCGGCCCCGCCCCACTGATTTGCACAGCCGTCCCAAACGGAACGCTGTTGAAGTTGGGCGCAATCGTGCTTAAAATACCGGTGGCGATATGTGTGATAATGAGGTTTCCGTACACGCCGTTGATGTTGGTGCTAATAAGAGAATATGTCTGAGGTTCGATAATCCAGTTTCCAGCAGGGTCCCAAGTATTCAGCTGGTTCACCAACTCCTGCATATTTTGTACCACACTTGAAAAATTTTGACCATTTGCTTGCCAGCTCACCGAATACGGGCCGTTCGCTCCTTGCCCGGATACTTGTCCAAAAAAGTATATCACCACTTGGTCCATGTTGCAAGGTGTCAGTGCACCGTTGTAGGGCAGTCCGTCTATTGTGACTAGAAAATCAACGATTTGTGCTGGCGCAATGGGCAGGCAAACCTCCCCTACCCCATTTTGCAACGGAAGCAAAATATTGTCTGGGTTAAAAATTTCCGGGCAGGGCGGCGGCATGCCGTTGGAGGTAATGACGAGGTAGGTCGTGTCGCAAACCTGCGGGGTGGAGTCATCGCAATGGACCACGCACGCCGTCGTTGAGCCGATGAAATTGTCCTCAAGGTCAATAGTCACACAGTTGCCCGTGAGGGTGAGCGTCACCTCGTTGGCGTTTGCTCCGCAAATGGATGACGAAGTCAAAATGCCGGGCAGTTGCAGTACCGAACTGTTCAGGCAAGTATCGAATGGCATCGTGCCTGGAGCATCCACGTACACGGTATCTGGAACGGGCTGAACATTTATGATAAATACAAAAGTGTCACAAACAGTCGGAAAGTTGTCGTCGCAAAAAACAACGCATGCCGAGTCAGCCCCGATGAAGCCCAAGTTCGGAGTGTAGGTGAAGCAGGTGGCGCTGGTTGGAACGAAACCACCGTTGCTCGGCACCCCGCAAAAACTTATGCTGAACAAATTGCCGATCAGCTCCGAGGTGTTGCCACAAATCTGAGTAACGGCCGTATTCGGTGGGGTATTGAAAACAAGGGTATCGGTGGAGACCAAATGCTGGACGAATTCCACCTGAACGGTATCGGCGCAGCCGTTCGCTGCCGTCACGATAACTTCGTGGTTGCCGTATCCTGAAATGGCCATCTGCGAACCCAGTGGGAACTGGACGAGGTTGGCAGTGAACGTTTGCGGAGCTCCGCCCAAAGGTGTGATGACCAAGTCGCTGTAAGTACCGCCCTGCCCACCTTGAATGGTTTGTGTCGTGGTGTTGAGTACCCAGTTGCCGTCGGCATCCCAGGTGTTCATCATTGCCACGAGGGCATTGATGTCGGCAATTGGGCCACTGTGGAGTGTACCGTTTGCCGTCCAGGCATCCACGTTGTACGGCCCTCCGGGCAAATTGGCGTAACTGTAAACCGTGAGGAAGTCGAACCCGCACGGTGTAAATGTTTGGGGAACCGGGTTGCTATCCAAGGTTACGTTGTAATTGAATATTTCACCTATTGGAATCGGGATGCAGAAGAAATTGTCTGGTGTTGGCGTGGCAAAACTGAGGGTGTTTTGGTCAAAAATCTCCTCACAAATTACTGGTGGTACGATGGTGACAATGAATGTGTTTTCATCGCAAACGCCACCACTGCAAAAGCTGACGCAGACGGTTGTTGTGCCAAAAAAAGTTCCGGTTGAATTGAAAGTCAGGCAGTTGCCATTTAAAGTACCTGTTATTTCCGAAGTGTTTATCCCAATAAAATCGGCAGAAGTCACACTTCCCGGCAGCTCGATGACGAAGTTGCCGAGACAGGTATCAACGGAGGTTTCACCTATCGGGATGGTCAAGTAAACGGTATCGTTTTCAGGGAGAACATTGACAATGAAAATGGTGGTGTCACAAACTTGGGGGAAGCCACCGTCGCAAACAACCATGCAAAACTCGTCCTGTCCAGCGAAGTTGAGATTTGGGATGTAGTACACGCATTCTGGCGATGTCAACGGAGCCGACCCATTGCTCGGGCCGCCACAGTAGCCCACGTTGACGATTAGGCCGCCCGGCAATTCGCTGCCATCGAGACAGGTGGAGGCGGTCGGAATATTCACGTTGGTGGTTAAATAGACCGTGTCGGTGGTAATAGGGTAAAGAATGGCATTGATGTAAAGCGTGTCAGCGCAACCGTCCACTGGGTTTTGTACCACCAGCACCGAAACGCCTGGGTCAGCTAATCCCACTGTGAAGCCAGTAGGCAAAAAGGTCGTGTTGGTGTTCAAGACAGTGGTCGAGCCACTGGGGATATGCGTCACCTCCATGTCGCCATAGTTGGCGTTTTGGTCACCGCCGTAAATCAAGCCGGTGGAAAGGTTTATCTGCCAGTTTCCATTGGGGTCAAAGGCAAGCATGAGCGCCAGCAACTCATTGGCATCATTGAAATAGCCGGCGTAGGAATTGCCGTTCACCGACCAGGAATCCAAAGAATAAGGCCCACTGAAACCTGCGCCCGGCAAAAAGGTGAAGGAGTAGGCCGTCGTTGGTTCAAAGTCGCAGGCGAACGGACTGACCAGCGGCGCACCGTTGAGGTACAGTTCAAAACCCAATAAATCGGTGAGCGGAACTGGTACGCAGTAATTCGTTGGGTTGCCAGTGTAGCTAATCGAAACGCTGTCGGTGCTGAACACGTCGTCACAGATTACCACACCTTCCACGGTCACTTGCAAGTAGGTAGTATCACAAATGGTAGTGCTGTTGTTGAAGCAATGAACCACACAAATCAGGTCGGGCGAAAGGCCCGTGAACCCTGGTGATGGAGAAAGCGTCAGGCAGTTTTGATTGATGTTTGCGCCAGCCACCGTAAGTGCATTGCCTACATCCAAAAAAACAGCACTGGTGATGGTTCCAAGGTTGTTGAACACTGCAGGGTCAATACAGTAGTCGGTATTGATGTTCCATGGTATCGTGACTTGGATAGTATCGGTACAGCCGCTGTAAAAAAGGTTGGCCGTGCCAGCGGTTGAGCAGTTTCCGTTGGTCAATTTTACCACAATTTGGTAATCGCCAGCCCCAAGGCTATTGAAAACATTGAAGGTCTGGAAACTATTGCCGCCATTTATACTGTAAGAAAGCGGCCCACTGGCGCTCGCCACAATAGAAATTGAGCCATCAGTCACACCACAGGCGGAAGGTTGCATGGTATTGATAGCACTGATAACAGGTGGTGCACCGGGTGCATCCAGCACAATTGGATTTGAGCCGTAGCTGACCGGACAGCCTCCACCCACGTATTGAACCTTTACTTGGTAATCGCCTTCGGCAAGGTTGTTAAATACAGAAGCCTGCTGCCAAGCAATGCCATTATCGATACTGTATTCAAGTTGACCCACCCCGGATGCAACAATAATGATGGAACCGTTCGTCAAACCACAGTCCGATGGGTTGGTCGCATTCACATGCGATATTACAGGGGGGCCAGGTTCAGTCAGCGTAACTGTTCCGCCAGCCGTAACGCAGGAGCCATCATCATTTCGCACGACAACTGAGTAGGTACTTGCTGGCAAATTGGAGAAGACATTGGAACCGAACCAAGTTTGACCGCCGTCAACACTGAACTGCAGGGTGCTAGGGCCAAAGGCAAGGATGGTAATATTGCCATTTTGGCCGCCACAGCTAAGTGGGTTTACCTTTGAAACCCCATAAATCGTTGGCCGGTTGGGGCTTGTGAGTGTGAAGTAACCGCCACTCTTGGCACAAGTACCGTCAGTCCGCCGCACAAAAATGTGGTAAACGCCCTCATCGAGCCCAGCGAAACTGTTGTTTGGATGGTAGCTGATCCCTCCATTGATGCTAAACTCAAATTGGCCGCCGTCATTAGACACAATGACTGTTATCAAGCCGTCCTGTGCGTTGCAGTTGGTCGGACTTGCGGTGAAAATATCTGCAATAATTGCCTCGTCGGGAGAACCAGTGAGCATGAAAGAGCCACCGCTGGTTTCGCAAGTGCCGTTTCCGTTCCGAACTTTGATTTGGTAATTGCCGGAGGTAAGTGATTGGAAGACGTTTTGCTGCAGCCATGTCTGACCATTATCGATGCTGTATTCCAACGGACTGATGCCACCCGATGCAGAAATAACGATGGAGCCATTGGGTACATCGCAAAATGTTGGGTCATTGGCCAGGACGCTGAGATTTAGTGGGGCTGGCGGGGCAACTAGGGTGTAAGAACCGCCACTAATTTCACAAATACCATTTGAGCCTCGCACCCTGATGGCGTAGTTGCCTGGCGGCAATGCGGTGAAAATGCCGCTGTTCTGCCAGACGGCCCCTCCGTCAATGCTGTACTCGTATGAACCAAGTCCGACCATTGAGATAGCGATGGAGCCGTTTGGCAGGTTGCAATCTGTGGGGTCGTTCAAAATAATGTTGAGGATAACCGGTGGGACGAGCACTTTGACCACCACTTCGTCCATAGTCCCGTCATCTCCCGTAACGAAATAAGTGGTGGTCACGGTGGGCGAAGCGACTGGGTTGGGGCAGTTGGTACAACTCAAGCCGATTGCAGGCGCCCAAGTGTAGCTGTTTGCCCCAGTGGCTTGCAGTTGGGTGGAATCACCCAAACAAATAGAAACATCAAGTCCTGCGCTCACTGCCCAGGGCTTTAGCCAGTTTGGAGCATTGCCCTCCAAGAAGGAATCTGCCCTTGCCGTTAATCCTGAAAGACAAAGCGCAGCAGTCAAGACTGCTGCATAAAATGAAAATGATTTTACAGATTTCATGTGTTTGTTCGGTGTTTGCTCAAAGTGTTCTATGCTGTTTTCCATAATTGGAGGTTTATTACATGACTGCGAATGCGTGATGCTGAAATTGGGATTAATGTGATGCCTCCGGTTAAGATTAATTTTAAAAGCTGTCTAACGCTTTTGTGCTGATTTCAAAACTAGTTTGTGGTGAGTTTTCTCAAGACTTCCGAAAATTAAACTAAAAATTGCCAGCTGTTAGCAAAACAATATAGAATTCCGAACTTCAAAGGCTTTCACTTAGAAGTTACTAAATTGGGCTAACCATTTTTGAATGAAGGTGTTCTTAAATGCCTTAATTACAAGGCCGAAAATTGGATGAGCAAGACAGACGAGTTACGTCAAAACGTGTGTAGAAGGGAACCGTAGGTCGCAAATATATTGTCTTTGCAGTTATTTTTACACTTTGTTTTTGTTTTGTTTTCTAAAAACTAGCTACTCCAGATTTCGGTTTTTGAATTTTCTTGCAATTATAATAATATTTTCGCACTTAAAAAGTGCTCATTATCTACTATTTATCAAAAAATAATGAAGAATTTAGTTGGAATAGCATTGGTTGACACGCACACGCATCTTTACCTAAAGGAATTTGACGCCGACCGGACAGAAATGATGAATCGAGCCTTAGAAGCAGGTGTTTTCAAGTTTTTTCTTCCCAATATCGATAGCAGGGTAATCGATGAAATGCTTGCACTTGAGTCAACTTTCCCTGGTCAAGTGCATGCGATGATGGGCTTGCACCCTTGTTCGGTGAAAGATGATTACGAGCAAGAACTCGAAATTGTGAAGAATTGGCTGGGAAAGCGCCCTTTCTGCGCTATCGGCGAGATAGGAATTGACCTTTTTTGGGATAAATCGACACTCAACATTCAAATTGATGCTTTCAAGAAACAAATTGCTTTGGCAAAAGCGCACGAGCTTCCAATTGTCATCCATTCCAGAGATTCCACTGAATTAATTCTGGATATTTTGCAGGATGAACGCGATGAGCGCCTTCGAGGTATTTTACATTGTTTCACTGGCACGGTTGAACAAGCAGCGTCGGCTTTCTCCATGGGATTTTACCTAGGCATAGGCGGGGTGGCCACATTTAAGAATGCTGGATTGGACAAAGTTGTGAGTGAATTGCCCTTAGAGTGGCTTGTTTTGGAGACAGATTCACCCTACCTGGCCCCGGTGCCTTACCGTGGCAAACGCAATGAAAGTGCTTATGTCAGGATAGTTGCAGAAAAAGTAGCAGCATTGAAATCACTTGATTTACAAGCGGTAGCAAACGCTACAACAAACAATTCTAAAAATATTTTTGATAAAATATCTTGGGCTTACACAACTCTTTCTTAAACTTGCCCCATCTTTTCTACTATGATGTAAACTTGTATAGCCTTATCCAGTCCCAAATTTTAATTTGAAGAACCGTCCGCTTTTAAAAATTTTTGAATTGTAGTTTCTTTTTGCAATTTTTGCGGCGGCTTAAAAACAGCAGGGCTTTTTCCTGTAAAAGAAAACACACGGAGAGATGGCCGAGTGGTCGAAGGCGCACGCCTGGAAAGTGTGTATACTCCAAAAGGGTATCTAGGGTTCGAATCCCTATCTCTCCGCTGATTTTTTATTCTGGAGGGAACAAAACATCGGAGTTCAGAATCAACAAACTGGGAATTATCCCACAATTTAATTTCAGGTAACGATTAACTAAATTTAAACGTAAAATCTTACGACTATGCGCAAATTATTAGCTCTTTTGCTCGTCTTCGGCCTGGTGACTTTCACTACTAACTATGTTAGCGCCCAAGACCCTGCCGATTCAAGTGCTCAGGCCACTGACACCGCAGCTCAGCAAACCATTACTACACCAGCTGTTGAAGAAGAAGAAGCACCAGCTGCTCCTGTAGAGTCATCATCGGGCGTTCAGATGCTGAAAGAGAAGTTCATCCAAGGTAATTGGATATTCATGCTTCCTATCCTTTTTTGCTTGATTTTGGGCCTGGGGCTTTGTATTGAGCGGATCATCACCTTGAATCTCGCATCCGTTAACACGGAAAAGCTGCTCACAAAGATTGACAACAACTTGAAGAATGGGGACGTGAATGGTGCAATGGAAGTTTGCCGCTCTACTCAAGGCCCAGCTGCCAGTGTTCTTTACGAAGGACTGCGCAACGTTCAACATGGCCCTGATGCCGTTGAAAAAGCGATCGTTTCTTATGGCAGTGTTCAAATGGGTCTTTTGGAAAAAGGCCTTATTTGGATTTCATTGGTGATTGCACTTGCTCCTATGCTCGGTTTCATGGGTACAGTAATCGGTATGGTGGAAGCCTTTGACCGTATTGAACAAGTAGGTGATATCTCTCCAACTATCGTTGCTGGTGGTATCAAAGTTGCCTTGTTGACTACGGTATTTGGTCTTCTCGTGGCTATCATCATGCAGATTTTTTACAATTATGCTGTCTCAAAGATTGACGGCATTACCAACAAGATGGAAGAGTCTTCTGTCACTTTGGTTGACATGCTGTTTGCCAACAACATTTTCAAAAGATAAAACAAAGTCAATATGTCTGCATATAATTATCTATCCAGAAAAGGTGTTTCAGTGGCATTTTTGGCTGTTGTTGTGGTGTTTCTCATTGCAATAATCCCAATTGTTACAGGGTTGTCTGATTTCTCGGATATTCCGACAGAAAGGCAAGCCTTTTCACCTGAGGGTGGTATCTTCAAAACCGGGATTTACCTAGCCATTGGCTTGCTGATTTTGGCTGTTTTGACCACCTTGGTACTTAGCCTCCTTCAAATTTTCAGCAATTTCAAAGCTGCCAAAAAAGGCCTGATTGCCTTCGGAGGGCTTGTCGTCCTGTTTGGGATAATATTCGCAATGAC
This sequence comes from Saprospiraceae bacterium, assembly GCA_021739645.1. Taxonomy (GTDB): domain Bacteria; phylum Bacteroidota; class Bacteroidia; order Chitinophagales; family Saprospiraceae; genus UBA6168. Next base: position 26,668 of record JAIPBL010000021.1, on the reverse strand, counting down.
AGATGCCAACGTCGGCGGAGCATTGGGCACAACAGTTGAAAATTTCAAGGTTTCTGATACCATCTTCAAAGTCATCAGCGGAGGCATTCAGCTTTCCCTTATGATGTTGGTTGGAATCGTAGTCATTGTAGTTCTGATGGAAATCTGGGGCTATTTTAAAAATCAATAACCATCATGGCAAATAAAAAAAGTAGGCCAGCTGCCGAAATCAATGCCAGTTCGATGGCAGATATTGCCTTTTTGTTGCTGGTATTCTTCTTGGTTACAACAACCATTGATGTAGAACGAGGCATCACGGTTCGTCTCCCAGAATGGTCGGAAGAACCACCAGAGAACATTCAGATTAATCAGCGAAATGTCTTCTCGGTTTTGGTGAATGCTCAAAATCAACTCTTGGTTCGTGGCGAACCGGCAAACGTAGATGAATTGCGTGAAAGAGCTAAGGAGTTCATCATGAACCCTTCAAAAAAGGCCGACTTAGCTGAGTTCCCAAATGCGGCAATCATTTCATTGAAAAATGACCGTGGGACAAAGTACGGAACCTATATTGAGGTGTACAATGAGTTGAAAGCTGCATACAATGAACTGTGGGAAGAGGAAAGCCAAACTCAGTTTGGTGAACACTACTCCGATGATTTGCCTAAGGCAAAGAAAGACAAGATTAAGGCAAAAATTCCTTTTGTTCTTTCAGAGGCAGAAGCTACATCTTACGGTGAAGAGTCGAAATAGATGTTCCCTTTAATCACTACATTCACAGCCATTTAAACTTTACAGTTATGGGTAAATTTCAGAAAAAACGAGGGGATACAGCTCCAACTATTTCGACTGCATCTCTACCAGATATTGTGTTCATTCTTCTTTTCTTTTTCATGGTTATCACCAAGATGAGAGAAACAGAACTTAAGGTAAAAGTTCAAATGCCTTCTGCGACTGAATTGGAGAAACTTGAACAAAAATCACTGGTACACTACATCTATATTGGCCGACCAATGGAGCGGTTTCAAGCCATTTACGGTACTGCGCCACGGATTCAGCTAGATGATTCTTTTAAGACAGTGGAAGATATCCCACTTTTTGTTGAAAATCACAAGCAAACGGTACAACCTGCCCTTCGTCCAAGGATTACTTCTTCCCTTCGGGTTGATGGTGAAATTACGATGGGTATTGTTCAGGATGTGAAAACAAAACTTAGAAGGATTGGCCAACTAAAAGTTAACTATGCCGCACGGCGTGGAGTCAACAAAAAGTCTCAATAAAGACACGAGCCTGATTTGATAAAGAAAGGTCGTTACCTGCATCGCAAGTAACGACCTTTTTTTGTAGCATAATTCAGCTTCATTTTATCGCAGCCTATCAGCTGACCGAACCAATGTTTCATCCTTTTTGATGGCTCTTAGTGCCAAGGCTGAAAATATAATGAATAGAAAAGGCAGGTAACCACCAAGTCCATCCTCCACAGCGGAAGTGCCAATTCCAGCCAAATCCTGCCAGAAAAGAATAGTTGCCAATATTATCCCAAGGATATTTGAAACCAATGCTATCCTTCCAATTTTCATTTGAAGCTGTCTGTTGTTGAAGAGAAAAATAGCTGCAATTGACAAAGCTCCTGCCACTGCAAAAAGAACTAGCAGTCCAATATTATCATTAATGGAATAGACCTTGTCCGAAAACAACGTCGAAGATTGGACACCTTCATTCGTTGAAGCAAATGGCAACGCTAGCACTCCAAATCCTGATGCAGCTGCAAGCAATAAGAAAATGGATTGAATTCTTTGTATCATGTTTTGTCTTGAATTTTAATTGTTCACTCAAGAGGTTTTGTTGCGACCAAATTAATGAACTCAAGAAACCCTCTTTCCTGTTTTATTGCAAATATAAAAAGGCCTTGAAGAGGTAAAGAGAAAGTATCGTAACCAAAGGCTGAAAAAAAAATCATTTTGACAATATATCCGTAGTCACGTTACCCTACCCTACCAATTCCTATTTCGGCAACATAAACTAGTCTAATTGGGGCTCTAATTTAATTTTTATCAAATAACCTTCTTCTTAAGAACGTCACAGTTTTAGAAAAAACAGTCAAAAATACCTTTTCTTAACCGACATATTTGTTGAATCAAACGGAAAAAAGGTCTCACACAGCAATAAAAATCAAGAACAATGAACACTTTCCACAACATCATCATCATCAGTTTTTCCTTCCTACTTAGCTTTCAGCTTTCTGCACAAACTGAGAACGCAATTACGGACTTGAATTTCAAGTTGAAATTGATGGATGACAATGCCTCATGGGGCGTGTTCGTAGTTCCTGGAGAGTTTATTACTCCAACCAAACGTTCAACTACTGGCACTGGTCAAGTTACCATCGTTGCGCCAGTGGGATTTGTTTACGCTGGCCTTGACAACATCAGCGGCACTTGGGTCGAAAATGCAAGGGTTGATGGCCCAATGGAAGCACCAGACAAAGCCTATATCTCGTTTGGCTTTGTTTCTGATGAACCACGTATCAAGTACTCCGCTGGCAAAGAGACACTTCTTTTCACTTTCATTCCGTTAGATACAAACCAGGAAATCAACTTGATTGACAATATAAACGACCCATTTGCTGCACCGAACACCTACGGTTCCAACCCAGGCAACGATCTTGGCGTTATTGACTTCGGCCACAAGGATGGCATGCTTGTTTACAACTACGGTTTTAACCTCAATTCAGAAAACAAAAGGGCCAATCCAATTTTTGCAAACAACAAAGTGAACGAGACAAAACAACATAGTGAGGTAGAATACAAAGTAATTCTGACCTCTGAAAAAATCACCGTTCCAGGCAACTAATTCCTAATCAATTCAATAATTCAAAAATCATTAACTAGCATGGGGCGGAGCGCATAGCTTCGCCCCAACTTATTTATAAATGTAGGTGCATCGCCTCGCCGTAAATCACAAAAACAATCCAGGCCTCAACTGATTGCTTTCCAGTTTTCTTTTGCAGAATCTGCTTCGCCAAATGTAACGATGGCGCCAATCCCTTCAGATACTTCTGCCTGTTTTTCCCATCACCCACGAATTTGCTCAAAAAAACCATCACATTTCCAGCTCTGGTTTCCAGCAAGATGTCAATGTTACTTTCAAACAATCGCCCATCCACCATTTGGCGGACAGGAAAGCAAGCGAGAACTTTCATCGGTTCAAATTGAGTGCCTAGCCACTTATTGAAATGCGCAGATTTTTCCAAAAAATCAGTAGGCTCCACTAGGGCTTCCAATGTGTATTGAGAACAAAGTTGCTCCGCAATACCAGCCTGTTTGACACCTGATTTCAGCTGGTTTTGAGCCATCAAAAACTGTTGAAATGCAGTGGCTACCCGTTGGCGCTCTGGTACTTCTGGCAGGGAAAAAGGGCTGAAACAACTATCCTGACTTGCAATTTCAAACTTGTTACCCAAGGTGGAAATATCTCCATGATTGGCAAGTAGCACCGGAAAATCTACCCGGCCTTTCCGCTCGGCCAACTGGTGCCAGATTGCTTCATGAAGCACCGAATGCCCGAAATCGTTTGGAAAATAGGCGACTTCCGTGCTCATCAGCAAGGTTTTACCTTCCCATTCCCAGTAACTTTCATTGGAGTTACCATCTAGTGCTGGCTGCTCCTCTTGGCCATTATGGCATACCCGGTTGAGCCAAATTGGCTGCTTCTCTCGGGTTGGGAATACAAGATAATCCCTAGCACGGGTCAGGCCAACATACATCAAGCGAACTTCCTCGGCCAGTGCAGCCATTTTTTTCTGGACTTTTTCAGGAGAGGCCTCCATGCGTTCACTCAGCACAGTTCCCTTGAACTGGTCGGCGTAGGGGTTCACCCAAAGTCGAACCCAGCGGTTGCCTAGCAGGTTGTCCAAGTCAACCACTTCCGTCTCGGACACCAGCGAAATCCCCCAGACATCCTCCCGCAACGCCTGTTCTAGACTGTGGCAAATCACGATGGGATATTCCAAACCCTTGCTCCTGTGATAAGTAAGGATGTTCACCGCCATCGGATTTTCCCCAGAACCTTGAAGGTCGGTCTCGTTTTGCGCCAAATCATTTGTCCACAACAAAAAACCGCCCAAGGATGCAGCACTGTGAAGCCGGTTGCAGGCTTGTTCGTATTGCAATGAAAAATGCACTAGCATGTCCACATTGGCAAGGCGTTGTTCGACATTTCCCCAAGTGACCATGATGCGCCGAAGGTCAAGTTCCTCCAACAACAACGAAAGGATTTCTGAGCCGGACAGCTCGGCCACCTGCGGCCTTAATTCGTTCAGCCGCTGTACAAATTCGTGTTGTTCGCCCCATTTGTAGCCCAGTTTCCCTTCCTCTGATGCTTCGAGGTAGGCCAGTCGGTCCTCCACGATTTCATGCAGCTCAAGCCGGGCAGCCAGCAGCAAAATCTCCGCTACCGATAGCGAATCGTATTTGTTGAGAATGAATTTTAGGCAAGCCAGCACCAGCTTTGCCTCGGCAGTAGCCATGAGCCCAGCCCTCGAAATGGCTGCTCGCAGCCCAGCCCGGTGCAATGCCCCTGCCACATCCCGGCAGTCGTTGTTGGAACGGCACAGGATTGCCACGTCGCCAGGCTGAGCGAGGCGGTAGTTTTTTTCGCCTTTCGGCAAAATGGTGATGCCACGTTCCAAGTTCACCCGAAGCGTTTCAGCGATGCAGCTGTGAAGCCAATCCTTGCCCGGCTTTCGGCCTTCACCGTCGTAGTTAAAATGCCAGTGGACAAGTGCATTGCCCATTTCAAGCGGTTCGTCTTGTTTGTTGGCGGAGGTTGAGGAAGCCAACTTTCTGCGCTTGGGTTGTAAGGCTACCTGTTCGGCTGGAAGATGTGAAAAAGCGTTGGTAAAAATGGCGTTGGTCGCAAAAACTACATCCTCTCGGGAGCGCCAAGAATGCGCCAAGATGTTCTCAGCCTGCAGGCCACCCTGGCCCTCGATGATGGCCTGCATCAGCTCCGGGTCTGCACCTCGAAAGCCATAAATGCTCTGTTTGGGGTCGCCCACCCAGATGGAGTGGCGGGCAAAACGGGAAAGTTTGAGAAAAATTTCTAGTTGAAGCGGGTTGGTATCCTGAAATTCATCCACCAACAAAAGGTCCAGTTCTTCGGCTAAAACTTCTTGCACCGTGGGGTCATCGAGCAGCCGTTTCACATAGCTTTCCATGTCGTTGTAATCAATCAGTCCCCGGCTTTTTTTGAATCGCTCGAACTCCTCCATGGCGGCCGCTGCCAACTCGAAAATATTGAAAATGAACAACTTAACATCTTCCCGCAAGCCTGCGTGACCAAGGTGGGTATTTGCAAAATCGACCAATTCGGCCATGTCGTCACGGCTTTTTGCCCCAATTTTTGTCTTCGCAATTTTCGCCCAACTGTACCAGTTCAGTTCCCCCCGAAGCCGGAGTTCTGCCTTAATTTCTCGCAACGATTTCACGCCATCGGCGGTCACTTTGGTGGTGTCACCGTTATTTTCGAGCCTTGAAATAGCAGCTTCAATTTGTTCGTTCAAAAGCTCGTTCCAGGCCACTACCGATCGGTCAACGGTTGGGTCAAAAAAACGTGCGAAGCTCTCGAAAGAACGTTGTTTGCTCACTTCCAGCACCTCCTCGCCAAAATCGTTTGCACGTACCACCTCGGCGAGGTCTTTGAGCAGTTTTCGCCAGTCCGTTTTACCAAAATCTGATTTTGACAGCCCCAAGCGGTTGGAAAGTTGCTCCATTTCTTCGACCCGCTCGTTGGTCAGTACCATCGAAAGCGACTGATTGAACAGCATCTGCTGGTCTTCGTCGGCGATGATGTCCACCTGCGGCGATACCCCAGCCTCGTAGGCAAAGCGTTTTAATAGTTTTACACCAAGCCCGTGCACCGTGCCGATAAGGGCGTTGGAAAGGTCATTGGCCGCATCGGTGAGGCCCTCTTCGAGCAGACTTACCCGCACACGTTCCTGCAACTCGGCGGCGGCCTTGTTGGTAAACGTGGTGGCAATGATGCCACTTGCACGCACCGTCCCTGCGGCCAGCAGCCCGACCAGCTCTTGGGTCAGTCGGTAAGTCTTGCCAGAACCCGCCCCTGCGGAAATGATTTTGAGGTTCATTTTGCTAATTTTCCAATTCCTTTTTTCACTGAGACCGATGTAGCAGCACTATCGTTTTTGTACGACCAATTTTGCAAAAAACAAATTCTCATTCGCTACCAAACGGAGATTGTACAATCCGTTATGGAATAGGCCAAGGTCGATTTCCAGCCCTTTACCAGATGGCTCCCAAGGGATTGTTATGGTCCTTCCCGCAAGGTCAGTCACTGTGGCTGATTGCAAATTTTGAACGATGTTTTCTGGGATTTTTACCCTGAAAAAGCCATTATTTGGGTTGGGAAACACAAATAACTCGTCAACAACTAATTCATTTGCAATCGAGACACCATCATTTTCCAACTCAAAAATCCAGTAATCGTTGTTGCCTAGTGCGTTGTAAATATCACCATCAGTTGAATTGGAGGCTGTTGTCACCACAAATCCCCCACTAGAGGTATTGCATGCGCCGTAGGCAAGGTCATCACCGGCCCCTCCATAGTTGAACCCCCAGCGGAGGGTGCCGTAATCGCCATTCACACGAATCAGAAACGCATCGGAACCGCCGTAACTAAACAAAATATCGCCATCGGCAGAGTCAGCGTAGCCGCCTGTGAGCACGTCCCCATTTGGCGCAACGTGCATGAAGCGGGCATATTCATTGGCGGAGCCACCAAAGGCATCGCCCCAGAGGAACTCGCCGGTTGTGCCATCCGCTGAGAATACCCAGAAATCATAGCCACCATGGTAATTGGTTACTTGGCCATCGCCAGAAAGCGTCGCACCAGAAAAGACCAGGTCTCCGTCAGGTTTCTGGCCAACAAAACGGGCCTCATCATTGCCTGTGCCGCCATAAGTGTAAACGCCAGTGACCGTTCCAACACCATCATCGTCAATGAAAACGGCAACGGCATCTGCCTCTCCGTGGTTGGTATCAGGCATGTCCCCATCCAGGGAACCGGAATCACCTGCCAATACGAAGTTACCACCAGCCAATTCAATTATGTTCCAACCCCTGTCTCCGGCAGTGCCACCAATGTTCTTTTTCCATTCGATATTGCCATCGGCGGATATTCGTATTGCAACCATGTCATTCTCGCCTTTGGCATCAACGATGTCCCCATCCGAAGATGCTGAAGTACCGGAGGCAATGAAAGCGCCATTCATGGTTTGTCGGATACAGAGACCCAGGTCAGCCCCGCTGCCTCCAAAAGTAATTTGCCAAATGATGCCGCCCGAAGCATCGAGCCGGAGTATCCACATGTCATAATCACCATGGTTGCCGACCACATCACCATCCGTGGAATTTGTGTAGCCAATCACGATGAAATCGCCATTGGAGCATTCCATGCCGCCAAAACCGCTGTCAAATCCACTGCCTCCATAAGCTTTTGACCAAACCACCTCTCCAATCGAGGATAGTTTCATTACGGAGAGATCGTAGTCACCTTGATTGGATGGGATATCGACATCTGAAGATTTGGAGCGGCCAACATGAAAATAGCCGCCGTCGGCAGTATTAACAATGGAGCGGCTTTCGTCCTGGTCACTGCCCCCGAGGTTCTGGCGCCATTCAATGGCAGGCTGGGCGGCACAAAAAAAGGAGTAAGCTAAAGCAATGGTAATAAGGCAAGTTCTCATTTGACTCGATTTTTGACTGACCTTACGCAATCCAATCGGGAACATGGTGTTGAATTTGGCTTAAATATTTGGATGATCGCATGTCAATGTTTTAAAAAATACACCACTGGCAAACATAAGGAATTTGACGGAGGTCAGTCACTGCGTAGTGCTGAATTTTACTTGGTCAAAAAAAGGTTACGGTGCTGCCTGCTATGGCACCCAAAGTCAATATTTCAACAAAAACAAGCTAGGTGAAATACCCCTGTTTGGCCACAGCCAAATTTGAGGTTTGCTGTTTCCAAGATTTCAAACTAATTTTACGTTTGAAGCAAGGCTCCATTTTTTTCAAAGAACAAATGCAGCGATTTTTGCTAACTCATTGATTTTCACCACCTAACTTCTGATGCCATGTCCAAACTTGACTACGTAACCATTGCCATCGTTGGCATCTGCATTCTCGCCATCCTATTTTTGGTGTACAAAATGACCAATGTCTTTAATAGCGAAAATCCAAAAGACAAGACTGAAATCGCTGTGGACCCCGTCGAGACGGAAGACGATGGTGTTTACGATTATGAAATTGACAAAAACGTGGACTCGACGGGTATCAATGGCAATGCATCCAGCGACAAAACCAGCACGACCAAGCCTAGCACTTCTTCCACCACTTCCGATATTGAAGAAACTTCGGCCAGTAGTGCTCCTGCCGAGGATGATGCAACTGAGACCACAGGCTCAAACCCTACCACCAATACTGGTTCATCCGCTTCTGACAACAGCGAAAAAGCAAGTTACTCCAACGGAAAATTCATGGTGCTGGCAGGTTCTTTTACGAAAAAGGCACTCGCCGAATCGCAAGTAAAAAAGCTGAACAAATTGGGCTATGTCAATGCCCGTGTGGAGTTATTTGACCGGGGAAAATATGCCGTCGTTCTTGTTGACCGCTTTTCAAACATGGCAGAAGCCGAGCGGACGGTCAAGAAATTGAATGGTGACGGCGTAAAGAGCTACGTTAAAACCAAATCGTAATTTAAACGAGAAACGCTACGAATGTTCCAAACATTCGTAGCGTTTCTCCTATTCTTTCTCAACCAAAATTCGCCTGCCAAGCCAGCATCCCGCCCAACAAGTTTTTCACATTGGTAAAACCCGATGCTACGAGCAATTGCTTTGCCATGCCACTTCGACTGCCAGAGCGGCAATAAAGCACGATTTCTTCGTTTTTGTGGTCACTCAAACCAGGAATGGCTGCCATGAAAGCACCGACTGGAATCAATTTTCCACCGATGTTAAATTCATCATTTTCGTAGCCTTCACGAACGTCAATTAGTACGATATCGGCGTCTCCAGCATCCATTCTTTGCTTTAGTTCTTGTACAGTAATGTCCATAATTTATGCTAAGTAAATGAAAGGAATAAAAGGCCCTAAAAATCAAAAGCAATTGAAAATCAGGTACTTGCAAATTTATTGCTGTGCAATGCCGCATTCCAATTGCCAAAATTTGGCGCAGAATTAATCTTTTGCCAAGATAATCCGCTCGCCAAACAGCTCGCCTGTTTTTTCATTCAATAACCGAAGGTGGTATGCCCCACTTGGCAGGTTGCCAAGTTCAACGCTGCGCTCCAAATTGCCCTGACTGACCGCTTGGCCGAGGTTGTTGAAAACAGTGAATTGAAAGTCGTTAAAGTTGCCCTCTTTGAGCGAAAAATTGACAAGTCCAGTGGTTGGATTGGGGTAAACTTTGAAATGAGTAGGCTTAACACCAGCTGTTTCGTGGGCAGCGCTGCTGGTATTGGAAGCTACACCAAAAACCGGGCGAATCATGAGCGAACCCTGCAAGCCGGAAGAGAATTTTTTCCAGCCAGTGCCCTGAAGATTCGACCAGCCACAATCGCAGGCATTCTGCAAGTCAAAACCAACGGGGATACCTAGCACCGCCGATGACGCCTGTTGGAAACTCACGAAAAAATCACTGTCAGCGGGGATTGTGACGGGTGTCGGCGTGCCCAGCAAGTCGTCCAACACGTAGGTGGTGAAGCCCTGCAAGGTGTCGTAAACATTGTTCGGGTAAAATGGACTGAGCAATGAGCGCACCAGCACTGGGTCAGTGTCCAATGAACCCACATAAATTTCCAAGTTGAACAGTTGCTCCTGCACATCCCCGTTCACGTGGGGGAACATGATTTGAACGGCTTTGAGCGTGTCCTCGACGTTCGTATGAAATTGCGAAGCAATTCGCTCACCTCCTACCGCATGGTTGATGAAAACCTGCCACTCGGCAGTGCCGTCGTCGTGGGCGAAGAAGTTGGAGAAAGTATTCCGCAATTTGACCGTGTCATTTGATTCAAAAAGTTGAAGCTGGCCAGATTCTACAAAAGAAAAAGTGGTTTCGAGCACCTTCGTTCCGCCGTCAGGAATTCCATCAAGTTCATTTTTGATTTGGGTAAAATTCCCAGCAGGTATCGTCCGGTTGCGAAGCAAAAAATCCTGAGGAGCCATGTTGTTGTCGGTTCCACTTTCAACTACCGTAAAGAAGCTGCCAATATTTGACCCGGAAGATAACTCTTTGAACGTAACACTTGAGGCACCAAGGGCACGCACATCGTCATTGTGATTGTAAAAATGCGAGGTCAATTGGTCTTTCGTCTCATCGCCAACATGGCCTTTGAAATGCTTCCAAGGCATGGCCGTGTAATTCTTCAAAATGGAGGTCGGCAGTTCCGTAAAGGCGATGTCTGGAAAAATATCCGTTGAACCTTCATTTTTACTCAGTTGCACATAGTCCAAATGCCACAAATCCACCGAGCCGCCCGGCGAGGTGGTTGCCGAAAAACGGAACTGAAATCCTTTGTGAAAAAACTGTGCGTCATCCACTTTGATGGCATAAAAAAGGAACGGTGGGAAGGAGTCAATCGGCACATCTTCACCGATGCCGTCATACGTTCCAACCTTCACCCATTGACGACTAGCGTTTCTAAACTCCAGCACCACGTTGTCCGTGACATCCCCCGGCAAACCGAAGCCTTTTGGGGCAAGGAAAAACCGCAGAAAAACATCGCTGTTCGCATTGTAATTGCTCAAATCAATCGCCTTCGATGTCAGCCTATCCCCCACCCCAGTCACGATGTCGTACACATCGCCCCGGCGGTCGAGGCCATCAAAGGTCACGAGGCCGACCGAGGGTGGGTCTTTGGCCAAAGTGTAATTGAGGTACACGCTTTTGTCCAACCAAAATTTGGAACTTGGATAAGGCCCTGTGTACGAGAAGTCATCAAAAAATGGTTTTGAAGCAATGGAAACCGTGTCACCGGGAATGATGTACGGCACTTTGAAAATATCGCAAACGCCCCATTCATCGCAGATACGCATATTCACGGTGTCCACACCGGGGAAGCGGCTGGCATAGTAAACCAAACAAGTATCTGGGTAATCGTAGGAAGAAAGATGGAAGACCGGCTGGCCAGCGCCATCGTAGTTATCGGGGCCATCGAAGGAGCGGCTGCATAATTTTGGCTTCGCAAAATCCAGTTCGCTGTTCAGGCAAAACGTCGTAATCGACTCAGGCTGAACGATTTGTGGTTGCGTGACCACCACCCTCGCCTTCCGCCTGACAAAGATTTCAATTGGAACAATCGTATCGTGGCCGGGCTGCGAAAGCTTGAATTGTAGGGTTTCAATCTCCGCCCCAGTGAGGCCCGGCGATGCAAAATAAGTGATGTACAACAAGGTATCGTGCAGTACGGCAGCACCAAATTGCAGGCTACCAAGGTTTTCAATGGTCAACGTTGCTGGCTCCACTCCCAGCATTAAACCAAAGGTATCCAAACTGATTTCGAGACTGTCACCAGAAGCGACGAAATTGCCTTCCAGACTCGGCGGGCAGCCACCTGCACGGTCGCCAGAGGGTTGGCTTTGCGGATAAACGCCCGTCAACTGCTCCACGAAAGCAGCATTTTGGACAGCTTGTTGCGCAGCAAAACTTCTTAAAACGGGGTTTCCTTGTGCGGGAGCCACTTCGAGGGTTTGGGAATGAAGCAGGGATGCCACAAAAAGCAGCAGAAAAGCAGTGTGTAAAAATTTCATTGTCGGATGTATTCGCTTGATAACTTCAGATTTTGACCGAATGGTTTCGGATTTTGGAAACGACACATCGGCGTTTTTGTTGCCGAAGGTGAAAACCTTACTGGTTATCGATGGGTGCATCATCGCCTTCATCGCAGCCGGGTGGCAGCGTTTGCGAAAGCCAAACGGTGATTTGGCCGCCCATCTGAATCGCCTGCCCAGCTGCTGGCACTTGGCGGGTAACGTAGGCTGTGGACTGGCTTGTAATATCGCCTTCTTCGTTCACGCTTCCGATGATGAGGTTGGAGGAGCTGACCAGGAATTCTGCTGCGGAATAGTTCATGCAAATTATGTCGGGCACTTGAAGTTCGTTGCTCCGCTGCTCCGTCACCACAAACTCCAACACGTCGCCGGGCATGACGTAATAGCCGGATTTAACTTCCCGTTCTGTCACTTTTTTTCCGTCGTGGTAAAAATAGAGGATGGAGCCTTCTGCCTGTTTTCGGTCATAAACCCGTTCTTTCACCCTTGATTTTACGCCATTCATTGCCAATTTTTTGGAATATCTGTCAAATTCGTATTCGCTTGCCTTGATGTCCGGCAACCGATAAGATTCAGGCTCGCCCGTGATGGTGACATAAATCTTTCGGCCTTCTTTTACCCTTGCCAGTGGATTTGGTGTTTGCGATAAAATGAGGCCGCTCGGCTTCCCTTCCTTCCACACCGAATCCAGCACTTCGAAAACGAAGTCCTTGTCCCTTCCCTTGCGTTTGGCATCGCTCAGTTCCATTCCAGTAAAATCATCTACCTGCACCGACTCGCCATGGTTGGTGTAGCAGCCCAAAAACCAGTTGGAGATGAGGGCAAAACCCACAAGTACCCCCAATATCATGGCCAAGTTTTTCAAGAAAATGCCGCTGGACAAAAATAGCCAGACCTCTTTGGCGAAGGCTTTCAAGTTTTCCATTCGTCGTCGTTTATAATTTGCGGCAAAGATATGTTTTAGTTGGCAGTTAGTCAGTTGGCAGTTGGCAGTCAGGAACTGCTTACTCCGCACTGACAGCCAATTGCCCACCCTGGCCAAGGTCGGGAACTGCCAACTTCATTACCCGTAACGTTCCCGCAGCGTTTTCATCATGTGAACATTGATGTCCCACTGGTCGGCTACGGGCTGGAACGTGTATGGAATGGTGGGCAAATAGGTCGGCGGGCCGAACTCTGTAAGAATCGTCATGGGTTTGCCCACGGCAGCTTTGCGTTTGACCACAACATCCCACCAATCAAGGTGGGCGCTCACCGCCTTTTCCCACTCAGGTGCACGAGGGTCGTTCACCTGCGGGCCTTCCTGATGTCCGATGCGGGCGTGGATATGGTCGGTGCGGGAAAGGGCCAACTGAACCGTGTCCGCTTGGTCTTCGAGCAGCGACTCGTGCACGTTTGTCCAGTGAGAAATGTCGAGGGTCAGGCGAAGTTCGGGAAAGGCTTCGAGGTATTTTCGGGTCACATGCGCAGCAAACAACAGGCGGCCACGGTGCGTCTCGTGATAAACCGGGATGCCACTCGACCGGGATACCTCCAACCCCAAGTGGATGAATTTTTTTCCTTGCTCAAAATCAAACCAGTCACGGCCGGAGTGGCAGTTGAAATAGAGCGGCTTCATGGCCACGCCATCCGTCAGCATTTTTTCAAACTGGTCATAATGCTTCGCAAAATCCGATTCGCCGCTGCCGCAAAGAAACCCAAACGAAAGGCCATATTTTGCCACAGCTTCGAGAAATGCAGGGCGGTCTTTTTCTCCAGGCAGCCAGACTTCCACGCCATCGTAGCCAGCGTTTTTTGCTTTTTGGCAAAAGGCATCCCACCCCCCATCAAAGCCCCAATTGGTGGCCAATATTTTGAGGGTGTAGCCAGGATTCGCCTCAATGATTGGTTTTGAAATCACCGCAAATGGATTTAAGACGGCCGCTGCCGAGGTGGTTGCGAGAAATTTTCTTCGTGAAATGGGCATGGTGATTTATTTTTCATTTAAGGTTACCCGACGATACTGCTAATCACCTCCCCGCTCACATCCGTCAGCCGGAAAGGGCGACCCTGGAACTGGTAGGTCATTTGCTCGTGGTCGAACCCGAGTAAATGCAGGATGGTAGCATGAACATCGTGGGGCGTTACTTTTCCGCTCACGGTCGAGTACCCGATTTCGTCTGTTTCGCCGTGCGTGACGCCGCCCTTGATGCCACCGCCCGCCATCCAAATCGAGAAGCACTCCGTGTGGTGGTCCCGACCCTTGAAGGGCATTTTGGCGCCGTTGCGGTTTTCCTGCATTGGTGTCCGGCCAAACTCACCACCCCAAACCACGAGCGTTTCCTCCAGCAATCCTCGTTGCTTCAGGTCCAGCAACAGGGCAGTCATGGGCTTGTCCACCGACTCGCATTTGCGGCGCATCCCGATGTCAATCGCCAATGCCTCGTCGGTACCGTGGGCATCCCAGCCCCAGTCGAACAACTGAACGAACCGGACACCTTTTTCGACCAGCCGCCGGGCCAGCAGCACATTGTTTGCGAAGCTGGTCTTTCCCGGCTCCGTGCCGTACATCTCGTGGATATAAGCTGGTTCGTCGTTGATGTTCATCACCTCCGGTGCGCTGATTTGCATCCGGTAGGCCATTTCATATTGGGAGATGCGGGAGAGGGTCTCTGGGTCGCCCGTCTCGGCATGGTTCAGTTGATTGATTTCGTTGATGGCATCAATGCTGGCACGGCGCAGCTCGGTGTCCATCCCTTCTGGGTTTTTGATAAAAAGCACGGGGTCGCCCTCAGAGCGGCACTGGACGCCCTGATAAACGGAAGGCAAAAAGCCACTTCCCCAGACGCTTTTGCCTGCGTCGGGATTGTTGCCACCAGAGGTGAGTACCACAAAGCCGGGGAGGTTCTCATTGGCGGAGCCAAGACCATAAGTTACCCATGAGCCAATGCTGGGCCGCCCGAGACGAGGCGAGCCGGTGTGCATGAAAAGTTGAGCCGGGGCGTGGTTGAACTGGTCAGTGGTGAGGCTTTTGACGATGGCCACTTCGTCCACCACTTTATGAAAATTGGGCAGGTAGTTGCTGACCCACTGCCCCGATTGGCCGTACTGGCCGAAGGTGGCCTGCGGGCCGAGCATTTTTGGAACTCCCCGGATGAAAGCGAATTTTTTACCCTCCAACAACGACGGCGGGCAGTCCTGTCCATCAAGCTTGGCGAGGTCAGGCTTATAGTCAAACAGCTCCAACTGGCTGGGGGCACCGGCCATGTGGAGGTAAATAACGGATTTTGCTTTTGGTAAAAAATGCGGGGATTTCAAGCCCATTGGGTTGGCGAGGTCGAATGGCTGGCGCTGTGAGTTTTGGCAACTACCGAATAGATTGCCCAATGCCATTGCACCGATACCGAACAACGACTGGCGCAGGAAAAGCCGTCGAGTAGCGAGTTCTACCGCTTCTTTTTCCGAAATCAAACTCCGCTTCATTTCTCAAGTTTTGCCCAAAGTAAGGTAGATGCTCAGAAAAAATTTAATCAAAATTCATTTCACAAATAAAATTGCTATTTTAGCCACAAATAACCTCCCTCAAGATGGTCAAGTACTTACAGCAGCTTTTGGCGGATATTGAACATGCTATTCAAATGGCGAGTCAGTTGCCAGCGCAGGATTGGATTTCTGACTACGAAGATGAAGAAGCGGAAACTACCTTGGCAATTGCCAAATTATTCAAGTTTAGCGAAATTTACGACTTACCTTTCGAGGCTTTTCCACCCGAAAAATTGCTTTCAGATGTTCAAGTTATCTACCTATTAGATAGCATCCATCAGCTTTGGTCGAGTTGGCGGCTCAGGTGGGAATTGCCGCTCCAACTTTCCGATAGACAACATTACAGTGCCTTATTGTATGCCATGGAGCATGAAGTGGTAGCTTGGACGTCAACTATAGGCGGCGACGTTGTAATTTGTCAATACGAGGAAGGCGGGTTTTGTCCGTTCGGAAAAGAAAATGGGTACTGCCACTGCAAGGAGATAGATGATTCGGTACAACATGACTTGGCAATTTGGGAAGAACATGTTCGTTCACAGGGACTTGACCCCTACCAGTATCTTTCGGAAGAGGAGGGAAAGGCTTTTGAAGATACCATGCGCAATCAACAAATCAGAAAGCAATTTGGAGATGAATGGGAAAAGTTTTGCACATTGGATTTTTACACTTGGATGGATTTTCAGGATAAAGACGATCGGACTACAAATAATGATTACGAAGACCAAGATTGGGTCGAAGGATGGCTTTACAATGACGATATTTCATTTAACGACGAGGACTCTTGGGATGTTAATGATGATAAGAAAAAGAATGATAACCTTCTCGATGGGTCTTGGGGCGAAGGTGATTTTGAATAATGAACTTGGGAGGAACAATCTTCCGTATTTGGCGAGTGAACTCTTGGCTGTGCCAACGCTGTGGAACAAGCGCATAGCTTAGGTTTAAGAAACGGAGCCAGCATCGAAAAACGCCACCAAAAATTCAAGTCATTTCGCATGCGTTCCAAAAAAAGCCCCGATGGACATAAATCCACCGGGGCTTCGATTTTATTCAAAGTAAGTTAAAACACTAGTTTTGGCAAGGGCCGCAAACAGCGCCTTGTGCAGCATAAAGCGGCCACAACCACAAGGATATGTTCCTTGTTTTTTGGTTTGGCTGCGCAGATTCTGAGCAAATAATGATTTTGCCATCGCCGTCAGTATCTTCACACGGGCATACACCAACCGAAGAGCTTGGAATGCAAGGATTATTGTCATTTTGGTCAAAAAGTTGGTGATTTATTGGATAATTTTCAAAATAGCCATCACCATCTGTGTCTTTAGGCACGCATGCCCCAATTGCTGGGTTCGGGTCACAGGCATTCAAAGGGTTGCTATCTATACCTGCGTGATAAATGCCGTCGAACCCAGTTTCTGCACCATCCGAAATACCGTCCCCATCACTATCACTAGCTGTGCTATAATCATTGACATCATTAATATCAGCCACGCCGTCGTTGTCATCGTCGAGGTCAAAAGCATTGATAATGCCATCACCGTCAAAATCACAGAGCGGAGTGGTCGCATTTGGGCTGCAATGATCCAATGGGTCACTTTCATTACCGTCACGGATTCCATTCTTGTTGGTGTCTTCTTGACCGTCTTTTAGTCCATCCCCATCCGTATCCTGCACCAATGGATTCATATCCACGGCAGGGTTGTACCTACCATCGGCCCTACATTCCACATTATCAGGAATCCCATCCGCATCGCTATCGCTATTTGGATTAAATGGATTCATGTCTTCGGTATCATAAACCCCATCGTTGTCATCGTCAGAATCAAGTTCGTTGATGATACCATCTTCGTCGTAGTCACAGGTAGAAACTGTCTTGTCATCTCCACATTTTGGTGCAGCGGAAGGAAAGTTGGTTTCAGGCAGTTTATCCCCAACTACGTAATTTGAAAAGGCGTTGGTATTATCAGGGCTTATCAAGATAGTGTTCAACAAGAGTGCGCTCCTGTCATTGCTTGGCCCTTGGAAAATACTTCTTCCATCAAGGTCAAAATCGGACATCAAATAGCCCTGGCTAATGTAATTGGCTAAAACTTCTGTATTGTCCGGATGCATGGCAATATGGAAGAACAAGGTAGTGATGTCATTGCCCGGGCCCATGTAAACGGTTTTGCGGTTGTTGTTAAAATCACCACCCCAAAGTGCCATCTTTCCACCGATATTGACCCTTGAATTAGTACCTTTTATCACTAGGCTTGAACTGGTAAAATCAAACATAGTTGATGTTTTTGAAAGTAAAACTGGTGTTTCAGTCATAACTCCAAGGTGGTTGCGATGCCGCAATGCCACATAATATTGGCCTGCCCGCACTAAGTCGAAAACCAAAACACTGTCTCCATTGGGCATAACTACGTCCCCATCCCTTTGCAAAAGCGCAGAATGTGTGGCCACAATGCTATCAGATTTGCTGCCAGACCGCAATTCAATCAATACCCAATCCACAATAGCATTTTCACCGGTTACATTCAAGATAGCCGGGGCACAAAACTCCGTGCCGCCCTGGTTGGCAAGTCGAAACATGTCAATCGAATTATACGGTTCGTTGGTTGGGACAACCCCCATTGACCTTAGGCCATCCTTCATCAGGCCCGTATTTCCGGCACCAACCGATGGCCCTTGCAGCTTGGCTTTCACCTGAATGGCGACACCAATACAGTTGCTGCTCAAAATCGGGTCACAAGCATTCCTTGGATCACTTTCTCCTGCATTTACGATACCATCAAAATTAGAATCTTCTTGACCATCTGTGAGCAAGTCACCATCAGTATCTGTTATCAGCGGGTTGGTTTCATCCAAATCTAAGAACCCATTCAAATTCGCATCTTCAATGCCATCTGGTATCCCGTCAGTATCAGAGTCTCGGTTAAGCGGGTTCATTTCGCCAGTCTCCACGATTCCGTTTCTGTTGCGGTCCTCGTAGTTGTCACGAACCCCGTCCCCATCGCTATCCACGTCACGGAAGTTCAGCAAACCATCACCATCATCATCCACATCCGGTTCTCCATTAAGCTCGCCAATAAAGCCATCTGATATTACAGTTTTGTACGGACTATTATCTGAATCATTATCGTCAGAAGGCTCACCATCGTTGTTTGGGCCGTCCGGGTCGGTACTGACAAACCCAATTGAGGCGATTAAATCATGAAAACCATCTTTATTGATGTCAATCAGTACGTCAAGTATCCCGTCGTTATTTGTATCAAATGAAAACATTCTCAGTTCAGCCATGTCATTAATGCCATCACCGTCAACATCCAAGTCCCTATAATTGGGAAGGTTATCCAGGTCGTCGTC
Organism: Saprospiraceae bacterium; assembly: GCA_021739645.1. Classification (GTDB taxonomy): domain Bacteria; phylum Bacteroidota; class Bacteroidia; order Chitinophagales; family Saprospiraceae; genus UBA6168. The sequence goes on along the minus strand of JAIPBL010000021.1, from coordinate 7,970 downwards.
TCCTATCAAATAAACCGACCCATCACCGTTGACATCTTCTGCCCTACCGTCAATGATAGTTCCGTCACCTTCTGTTTGTACCCTTGGGTGTGTCACGAAGTTGTCGTGGAAACCATCTCGAACAGCATCCTCAAACTCTGTTGGTATATCAATCCTTCCATTGCCGTCTTCGTCCACACCTCCGACCTCTATCAAGTCAGGGATGCCGTCGTTGTCACTGTCAAGGTCAAGGAAATCAGGAATTCCATCGCCATCAGAATCTGGATTGCTGCTCAGGTCACCACTTAAATACCGGACACCATCAAAGGTGATGAGTCCACGAGAAGGGTTTTCGTCACCTGGTATTCCATCTTCATCCGGGTCATAAACGCTGGTAAAACCATCTGAATCGCTGTCTTCCATGGATGTTGCATCTGTTGGCACTGGGTAGTCAATACGGCCATTTCCATCAGTGTCCACGCCTCCCGCTTCTATCAAGTCAGGTATGCCATCATTGTCGCTGTCAAGGTCAACAAAATTCATCAAGCCATCTCCATCAGGGTCACGGGTAGTGATATTGAAAACAGTGCTTGCAGAAGAACTAGAATTGTTATCATTGGCATCATAGCCATAGGCAAAACCGTCACCATCGGCGTCCCAGTTCATCGTCAACGCATTGTCCACCATGCCATCCCCATTTCTGTCGATAAATCCAGCTTCAATAATGTCTGGAATGCCATCGTTGTCGCTGTCAAGGTCACGATAATTGGGCACACCGTCCCCATCGAAATCAGCCGTACCTTCAATACTGTCTGGGATGCCATCATTGTCACTGTCAAGGTCGAAATCATCCGCTACACCGTCGTTGTCCGTGTCGTTGCCACTCATGTAGTTAATGATTTGGTTCTTGGTGACCGAGTTGCCACAAAGATCAATCAGTGTCCATATTCGTATCACATAACCGCCGCAACCAGACTGATAGCTCAAATTGTCTAGGTAAGTAGCTTCCAATCCCGTGGCACAGTTGTCCGCTTCATTGGTCACATCGCCCGTGAGTGTTAGGTCATCCTTGCTGTCGTTGCAAGTAATGGTGATGTCAGCAGGCACTGAGAACGTAGGGGGCGTATTATCCCTTAGCGTAAACACTTGTTTCAGCTCTGTGAAATTGCCACATTCGTCCCTAACATAAAAAGTACGGGTCAGGGTCGTATCCGATAGGCAATCAAAATTCCAATCGCTGTCAGTTATGACGAGTGGCGTGGAAATATCGCAATTGTCCACAGCAGCAATTTCAACACCAAGCGTTGGTTTTGCAGGTATTTCACTACACTCCACAGTTCGGTCAAATGGAATGCTGCCTTCTACAACGATATAGCTGACTAAGGTGGGCAAATGGCTTCCATCTAAATTACTCCATTCGTCAATTTGCACATCAAAGGAAGCTTTTGTAAGGTTATTGATTCGAATGGTAGCAGGCTGGGGGCCATTCATCATCAATCCTCCAAACACCACCACTGGATTGTGGTAACGGTGTGCGAAATTGACAGTGAGTGCATTGTGGTCAATCGTAAGGCTTCCTGCCTCCCCAATGATATCCCCTGTTTGGTTTTTTAGGTCGCCGGAACCATTGAATGCCATGTATCCGACGGTCTCAAACCCGTGGTTGGTTTCAGGGTCAAACGAAGTCTCCTCTTGGCAGAAAATATCCGCTGAATTGCTGCTTAAAGTATTGATTCGCAGTGTTGCTGGGTTATTTTCATTAAAAGTCTGAATTTGGCCAACAAAATTTGGATCGGCATACGACTGTCCAAAAGTCATCACGGTGTTGGCACTGGAGACCAATCCCGAGTTGACTTCAAAAGGAAATCCAACAGCATTTGCGCCATTCTCCATAGCAATCCATGCGACAGATTCCTTGCCGTGCATACCATCATTTCCTTCTTCCTCTTGCACCCGCAGTTGAAACTGAGATGTAGAGACGTTTCGTAACCGGGTAGTTATAGTTGTGTTTTCTGCTTTTGTAACAACCTGAGTAAGTATCACGGGCGGCGAAGAAAATTGCACTGGAAACCCGATGGTCTTCCACCGATGAGAAACATTTTCCATAACGCCCGCAACCATGCGTTTGCCGTTCGGCAACGTGTAAATACGGTAGATATCAGGCGCTGTCTCATCCTTGATGGTAATGACTTGGTCTGCAATCTCGCTATTACCACAGTAATCACTGGCTGTCCAGACCCTTGTCAAGAGATAGCTGTAAATGGAACAAGAATCAGCACCCTGTGTAGCGGTTTGGTCAAATGACAGCCAAACGTTCCCACAATTCTCAAAGGCATCCACCACTGGAGGCAATGGGATTTCATCATCACAAGACACTTCTAAATCTGCCGGGATATTGTTCAGCACGGGTGAGTCATCATCCGACATATCAATGTAAGCTGTCGCCAATGCACAACATCCCGTCGTAGAATTGCAGACTTGGTAGGTAAATTGGTCACCACCACAGAAGGTCGTATTGGGTGTGTAGTAAAATTCACCGTCAGCATCTATGTCAAGAAATCCATTGTTTGGCTGTGCAGAAATACTGTAGATAGGGCTGCTAAGGTTTAAATCATTTGTGCCGACATAACCCACGAATGTGAATCCCGGACATGCATTATCAAAGAAATCATCAGTTGGCATTGGGGTTTGAGTCACCGTTTTGGTCACTTCGTTGGAGTAAATCCAAGAGCCGCACGACCCACGACGACACTTGCGCCGGAACATGGTGGTAACAGAAATACTTCCAGATGTATAAGATGCATTATTTGAGCTTGATATAGCTGTCCAACCCGACCAAACATTGCCGAGCAGTTGGTTCCGCTCCCAACCGTAAGATGTCCCGCCACCATATCCCCCACTGGGAGGAACTACGGTACTCATGGTAGTGGGCACGCCATTCGCACAAAGCACTTCATCATATCCAATTGTACCAGCATCGGTATGGTTGGAAATTACGGTAAAATCCTTTTCTTCAAACCCAGTACAACCGTTTTTGGTAGCGGTGATGCGCATGGTTTTTACACCTCCGGTGTTGTAATAAATACTGTGCGGGCCAAGTCCAGATGCCGTTGCAGGCACTGCATCTGTGCCGAAATTCCATGTTACCGAACTTCCACTACTTGCTGTGCCCTGAACGGTAAATATTGCGCCAACGCAAGCAGATGTTGTATTCCAATAGGAAAAGACAGGATTGGGGTTCGATGGCTCTTCAATGATCTTATCTCCCCACCAAACCATACATTCATTTCCACTGTAACGTACCCAAACATCATAATTCCCAGGGCCTAGGCTTGTGAACGTCATTGGCGAAGAAACCCAAGTATTCCCGTTAATGGATGCCTCCAAGCTAGTGCCCGATGGCGAGCTTGCATTTACGCTTAGTGTTCCATTAGGGGTATTACAAGATGTTGGGTTCGTGCTGCTTACGCTCGAAACGGTGAATGGTGGTCGAACATTATAGTTCGTGGTAAGAACACCGGGACATCCGTTTATAGTTACTGTCAAAACAACTGGCACAGTGGTGTATGCTGCTGAGTTAGGCACGTTGAAGCTAACCAAATGCGGCCCAATGCCAGAAGCTGTGCTTGGAGAGGCATACCCTCCAAAATTCCAGGAATAGTCTGCGCCAGCACCAGCATCCATCGCTTGAAATTGATAGCTGATTGCTTCGCAAATGAAGCCGTTCACCGTCGCAGGGCCAAAAGCGATGGAAGGAGCCGGCGTTTCTTTCACCTCCTTAATAACCGAGTTGGAATTAATCCAAGCTGCACAAGGCGTCCTGCGGGTTTGGCGGCGATACCAGGTAGTCTCTGTCATCGCAGTCGCCGGGTCGAAATCCACAGAAGTCGCACCTGAAATATCCGCCCAGGTAGCACCATTATTTGTGCTGCTTTGCCACTTATAGGCAGTATATCCATCCATGCCGCCACTTGGCAACATTGTACTGTTGATTATGGAAGGATTATAGGAAGTACAATAGGACTCAGCACCGTTGATTGAACCTGCAGAATTAAAGTTGGACGCAACCATCTTTACTACAGAATTTGAATACAAGAAGCTGCTGCAAGTATTCCGCCTCGCTCCCCTGCGATAAAGCGTAGTCGATGTAATCGTAATTGGGTCGATTGTAGCCAAGGTTGCCCCAGAAATATCAGCCCAGGTTGTTCCTCCATTGGTGCTTAGTTGCCATTGGAAACTTATTGCATTCCCTGACCCACCGGAAGGATTGGTCACACTTGAGATGTCACCGGGATCAAAGCTACCGCAGTTGTCTTCATCCCCAACAATGATGCCCGGGTCGGTTATGTTTGCTTCTACTGCTTTCGTAACCACATTGGAAAACAACCATCCGCCTCCAGCCATAGAGGAACATTCAGATACTCTGACACCACGCCGATATTTATTAGTTTGTGAAATATATGCAGGGTCATAATCTGAAGTATTTGAGTTTGGAATATCAGTCCAAGTAACACCATCGTTAATACTGTTTTGCCATTTGTATTCTGCCGTTCCATTCACAGCACCACTCACCCAAATGTCGAAATGGCTTATACCATAAGGCGTACCATTATTTGGATTAATTGGAGAGGTCAAGTTGACGAATGGTGGTGTTGTATATGTTGCTGTAGGAGGACCTCCTTTTACAGTGACCTTCACAACATTCTGGCCAGTAACGGTCAAGTACATTGGTTCGCCATTCTGGTTAGTAATGGTATAAGTTGCACCATTTGCACTACCACTGACAGGAGGGTCAACTTTCCAGGTCACGTCATTGCCACTTGAAGGAGCTGTACCTGTAATAATTTGAGGGTCGTAACCGGCGCATTGGTTCTCATCGGCGGAAATGCTGCCACTGGTTGTAAAGTTAGCTGTTAAAGACTTAGTGATAGCATTGGAATAAACCCATCCCGAACATGGCAACAACCTTGCAGCCCTTCGGAACATGGTTGCCGAAGATATAACTGGTGGGTCATAGGATGCGCTATTTGTGTTCGAAATATCAATCCAAGTCGAGCCACTGTTGCTGCTTGATTGCCATTGATATTCAGCAGTTCCACTGCCTGGGCTAGGTGCTGCACTACTGGTTATTGGAGACGGGTCAAAATTGCTTCCACAGCCAGATTCCGCGCCTACGATAGTACCACCATTGGTATAATTTCCACCACTAGTGACAGGTATGGACTGGATGATAGAACAGCCAGAAGCACTGGCCACTGTCACATTATAAACTCCAGCAGAGAGGGCAGTCCTCGTGCCATTTTTTGCTGCAAGGTCTGCTATTTGGCTAGTTGATAAAACCTTATTGTAATAATACCTAACATCGTCCATTTTCCCCGTGTAATAGTTGGTGCTACTTGAATAGACAGAACCACTTTGGGCGCCACCTATGCCACCATTGTTGCTGTGCGACGTAAGGCTAGTGAAGTTGGAAGTAGTTTGGCTTCCAGCTACGCCATCCAGGAAAAGTTGAATTTTGCCAGCATCAAAGACCATGGCAACATGGTGCCAATTGCCATCATTCGGAAAAACAAGTGATCCCGCAGAATAGGAAGTAGAACTACCTCTCCTAATGGTTGCTCGCAAGCTGCTTCCAACCAACTGCATCGCCATACCAACCCCAGATCCATTACTTGAACCACCCTCATCAAACAGGGTTTGAGTGCCTGATAAATTATCCGGTTTTATCCACATTGCGACAGACAGGTTGTTTGCGGCTACCTCCATGAACCCACCATCTACACTGTACCTGATGGCAGTGTTTCCATTAAAATACATGGACTTGTTGCCTTGAATGCAATCACTGACATAAATCGGGTAACCATTTATACCGTTGCTGTGATTGTTGTTGCCGGACGCATCATCAGTCCTGCCTTCAAATGTCCACCAAGCATCTTCGACAACATCAGACCAGCGATAACTATATGGAGCGTCTCCACCCGTTGGAGTTAATGTAATACTGCCATTGGATACGCCGCAACCTTCACTTACTACGGAAAAACTGCCACTCATGCCGCTTGAACAATCAGGGTCAGCACAGTCTATCAGGCCGTCAAAGTCGTCGTCACGGCCATTGTCGCACACCTCCACTGAGCATATTGGCTTTAGTGCGCTGCCAGGAATAATGCTCCAATTTGAATCGCCAGGCTTCATCCAATATACTTGGAAGTGGTCACCGCCGCCACCTTCTTTTTGCAATAATTCTACATGATAATTCTGCCCAGCTGTCAAACTTATACTAGCCGAAGTCTGGGACGCATATTTTGTATATTCTGTAACGTCTGACCAACCCGGAACATCCGCAATAAGCCTCTTATTCAAATTGTTTTGGTCAGTGCTTAAAAATAGTTGCACATTGTCATCCCCAGTCACATTGAATACATAATTGCCTGTGATTGGCGGCACAACATACCCGTACACCCTTGTACCATAATTGTCACTATAATTTTGTGGACCTTGGAAGGAACTGATAAAGCCTGTTTCATTATAGTTGTTGGGGTAATTTACATTTGAAATGAGATCGCTTACATTGACGCCATTAATGCCGCCCCATCGATCATAGCTTAATCCCCCTGTATTACAAGATGCGGCGGCAGGGCAATTTACTTTAGAAAGCGATACTGCATCAAGGTACATTCCCACATTATAACGGCTATTGGTAAACGTAAAACTTGATATCGGGTCTAGAATATTGTAGGTAAATGTGTATTCGTATTTTGTCCAACTCAGGTTGGTAGCACTCTCACTGGCAGGTACAGCCCACGAATTCAACTCCTTGAAACCACTTACGAAAGCAAATTCAAGGGCAATAAGACCTGCATTTTGAGTAGAAGGGACGCTACCGTTGGGTAGGCCACTATTGTTCATGCCAAGCTGCCTAGATGCTGCATAAAAGCAGAAAGTATAGGTTTCTCCATCCTCTAATAAGAGATTGTTGGAAAAATCGGTAGCAGATGTCCAACAATCGCCGCTATTTGCCAGCCATACATAATAATCCCCTTCTGGATTGTTTACCGTGTTTGGGATGTCTTTTACGTAAAACAGGTAAGGTGACGAAATACCTGGCTGCCAAGGATAAAGACTTGAATTATCGCCGTTGCCTAATCTGGCCGCTGGTTTACCATCCAAGGTATATGGGAAGGAAGATATATTGCTGGATTCATAACCACCATTGGGTGCCATGTTTGGTGAACAACCGCAGCCGAGGTCAAAATTTGAGCCGCCTAAAGCAGCACTTTTGCTTAAACAAAAATCGTCCAGGTATTGGTAGCCATTGCCTTCTTTGTAAGAACCAATTTGGGCATATACTGCATTCGAAGGAGCCTTGCCCTTTAACGAGAATCGTGTATAAGCAGATGTTGATTTGCTGATAGGTTGAAAAATATCCGATATGGTATTATAGTTGGCATCTTGCCAAATCAAGAAAATCTCGGCATAGCTAAGGTTACCACTCACTTTTGAATAAGCCGAAAGCTCGTAAGTCTCACCGGGCGTGATTCCCACAGTGCGGTACATACTAGAGTTGGAAGAACTACTTCTAACCGCACTCGATCCGGCATAGGAATCGGAAGAGATGGAAGGTGTACCGTTCCAATAATCCCACCCTACTAATCCTGTTTCGAAGTCCCTGTTTCCTATCAAACCACATTCTCCAATTGCCGGATTGGATTCTTCCAAACAAAACTCATCAACGAACAACTGGCCAGAACCACTTTCTTCCATGCTCACTATCACCTTATTGGCATTGGCTGGAGCGACCGAACTAAAGCGGTGTTCCGTGTAGGATGTTGTACCGACTTGGATATAAGTCTCGCTTAGGGTTTGCGCAAAAATAACTTCCTACTTATATTTTTGATTTGGGGCGATACTATAGTTCCATTCCCCATGAAATTTAGCTTCTGTCAAATTCACCTTTTCAAGCGCTTCGTCCGACACTACAATTCCTTTTATGT
>JAIPBL010000020.1 GCA_021739645.1 Saprospiraceae bacterium | reverse complement strand
AATATTCGTTTGCTACGCTCATCCAAGTAAGGTGATACTTGTACCCATTTTTGTCTCAAATCTTCTACTAATTTTGCCCTGTTTCCCATTGCGCAAATATAAACATAAATAGGAAGTTATTTTTGCGCAAACCCTTAGAATGGCAGGAAGCCGAAAGCAACGCAACCCAGGCTATTCGAATAGCAAAAGACAACCCGGAATGGAAAATTACTATGGCCAATGCCCAGGTACTGCTCGGCATTTTGAGTGCCTTGCAAACAGACACCATCAGTGCCAACCAGTATTTTGACGAGGCATTGAAATTGGATTCCGCTCATTACTTGGCGAACGTCAACAAGAATATATTGAACGGCGTAAGAAACACCATCCCGCAAATTATGAAGATAGACCTAAGCACCGAGGTGGTTCAGACACTTCCATCGGATTTCAAACTTGGTAGCGACCAAATAAAGGACAGCATGATAATTGGGGAAAAAGATAAGATTTTTTACCTGAGTCAAGGCTTCGACGAATGTAACATGATAGGTAGCTTAAACATCAATGCTGGCAAGCAAACTTCGGTCGTGATGCTGAATACCGTACCGGATTACAAGCGTCCAACCGCCAAGGGAATCGTCATTGGCGACCACCGGGATAGCGTTTTGGTGAAATATGGTGACCCCTACGCTTTCATCAGCCTTGGCGATGGTTCATTCCTGCGGTACCTCGACACAAATGATAGGATGGTCGGTGTTATTTTCCAATTTGACGGGGACAAGAAGCTTGTCAGGTGGGGGAAATACCGGCAGCGGAGGTGAACCTCCCCCCCCGGGCGGGGTTGTGTAAAAAGTCCATTAGCCAGTTTATGTGGCTTGCCCGGACATTTTGCCCACCCCTTTGATTTTGTTGTTATCTTTTTCCGGCAGGGAAGCGCCATGGGGCTTCCCAATCGGATTTTTTCTAAAAATGGCATAAAAACGGCTTTATGACGCCTTTTTGCTTGCCCGTTGGGCCTAGTACGCCGCCCAACAGCCTGATTTTTCGCAGTAAACCTTTCGCAGGTTGTGCCCGATGGACAGCAGCCCATATTCTGCGTGCACCTTTTTCTTTTCCCGCAGGATGAAGCGGCTGTGCTGCATGTTGTGCTTGATGTCCCCCCTCAGCGCCATCGCCAAGCGGCGGCTGGTGTACACCCGCTCGCAGTAGCCGTAAAGCCATACCTTTATCATCATCTTCGGCTGGTACGAACCGGTGCCGCCGCCTGCATAATATACTGCCAGCTTTTCCATCGGTATCCTTTCCACTACCTCGTTGATGGTGCGGCTCAGGTGGCCGGGCGGCACCATCTCCGATACGTTGACCGGGCTGTTTATCTTCTGCTCCTGTTCGTAGGCCTTGAATATCACTTTGCGATTGGGTTGTATCTTTGTTTCGATGGGTAGGTGTTTTTAGTTGTGGTGTAGATTCCACAAAATTGAAAACTCGACCCAGCGCTTTTTTGACTTTTTACACAACCCCCTAACTTAGCTCATCGACCTTCCCAACTCCCAAAAACTCCTTACTTTTGGCATCTCAAAATCAGATAGTCAGAAGCATGAAATTAAAAATCACCCTTTTCGTCATATTCGCAGCCTTGGCTGCATTGGCCCTACACAGTTGCCTCGTCATGGAAGGCAGCTTCACCAAACTGCCCCCAGGCCCATGGCGGGCGGCCCTCAAGCTCACGCCGGAGTTCATTTCCCCCAATCCAAAGGGCCAGCCGCTGCCGGAAAAAGTGGACATGAAGTTCGCCGACGTGAACGAGTACGAACTGCCGTTCACCTTCGAAGTCATCTATGACAACGACACCACCTTCCATATTGAAGTCATCAACGGCGAGGAACGCATCGTCATACCCGCCTCCGACATCAAGTTTGGGCGGAGCAAGTACCGCTCACAGGACACCATCCGAATTGACTTTCCAATGTACGAGTCTTACATCACCGGGGCTTTTATGGGCAATACCATTGACGGCCAATGGGTAGTGACAACCAAGGAAAACTACAGCATTCCATTTCTTGCCAAGCAAGGCCACGATTGGCGGTTCACCGCATTGCGCAAGCCACCAGCACTTGACCTGACGGGAAAATGGGCTTGTAATTTTGGGTTGGAATCTTGGCCGGATGCAGAGGAAGCATTCCCGGCAATTGGCGAGTTCAAGCAGGAGGGTAACCGCCTCACGGGCACTTTTCTGACAGAAACAGGTGACTTCCGCTACCTGGAAGGCACGGTGCAGGCCGACAAATTCTACCTCTCTACTTTCGACGGCTCCCACGCTTTTCTTTTTCAAGGAAAAATATTGCCGGACAGCACGATTACTGGTGCGTTTTATTCTGGCAAACATTACCGCACCACTTGGACCGGTCGCCGGGATGCCAAGTTCAAACTCGCCAACCCAGACTCCCTATCGTTCCTCAATCCCGGCTTTGACAAGCTGGCTTTTTCGTTCCAAAACCCCGACGGCAAGACCATCTCGCTCGAAAACCCAGAATATCAGGGCAAGGCTAAAATAATCCAAATAATGGGCACCTGGTGTCCCAATTGCCGGGACGAGACTGCGTTTTTGGTCAACTTTTTGAAAGAGCAAAACCCACAAAACCTGGCGGTAATTGCATTGGCTTTTGAAAAGCACGCTGACAAACCGAGCGCCGACAAAGCCATACGCACCTACAAGGAACGTTTCCAGATGCCCTACGAAGTGGTGTATGCCGGAACCAACAAAAAAGCGGACGCCGCCAAGTCGTTGCCAATGCTCAAGGAAGTTTTTGCCTACCCTACCCTCCTGTTTTTGGACAAAAACAACCGGGTCGTAAAAATTCATACCGGATTTAGCGGCCCAGCCACCAGTGAGTACGCTTCATTTAAAGAAAACTTTAATAAGTTTGTCGCTGAACTCTAGAGGGGTGAGAGAAGTGAGAGCGTTAGAGAAGTGAGAGCGTGAGCGAGTGAGCAAGGTCTCGTTCGTTCGCACCACTTATTCTCTCACTTTCTCACCGCTCTCACGCTCTCACTTCTCTCACTTTCTGCTTTATGTCCAAAAACAAGCAACATCTTATCGCATTCCAAGCTGACAACCAGCAGGCTGCTACAAAAATCAGGGAAGAACTCGCAAAATCCGGCTATTTGGTGGAGGGCAAATGCTTGGACGGTGATATCAACTCGCCCTTGCGCCAGTCGGTCATCTCACCCAACGGTGCCATCCTATTGTTGGTGACAGACAATTTCCTGAAATCGGAGCAGTGTATGAATGGCGCACTCGAAGCCTTGCAGCACTGGGCCGACAATGGCCAACTCGTGCCAATCGTAGCTGATGGCACACAGCCCAAAATGGACGGTTCGGGATGGGAAGCGGTGCCGACTTCGTTTGAGCGGGTGAGCAACATCATCCAGTACATGAACCACTGGCAAGACCAATACTTGGCGCTCCGCAAACAGAAACGGGACCGTGAGGACGACCAGAAATTGGAGGCGCAAATTGAAATAACCAAGACTATCTCTAGTGAGGTGGGCGAGTTTTTGCGCTACCTCCGTAACCTGCGTTGGTACAGTCTCGAAGATTTTAAGGCAGGAAATTACCGTGCTTTTCGCCAGTTTACCGATGATGTACCGATGGGACCAGCGGTAGAGGAAAGCCCACAGCCCCAGCCAGACGAAGATAGCCCCACGCCGACTGCCCCGCCCACCGAAGCCGCCGCACCACGGGAGCGCACCCTCGCCGAAATTATCCAGGATTCTGGTGAAGAACTGATGGCCGAGAACACGGACATTGGCAAAAAGAAAAAAAGCACCGAAGCCGATGACAAAATGGCCATTGACCTCAATGACATTCCCGGGCTCGACCTGCTAAAAGCAATTGGGTCAACAGAAAAAACCGACCCAGCCAACAACACAAAATCTGACGACGACGAAGAAGAGGGCGTTGAAATTTCCTCCATCCTCAACGAGGTGCTGGAGGAAGCCACCGACGGCAAGGAATTCAAATTCGTGGGAGAAGACCCTGATAAACCCGAAGATTTTAGCCTGGAATCGCTTTTTGACGACGATGAAACTGCTGGGGAAACTGCCCATGTTGAACCGGAGTATGACGGCGACAAAGTATCGCTGGAACTGATTGCCGACGAGGAAGAAGGACTTGTCCTGAGGGCAGATGGGAACGGTCACTCAACGCCAGAGGAGGTTTTGGAACACGCCGTTTTACTTTTTGACGATAGCAAAAAAGAAGAGGGCCTCGATTTCCTTCGGAAAACCGTGCAGCTCAACGCCACGGACAATACCATGCGGTATTATTACGCCTACGCACTCGCCAAATACGGCAAGGATTTCTCCAATGCAAAAAGCCAATTGGAAGTGATTTTGGCCAACGACCTGGAGAACACCGACGCTCTTTTCCTGCTCGGCGAACTGTCCGAGAGCAAGGGCGAATATGAAGAGGCCAAGCACAATTTCGAAACCGTGGCTGCCATTCAGCCGGACTTCCCAGAGGTGTACTACCGCCTGGGGATGCTGACCTTGCAGCATTTTGAGGAACAGGAGAACTTGGCGTTGGAGTTTTTCAAAAAATCGGTAGAGTTCAATCCGAAAAATGCCGATGCCCAGTACATCTTGGCAACGTTGTACAACGAGTTTGCCGACGATACTAAAATGGCAGCCAAGCATTTTAATTTGGCGCTTCGATTCGACCCCAAGCATTCCTACGCCAATTACGACCTCGCTTTGCTGCATTTCAACAATGGGGAACACCAGTTGGCCAGTGAGTATTATCTGAAGGCGGTGGCACTGAACCCAGAGCTTAGGTCGGCAGAGAACGACGCAGCGTTTTTAGTTGCCCCGCAATCAGTGGTGCCACCCGCAGGTTCCGATGAGACAGTTGAAAATGAAATAGTCGAAGCTGAAATCGAGGAGGCTGCGGACAATATTGCGGCAGCAGATGAGGTGACGGAAACACTGGAGGAAATCAGCATCGAAGATGACATCGAAGATATTGTTGAAAACGTTGCGGCAGCAGAAAAAACAACGGAACCTGTTGAAAATGAGGAAGTTGCAGAAGCCATAGCCGAGGCGGTAGAGGATGCCGTGGAGCAACTTTCGCCCGTGGTTGAACCTGGCATCGAGCCTACGCTGGAAGAATTGCTGGAGGCAGAACCCGATGAGGAGATTGTCCCAGCCGCTGTGCCTGCCATTGAAAAAACAAAATTAACTGGCGAGCCTCCTCAGAAAAATTTCACCTCCACCCTCGAAGACATCCTCGACCAAGAGGACGAATCCGAGGAAGACGAGTTTGTACTGCCCCTCTCGAACGACAAGTCGAAAGTGACGATAAAAACCGTGCTAATCACGGGGGCAACCTCCGGCATCGGTCGGGCCACAGCGGAGTTGTTTGCCAAGAACGGTTATCGGGTCATTGCCACGGGCCGCCGTGCAGAACGGTTGGACGAACTGGCTGCCAATTTCAAAGAAAAATACAACGCCAGCCTACTCACACTTCCTTTCGATGTGCGCAACCTAGATGCCGTCCGGTCGGCCATCGAGAACCTGCCGGAAGCCTGGCGGGACGTGGACATCCTCATCAACAACGCTGGCTTATCTCGTGGGCTTTCGCCGATTCACGAAGGCGACATCGAACATTGGGAAACAATGATTGATACGAACATTAAAGGCTTGCTCTACCTTACTCGTGCCGTTGCACCTAACATGGTCAAGCGTCGGAGCGGACATATCATTAATGTGGCTTCCAGCGCAGGAAAGGAGGTGTACCCCGGTGGAAATGTTTACTGTGCCACCAAGTTCGCCGTGGATGCGCTCACCAAGTCCATGCGCCTCGACCTTTATACCCACAACATCCGGGTGAGCCAGGTAGCGCCGGGTCATGTGGAGGAGACCGAGTTTGCCCGTGTCCGCTTTGACGGTGACACTGACAAAGCCGCCAAGGTTTACGAAAACTTTCAGCCACTGCGTTCGAGCGATGTGGCCGAGGTTATCTACTTCATGGCCACCCGTCCGCCTCACGTGAACGTGCAAGACGTGCTGCTTTTCGGCACCCAACAAGCGGGGTCGAATTTTATTGACAGGTCTGGTAGAGGGTGAGCAGGAGAGCGAGTGATCGGGTGAGCAGTGAGAAAGCGAGGGAGGCGAGAAAGGGCTGCTTGGGTTTGGGGCAGACTTAACTCAATTTTTTTTTCTGGGGAAAAAAGCAGTTTTTTGCAACCGCAAATGGTGGGAAGTGTTTATCAAAAAACAACGCTCACCGACTTGCTTTCACTGGTAAAAACTTGAATCTCAAACTGTTGCAGAGGCATTGAATCAAGTTTGGCCCCAAACTTTTACCCTCCCGACCTACGACGGTACGGTATTTCGTAAACTCAATTTTACTTAAATTTTTTACTTCTCAAAACATGGTTTTGGAAAAAACTACTCCGGCGAAAAAAGCCGCTACAAAAAAAGATACCGCTAAAAAAGCAGCATACAGCAAAGCGCAATACCTGAATTGGTACGAATTGATGCTGCGAATCCGCCGCTTTGAAGAGCGGTGCCTGCTGGCCTACAGCCAACAGAAAATCAGGGGATTCCTCCACGTGTACATCGGTCAAGAGTCCATTGCGGCGGGACTTGAGTCAGCGTTGATTCCAGGCGACGGCATCGTGACCGCCTATCGGCAGCATGGCATAGCCATTGGTCGGGGCGTTTCGACAAAGGCGGCCATGGCTGAGTTGTTTGGAAAATTCACTGGCGTGAACAAGGGCAAAGGCGGTTCGATGCACTTCATGTCAAAAGAGTTCAAGTATTTTGGGGGCAACGGCATCGTGGGCGCCCAGATTCCCATCGGCGCTGGCATCGCATTCGCTGAAAAATACCGGGGCACCAACAACCTTTGCGTGACCATGTTTGGTGACGGCGCTGCCCGCCAAGGCGCACTCCATGAGGCATTCAACATGGCCATGTTTTGGAAATTGCCCGTACTTTTTATTTGCGAAAACAATCAATACGCAATGGGCACCTCGGTTACACGTACCAGCAACGTTCCCGAAATATACAAGCTCGGCTTTGGCTATGAAATGCCAAGCGAGCAAGTGGATGGCATGACGCCTGAGACGGTGCATGAGGCCATTGCCAAAGCGGCGGCACATATCCGCAGCGGCGCAGGACCTTACTTCCTCGAAATCAAGACGTATCGCTACAAAGGCCACTCGGTATCCGACCCAGGCAGCTACCGGACACGGGAGGAGCTGAAAAGCTACCAAGAAATTGACCCAATAAATGTGACGGAAGAAAAAATCATCAGCTTTGGCTATGCAACCGAGGCTGAAATGGAAGCCACAAAAGAACGGGTAAAAGCGGAGATTGACGAAGCCGAGGCTTTTGCAGATGCATCGCCCTACCCTGATGCGTCCGAACTTTACACGGATAATTACGCTGAACCGGACTATCCGTTCATGAAGGATTAAGCAAAAAAGCCGCTGGTTTCGACAGCGGCTTTTTTGTTATTGAGATTTTTTGGGGTTCACCTAAGCGGCACTTAATCTGATTGAAAGCAAGAAGCATTTTGAATTTTTCCCTTTCGATTTCAAAGTTTCTTTATTTTTGCGCCACTTTTGAAAAACCTTATCCGATTTTCAGCGTAAAACCAATGCTCAAATTAGGATTTTTCTACAACTTAACATCAGATAAATAGTAAAATGGCACAACGCAAAAAGACATCGAAACAGGATGAAGTATTGATTGACATCACGGAAGTTAGCGGACAAGCAGAAGACTTTTTTGAAAAATACCAGAAACAAATCCTCATCATCGGCGGTAGTTTGCTGTTGATTATCGGAGGATGGTTGGCCTACAAATTTGGCTATATCAAGCCTCGCCAGAAAGAGGCCATAGAGCAAATGGCACAGGCAGAATACCAGTTTCAGCGGGATTCTTTCGCTTTGGCGCTCGCCAATCCAGGCGGTGGATTTCCAGGTTTTGCTGACATCGTAAAGAAATACAGTGGCACAGACGCTGGCAATGCTGCACTTTATTACGCTGGCGTGAGCAGCCTCAACTTGGGCCAATTCGACGCCGCCATTTCGTACCTTGATGACTTCAGCCCATGTGGCAAGCTGCTGCCAAGCATGAAGTACGGCACAATGGGCGACGCCCATGCTGAAAAAGGCGACCTCGACAAGGCATTGGGCCTCTACAAAAAAGCCGCCAATGCTGATGACAACTCCATCATCACACCATACTACCTTAAAAAAGTGGCTATGTTGAGCCAAAAGCAAGGCGATGGAGGTGGCGCAAAGGAAGCTTGGCTGAAAATCAAGAATACCTACCCGAATTCGAACGAAGCTCGGGAAGCAGACAAGTACATTAGCAGCCTGAACTAATCGGCTGAAAAGATAATTTTCAACGAAAAGGCAAGATTTCAACCGAATCTTGCCTTTTTTTGTTGCAATTCCTTCAATCCTCGAATCCTTCAATCCTTTTTCATGGCCAGCGCAATCAAAAACCTCTCAACTTACGACGAAAATAACCTGCCCTCCGCAGTGGACTTGAGCTTTGGCATCGTGGTGTCAGACTGGAACGCCGAAATCACCCACGCCCTTTACGAGGGCTGCCTAGAAACCCTGCTCAAGCACGGCGCCAATGAAGAGAACATCCGTACCACACAAGTTCCTGGCGCTTTCGAACTGCCCGTTGGGGCAAAGATTTTGGCGGGGTCAAAGCGCTTCGATGCCATCATTTGCCTCGGTTGCGTCATCAAGGGGGAGACCCAGCATGACGAGTTTATCAACCACGCTGTGGCAAATGGACTGGTTCACCTCAGCATAGCCAGCGGCATCCCCATCATCTTTGGCGTGCTTACTACCTTTACCGAGGAGCAAGCACAGGACCGGGCAGGCGGCATCCACGGCAACAAAGGCATAGAAGCGGCTTCTACCGCCATCAGAATGGCCGTCCTGCGCAAGGAAATTGCGAAGCCTACCTCCAAAATCGGCTACTGATGAAGGCCTTGCTCATCATTGGGATGCAGGTGGACTTTTTGCCGGGAGGCCCTGCCGAAGTGCCTGACAGTCAGTCGCTTGTGCCAATTTTAAACCAAATCATCCCGACCTACGACCTCGTGGTAGCTGCCAATTTTGCCCTGCCCGCCGACCATGTGATGTTTGCTGCCAACCACCTTTGGCGCAAGCCGGGGCAATCCATCAACCTCGACGGCCACCCTGCCCTGCTGCACAATATCAACTGTGTTCCGGGAAGTTTCGGGGCGGAGTTCATACCGGGCTTGAAGACCGATAAAATCGCTTTCACGGCACAGATGGGAACTGACAGCCTGACACCTCCACACAGTGCTTTTTTTGATTTTGATAAGAAACGGGACACCGGACTAGCGGCTTTTTTAGCTTCGCAAAATGTGGATAAACTGCATGTTGCAGGAATGCCGCTTGAAACGCAAGTACAGCAATCGGTGGAAGATGCCATTTCATTAGGATTTCAAGCAAATTTATTGATTGAGGCTTGCCGTTCCCAAATCCCGGCTTGCGTCAACCATCAACCGTCCACCGAAAACAATGATTGAACTAAATAACATACACCCCATTCCGCTCAAGGAAATGCCTGACGGTATTAGCGTCAATTCTGGTGTTTATGCTACCACCTGCGTTTTTGAAAAAGGGAAAAAATACCTCGTGAACGCTGCCTCGGGCAGAGGAAAGTCCACCCTGCTGCACATCATCTACGGTATCCGGGACGACTACGATGGGCAGGCAAGCCTCGACGGCAAGGATGTCCGGCAATTTGGGGCGAATGACTGGGCTGCTTGCCGCCAGCGGCAGTTGTCCATCGTCTTTCAAGATTTGCGGCTCTTCCCAAAGCTCACCGGTTTGGAAAATATTCAGCTAAAAAACGGCCAAACGGATTGCGTGCCGGAGGCTGAGATGATGGAATGGGCCGAAAGACTGGGCATGACGCCCTACCTCCATCAAACCGCCGCTACCCTCTCCTACGGCCAACGCCAACGCATCGCCATCCTGCGGTCACTTTGCCAGCCCTTCGACATGCTGCTGCTTGACGAGCCTTTTAGCCACCTTGACGAGGAAAATACGAAACTGGCATCTGACCTTATTATTGAAACTTGCGAAAAGCGCCACGCAGGCTTCGTGCTGGTCAGCTTGGGTGAAGAGTATTTTTTCAGCTACGATAAAAAAATTGTCCTCTAAAAAACCTTGACTATCAGGAACTTATCACCATCCGTTTGAATTACTGTGAACAAAGTTTAAATTTTTATCAAAAGGGATTTGACAATTTGAACTTAGCCGTCTTATATTTGCACCGCTTTAGAAGAAAAGCATAGAAATAAGCGGAAGTAGCTCAGTTGGTAGAGCACGACCTTGCCAAGGTCGGGGTCGCGAGTTCGAGTCTCGTTTTCCGCTCCAAAGCCTTCAATTTATTGAGGGCTTTTTTTTTTACATTTGCGTTTGCAATGCCCAATGCCCGGGTGGTGGAATGGTAGACACGCAGGACTTAAAATCCTGTTGCCATACGGCAGTGCGGGTTCAAGTCCCGCTCCGGGCACGAAAAAGCCGCTGTGAAGAGATTCTCAGCGGCTTTTGCATTGATTATTTTTCCTCTAAATCAATCCTACCCACTCTTTATAGATTGATATGCTATCCATTGAAATATTGACAATCCTATTCCAACCATAAAGCAAACAATTCCTTTTATAAGAAACTGCCGTTCTTCTTTTTCGATAGGCAGAAAAAAAGTAATTTCCTCCTTTCGAATCCCATCTTGGCGAAAACCTTCCTTAAACCTTTTGTCAATAATTAGGTTGGGAGCAATACGAATGCCCGTATAAACTACTTTGCTCCTAAAAAAACTGCTTACTGATTTTATAAGCCAATACATAGGACCAAGAATTGGTAAAAAGGCACCTCCAATAAATGCAAAAACATTAGCCCAAAAGGAAGACTCATAAACTTGTGGTTGAAAATTACTCCTAATCCAACCTTCTGTTAACTGGGATTCGTCAGAAAAATGAATTACTGAACCATCTTTGGCTACTAAGTCATACTGATACAACTCTGCCAATGCCGTTGGAGCAAAAACCTCTTTGCTTTCAACTACCTGCACTCTTGTTGCATGGGTATCGCCATATATCTTATTACTGATAACACGGCCACTGTCTCTGCCTACCTGGTTGACGGCACTTTTAACGAATCCATTGGCTAATTTTTGAAGGAAACTCATATTTGAATGGCTTTAGTAACTCGAAGATAATAATTCACTAATCACAATTACTCACTCCAAACTCGACTTTATAACTTGATAAAATATTTTCTAACCGGTCAAAACCCCAACTTCCTCAATCCAGCCTGCACCTCCGGGCATGACATAAAAAGCTTCCACAAAAGCCCCGTCCGTTCATTTTCCATCATCACCACTATCGGCCCTTGGTCTATGGCGAGGTAGCGTCTTGGAAACCAATCCACTTGCTGGTTGAAGGCATCATAAAAGCCATATTTGCCAAAAAGGCTGCTGCCGAGGTCGTCATGGAAATGACGCATGGCGGCCATGCTCTCTTTTGGCGTGTAGGGGAACGAAGAGAGCGCAGCTGTGGGCGAAATGACTCCCAAGTCCTCCTCCGGGCAATGCGCCGCATAAAATCGCACAGAATAGCTGGCTGTGAGTCCCCAGCAATTGGGGCCGTAACCTGGGAAGTGATGCGGATTTGCCACGCAGTGGTCGTAGTTGATGAGTGTGTGGTTCACGTTATGCTCCCAGTAATCGGCATATCCGTCTTTCAATTTACGGGGATCGAGGCCAAGGAAAGAGTAATGCGCCCAAAACAGTGGCCCACCTGAAATTTCACGCCCTTGGTGCCGAAGTGCCAGTTTGTGGCCGTAAGCCGTTGGCCCTCCAACAATTTTCCCATTTTCAGCCCAGCCTTCATGATAAACTTCGGCAGGTACCCCGTGCGACGGTGAACATGCCGCCAGCACATAGGTAATCAGGCATTCATTCCAACCGTGTATGCGAAAATTTTTCTTCCAGCCGAAGTTGGGCGACCAATGCCAGAACAGAACATTTTCCTTGTCGGGGCCACGATGCCAGTCCCATTCCACCGCCTTCCAAAGTTCATCAATTTGGGCAGCAAGCGCCTTTTCCTCTGCATTTCCATCTTTGAAATACTGCCGTACACAGAGTAGGCCCTGCACGAGAAAACTCGACTCCACCAAGTCCCCACCGTCGTCATCGCTGCCGAAAGGAACCGTTTTTCCGGTACGGCCATCGAGCCAGTGAGGCCAGACACCGTGGAAGCGGTCAGCCTTTTCCAGCCAATCCACCGATTTTTTCAAGTGCTCATAGCCCTGTTTTCTGGTAATAAAGCCCCGCTCGATGCCGACCAAAATGGCCATTACTCCAAAACCAGAACCACCAGTGGTGACCACTTGCTGGTCGTTGTCGGGGTAAACACCGTCGAGGTGGATGCGCTCGCAAGCCAAGCCGGAAGTCGGCTCTGCCCCAGTCCAAAAATATTCGAAAGTGTTGCGCTGCACGAGCTTGAAAAGCGCATCATCAGTTAGTTGCGCTGCTTTATTGCCTTCGGAAACAGTTGTCGCCTTTTTTGCGCAAGCAGAAAAAAAGCATAGGGCTACGATGAGTGGAAGGAGTGTTCGCATGGTTTGTTTTTCAAAAAATCAGTGTTCTCAAGGTATGATTTCAAATTCCTTTTCGGCTATCACCTTGCCGTTCACTTGGATTTGAAGAATGTAATTGCCTGGAACCCATTTGATGCCGTTCAGTGGTTGAATCATGGATGAGTAGCAGAGGTCGCCAATGGTTGTGTCGAGCGTGAGATTGATAGCCCCGGTGGGGAAGGTCTCACCTGATTTCCAAGTAACGATGCCTTTTATGGCCGGGTCGTTGTTGTAGCCCGGAAGGGCAGCAGTTACGTACAAAGTGGCGCCATCGTTGTACAAGGAAATTCGCTGAAAGTCTTCGAGGCAGCAATGCCCTTGGTTCGACATTTTAGATAGGTTGCAAATCTTGATATTGGCTGTCGGAGCAGCAGTTATGGAAGGATTAGTACGGATAAAAAACCACCATATTCCGAATGCCACAAGTGGCAACAACAACCAAAGCCAACCAAAGCCCGCTTTTCTTTCTGCCGATTTCTCTACTTTTTTTGTGGCTGAAACGGGTGCCACGTCCGCTTCCTCGCCCTTGTATTTTTCCACCATTTCGATGAATTCAACCAAACTTCGGCGGAAATTGTTCAGCGACAGGCTTTCCTGCTCGTAGGACAACACCCGCTCTATCTTGTCGGACTTCAGTTTTTTCAACTGCGCAGACAGGACGAGGGCATCGGAGTAGAGCGGCATTCCAGTTTTACTGGTTTTGAGCTGCTTTTTCAGCTCTTCCACCACCGCATCGAACTCGTTTTTTTCGAGCCAAGCTTCAAGCTGCGCTTTGTCTTTTAATTTCATTTTGAATGAGTTTTGAAAAACCTTCTTGAAACCTTTCAAGTCTTCAAGACTTGGAAGGTTTAGTCCTGATATCACTGCAACTCCAGCACCAGCGTCGTGTACCGCCCCACTTGAATGTTTTCCAAGCTGTTCAGCATTTCATCGGTGATGACGTTTTTGGCTTTTTTGAAACCCATCATCCGCTCCGCAAACTTTTGGGTTGGAAGCGTTTTTGGAGCGTCGTTGCAGTTCATGATACACATCACCGTCTTGTCGGCGTTGTGGCGAAAGTAAACGTACACGCCGTCCTCCGGCACGAATTGCGTTAGCTTGCCGTCATGCAATACGGGGTTTGCCTTCCGATAGTTCGCCAGTTTTTTAAAATAATTGAAGGCATCGTTCTCTTTTGGCGTGCGGCCAGCGGCCGTGAACTTGTTGGAGGGGTCGCCCGGCCAGCCGCCGGGGAAATCCTGGCGCACTTTGCCATCCGGGTTGGTGTAGCCAGTGAGCAAAATCTCGGTGCCGTAGTACAGCGACGGGATTCCACGGGTCGTCATCATGAAGGTGTAGCCAGCCTTGAGCTTGTCCACGTCCTCGCCCATGGTTGAATAGAACCGGCTGAGGTCGTGGTTGTCGAGGAAAAGCACGTTGCGGTAGGGATTTTCATACAAAAAATCCTGTGAGAGGGTCATGTACAATTGTATCGCCCCCGTGAGCCATTCGTTCTTTTTCGTGAGCGCATCGGTGAGGGCAAAACTGAGCGGGAAGTCTTTTACCTGCGGCAAATTGTAGTTGAAATCCTTGCTGAGGCCATTGTTTTGGGTGTAATAGGCCAGCGTGGACACATTTTCCACCCAAACTTCCCCGAACATGCCGATGCCGGGAAATTCCTCCTCCATGCGCTTTGCCCAAACCGAAGTGAATTTTTGGTCGGGATAATAATAGGTGTCAATGCGGTAGGCATCCTGCCCCGTGTAAGCCGCCCACCAGATGGTGTTTTGGATGAGGTACGTGGCGAGGCGGGGGTTTTGCTGGTTCAGGTCGGGCATGTGGTTGTCGAACCAGCCGTTGTTCACCCGCTCCTGGTCCCAATCGGATTTGTAGGGGTCGGTGTTGATGGTGCCCCGATACACCGGGCGGGTGTGCTCCGCCCATTGGTGAATCCAGTCCTCTGAAGGCAAGTCCTTGATGAACCAGTGCTGGTCGCCGCAGTGGTTGAAGATGATGTCCATGATGACCTTGATGCCCCGTGCGTGGCAGTCGTCAACGAGCTTTTTGTACAGCTCATTTGACCCAAAACGCTTGTCGATATTGTAAAAATCGGTGACGGCATAGCCGTGGTAGCTCTCGTAGGGCTGGTTGTTTTCCATGACGGGGTTGAGCCAGAGGGCGGTCACACCGAGTTCCGTGAAGTATTCGAGATGGTTCATCACTCCTTGAATGTCGCCGCCGTGGCGGAAGTACATTTTTTGGCGATTAACGCCGACTTGGGCCATGTCAGGGTAGCTATCGTTGGAGGGGTCACCGTTTGAGAAGCGGTCGGGCATGACGAGGTAGATAAAGTCACTGGCGTTCAATTTCGGATTTGCAATTGCGGATTGCGGATTGGGTGACTGCGAACTGCCAACTGCCAACTGCCAACTGGGATGAGGGCGCAGCTCGTAGGGGTAGGTTTTGGTGTCAGTGCCTTTTTTCAGTATGATATTGAACTTGCCGGGCTTTGCGCCTGGGCCGATTTCTAGGTTGACAAACAGGTAATTCGGATTTTCAACCTGATAAACCTGCACCAGTTTCACGCCCTCAGCATTGGTCAGGCTCACTTCGTAATCCTTGATATTTTGGTCGTAAATGAGCACCTCCAACTCCGGTCGGGCCATGCCCGTGAACCAGAACGGCGGCTCTACCCGCACCTTGTCCACCTTGCCGCCGTTGGCGGAAATGTGACGGTGCTTGGCTTTTTCCATGCCTATTGGCAGGCGCTGTTCGGGGTTGTTGTCGTAGATATTGCCTTGTTGGGCGGGGAGTTTGCAGGCGATGAGAGAAAAGATTGCGCAGCAAAAAAGGCTGATGATGTGCTTTATCTTCATTGTCAATGTTTTTTATGAAAGATGCAATATTAGTACCTTTGAAGACTTCTGAAAACAAATGCTCCAATAATGCGATTCACGTTGCACAAAATTCTACAACCTTCTTTTTTACGCCATTCACCCTGTCTGTTTGTTTGCTTTATTTTGTTGCCAACAGCAAGCTACACCCAGGTTACTTGTGACAGTTTGCTGTCCGCTTTTTATGATTTCCAAGGGGATGTGCTTGACCAAACCGGGCATGGGCATCATGGAATATTGACTGGAGCTGCGACCGTGGAAAACGTCCTCAATATACCTGCCGACCAGCAAAGTGCAGTGGTTTTGCCCAATGAGTTGCTCCACGAAGTTATGGATTTCACTGTAGCCTGCCGAGTTAAGTTTCATGCTTTCCAAGTATCAGGAGCAGACCCAATCAATATCATTATCAACGGGTTCAGCGACAACAACGCCTTTGTGATTGGATACCGTAAACTCGCCAATATCGTTCATCTGACCTTTGGCGGTATTGGCACCGATGTCCCGTTGAATACACAACTTGTTGAAAATCAATGGTATTGTTTTGTTTTTACCCGCAGTGACGGCTTCGGAAAAATTTACATAGATGGTGAAATAGTCGGCAGCGCAATACCAATTGAGAATTCCCCGCTCGAAATTGATGCCCTCGTTTTGGGGCAGGACCAAGATTGCCTAGCAGGCTGTTTTGCTTCAAACCAATCGCTAAACGGACAATTGGACAACCTGCGGATTTTTCAGCGAGTGCTATCCGATGAGGAAGTCGGCTCATTTTGCCAAACATCCAGCATAAAAGCAACAATTTGCGAAGGAGAAAAATACGAAGGGTACGAACAAGCGGGCGAGTTTACCGATTTCTTTGAAACGGCAACCGCTTGCGATAGCATGCGGGTATTGCAATTGCAGGTCAACCCAACACTAGACAGCAGTTTCACGAAACACATCTGCGAAAACGAGACTTTTCTTGGGTTTCAAGAAACCGGGCAATACCGAATTGTGATGCAAAACCAGTTCGGCTGTGACAGTATTCTAAATGTAAACTTGGTCGTTTCCCAAAAAATTTATGCCCCGAATTCTTTCTCGCCAAATGCGAACGGTATCAACGACACTTTCCTCCTTTTTGGACCTACCTCAGAAACCATAATTCTAAAATTACAAATTTTTGACCGCTGGGGGGAAATGGTCTTCGAAGCTGAAAACGTTTTGCCTAGTGACCAAACTGTGGGTTGGGATGGAACATTCAACGAAAAAGATGCTCAAATTGGAATTTATGCATGGATGGCTTTGGTGAGATTTCCCTGCGGCGAAACCAATCTTTTGAAAGGAGATTTAACTTTGTTCAGATAGCGTTGCCCATCTGCAATACGCCCGACACCTCCGCTCCCGAGCGTTGGTAGTTGTTCCAAAAAAAGTACCTTTGCAGCCTAAAAAATTAGTCCTCGATGAATAGACCTTTGTTTTTTGCCCTGCTCTTTAGCTCGGTTTTCGTTTTTTCCTGCTCCAATGATTTCGATGTTAACGCCAAGTGGCAGGACATTCCGGTGGTGTACGGCCTGCTCGACATCTCCGATACCGCCCACTACATCCGGGTGGAAAGAGCCTTCCTCGACCCAAATGCAGATGCCACGGTATTGGCCAAAATCCCCGATTCTATCTTCTATGAAAATGCCATCGTGAAGTTGGAGCGAGTGAGCAACGGCGATGTTTTCACCCTCCAAAAAGTGGATGGCAACAAGTGGGGATACCCACGTGACAGTGGTATTTTTGCAACTGACCCCAACTGGCTGTACCGCATCGACTCCGCTGTGCTCCTCCTCAAAGAAGGTGAGAAAATCCGCCTGCGCATCGACCGGGACAATGGATTGCCGGAAGTTACAAGCCAAGCCGTCATCCTTTCTCCCTTAAAGCTGAACAACCCCCAGCAAAACTCCAATGGCTTTGCCTTCCTCAGCAATGCCATTAGCAAAACAAACATTAATTGGTCAGCTGCCGACTCGGCCTATATTTTCGATGCTACCCTTTATGTTCGATACGCCGAATACCCAAAGGTCGACCCATCCCAACTCGTTGAAAAAACAATCGAATGGCCGTGGGCTCGTGGGTTGCGCCGTGAAAGCAACAGCAACGTCTTTGAAGCAGAAAAATTTGGCTTTGAGTTTTATGAACTGATGAAAAGCAATATTGAGGTGGACGTCGACATGAAGCGGGTATTCCTTGGTATTGATGTAGAGATAATAGCTGGCGGCCTCGCACTCCAGAATTACGTCAATGTCAGCCTGGCCAATACTGGAATTACCTCGTCTGGCGAAATCCCCACCTACTCAAACCTTAGTGAAGGGCAAGGTCTATTCGATTCCGCCAATAAATTTAGGCGCAACGGCATCGGCATCAACGACAAGACTCGGGACTCGCTTAAAATGGGCTACCTGACCAAGAATTTGAATTTTTGATAGTTGGGTTTTTTGTTGCTTCGCAACAAAATGGAATTTGGCCCTGCTCAATCGATTTGCCCCAAGCCACAATTTACACCAACTAAAACAAGTCATGAAAAAACAAACTTACCTTGTATTGCTGCTGCTTTGCGGCTTTTTTACGACCGTTCAAGCACAGGAAACTGTCAACGATTCGATCATTTCCATCATCAAAAAACATGGCCTTGACCAAAGTCAGGTCATGAAGACCGCCGAGATGATTACGGATGTTTACGGCCCACGACTCACCGGCTCGCCGATGCTCGACAAGGCCACCGCCTGGGCTCAAAAACAACTCACGGACTGGGGCTACCAGAACGTCCACCTCGACGAGTGGGGGCCTTTTGGCCGGGGCTGGGAGCTGAAGCATTTTGAAATGCATTGCGAAGCACCAAGCTACTGGCCAATCATTGCCTATCCCAAAGCGTGGTCACCCTCCACCAAGGGTCAGGTGAAAGGCGAAGTCATCTACCTCAACGCCAGCACCATCGAGGATTTGGACAAATACAAAGGCAAATTGAAAGGCAAATTCGTGATGATTGATACGCTCCGGGAAATCAAAGAATGGGAAGACCCGCTGGCCAAGCGCCTCACCCCTGAGGAACTGCTGGACATGGCCAACTCCCCCGCTCCGCAGCCAAGGGCAAGACGAGGTGGCGGCAATCGCAATTTCCAGAGTGGTCGGGAATTCGTGAAAGCATTGCGTGAAATGATTTACGATGAAAAGCCACTGGCCACCATTGACCGCAGTTACAAAGGCGACCTCGGAACAGTGTTCGTCGCACAGGCTAGCGCCAAAGAGGGGCAATCCCGTGACGAAGGCGCTGAGGTGCTGCCGCAAGTGACCATGTCCGTGGAGCATTACAACCGCATTTTCAGGATGCTGGCGCAAGGCATGACCATCACCCTCAGCATGGAAATCCAGGCTGAGTACTCCAACAAGGACGGCATGGAGCACAACATCATCGCCGAAATACCCGGCACCGACCTGAAGGACGAAATCGTGATGTTCGGCGCTCACTTCGACTCGTGGCACACAGGAACTGGCGCCACCGACAATGGGGCAGGCAGTGCTGTCATGCTCGAAGCGGCTCGAATCCTCATGGAAACCATCAAGGAATCTGGCATCCAGCCACGCCGTACCCTTCGCATTGCACTTTGGACTGGCGAGGAGGAAGGGCTTCTTGGCTCTAGGTCTTACGTCAAAAAAGAGGTTGGGTACAACGACGACGACGGGAATTTGGTGAAAGGCAAGGACTATGAAAAAATATCAGCCTACTACAACCTAGACAACGGCACGGGTAAGATTCGGGGCGTTTATTTGCAGGGCAACCACGAGATTTCGCCCATCTTCCGGGCATGGCTCGACCCCTTCAAAGACTTGGGAGCCACTACCCTCACCCTCCAAAATACAGGCGGCACCGACCACTTATCTTTCGATGGAATCGGTGTGCCGGGCTTCCAGTTTATCCAAGATGGCCTTTCGTACTGGAGCCGTACCCACCACTCCAACATGGACAACTATGACCACCTCGTTGCCGACGACCTAAAACAAGCGGCCACCATCACTGCTGCTTTTGTTTGGCACACGGCGCAGCGGGATGCACAACTGCCTCGCAAACCGATGAAAACATCTGATGATGAGGTGAAGAATTAATGGAATCCAGTTTTAATTGAAATGAAAAAGGAAGACCAAGTTGGTCTTCCTTTTTCATTTCAACCCAAATCCAATCTTATTTTCGCCAGATAAATATTCAACCCCCAATCTGAAAGTTAATGATTCTAAAAATCATGAAAGTTAATAAAAATGCACCCCTCAAGGTGCTCTTCATCGTCAACCGCCTGTACGAGTGGTCGCAGAACTTCATCACCCGTGAGCTGACAGAGCTGAACGAGCTGGGCGTGGACATGGCCATCGCCGCTCGAGACATGGCAATACGGGACGACCTTTCGCCCAAAGAAAAAAAGCTGGCAGACAAGTATTTCAGGATTGCCAATGTGCCGTTTTCCCCCGCCTATCTTTTCCGACACTTGATAGTAGCCGTGGGCAGGCCGCAAAAATACCTTGACGCCTGGCGCACCCTTTTTTCGCTAAAACACAAACCCAGCAAGTTTTTTAGGGGCGTGATTTGCCTGTTCCGAGCAGCAGGGTTGGTGAAGTTTGCGGAGCAAAACCGGTTCAACCTGATACACGCTCACTTCCTTACCGCCGCTGGCGAAACAACACTTTATCTTTCCAAATTCACGGGCATTCCATTCGGCGCAACAGCCTACGCCATGGACATTTACGTGGACAACAGCGGCTTGGTTGGCAAGCTCCGCAATGCAGCCTACGTGAACGGGACTACGAAATTCAACGAGCGTTCCATGGCCAAGC
Source organism: Saprospiraceae bacterium (assembly GCA_021739645.1). Classification (GTDB taxonomy): domain Bacteria; phylum Bacteroidota; class Bacteroidia; order Chitinophagales; family Saprospiraceae; genus UBA6168. The sequence goes on along the minus strand of JAIPBL010000020.1, from coordinate 59,467 downwards.
TTGTACCGGAACACCCCGAGCGCATTGTCACGAAATACTACGGCATCCCGACTTCGGAAACCATGCTATCGCCCATTGAACACGAGAAATTTACGTTCATTGCCGTGGGCAGGTTGGTGGAAAAAAAAGGTTTCAAATACATGGTGGAGGCTTGCGCCGAACTAAAAAAACTGGGTTTTGATTTTCAATGTAAAATCATTGGAAAAGGGCCGCTGGAAGCTGAATTGAAAGCTCAAATCCAATCGCTGGGCTTAGAAAATATGGTGACTTTTCCTGGCTACATTGCCCCCAACGAAATGTCAAAAATGTACCGCAGTGGCGACGTGCTGGTAGCACCCTGCGTTGTGGCCGCCAATGGTGATGTGGACGGGCTACCCAATGTCTGCCTCGAAGCGATGGATTGCGGTCTCCCCATCATCAGCACCACCATCAGCGGGATTCCGGAAGGGGTAGAAGATGGCGTAAATGGCTGGCTCATTCCCCCGAACAACTCGGCTGCACTGGCTGAGGCCATGAAAAAAGCAATCACAGCGCCCAATCCAATCGACATGCGGATCGCTTCGCACCGGATGGCCAGTGAAAAATTCAATGTGAAGAAAAACGTCTTGCGAATAAAGGATTTATTGGAGGAGCATTACCTGCGATAAGCATTGCCCTAGTTTTTTCAAGGGTTAAATGGGCAATGACAACTTGTTTCAAATTGAATGCTTGGCTTTCATTTTTTTTGAAATGAAAGGTTGTAGCCAGTTGTTCAACAACCAAAATTTCCTATTTTTGCACCCGCTTGAAAGAAAGCGGTTTGGGAGTTGTTGTTTCCGTTAGATGCCTTAGCATTAAACCTGAAACCCAAAACCTGAAACCTTATATTCGGGTGATTAGCTCAGTTGGTTTAGAGCGCTGCTTTGACAGAGCAGAGGTCACTGGTTCGAATCCAGTATTACCCACTTTTACGAGATGGCAGTTCGTCAGTTGGGAGTTGGCAGTCAAGACCGTGGTAGCACGAACTGACTGCCAACTGCCCACTGACGAACTGCCAACTTCAAAAAACGGGGTGTAGCGCAGCCCGGTAGCGTACACGCCTGGGGGGCGTGTGGTCGCAGGTTCAAATCCTGTCACCCCGACACTGATAATCAAGGAGTTATGCAAATATAGCATGGCTCCTTTTTTTGTGGTGTAAGTTGATGGGGTAATTACCTCATTCTCCCTTCATAACTAGCGATTGACAGGTCCAGAACAAGCCGATGTTCCGGAGTTGCATCGAGCCATAAATTTTTCGCTCAACCTTACCGCTAGTGTCAGACAGCCTTGGCTTCGGCCATTTTATTTTTGTAAAAAAGGTTATTTGGAGGAACAAAGATTGAGTACCAAGTAGTGCTATTATCAAATGTAGTTTTGGAAACAAAATTTTGTGTTTTTGAGTGGGTACTGCCTTCAGTGATTGTGAGCATAGCGGGTTTTGGGCATGGCTAGATTAAAGGTTGGCTAGAGTTAATTTAGGCAGTTGTTGGGGTTTAAAGATAATGAAAACGCCCGTTTTCGCATAGGGAAAACAGGCGTTTATTTTAGGAGGAAAAGGTATCATTGCACCAAACCAAGATAATCTATCACTCCACCATCACAAACCCCGCCCAGAAATAAGGATTCTGGAACTTCTCCCGCATCTCCTGTTGTGCTGAGCGGAATGCATCCGGGATAGTCATTTTCTGTTCCAGCCAATGGGCATAAAAGGTCGTCATAAGTTCCTGCGTCTGAATATCAGGCACCTGCCACAGCGACATCACTAGGTACTTCGCCCCGGCGATTTTGAACGCCCGCTGAAGGCCATAAACGCCCTCGTTTCCCTTGATATCGCCCAGCCCAGTTTCGCAGGCGGAGAGCACCACCAATTCCGTGTTCGAGAGGTTCATCTGACTGATTTCGTAGGCGGTGAGGATACCGTCGTCTATGTCCGGGCGGAACGGCTTGCCGGTGTGCCAGGCATAGTTGCCACCTGCGAGGATGAGACCGGAACGTATCATCGGGTGGTCGCTTATTTTGAAAACAGGCTCGCTCGTACTGCTCACTCGCTCACCACTCACCGCTATTTTCGGGTCGGGGAAGAAGAAGCCGTGCGTGGCGATGTGCAGGATTTGGGGGCTCGGGTTGCCATTGCCGATGGATTTGAACGATTCTTCGGTAGCGGCATCACCGGAAAATACCTGGGCATTAAACTTGGATTTTTTCAGCAGGGTATTAATGCCTGAAACTTCTTTTCCCGTGCCTTGCAGGTAGTTCCAGCTATTCCCCCGTTCTGGCACACTGCGGTCGGCGTAGGTGAAGGACAGTTCTGAAGAATGTCCCGAAAACAGGTCTTGAGCAGTAGTATCCTTTGCAATAGAAGTAGTGTCCATTTCATATTGGATGCCACCAAAGAGTACCGCATCGTTGGCTGCACTTATTTTGGTCAGGTCAGGTACGACCAGTGAGCGGGTGCTGCCGAGGCGCACTAATTGGAAATGGTCGGACAATATCTCTTTTTCATCAATGGGGACGGCATCAAAATTAATGCGGTGGAGTAAGCCTGAGGGCGAATAATAGACGGTCTCTACACCTTTGAGCAGGCTATCCAAAGGCTGCCAGATGAGTTCGTATAATCCTGTAAGTTGCGTCGTTTTTAGCGGCTGGGCGCCACGGCTGTAGATTTGAGAGAACAGGTCACTGGCTTGCGCTGACTTATCAGGCATGAGTACTTCCGTCAGTTGTTTTTCCTCGAATAGCGGAACAAACAAGGGTTGGACATCGCCTGGGCGAAGCAAAAGGGCAGTGTAAAAAATGCTGTCGATAGGCTCGGGTTGTAAATACTTGTATTGAATGAACTCAATAACCGCTTCCCTATGGTTTAATTCCTTTTGAACATCTTCCCAGTTAACTTGATAAGTAGCTTCGCTAAAACCTACTGCACCACGAGCTAATTCCTTCTCAAGCTTATCAATCTTGTCGGTCAAAACCTGTATATTCTTCATTCTTGGAACTGGAATAGTGTATTCTTGAGCAAGTTCTTTTTTGTGTTTTATTAGAAGTTCATATTTGTCGAGCATAGAACTGGAATTGCGAAAGACATTATGCAGGCGCATAGAAGCATTCAAAACGAAGCCCTTGTAAAAAAGTATGTTGTCAAAAGCAACCTTGGAGAGCGTAGATTTCTTACCATTAAGCTGTTTTAAGGTAAATAGTATCTCGTCTGAAGTGATTATATACTTCTTATTATACCCGAAAAATTCAGACTCTGATAAAAATCCGATGCCATTTTCTGCAAACTCTCTATTCAAAAAACTTGACTCGACATAATATGGTTCTGCTTTTTCATATTCCCCCATGAGCATGTACAAGGTGCAAAGATTCCTCAAAGCCACGCCGTATTCAGGATGTTTGTCGCCAAGCATTTGACTTCGGATATTAACTACTTCCAAATAGTATGGTTCCGCTTCTGAATATTGATACATTTTTCGGAGGATTGCGCCAACATCATTTAAAGCATAGGAGTAGGAAATACTTGATTCTCCAGCCAACCTTCCAATTATTTCCGAATATTTCTTAATCAATGGGAGTGCTTTATCATATTGTTTTTTATACTTGTACCACTCTCCCAGAGTACCAATACTTGCAGCATAATCGCTGCTATTTTCGCCATATGCGTCTATGTAAATTTGTATGCAGTGTTCAATATGGAGCAAGGCTTCATCAATACGATTGTTTTTCATAAGCAAGACGGCATAATCAAGTAAAACAGAGGCATACTCAGATGAGTTTTCCCCGAAGATGCTCTTTCTAATTTCGAGTGCTTCCAGATAATAATTACTGGATTTTTGAATCTGGCCAATGAGGAAATAATAATCTGCCAAGGTATGCAGGCTTGTAGCATAATCTGGGTGCGCTTTGCCCAATGCTTTTTTCCGGATGTCTTTGGCTTCAAGGTAAAGTGGTTCGGACTTTTCATAATTGCCCATTTGCCAGTATAAATTCCCTAAGCTGCTCAAGCTCAAGGCATACTCGGCATCCTCTTTACCTAGCACTTTTTCCCGAATGATTTTTGACTCTGTAAGCCATTTTTCTGCATCCGGGCAGTCACTTTTGAAGATAAGTAATTGCCCATGATTAAAACAGCAATTCCCATACGCCGCCGACTCCCGCCCCAGCTTTTCCAGCGCCAGTTTTTCTGCGGCGGCATTGACTTCCAGTGCTTTATCGAAATCCTGCTGTCCAGCCAGGGTTTGGGAAACTTGGATTAGGCTGTCCAACTGTTTCATCACGGTGGAGTCGGGGGTTTGCGCTACAACCCACAGGGGAGCGATAAGAAGTAAAGGAAATAACCATGTTTTCATGATGGTAAGGTTTTAATTCCAGCAATCTATGCAAAGCTTTAATTCGTAAGGAGAAGGCCTTACAGCCGTCAACTATTCTCCAATCACAAACACTTTTGAAAAAATACTTATTTCCGGGAACAGGCTCAAATTGCCCCCTCCCCGTTTGTTGTACAAATAGGAAGCTGCAAACAATTTTTCGAATGGATGAGGGCTTGCCTCTTCTTCCATCAGCCCCCGCTTGGATTCAATGGCACTTAAATCCAATGGCTCCTGCGTGGCAATCAGCTTGAGTATATCCGTGCCCAATGGAGGGCTGGCCATGAATGTGCAATCATATACCTGTTGCTCACCCGGCTGTATATGGAATTCACTTGCTACTTTGTCTGAGCATTTATTTGGAACAATGACCGTAATCATATTGTCCGGCTGTATGTCCAATACGGTGTAATAAGCTGCCGTAGTCCCATGGTTTTCGATGACCAGTTTAAATTTTTCTCCTACCTTGAAATGCGTCAAATCGTTGCCCGTCATGGGCTGGACCTGCAAGGCATTGCCATCATCTGACAAAGGAACAAAGGCCAGCCGAACGTCCAGTTCATCCTCCTTCATTTCCAGGGTTCGCAGGAATTTGCACTGCACATACGACAGGATGGATTGGACAAGCTGCTGCGCAATCCTCGATGGAGTTGCCCTACGTTTGGAAAGGAATAGCTGGTGCTCGTCGTTGGTGATTAACTGGATTTGGGGAGCGCCTTGTGCAGTTGATTCCACCAATAAATCCGGGTGCAAATCGTCCAGCTTCACCATCGGGAACTCGGCCAATGCTTCCTGGAGCGCAGTTTTCACCTCACCGGCTTCCAGGTTGATTTTCAACTTTACTTCCAGGCTGCCATATTGCTGCTCGGTGATGAATATCCGGGAGTTTTCAAGTGCCTGGCCGTTTAGATTACTATCCAATTCGATGGTGCAACTGAGCAAATCCGCTTCTTTTACCACGCCTTTTGCTATGGGCGTTGCCTTGCTGAAATCCCTTGTGCCATCGGGATAGACCCCAACCTTGGTGCCGGGGAACAAATTGGAGAGCAAGCCAAAAGATAGGCTCAGGCGGTGGCTGTCCATCCAGTCGTTCGGGCCTGGCTTGAAGTAGTTCAATTTGCCCAGGATTTTGCCGCCGAGAATTTGCTGGTCCAGTTCTCCCTCGGCCTGTGGCGTTTGATTGGGGACCATGGAACTCATCCGTATTTTGATACGCTCAAAAATGGTTTGGTAGGTGGTTTCCTTAGTTGCCTCCGCAAAGGTTTGGCTGAAGGCATAGCTCAAAGAACCCACTTCTTTTCCTTCGGGGCTGATGGCCTCGTAGTTCAACTGGTTGGGCGAGGCCCCAAAAAAGGAAACCATGGGCGCCAGTTCTGCGGAACTCGGCACCTCCAGGCTGTTGTTGTCAAATGCCCTGGCGATATTGGATTTGATGTACTGGCTGTCGGCCATGATATTGTCGGTTCCCCGTGCAGTTGCATAGCCCCTTGTTCCCGTACCCGAATGGCAGGAATCGAGGATGAGCATGACGTTGCCCGTTTTGCCCAGCTTCTCCCGCAACTTCGTCATCATGTTTCCCAATTCCTCGTCCCGAATCAGGTTCTTTCCCTCGTACTCCCCAGCACTAAATTTCATGGGCGAATCATAAGGAACGATGGCCTCGTCATAACCATCCAGTTCATCGCCGTTGTCGTCCATAACTTGCTGGCCATGCCCCGAAAAATGGAAAACGGCCACGCCCCCTTTTACCGCTTTAGCGATAAGTTGTGTTTCAATGGCCTCCAGAATCCCCGATTTGGTGGCTTGCTCATTTTGGATGACGGCAATGTTCTCCGCTTCAAAACCTTGCTGGAGCAGGGCATATTTGATGAGCAGGACATCATTTTGGGCATTGATTACGGGCCAACCTGTACCTGCACTATATTTGTTGATGGCAACAATCAGCGCAATGCCGTCTTTCTTGTCTTTCGACAGCGGCGTTTGGCCATTCACCCCTTCTTTGGGAATGGTCTCCCATGTCGGTTCGCGGTGTAGAAAAACCGTGAAACCCAAGACGGTAAGGAATAGGTACTGCATCATAAGCTGAGTTTTAACAAGTAGAATCCGACCAATATCCGCTTATATGCTCACTCCACCAGCACAAACCCCGACCAAAAAAAACAGGTTCTGATACTTCTCCCGCACCTCCCGCAGGGCCGAGCGCAATAAAATGCAGAATCAGTACCAGAATCAGTGGTCAACAAATCAAAAAAGTCTTTCCAACGAAATGCTATCACTTAAATTCCGTTAGCAGACAACATAGCTCGAACCCCTTGCCCCCAAATATCGGAGACATAGATTTCAATACCATTTGTTTTAAGGTTGGCCCTTGAACCGAGGGTTGTTTTAATGTCGATGACGTAGGCTGATTTTTTGAAAACACCAGCATCTTTAATAGGATATTTTTTGCCGGTATGGTTGGCATCCATTAAATCTTTGTACTGATCGTACAACTGAAATGCACTCTTTAATCTAGTAAAAGGGAAAACGAACAATTCCATATTATCAAAGCTATTGTCGTCGAGGCAGTCTGTATCGGTATGACAATCATAGCTTCTTTGCTCCATATCAAATGTTCTGGTTGTGGAGCCAGACCTCAAGCTAATCATTTGTAAATTTGCTTGATAATGAGGCACAGCAAACCTGAAGATGACATAACCATCACTCTGCCAGGTATTAATATTGAGAAAGTATATTTCAATCGCGCTCTTATCCAATGCCTCAATGAGATGTGGGTTCTTCGCAGGATTATATGCACGCATCGGATGGACGTTGTAATAACTACCGCTTTCTTTTCTTTGAAGGCTCAAGTGAAAATGGTTGTTGCCTGACCCGGTCCCTGTGTTTCCCATTATTCCGATTATGTCTCCTTTTTTGACAATCTTGCCTAGCGCCATGCTGGCGTCAATCGAGCTTAAATGGCGGAATGCCATGTAGATATTCCCCCAGTTGGTAGTTCCCATTCCCTCAAAAGTGCTGTTGCACTTGACTTTTACCGACCTACCGTTGCTATCATTATCATTGTCAATTTCAACCACTTCGCCGGCGCACATACATTTTATATCTGGTAAGTTATTATCGGTTATATTTTGCGTCCTATCAATCATGTCGGCTCCTAGGTGATAATCGAATTTTCGGGTTATCCCTGAAGTACTACTTACGGTCATCCGAGGCCCGAATCCCGAAATCAAATACCTTTCAACCGGCACATCAACCGGGGTCTTGTTACAGGCCGTTCCCGTCTGCAATACCGGGTCGCAAAGCAAACTTGAAGCAACCGGATTAACAAAATCATAGGGATACGACAGCGGAGACCTGGCAAAGCTGATGCCCGTAAACCGCCATGTAGTAAAATTTTCAATGCCCGACACTTTCGTTGGTTTCAAATAGACATAATTTGTAACTTGAGTGAAGGAAAAAACATAGATGCCAAGGAGGCAGGCAATGGTCGAAACGAGACGGAAGAAGGTTGTCTTTTTCATTGGTTAAAATGTTTAGATATTTAAGAATTATGATGATTGCTGAATGTTCACAACATTATTTCAATACTAAACGAGTCAGTCTCTGATGGAATGATTCAATATATCAATCGCCAAACTCACGTTAATTTTCGTGATTCAAAGACGCCATTTAGGGGAGACAAAGCTCGGCTTGCAAAATTATTGGTTAGCTTGGTGTCTCTAGTGCAAGTTTTTTCAATTCAAGGCGGAAAGCAGCCGTAGCCACCCAAAACCACAGAAAGTGTGGCGCCTGAAAGAACATGAAAACCCGTCGTCAGCGTAATGCTTGAACCAGCTTTGAAAGTCACCACATTACCCAATGGGATAACGCCGCTGGAGGAAAGCGCACTACCAGCTCCATAAAGCCCATTGCCAACCGGATTAGTAGTCACCGAAGATGCATTGGATGCAGCAAACACATTAGCCAGTGCATTTGCGATTTTATCCCAACCTGCCTGGGTATCCCGGAATTTGGTTTTTTCCTGCTCGATGTGAATGAACCTGCCAGTCGTGGATGTAGCATCTTTATCGCACGGATCGGAGGAATTGTTGATGAGTCGTCCTTGTGTATTCGAAAATGCCTTTAACTCGGAACATTTACCTGAAGTAGGTTTGTCAATATGGACTATGCAAATATTAGAGGCGTTAAGCGTACCATCCTGTGCTAGTATGCTGGCCTCGATTGCAGGAAATTTGTCGTTGGTTGGCGTTACGAAAGTTCCGTTGCTCATAATTATGTACGGGTTGCCAGTGCTATGAGAAAAACCATGCAATTGAATAAAATAAGGGTCGGTTGTTTTCTGTATCAAGACTTTCGTGGAGATATGAAATATTGAATTGACTACGTGCGCCATGTCAGAAATACGATAGGCTTCGGAAGAATTAGTCGGAGAACATTCCTTCGTCGTTCCATCACAAGAAGAAAAACTGCTGCTATTGCAACGATGCGTACCGCTCATCATGAAAAAACGGGCATCGATTTTTTGGAAAACATACAAGCCTTGTTGGCCTGTGTTTACATCATGCAATGGGTGTGGCGATTGAATAATCAAATTGGGCCGACATGGGTTGGAGTGCATGACGTAAGTTCCCCAATAATTGGTAGATCCGACTTTGGTTCTGAGCAAATAATAAAGCGCATTGCTCGGAGTGTCTGTAAATTCCACAAGTTCATATCCTAAAGCATTAGCGCCAGTAGAGGCGCCATTGATGTTGCCATTTATTAAGTCTTTCAGCATAACTTCCCAAGCATTCAGCACAGGTGTTCCAAGAGGAACGTAATTATTCTCCCCTTCATCTGGCATACTATTGATAATCGCGTTAACGGTATTTGCCAAGACGCCGGATTCTTTTGTAAAAGCAAAAAGGTTACCTGAAAAATAATGGGAAACAATAATGAGCAGAAAGAAAAATTTCGCTTTCATAATTATATCTTTTTTTAAGCCTGCATCAGGGTAGTTTACGCTGAGGCAAGGCATCGTTAAATGTGATCATTCATTAATTCCTAATGGCAGTTTTGAATAGAAGCACTAAAATTTGAACCTGATAATGCTACGAAACCAGGCCGAAAGGTAATGTACTCACCCGACTGGAATTCTACAGTATTAGTATTTGGGATTGATCCAGTACCAACCAAAAATTCACAATCTTTGTAAACACCTGTGGCAATGGAGGGAGTGCCAGTTATGAAGTCAAATTGAAATACCGATATCCCTTGATAGGCAGCATCACTTACAAAACCTTGGGTTAAAAGGTTTATGGCAGATTGTACCCCAGCAAAATTTGTTAATGCTTCGACAGAAATGCCGATGATGGTTGGGGCATGTGCCATTTGGATTTCGTCTTTAACCTTTGAAATAATATCAGCGGCAGATTGTCCTATCCCTCCGCTATATACCATCGGCACAATAACATGAAGTTTGGCGGTTAAACCAGTTGCACCAGTGGGTAAATAGCCATTGGTTGTTCCATTTCTAAGTTCATTATACCACCAGCCGACAGTAGAAGAGAAGATGATATCCGGGTCATGAGTCGCATTGTAAGTATCAATTTTTTGAGCACGAATTTGCTGAAGCAATGATACAAACTGAGTCATTACCTCCGCCCTTCTGGTCTTAATTTCGTTCACCATGACTGGATTGGCAAGTGCTAGGGCTTCAAGACTGCCCGCCGAATTTAATGCCTCATTTTCCTGTTGGGTAGTCCAAAACGGGTGAATTGGATGGTCCCAATCAATAAGAATGTGCGGCTCAGGATCTATGTGAATACCGTCAAATGCTGCGTTGGGGTTTGAAATATTATATTGCAGAATATTTTGGATTCTTGCCAGTGCAGCAGCATGCTTATAGCTAAGGCTAAAATGAGGGTCTTGCAAGGTCAAAGCATGGACATCAATTCCCAGCGAATTAGCCAGTGTGACAAATGCAATGATTTTATCTTTATAGGTGCCAGCAATATTGAGCTTCTCAGAGTCAACTCCAAGGTATATAAGATTGAACTGGATTGCTGATACTTTTGAGACCCGATTCCCAAAATTTGGCTCATTCATCCATTGTTCAAATTTATACATCCACACAGCTCGAACATTTTGTCCGAGGATATTCCCATGTATGGTTGTCAAGATGGCGAGGCAAATGATTAGCCGAAAAAGTAATTTCATAATATTGCTGTTTTCAGAAATTGGTGAGTCAATCTTTAGCTGCCTTTTCCATGTCTTCAATTCGTCTTCTCAGCTCGTCATTCTCTTTCTTCATTTGAATCATATACAGTGTAAGTTCCTCTACTTTTTCCAGTAGCCTTCGTTGCATGTCACCCACTGCGATGCCGTCTGCTTTCACTATGGCGGCGCTTGGGATACCAGGCAGATGGCCGTTTTGCTGGATAGATTTTTCCAGTTCATTTAATGGCAACAGTGTGTAATCCTTTTGGAAAACGTAATCGGGCCACACGCCTGTACCATCTCCAGCAAGTTCAACCCTGATTTCTTCGGCGATGATTTTACCGACCACGGCAAATTTGTAGCCAGTAGGGACTGATGTTGTTCCAATCCCTAAGCTTCCTCCAAGAAGAAAGGAATTTCCATTGGAAGCGAATTTGACCTTTTCTGTATTGTTGGCAACGTCGAAAATAGAGAAGTCATGAGAAGTTGAGTTTAATTTCAACTTGACAGCATCCACCCATACATTCGCAGTTGTTTTTCTTGTCCAATAGTAATTAGATGCTCCTGTACCTGTGCTTCGAAGTCGGAAAGAGTTGGTGCCAAATGAATTACCTGCTAAAAGTTCAAAAGTTGGGGTACATGTTGAAGATCCAACTGCACCCAATTTTAACGCAACCTTTTCACCGGCGTTGAGGTCTCTAGAACCCCAAAAATGCCCTACATTTTCAGGTGTGAGGCAGGATTGGGCACTAAGAAACTGGCAAAATAAGAACGAAAGTGCAAAGCTGACACAGCGTTGTGATTTCATGATTGTTGAATTTAAAGGATGATGGTTATTGTTTATGCTATACAGCGGGTCAAGGTTGAATGCTACCCCCAAAATGGTTTGACCGTTTTTGGTTGATAAAAACATCGTTCCTTTCTGACAAGCTGGCATTTGGAAAAACTACTTTCAAAGATTGGCTCGTGGGACCGTTCTTGGTGAATTTATTTTCCCGTTAAGTTTCTCATTGGATATGCAATTGTATCGTTAAGCTGTACTTGGCGAATCCTTTGAAAGACTCAGCGGAAAAACTGACCAAGTCTTATTTTCACTTTTACCTAACAAGAGCTTCAAAATTGAATGACATTCTATTAAAAATCCTTGTTTTGATTTTAAAAGAGACGCTCATTGCCAGAACTCACCTAATAATAGCACTTTTTACAGCGTCCCTTTCACCCCTTTCCCCCAGATATCCACCACATAGACTTCAAAAGCGGCGGAACTAAAATTCATGGGCAAGCCCTTTGCTTTAATGTCCACAACATAAGCCGGGGTCATGAAAATGCCCGAGTTAAGGATAGGATAGGTATTCCCGGTGTGGTCAGGGAAATTGTCAGCAAGCGCAGTTTTGATGCTATTATAACGACTGTAAGTGGATTGGTATCGGTTGAAAGGAAATACACTCAAATTCATGTTACCGACCACGGGGTTGTCCAGCCAAGTGGCGTTCCCATCACGCACCTCGCTGATTTCTTCAAAGTCCACCTTTTCATTGTAGGTGCCGTTTTTGATGACCACCGCCCTGATATTGGCTTTTTTATAGGGAACCGCTACCCGGAAAATGACCCAGTTGTTTTGAGGGTCGGAGGAGGTATTGCTGCTGCCAAGTAAGATGATGTTTGCCCGCTCCTTTTTCATCTCCGAAGTGGTAGTGCTCAAAGGCGGCGCATCCATTGTAACCAACAAGTGCTTGTTGTAAGTCGGGTTAAAGAGCCGCATGGGATGCACGTTGATGAGCCTGTTGTTGACCATTTTCTGGGCGCTGACGTGCAGGTGGTTGACGGTCGTAACTCCGCTGCTTCCCATTTTCCCTATCAGCCCGTTCCTGCTGATGGCAGCATTCTCCACTAAGAGCGGGTTGATTTCGCTCAAATGCCGATAAGCGGTATATATGTTCCCCATGGTGGCATTTCCATTAAAGGTTGCATTGCATTTCACGGTGACGTACCTGCCCTCCTCTGTTTTTTCCATAGCCAAGTCGGTCCCGTTCTTTATCTTGTAAACGATGCCGTCACACATACATTTAATGTCGGGCAGGGTAGTGGTAGGGCTACTGCCATCAACGACATCCTCCCCCCTATGGTAGTCATACACCGAATTGATGACCCCGCTGTTTGCCTGCATCCTCGGCCCGAACACGGACATGAAGTAGCGGGTGCTCGATGAAGGGGTGTAGCTTTTCGGGCCTGAACAATATGCACCTTCGTTAAGCACCTCGCCCGGTGGCGGCGTGTTTTGGTATCCGTTTTTGCACAAAAGGCTCAATGATTGTAATGGAGCTTTGAAATCATAGCCATAGGTTACGGGTTCAAAGTTGCTGATTCCCAACCCGGTCGGGCTGGAAATATTGACAACATTCAGCTCCTGACCAATGCTATGGCCCATGCACCAGAGCGAAAAAAAGACGGTCAACCTGCAAATTTTGTTTTTCATTGTACATGAATTTTGAAGTGATATAAAAAGGGTTTCAATAACCATGAGTGAATGAGTAAACCCAGACTTACCCGTTAACTCATTAGGCTAAATTTTTTAAAAAGAAACAAACCTTCATAGGATATAACGCTATTTTATACTCGACGTCATTAGGTATTGTGCAAACGTGATTTTGCCCCTCCTCATCGGTTCGTCGGGGGAAGAGCCACTTGGGGGCGGAACGCCCCCAATCCCCCTTTTGCACAAAACCTATTGGTGCGAAGTATAGCTGATTCCACCTAATATCCAATTATCCAAAAAATCACGAATAGTTATCACTCCACCAGCACGAATCCCGCCCAATAAAAGGGGTCGTCTCCATTATCCCGTCTCGCTTTTTGTGCAGCCAAGAGCGCATCCTTGACAGACATTTTGTCCTCTAACCATTTTTCGTAAAATGCCTTCATTAATAGAGAAGTTTGCTTGTCTGGAACCTGCCAAAGCGACATGATAAGATACTTTGCTCCGGCAATTTTTATAGCCCGTTGCAAGCCGTAAACGCCTTCGTTGCCTTTAATATCGCCCAAGCCTGTTTCGCAGGCGGATAGCACGACCAACTCAGTGTTCGATAGGTTCATTTGGCAGATTTCATAAGCTGTGAGAATGCCGTCTTCCATATTCGGGCGCAATGGCTTACCAGTTTCCCAGGCGTAGTTACCGCCAGAAAGGATGAGGCCGGAGCGGAGCATGGGATTGTCTGAGATTTTAAACACTGGTTCACTGCCTCCGACCTTGGTCGGGGCCAACTGCAAACGGTTGCCTGACTCCTTCGGGTCGGGAAAGAAATAACCATGCGTAGCAATATGAATTACCCGTGGCGAATGGTTAACCATGCCAGTAGTTTTGAAAGCTTCTTCGGTGGCCTCATAACCTTTACGTACTGTCGTTTGTATTCCACCAACTTTTAGCGACAACTCAACATAAGCAATTTCCTCCTCTGTGTATTCGAGAAACCCTAAGGGGCCTCCTCTCGCTGTGGAATCGGTATAAGTCAAGCTGAGTCCTTTGCTGGCCCTGTTTCGACTGGCAAGGGCTTCCTCTGTAATGCCGACAGGCTGGCTTTGTATTATTGCGGTGTCCAACTCGTATTTCACGGCTCCAAAAACCAACGCTTCCTGATTTAGAATTTTTACTTCGCAAGGGACAACTAACTGGCGGGTGCTGATAAGCTGAATCAGCTTATACCTCTCGGCAAGCGATTCTTTCTTGTTTAGCGCTATTGCACCCAAGTTCAGACGGTGAATCAGTCCGGAGGGTGAAAAATATATGGTTTTAACGCTCTTCAACTCGCCTTCAAGTGGTTGCCAAAGCAACTCGTACAGCGACTTGTTGGGCTTGCCGAGCGGCGTTGCCCCACGTTCATGGTAGTTGTACAAATCGGCGACAAAATCGCTTCGCCTCGCCGTGCCAGCACCAAAAAGCGAGTCGAGCGATTTTTCTTCGCAAAGATGAACGAACTTAGGAGTGGCATCGCCCGGTTGTAAAACGAGCGCACTGTAAAACACGCTATCGGTGGATTCCGGTGTGCGGTATTGATAATGAACAAACTCGACGACCGCTTCGCCAGGCTGCAATTTTGACTGCACTTCCTGCCACGTTACCTGTTTCGTCGCCTCGCCAAAACCTGAAACCGTTCTCACCAATTCCTTTTCCAGCTCATTTGCTTTTTGCTCCAAAGTTGCAACACCTGCCCTTTCCTCAATGGGTTTAGCATATTCGGCGGCGAGGCGGCGATGATAAGAAGTCAGCAATTCATAACGCATGGACGATGCAGAATCCCGGAGCGCCAAATGTTTGACCTGGTTGGAAGCCGTCAGCAGGAAGCCTTTATGAAAAATCGTGTTGTCAAAAAGGACGGAAGACAGCTTGAAATTTATTGCTGGTTTTTGTCTGGCAAAGGAGTACAATCCATCGAGGCCAGAGGCGAAAGTAATGGCATTAGCAGCCAACTCCCGTTCTGAAAGGTAGCGGGTAGATTTCACGAGCAGGCTCCGCTGCAAGTCATTGGCTTCCAGCATCAATGGCCCGGCAAGTTCGTGATTTCCCTGTTCTTGATACAAAACAGCTAAGTTCCGGATGCATTCCTCGTAGCGTGGATGCGATTTGTCAAACGTTTTCTCAAAAATAGCTTTTGCTTCCAAATGGAGCTTCAGGGCAGCTTCAGGGTTTTTTATTTTTTGGTATAAACTGGCAAGGTCTTCAAGCGTATTGGCGTAATCGGGGTGATTTTTGCCGAGGATTTTTTTTCGAACAATTCTGGCTTCGGAAAGCAAGGAATCAGCGGTAGCATAGCGCCCCATTTTATCATATAGAATACCTAAGTTGTTCAGGGTCCAGGCATAAGTGGCATTTTCCTTCCCTGTAGTTTTTTCGATATTTGTTTTGGATAATTTATAAAACGGTTCGGCTTCTTTGTAGTCCTCTTTGGCCATGTACAGCACAGCCAGATTGTTTAGGCTGACTGAAAATTCCATGCCTTTTTCATCTTCTTTTCGCCGAATATCTAGGGCTTCCTTGTAAAGGGGTTCAGCTGCCTCAAACAAACCCAACTTGTAATAAAGTGAAGCTAAGTTGTCAAGGCAGGTACCGTATTCCGGACTCTTGGGCCCGGTCATTTTTTCCCATATTTGCCGAGCCTCCAACAACGAGCGTTCCGCATCTTCGTAGCGCCCCATGTCTTTGTACAATAGTCCAAGGTTGCTCAGGCTCCACGCATAATCACTGCTTTCTTTCCCAATGGTGGCCTCTTGCACTTCCATACCACGGAGATACCAGCGTTCTGCTTCCTCGAAGCGGGCCATATCGGAGTACAATGTCGCCAGGTCATTTAGTATTCGCCCGTATTCAGGATGGACGCCGTATATTTTTTCCCGTATATTTTTGACGTTTAAATAAAGTGGTTCTGCTTCTTCATAGCGTCCTGTTTTATAATAGACGTCAGCGAGATTATCTAATACCTCGGCATACCTTGCGCTATCCATTTCCAAGTCATTCTCCCATAGGCCCTTAGCTTCCAGTAGGTTACTTTCTGCTTCCCTGAAACGAAACATAAAAGTGTATAATGAACCTAGATTAGTTAGAATGGCCGCATAATCGGGATGTGCCCTAGTGAATACTTTTTCCCTTATTGCTTTGACTTTCAAATAAATCTGTTCGGTTTCTTCCAACTGCCCCTGGTTCCTGTAAATAATTCCCAGATTATTCAGGCTGGCAGCCAGTTGCCCTGGGTCAGCCCCAGTTGCTGTTTCCTGAATTTTGATGGCAGCTAAATAAAATGGCACTGCATCCTCCAATTCACGCTGTGCTTGAAAAATACGGCCATGGTTGAACAGGCAGCTTGCGTAAGTGGGACTATCTTTCCCAAGTTTCATTAGTGCGGCACTTTCTGCAATGTCATTGATTTTTTGTGCCTCCTTATATTGGCGCTGGTTGGTTAGCGACCGGGAAACCTGGACAAGGCTATCCACCTGCCGAATTGCAATTGAATCAGCGGGTTGCGCCATGGAAAAAAAAGGAAGGAGGAAGAGGAAGGCTATCAGATTATGCTTCATTTTAAACATGTTTTCATTGTTTCACTATTACTTGGCCATCACCGTTATCGAGGCAAAGCCAATAAACACCTTCTGGTAAACTTGAAAGGTCAAGTTCAACGCTTGGCTGGTTGTTGACGAGCTCGTTCAGCACAAGCCTGCCCGTCCAGTCGAAGAGCAGCAGTTTGCCCTCGGCAATGTCGGGAAAGTCCACCCTCAAAAGGCCGTTGACCGGGTTGGGATAGGCCCGCCAAGGCAGGCCATGTGCCGAAACCGAAATGGTTTTTGAATATTCAATTTCACCCGCTATGCTGACGATTTGCAGGCGATAGTAGTTGACCCCTCGCATGGGGACATTGTCAAGGAACTCGTATTCGTGGCGCTCGGTGGTAGTTCCGTTTCCAGGAACACTGCCCAGTTTCTGCCAGTCCCTTCCATTGGTGCTGCGCAGGATAACATAGCGTTCGTTATCGCTTTCGGAGGCCGTCTCCCATTCCAGCTTGACCGATTTGTTTTCCCAAGCACCTTTAAACCACAATAGTTCAATGGGTAGTGGGGCGGCGTAGCGAAGTGTTGCACTGCCGCCAGTGTAGATGATGCTACATTCCCCTTGGCAAAAGGATGGAAATGTTACGGGGTCGAATGTGCCCTCCAAGCAGTTGGATCCGCTGTTGCAATGCAGGAAAGTATAATCTCCATAAGGAATTACCCCTCCAAGATGTGTTATCACAAGATTATTGCCCGGCATAGCGTCTTGGCTTACCTCCAGCAGGTCGTGCTCAACAAATCCGCCACTTTCGGCAATTTCGATTATTAAGGTTGAGTTGATATAGTCACCTTCCAGGTATAAGGTTCCGGGGGAGGAACCAGGTGAAAAAATGCCATATTCAACGATATTGGCATTTGCTAAATCGAGCGTACCGACACCCATCACGGTGCCGCCAGTATTGTTGAAACTGTTAAGAAACTGAAGGACTCCTTGCGCAATATTGGTAAATCCTGTACTAGTATAGGGTACGTTTATAGTGAAAAGCGCCGTACCATTTTTCAGCAGGGTTCCAACGTTTTGGAAAGCACTTGTTCCGCTTTGCGTGATTCCACTGGCTGTAGTAATGTTCAGCGTAAGTGCGGTGCCGGTCGGGATTTTCAAAATGGCATTGTTGGACAAGGTCAGGTTGGCGTTGGTCCAGCTCCCTCCCCCGTTGAGCGACAAGGTGCCGTTGGCCAGCGTTGGCGAGCCGCTCAATTCCATTGCCCCTACGTTGTTTATGCCATTGGTGCCGAACGTTCCCCCGCTCCAAGTGAAACTGCCCGTAACGGTGAGGCTGCTCCCGGAAATGGCGCCTCCCGAAAAGACAAGGGAATTGACCGTCACCGGTGCGTTCAAGGTGACAACGCCCGAATTGATGACCACGTCGTCGTTGCCATTGGGCACATTGTTACAGCTCCAATTAAGCGGCTCCGTCCAGTTGCCCGTGCCACCAAGCCAGGTGCAGGTACCGACGAACTCTATGGGAACAGTGTTTTCAAGCCGCACCATGGTCGGTTCGTAGATGATGTTGCAGCCGCCCTGGCACTCCGGCGGAAAATTGACAGTGGCAAACGTTCCCGTCCGACAACCTGACCCGCCGCCGCATTCGGCGATGGTGCGGGTACCCGCTGGCACCGTACCGTACATGTATAAAATGTTCAGGTCGCCACCCACGGTCAAGTTTTGGGTCGTTTCGAGAAGGTCCAGTTCCACGTTCCCTCCATTTTCCCCGATTTCGATGCTCATCACCTCGTTGGTGTGGGTGCCTTTCACTGTCAAGGTGCCCGCCGAGTTGCCGGGCGACCAATGCCCGGTTGGCAATATCACAGTGGCATCTTCCAGGTCTATTGTGCCAATTCCATCCACAATGCCATCATTGTCAAAAACATCATTGACGTCCAATACACCGGCCTGAAGGTTCAAAGCGCCACCGGCCTCAATGGTGAAAGGTGCGTCTATCGTGTAGGTGGTGGCATCGACTTTTACCATTTCACCGCCGGTAATGGTCAGTGAAGTCATGGTTGGTTGCTCGTTCAAGTTGCACACGCCGCTGTTGATGACCACATCGTCTTGAGGACAAGGTACGCCGTTGGGAATCCAACTGGTGGCGGTGCTCCAGGTGCCGGTGCTGCCGTCCCAGACCTTTCCCACACCATGTATCAGGTTCACGTTGCCACCACTGATTTGTATCGTGTAGCAGTCGGGCAGGTTCATGGTGGAAAAACTGCCGGAAATGCTGGCAGCACTGAGGATGGTGTAGGAGCCCGCAGGTACATTGCCAGTTTCAGTCACGTTCAGTGTGCCGCCGAGGGTGGCCGTGCCGCTCACCACCAGCTTGTCGAAAAGGACGGGGCTGCCTGCTTCGATTTCGATGTCCAAGGTGGTGTTGGTGTAGTTTCCGGTAACAGTCAATGTGCCCGGGGAGGTACCTGGGGAGAAGATACCGTAGCTGGGGCTTCCAGTGACGCCTGCCGTGTTTATCGTGGCTATGCCTTTCACGGTGCCGCTGTTGTTGAAGGTGTTGTTGAAATCGAGGGTGCCTGCTTGGATGTCGGTGATGCTGCCGGAAGCCGTTGAATAAGGGACATCTATATTGAAAATGGCGGTGCCGCTCTTTATAAGATTGCCGTTGTTGGTGAGGATGCCGCCGCCGCCGGTGCCGTTTAAAAGTGTACTGTTGGAGGTGTTGTCGATAGTTAGTGTTTGGCCGGAGGAGACAATGAATTCGGCGTTGTCCTTCATGGTGCAGCTTGCTCTTGTCCAGGTTCCACCACCGTTGAGATTTAGGGTGGTATTAGAAAAGGTCGTCTGTGAGCCAGTAAAATTCAGCAAAAATGCCCCACCTACATTAATTGTTGCAGGATTCGCAGGGGTCATACTGCCATCCCAATCAACATCGCCAGTGATGTTGAGCGTGGTAAATGTGCCAGACAAGATGGTTTGATAATTCACTGAGAACAGAGAGTTAAAAGTAGTGTTGATATTGAGATTAAGTGTTGCTACGGATATTTGAACAGGAATATTAGTGATTGTCGTCCCCGCATTCAGGTTTACGATTGATCCACCTTCTATGCTCAACATGCCGGGGCCACTAATTGAGGTATTATCCAGATTGTGCATATTTCCAACTCCATAAAAAAGCAATTCACTTCCAGCAGAAATAGTAAAAACAGCGTTGTCATGGTTTGACTCTTCGCCATTGCTTTCACCAATGCGTAAGCTGCCTCCAGTTATATTTATTTGGCCATCGTTTGTGAATAGATTTGCTCCTAAAATACCAGCCCCTGTCCCAGTTTTTTCAATCGTGCCATGATTGATGAGGTTTTCATCCCGGATATATACTGATCCACCTGAATTGAGCGTCAGCGTTTGCCCAACCGGGATTGTCAAAATCGCACCATTTGATTGTGCGAAAACAATTAATGATGAACTCATAGTCCCCCCAGAAGTAAGGGAAAGGCTGCGGGTATCCAAAATAATATTATTATTATCAACAGTTAAAGTGCCACCTAAAGTGAAAGTGCCATTACCGCTTACTTGTCCTCCCTTCCAATGTAGGTTACCATTGATAGTTAAGTCTCCATTACCACTGATGCCACCGTCCGGAGTATTGCCGTCATTAAATTCTGCATTTCCAGTAACCGTCAAATTGGCATTTAATACAACCATAGAAGAGGAAATAGTAAGTGTAGGGATGGTGGCTGGGATATTGAAAATGAGGGAGGTATTGCCGCTGGAGCCAGCATATACATGTGTGGTAATAGTCGTGCCTATATTTAATGTTACCGTTGAAGATGCAGCCTTTGAAAATGTGCCAGCCCCGTTAATCGCCGTGTTGTCAAAAGTATGGGTCAAACTACCGCCTAATTCCAACTCTGCACCTATTGCGATAGTGATAGTTGTGCCATCATGCGTTGAACTGGAGCCGGTACCCAAGCTGACCATCCCCGCATTGATGTTAATGACCCCATTATTATCAAGTGAATTGTTGGAAATGGCATATTCCCCAGCGCCATTTTTTGCGATAGTGCCATTATTTATGATAGCACCTTTGTTTGCAGCAGTTCCAGCCGTTGACTTCAAAGAAACATTATTAATGGTCAATGTCTGGTTTGCCGGAATGGTAAGTGAGGCCCCATTAAAGAGGTCAAAATCATAGTCAGTCCAACTACCACCTGCGTTGAGGATTAAGTCCCTGGTGTCCAGGGTTGCGCTTTGCCCATTGTTGCCAGTGAAAAACCCGTTTAAGGTAAGATCGCCTGCACCGCTGATAGTACCATTGTCCCAATTGAGGTTGCCGTTAATAGTGAGGTCACCCGGGCCACTTATTTCTGCATTATTACTGGTCATTGAAACATCGCCTGCTACACTTAGACTATTATTCAGCACCAAATCTGAAGTCCCAGCGTACATGGAAAGGGAAGGAATGATTGCTGCAACACTCAGGTTGAGCGTTCCCGAATTCATTTCCGTGGCTACGGAAAAGGTGCAGCCAGTGTTGATAGAAACACTTTGATTAGGAATATTCAATTTGAAAACGCCAGCACCACTGATGGAGGTGGAGTTAAAAACATGGCTTGTGCCGCGGCATTCCATCAATGCCCCGGAGGCAATGCTTACCGTCGCAAAGTCGTGCGTGGAAACAGAGGCGGATGAAAACAACCAGGTTCCGGCATTGATATTCATGGTGCCATTGTTGTCAACTGTATTGTACAACACTTCCAATGACCCTGATCCGGTTTTAATGATCGTACCATTATTTTCGATGGTGCCAAAATTGCCATTGGAGGCGGTGAAGGATTTAGCGGAACCGGTATTATTGTCAATGGTCAGGGTTTGGCCAGCAGGGATGATGAATTTTGCATTGTTTTTTAAACTATAGCTATGTGTGGTCATATTGCCCCCAGCGTTGAGGGTCATGGTTCTTGTTTCCAAAAATGAAAAGCCACCTGTGGAATTCAGCGTGCCATCCACCGTAATAGCCCCGGTGCCTTTGATAGTGCCGATAGTCCAGGTAAAGGTGCCACTAATGGTCAAGTCTCCATCCCCGTCTATCAGTTTTCCACTCCCACCAGTCATGCTTAGTTCGTTGCTTACTGTTAAATCAGAGTTGAGGGTTATCGTGCCTGCGGTCATGGAAAGGTTTGCAAATATCTGGGGTTCATTTAGAATAAGGTTTCCACCCGTTTGACTAATATCATTGTTAAGGGAAGTACCAGCATTGATGGTCACAGTGGCATTTGTTTGCCCCAAAATGAAAGCCCCATTATTCGTGATGACAGTATTGGTAAATGTGTTGGTTGTTGGATTGCCATTAAAATTCAGGGAAGTCCCAGCTCCAATTGTCACGTTACCATTGTCGTGGGTGGAGACAGACCTAGAAGAAAAGGAAAAACTCCCTACATTTATGTTGATGTCCCCGTTATTGTCCAACTCATTGTCAGTTATGTTAAAAGTGCCCGCTCCGTTTTTTTCTATCGTGCCGTTGTTGATCAGTGTGCCACCATTATTAGTTGGCCCGTCAAGACTTTCTGAGCCTGAGTTGTCAATAGTCAATGTTTTTCCCATTGGGATTGTAATAGACGCACCGCTTTCCAAATTAAAGGTCTGGTTGGTCCAGGTGCCGCCTTCGGTTAGCGTCAATGATCTTGTGTTTAAAATTGGATTCGCCCCTGAGCCAGTCATCGTCCCGGTCAATGAAAACAGTCCAGCACCGCCGATTTTTCCAGCGTCCCAAGTGAGGTTGCCGGTGATGGTCAAATTTCCGTTTCCATTTATTTCGCTGCTGCCGTTCGTCAACGACATATTTCCAGAAACGGTGAGGTTGAAATTCAGCGTAATATCGCCGCCTCCCAAACTGAGCGATTGGACGGTAGTTGCCAGGTCAAGGGTAACTGTGCCGGTGTTGATGATTACGTCATCATCACTATCCGGCACGACACCGCAGTTCCAGTTGGCTGTGTTGTTCCAATTGCTAGTGCCGCCTATCCAAGTGCAGGTGGCCGCATTCAACTTTTGACCTCCCATAAAGGCAAAAACCAATAGGATGGTGCCAAGCGAAAATGAGTAGAAAAATGAGCTCTTCATTGTCTCTTATTTAAACGGTATATTATAAAAAACGGCGTTGGGACGTTGATTCAAGCCGTAATTTTTCATGCATTACCTTCAGCATATCCTACTGTCATAGTTGCTGTCTCCCCGTTGTACAAGCCATCCAACTGGTTGTAGCCGAAAACGCCTCTTCCGTCGTCGCACTTCATGCTTTTGAGGCTGAACTCGTTGGGCTGGCAGGAGCGGATTTTCATTTCGTCCGTCAAAGGAAGGGCGGCACGGGCGCCGCTGCCTGTCATACTGTCGCTTGCCTCTTGTTCGAAGCCTTTTTCCCTGCCAGTTGGTGGAAGGCTGGCTTTCCACGTTGTAAGTGGAGTTCGTGCTGCCGGAGGAGTTGGTGAATACCACACCCGGCAAGCGCCCAGATAATGCGTTCTGCACATCCGATGCGGGGATGTTCTTGAATGATTCCTCACCTGTTGAGGACACGGAACTGGTAAGCCGTCGTTTGCTCTGCGAACCGAAGCCGATGACAACGACTTCGTCCAAGGCGTTGGTGGATTCGTCCAGAGAAAGGTCAATCACGCTTCGGCCATTGATTTCCACCTCCTGGTCGGCATAGCCAAGGAACTGGAACACCAGCCGGTTGTAGGTGTCCGGGACGTTGATTTTGTAGCCGCCGTTCTCGTCGCTCGTCGTCCCTATTTGGGTTCCTTTGACGAGTACAGCAGTGCCAGGCAAGGGTTCACCAGCGGTGGTGGTGATTTTGCCTGAAATGGTTTTCGCTTGGGAAAATAAGCTGGAACCAAGTAGAACCAAGAAAATGGTGCACAGTAAAATTCTTTTCATGAGGGCAAGGTTTTAAAAGTGAACTATTGAAAAATGAGTCGATTGTACTAGAGAGAATGTAGGAGTGTCACCTTTCAATGTAGGAAGCAGGTTCAGCTTCAGGCTGGGTGTTGCTTCGTGCTAATTATTTATGTTGGACATAATTTAGCAGGGAGCAAGATAGTGGCAAGAATTCCCTTGAAGTTTGCACGTATCTTTCATTTTATTGCACGTATCTTTCAAAATCACGTTCCAAGCATGGTTATCTGATGAAAAAAAACGGTAACAGTTAATAAGAAAACTTTTTACCTTTATTCAGCATCGCAACTTAACCCTTATGCTTATGCCCCAGTATCAGCCTCCAGGCTACTCCAAATGGTCCCCTTCCCGGCTTCGGACTTTGCGATGTTTCGCCCTATTCTGCTTTGCCCTTTTCTTTTTTGGCTTCCACATGATTGCACGGCTGCTGTCCAATTTTAAAAAAGGTTGGCATTGCTTCCAGGCGTTCGCCATGCGTGATGGCTTGGCATTCAATGTTTGCCATTCCGTGGTTTTGGGAATCTTGCTGACACTCAATTTTTCATGCAAACTGGAGAATGGCAATGGTGCCAAAACGGCGGAGGGAAAACCCAATACTGAGAATGCGCAAAGTGAAGCCGCTGGCAGTGATAGTATTATTACGGGTATTCCCATCGTGGACCAAGGCGTCCGAATTGACTTCGACAGTATATTCGAAACCACGGTTGTTCCGTTGAAGGGCGAGCCGAAGGTGGTGTCGGCTCACCCAAACCGGAACCCAGCTGGCCAGCCAGTCGTAATTCCCATTCCTAAAAATTTAACGGTCATAACCCCGGGAGAAAATGGTGTTCCATTACCCAAGAAAGTACGTGCCAAGGGCAAGGTTGTCCCTGCTTCACAACCCCAGCCAATCCTGGCCACCCCGCTTCGGACAAAAGATGAGGCGATTGCTAACATCCAGGTACTTGAAATAGAACAGCGGGCTGGTTCGGATCGCATAGAAACCATTCTGGAGGATAGTCGTGGGAATTTGTGGTTCGGAACCCCTTCAGGTGCTTACAAATATGACGGCAAATGGCTGACCAGCTTTAGCGAGCAGGAGGGGTTGAGCAATAGCAGCATTCGGGCAATTGTGGAAGACCGCCATGGCAACCTTTGGTTTGCCACCTGGGGTGACGGCGTGATTTGTTACGATGGGACCAGCTTCATCCATTTTACGGAAAAAGAGGGAATGAGCAGCGACATGGTGTATTCCATGATAATGGACGGCAAGGGGAATTTATGGTTCGGGACTTATGGTGGCGGTGCTGTATGCTATGATGGAAATGATTTTACCATTTTCACCGACAAAGAAGGCTTGTGTGACAAGAGTGCATTATCCATGATGGCAGATACCAATGGAGATATTTGGTTTGGGACTGTCAAAGGAGGAGCTTGCCAATATGATGGAAAAAGTTTTACGCACTATACTTACAAAGAAGGGCTTGGCAGCAACCTGATATATTCAATCATAACGGATAGGCAAGGAGCAATTTGGTTTGGGACTTATCAAGGAGCAAGCCGTTTTGATGGCGATAGTTTCAAAAATTATACTACTAAAGAAGGCCTTCTGGGGATGTTAGTCACTTGCATCCATGAGGATGTTGAAGGCAATATCTGGATGGCTAACCGCACAGGAAGCCAAAATTCAGATAGCGGGGTAAGTCGTTTTGATGGCAAAAATTTCGAGCACTACACAGTAAGGGAAGGAATGAGCCATAATATTGTAAATTCAATGATACCAGATAATGCTGGAGTTATATGGATGGGGACGAATGCAGGTGTGACCCGATTTGACCCAAAGAGTTTTAGGCATTTCACGGAGCAAAATGGATTGAAATTCGAGCAAAGAGTGAGTTCAATTGTTGGCGACAAATCAGGCAATATATGGCTTGGCACTTGGGTTGGTGGCCTCATCCGTTTTGATGGAGAAAACTTTAGCTATTTTACAAAAGAAGAAGGTATGAGTGTAAACATCATCAATAAATTGTTTTTCAATAATGAAGATGAGTTGTGGTTTGATGTAGGGTCGATAGGATTTACAAATTTTGATGGAAAAATCTTTGAACACCATTTGCTTAGAGAAAAATATGGTCGAAGTCTCCTCCCAATACTTCAAGATAGCAGGGGGAGAAAGTGGTATAGTATAGCTAACGGCATGTTTTGCTACGATAGCACAGGCTGCGTTCTATTCTCCAAAAAAGAAATTTTTGGAGATAAATTCGTCAGCAAAATGCTTGAAGACAGCCGTGGCCAACTATGGTTTGGGGCCAACGATGGTGGAGTAATAAAATATGACGGCTCCGCATTTACCCTTATTACGGAAGCGGAAGGCATGAGCAATAATCAGTTAACCGCCATTTTGGAGGATAGCCAGGGATACTTGTGGTTCGGAACCAGAGGCGGTGGGTTGAACCGATATGATGGAACCCAATTTGTACATTTTACGGAGGCAGAAGGATTGGGCAACAATTTGGTCAATTCAATGCTCCAGGACGGCACCGGCAATATTTGGGTCAGCAGGCAAAATGGTGTCAGCCTTATTGTTCCCAAAAAAAATTGGTCGGACTCGACCAAAGGAATCGCACCGACAAGTCTAAACAATGCTCATGGTGACTATAGAATATTCAATTATGATACAAAGGATGGGTTAAAAGGAAAGGCATACAGTTCAATGTATCTTGACGTTGAAAACCGCCTCTGGTTGGGCGGGGTAAAAGGGATGTCAATGCTGGATATTAGTCAATTCAAGGTGGTGAACAAACCACCCAAGGTTAAATTTGACCATATCGAAATCAGGCAGCAATACCTTGACTTCAGTAGGTTGACGGATACGGCTTATCAAAGCACTTTTTCCTTTGGAAAAGAAATGAGCCAAATTTCCTGCTCGCTAGTGCCATTCAGCAACTGCCCAGTGAACATGACAGTGCCCAATGATTTGGATCATTTGACTTTCTATTTTTCTGGTATAGACTGGGCGGCCCCGCACAAAATCCAATACAGCTATTTAATGGATGGCGTGGACAAAGGATGGAGTCTGCCCCAGTCAGCGCCCCAGGCAGAATACCGCAATCTTCCGTTCGGCACCCACACGATTAAAGTAAAAGCCGTTGGGGCAGCTCAAATCTGGAGCGATCCAATTGAATATACATTCACCATCCGCCCCCCTTGGCTTCGCACCTGGTGGGCATATTTATGCTATATACTGGCTGGTGGAGGTATCCTTTTCGGCATCCGGGCTTACGAGCTGAAACGAAAACTGGCAAAGGCCGAAGAACAGCGCACCAAAGAAATGAACGAGGTTAAATCTAAAATCTACACCAACATCACGCACGAGTTCCGGACGCCGCTCACCATCATCAACGGGATAGCGGAAAAGTTACAGCGCAAAGTGGACTTCGAACTTCGGGAAGACCTTGAGGTCATCAAGCGCAATGGCAGGCAGTTGCTGCATCTCGTCAACCAAATGCTCGACCTTGCCAAGCTGGAGAGCGGTTCCCTGCCGCTGCATCTCGTGCAGGGCGAGGTGGTGTCTTTTTTGAAATACCTCCTTGAATCATTCCACTCCTTGGCCGAAGACAAAAACATACAGCTCAAGTTCGAATCCGAGCTGGAAAGTTGCGTGATGGACCACGACCCTGTCAGATTGCAGGAAATCGTCACCAACCTGCTTTCCAATGCCGTCAAGTTCACACCGGAAAGTGGCAAGGTGGAGATGAGGCTGGCAATGGAAAAGCAAACTGCTGATACTCATTTTCTGATTACCGTCAGCGACACCGGGATTGGCATCCCAGCCGATAAGCAGCAACAAATTTTTGAACGCTTTTACCAACTGGACGACAGCCCCACCCGGCAAAGCGAGGGGACAGGCATAGGACTAACGCTCACGCAGGAGCTGGTGAAACTGTTGAAAGGGAACATAGAGGTCGAGAGCGAACTGGGCAAAGGCTCCAAGTTGACTGTCAGGCTCCCGGTCACTAATAAGGCGAAACCAGTGG
The DNA here is from genome assembly GCA_021739645.1 of Saprospiraceae bacterium. Lineage (GTDB taxonomy): Bacteria > Bacteroidota > Bacteroidia > Chitinophagales > Saprospiraceae > UBA6168. Next base: position 31,880 of record JAIPBL010000020.1, on the reverse strand, counting down.
ATAGTAAAGTCTTTTATACACCTGGAATTTCATTGACCACCCCGTCTCCACATTCCGATGCAGCGACCAAGGAGCAGCCTGCCAGTTCCGATTCGGCAAAGCCCAGCCTCTTGTTCATCGAGGACAGCCCCGACCTGCTGCGGTACCTCTCGTCAATGCTGCAATCGGACTTTCAAATAATAACTGCCTCCAACGGCAAGTTGGGGTTGGAAAAAGCACTGGTGGAAATGCCGGACATCATTATCAGCGATGTGATGATGCCCGAAATGGACGGCTACGAGGTCTGCCGTCGATTGAAAGAAAACCTTGTGACTTGCCATATCCCCATCATTCTACTGACAGCAAAAGCCGATGCTGAATCAAAAATCAAGGGCCTGGAACAAGGTGCTGATGCTTACTTACCCAAGCCATTTGATGAAAAAGAACTGCGGATGCAACTCAAAAGGCTATTGGAAGCAACAGAAAGATTGCGCCGTTACTACACTTCTGAGCAGTTTTTGAATCGCATTAATGTTCAAGTTTCCTGGCCCAAAGAGGTTCATAATGACCCGCTGTTGATGGAAATTTACAAGCTGGTAAATAAGTACATCACCGACCCCGAGCTCTCCGCCGAATACCTGGCAAGTCAATTGAACATGAGCTATATCAGCTGCTTTCGCAAGGTGAAAGCATTGACAGGCATGGGCGTAAAGGAGTACATCCAACATATCCGAATCAACATAGCAGCCGCTTTGCTTTCCGAGCACCCCGAATGGCCCCTCTCAAAGGTAGCTACCAGTACAGGGTTCGGTTCTCCCCAATTTTTTAGCAGACTTTTTAAAAAAACGATGGGGCAAACTCCGGCAAATTATAGAATGCTTGACAAGAATAAGTAATGACCTTGCCTTTTGCAATACCTCAAAAACAAAATCCCTGTCAAAATTCAAATGCCCAATAAATGAACTGGGATAGACCGCTTTCAAAACACAGCCCTGAAATGTTACTTATCGTATTTTCTGGCCGACACAGCATTTGGTGTCCAATCTGTGCAAGGTAAATTCTCTTTTTTAGCCCCAAAAAAACAAGAGTTGAATTCCAAAACAACGTGGGTGGTATTGGCCAGCCTTATTTTCCTCACAGCTTGCAAGGATGAAAAGTCAAAGTCAAACGCAATTGAAGCAGCGCCCAGCCAGGTTCAAGTGGCCAAACTGGAGAAAAAAGCTGGCACGCTTCTCATCCCCGGCGGCATCCTACACATGGGGGGGGTGACAACGAACAGGCCGACCAAAACGAATTCCCAAAGCACAAGGTAAAAATCAGCGCATTCTGGATGGATGAAACAGAGGTGACCAACGCTCAGCTCGAGCAATTCGTGAGCGCAACGGGGTACGTGACAGTGGCAGAACGCCCGGTCATTTGGGAGGAACTGAAAAAGGAACTTCCGCCCGGCACACCCACGCCGCCCGATAGCCTCTTACAGCCGGGCGCCTTGGTTTTCCAAAAAACAGAACAGCCCGTGCCGCTCAACGACCCCAGCCGTTGGTGGCATTGGACCCTTGGAGCAGACTGGCGGCACCCCGAAGGCACTGCCAGTTCCATCAAAGGCAAAATGAAAGCAGTAAGTTAAGTAGCTACCAACTGACAAAACATTGATTCGCATTTGAAAATTTCACTTTTATTTGAGCAGGAGGATTGGCAATTAGCACAGTTGTTGTACCTTGTGCGGATAATTTAAGCAAAGATGAAGAGCATATGGTTTCATCCTTGAAACACTTGATGCACAACACACTACACAGTTTTTTATCCCTCCCGGAATCGAGTTTACAAAAAAATCCAGTCCCTCCAGTACGAGGTATTGGCTTTGGTGTTTTTTTTAAAATGCCTTTCAAAACGAAACTAACTAATTCTTTTACCTATTTAATCTTGCCATTTATGGTTTCAAAATCACTATCCATCCTCAAGAAACATGCGCTCATTTTCTTGATGCTTTGTGCTGTTTTGCCATTGGGTGCCCAGGTATCCTCTAAGGCAGACCTTGCGAAGCAACTGCTTAAATCCAAGTCGGCAGACCAACGACCTGCCGACGAAGACCTTTCCACGATGAGAGTTTCAGCAGAGACTTTCAGCAAGAAAAGTGGCGTTACGCACCTCTATTTCCAACAGTACATCGGAGATATCCCGGTACATGGCGCCATCCTCGGTGCTCACCTTACGAAGGGTGATGAAATGTTGACATTCAACAGCCGATTCACGCCTATCGATGTATCGAAAAGGCAAAGTGCTGCTGTGCCTAAACTCACACAGGAGCAAGCACTAAATGCTGCCATCAAGGCGCTTGGCATCAAAAACAAAGGGCTGCTGATTCAAAAATCGGCTGACAACGGCCCACTGCGTGAAACCATTTATGACAAAGGAACGATAGCCGCTGAAGACATCAAAGTCCAGCTCGTTTACCAACCCGTTGAAAACCACAAACAGCAAGTGCGCCTTGCTTGGCAGGTAGAAATCTACATGGCCGACCACCAAAACTGGTGGCTGGCAAGGATGGACGCCGAGACTGGCGAACTGCTGGACAAGAACAACTACGTGGTTTCTTGTGATTTTGGCCCATCGGCTGAGACCTGCCACCACGAACATACACCAGCATCACCGCATCAGACCTATTTCGACCTTGGCTTGGATTTTTTGAACAAAAACCAACCACAAGAACGCCCTTTCAGCTTGATGGTGGGCAACGAGTACCGGGTTTACCCGCAGCCCGTTGAAAGCCCGAACCACACCATACCCGCACCACCAGCTGATGGCAGGGTCTTGGTTGCTGACCCTGCAAGTGCGGCTTCCCCTTTTGGCTGGCATGACACAAATGGCTCACCGGGTGCTGAATTTACTACCACACAGGGAAACAACGTACATGCCTATACGGACACTGACAACAACAATTCCCCAGACCCAGGCTCCAGTCCTGATGGCGGTTCGAACCTCATTTTTGACTTCCCAATAGACCTGACACAGCCGCCGAGTGCCTATCGGCCCGCTGCCGTTACCAATCTTTTTTATTGGAACAACTACATACACGACTTTGCCTACGCTTACGGCTTCGATGAGGCCCATGGCAATTTTCAAGAAAACAACTACGGCAATGGCGGCGCCGGCAGTGATTACGTAAATGCCGAGTGCCAAGATGGAGGCGGCACCAACAACGCCAACTTTGCCACTCCATCTGACGGAAACAATCCAAGGATGCAGATGTACATCGGCACCAACCCCAACCCCGACCAAGATGGCTCCCTCGACAACGGCGTAGTTGCACACGAGTATGCTCACGGTATTTCCAACCGATTCACGGGTGGCCCAACCCAATCCGGCTGTCTTGGCAACCAAGAGCAGATGGGTGAAGGCTGGAGTGATTTTTATGCTTTGATGACCACCATGGAGCCAGGCGACATGGGCACAGACTCAAGGGGCATCGGCACCTACCTGTTCGGTCAGCCAGCCAATGGCCCTGGCATCCGCCCAACGCCATACTCAACGAACATGGCCATCAACCCATCCACTTACGACCTAATAAAAACCGCTGCAGTGCCTCACGGGGTTGGTTATGTTTGGTGCACCATGATTTGGGACCTTACTTGGGCAATGGTTGATGACCACGGGCAAGCTGCCGGTTTTGATGTGGCTATGAACCTTGTAAATGAAGGAATGGCAATCCAGCCTTGTAGCCCCGGCTTCGTGGATGGAAGAAACGCCATCTTAGCTGCAGATGTAGCGCTTTACGGCGGTGCTAACCGCTGCCGCATTTGGGAGGTATTTGCTCGCCGTGGTTTGGGATTCAGTGCCAACCAAGGAAGCTCAGGGAGCAGAAGCGATGGCACCCAGGCATTTGATATGCCTTCTTCTTGCATCCTTAATGCTGACCCTGCAACAGCAGCGGTTTGTGCTCCAGCGAATGCAGTTTATATGCTGACCAATGCCACCGGCGACCCGCTCACTATGAGCGCCACTGGAAACCCAGCAGGAACGACGGTCTCCTTTTCGGCAAACCCGATTCCTGCTAGCGGAGGCACCAGCAACATGACCATCGGCAATACGGCAGGTGCAGCTCCCGGCACTTACACCATCACCATAACTGGCGCAAACGGACCCAACTCGGTCAGCACCAACGTGACCCTCAAACTGTACAATGGAAATCCTGCGGCACCAACCTTGATTGCGCCAGCCAACATGGCCACCAATCAGGTGAACCCACTGCTGACTTGGAATGCCAATCCAAATGCAGCAACCTACGACGCTCAAGTAGCAACCGACGCAGGATTCACCAATATAATAGCCAACCCGACTGGGCTGACTACGCCAAGCTACCAAACAGTAGGCTTGTCCAACTTGACCACCTACTACTGGCGGTCAAGGGGCGTGAACCCCTGTGGGACTGGTAACTATTCTGCACCTTTTTCATTCACAACATCCAATATCATCTGCGACACCTACGTGAGTACGGATGTGCCAAAGACAATTCCTATTACGGTGGGCACTGTCACTTCCACGTTGACCATCCCAGGTTGTGGTGGCACTATTTCAGATTTGAATGTCAAAAACCTGAATATCACCCACACTTGGATTGATGACCTCGTAATAGACCTGACCGCACCAGATGGCACTACGGTCAGGCTGATGAACCGCCCTTGCGACTCGGAGAACAATATCCTCATCAACTTTGATGATGCTGCGGCAAGCCCTAACTTCCCTTGCCCTCCTATCGATAACGGCACCTACCAACCTTTTGCAGCACTTTCCGCATTTAATGGTAAAAACCTTGCTGGTACATGGACGCTCACAGTTGCTGACATCGCCAACCAGGATGGTGGCTCGCTGAATGCTTGGGGCCTCGAAATCTGCTACGCACCAGATGAAGTCACCTGCTTCCAAGATGCAGATAGTGACAGCTACGGAAATCCAAACAGCTCGATGACTTTCTGTAGCGTTTGCGGCCCTGGTTATGTCAGTGACAACACCGACTGCAATGACGCCAACGGTTCTGTTAACCCGGGTGTTATGGAAATCTGTGGCAACGGCATTGACGATGACTGTGACAACCTCATTGACGAAGGCTGCTGTCCTACTGGCAATATCCTCTATGTCAATGACGATGCGGCTGGCAGCAACGACGGCTCCTCTTGGGCCAACGCCTACACCAGCCTGCAAAGCGCACTGGCCAACACCTGCACCAACATCACCGATATTTGGGTAGCCAAAGGCACCTACAAGCCGACCACCGGCACCGACCGCAACATTTCATTTGTGATGAAAAACAACATCGCAATTTATGGCGGACTTGCTGGAACAGAAGCTCCCGGCTACGACATGAACCTGCGGAATTTTGTCACCAACGAAACCATTCTCAGCGGAGACATTGGGGCTGGCGGAAATGGAGACAATAGCTACAGTGTCGTGAAAGGTTCCGGCACTAACAATACGGCTATCTTAGACGGATTTACCGTTTCAGGAGGAAATGCCAACGAAACGAATACTTCCTTTACCAATCCTGAAAGATGTGGTGGAGGTATGTACAACAATGCCGGAAGCCCAGTGGTCAGGTATTGCACTTTCGATTCAAACAACGCCAACTCATTTGGTGGCGGTATGTTCAACTTCCAAGGTTCCACACCATCAATTACCAACTGTAGTTTCATGGCCAATACTGCCAACGATGGTGGTGGCATGAGCAACTACTTGGCTTCGCCAAACGTGACCAACAGCGTATTTTCCGGCAATACCGCCAATGAAGGCGGAGGCTTTAGTACCAACGGAACGGCATTGCCATTGCTTACAAACTGTAGTTTCTCAGGAAATTCGGCCACTTTGGGAGGAGGGATATTTATTGACAGCTCCACGGTCAGTGTGAAAAACTCCATTGTCTGGGGCAATAGCAACAGCGTGGGAGTAGATCCGAGCGGCGGCACTTCAACCTTTACAAACACCATCGTAAAAGATGGATGCCCTCCGTCCAGCACCTGTACCAATGTGCTGAACGTTGACCCACTTTTCATCCTTCAACCAGATTGGATGACTGCTCCAACCACGGTTGGCAACCTGCGCCTCCAACCCTGTTCCCCAGCAATAGATGCTGGCGACGATGCCTTCAACTCAACCTTGGTTGACCGTGACGGTCTCGTCAGAAAGTTCGAGGCCATCCCTGGCGGCAACATGATTGACATGGGTTCTTATGAATACCAGAGCACTTTACCGGACAGTGACAATGATGGCGTGGTAAACTGTTTCGACAACTGTCCTACTGATGCCAACGCCGACCAAGCTGATGCAGATATGGATGGCATTGGCGACGTTTGCGACGTTTGTCCAAATGACCCGACCAACACCTGCAACAGTTGCACTGGAGCATTCTCGTTGCCTGCCAACGGCGCAGCAACGGTACCTTGCCCAGCTGGTGTAACGCAGCCAACACCACCAACGGTCGTTGACGACTGCGGCGTTACGCTTACGCCTACTGGCCCAGTGGTTGTAAATGACCCGAACCCATTGACTTGCGAGGGTACTACAACTTTCTCCTGGACTTACACAAACAACACCGGTAGCCAGACTTGGAGCTTCGTGTACACAGTTGAGCGGGAGCCATTTACAGTCCCCTCAGATGGTTCGGCAACAGTTGCTTGCCCTGCATTGGCAGTCCAGCCTACACCTCCTGTGATTACTGACAACTGTGGAAATGTTTTGCAACCAATTACTGTTATCGAATCTGGATTTCCTACCTGTGAGGGCACGAAGACTTTCACATTTGGATACCAAGATTGCGAAGGCAACATTGGCAACTGGAGCTTTGTCTATACCATTGAGCGAAACGACTTTTCCGTTCCGGCAAATGGAGGAGCTACCGTTTCTTGCCCAGTATTGGCCACAGAGCCAACACCTCCAGTTGTGATGAGCGACTGTGGAGAGGTACTCACACCAACCGGCCCAGCCATCGTCTTCAATCCGAATCCATTGACCTGTGAGGGCACGAAGACCTACCAGTGGACGTACACGGATTGCGAAGGCAACAGCCATCCGTGGAGTTTTGTATATACCATCGAGCGAAACGACTTTTCCGTTCCGGCAAACGGCTCGGCAACGGTAGCTTGCCCTGCACTGGCCATTGCGCCTGCACCACCTACGGTCAACAGTGACTGTGGCGAGCCAATAACTCCAACTGGCCCGGTTGTCACCAACAACCCAAACCCCTTGACTTGCGAGGGCACGAGGACGTTCACCTGGACCTACACCGACTGCGAGGGCAACTCGCATCCTTGGAGTTTTGTGTACACGGTTGAACGCAATCCGTTCACAGTACCAGCCAACGGTTCGGCCACTGTGGCCTGCCCTGCCAATGCCACACAGCCTACACCTCCACAGGTGATGAGCAATTGTGGTGAAATTCTGACACCAACCGGTCCGGTTGTTACCAACAACCCGAACCCACTGACTTGTGAGGGTACTCGGACGTACACCTGGACCTACACCGACTGCGAAGGCAACTCGGCTCAATGGAGCTTTGTTTACACCGTTGTCCGGCTGGACTTTGGCCTACCTGCCGATGGTGGAAGTACAGTAGCATGTCCTGACCAAACGGATGTCACACCTGTTCCGCCAGTGGTAACAAGCAACTGCGGAGAAGTACTGACTCCTGCGTTGACGTTCGTCAGTGCGAAAGATGGTTGTGAAGGCCACCGCCTGTACACCTGGACTTATACTGATTGTGCAGGGCACTCGCACCAGTGGAATTACACTTACACTGTCGAGTATCTTGATTTCAGCGTTCCAGCCAGTGAAACAATTGATGTTGAATGCCCGCTGAATGCATCTCAGCCAGTACCACCTGTTGTTTACGACAACTGCGGCAATCTGCTGAACGCAATAGGTCCTGTCATCACCAGCCAAACAGGAGATGGTGGCTGCGAAGGCATCCGCACCTATGCTTGGACCTACTCGGATTGCGAAGGCAATACGCACGTCTGGAGCAAGACTTTCAACTTCCTGTACACTGCCGATTTCTATGTTTACCCAGATGTAACGGATTATGTGGGTTGCCTCGATTATGCACAGCCACCTATTCCACCAACTATCTATGACATTTGCGGTCAGGAAATCGTAGCTACCGGCCCAGTTGTTTATGAAGAAATCAATGCAACTGGCTGCAGCGGTATTCGCACTTACACTTATGTTTATACGGACTGCGGTGGCCACAGCCATCCATGGAGCTTCATCTACTATATCAATGACGACCAGCCACCAGTTGGTGTTTGCCCTGGTACTGGCGGAGGAACGATAGGTGGTGGAACGTCGGTAGATGTGACCAATCTAAACTGCATTGACGAGGTGCCTTGCCCAAGTTCCTACGACTTTACACAAAAAGTAAAGGAACTGCTGGTGGCTGGCGGCTTCTACGACCTATGCAGTGGTCATGACCTTGTAGTGACACTTGATAGCTGGTCAGCACTTTGGAATTGCGAAGACCCAGACGGCGACGGCAACTACACGTTTGGCCGAACCTTCTACTTCCGCATTGCCGACCAGTGCGGCAATGAGTTCCCAGAGCTTTGCTCCGTGACTTACTCAGGCGCCTGCCAGCCGCTCAACACCTTCTCACAGACGGCTTGGGGCATGCAAAGCGAAGACCCATACGACAGTGGTATCAATCTTCAGGTTATCCAAACGTTGCTCAACAACTACGGCCCACTCACCGTGGGAGGTGGCATCAACTCGCTGACACTGACCGATGCCCAGTGCCTCGCCAATCTGTTGCCGGGCATTGGTGGCCCTGGCCAATTGTCTGGATGCAACCAGACAAACTGCACAGGCTGCAACCCTACTGGCGCCGGTGGCATGGGCTTGAAGAACAGCTTGGCCACAAACGCCATTGCTTTCATGCTGAACATGCGTTACAATGTTGAGTACAACGGTTTGACGATGCAGGGCATCCGCAACCAAGGCTTGGGTTGCATGCCAATCGACCAGAACATCGTGACCTGCGTCAATGGCCCATGTATGCTGCACATATTTGACCAGCAAGGCGTCGAGCACCTCTACCCGTACACGTTGGGTGGGTTGATTGACTTGGTAAACAAATACCTCGGCGGCAACTTCAACCTGTCAGTCGGACAGTCCGGGGTGTATGCCACGGCATTGTACAACGCACTGGAAACGGTCAACGGCAACTGGGGCGGACAGCCTTCACAGCCGAACTGTGACCCGAACCCAGGCGCATCTGGCATCGAAGTTACCGACAAGTCGTTGCCGACTGGCAAGCCCAACCTTGGTACAACAATCGAGTTCAGCCTGTCTCCAAACCCTGCCAGCAGGGAAGTGACGTTCAAATTGGCAGAACTAGCTGAGAACCAAGCGGTTACTTTGGAAATTTACAATAACCTCGGCCAGCGGGTGCTCCGCAACGAGTACGGAAAAGTGCGCTACCTCAATGAGCGCATTGACCTGAACAACATCAGCAATGGCCTGTACATCGTCAGCGTAAAAGTGGGCAACGAACGCCACGAACAGAAGCTGGTGATTAGTAAGAATTAGGCAAGCGGCTGAAAAGCAGGCTTGAATTCGAGCGGCAGCTGTCCCAACGCGGGGCGGCTGCCGTTTTTTTTTTGCTTCGCAATTGAGTGGGAAAAATGAAGGCTATTTGATTTTGCACTCGACCCTGCGGTTTTTCAACCGTCCATTTTCAGTATCGTTTTTGGCGACGGGCTTGCTTTCTCCAAAGCCTTTGGCAATGACCCGACTGGATGTTACTCCATTGTAAATCAGGTAGTTAGCGACGGATTTAGCTCGTTTTTCTGAGAGCAAACGGTTGGCTTCTTCGTTGCCCACATTGTCCGTTTGGCCACCGATTTCCACTTTTACTTCGGGGTTTGTTTTCAAAAAATCGAGGAGGCCGTCGAGTTCTGGCATTGCGCCAGCAAGCAAATCTGCTTTGCCGGATTCAAAATTGACGTTTTTGAAGGTGTAGGCATTGTCCCGTTTCAAGTCTTCGGCGATGCTGATGGGTGCTGGCGGTGGACCTGCTCCAATCCAAAAATCATCGAAAAGGTAGTAGCCGACCCGACGTTTTTTGAGCTGCCAGTTCTTGGTTTCAAGGTTGTAGTTTTGGATTTCCTCGTTGTTGGGGAGGTTAGTTGCCGTGTTGTTATCGGTGGTGAAATTGCCGATGGTGAAATACTGGTAGGGCCGCTCGGCCTTGAAAGTCCGGCTAATTTGCAACCACTCACCCTGCCGTGTGACAATGGGCTCGTACCAAACCAATTGCGGGAACACCACCTCCAAGGCCATGTATTTTTCTTTTCCTTCGGAAAAACTAACACCCAAACTTCCAGCAGCCAGAGGGATAACCTCCAAGTTTTTCACCATGTGGTAGAGCGTTCGGATATGCCGCTCACCCACTGCTTCCGCCAATTGGACATAGCAGGAGAAGGTATATTCCTTGCCTTTTTCGAGGGGTTTGCTCAGTTTTCCCTGAATAAATTCATGGAAATCTTCGGTTCTTCCCATGTCAATAGCGGGCAGGTAGGTGATAAGCCCAACGGCTTTTTCGCCAGAATGTGGTTGTGGGAAAAAGCAGTCGCCTTTGGCAGTAGGTTTCCAATCAATGAGGTCGGGGGTGCAATCGATGAAGGTGCTCCAATCGGACAGCGCATCTTCAAAAATGCTGCTTGTGGCCCCGTAGCAACAGGCGGGGTAGCTTTTGTCTGACTTGAGGTTTTCGAAGCCGGGGTTAAGAACAAGATTGGTGGTTTGGGCAAACATTTTTTCGAAAACCAAAAAGAAAAGGAAAAGGAAAACGGGTTTCATGGACAGTGTTTTACCACCTTAATATGAAAGGGCTTGAAAGTTACAAATCCGGCAATCTTCTCTTTCATTTTATCAAAATCGCCCTACATTAGCCCCTCGTTGGCGCAAAACGAGGCACCGACAGCTAATTTCTTAAAACAAAAACAACCTAACCAACTTATGACTGACCTTGATATCGCAAGGACGATCGTGCTGAAGCCCGTTCAGCACGTAGCCGACCAACTGGGCATCTCCCACGACGACCTCAACCTCTACGGGAAATACAAGGCAAAGCTCCCGCTCACCTTGATTGACGAGGAAAAAATCAAAAAAAGCAACCTGATACTCGTGACGGCCATCTCCCCCACCCCGGCGGGCGAGGGCAAAACGACCGTCAGCATTGGGCTTTCGCAAGGACTGAACCGCACCGGGCGCAAGACCTGCGTCGTATTGCGGGAGCCATCCCTCGGCCCTGTTTTTGGGATAAAAGGCGGTGCAACGGGCGGCGGCTACTCCCAAGTTTTGCCGATGGAGGACATCAACCTGCACTTCACGGGCGACCTCGCCGCCGTGGAAAAGGCGCACAACCTGCTCTCCGCACTCATCGACAATAATTTGCAGAGCAAAAAAGTAAGCCTCGGCCTCGACCCTCGCCAGATTTTTTGGAAGCGGGTCATGGACATGAACGACCGCTCGCTCCGCAAAATCATCATCGGACTCGGCGGGACTGGCAACGGCATCCCACGGGAAACCGGCTTCGACATTGCAGTGGCCTCGGAGGTGATGGCCATCCTTTGCCTCTCCAACGACATCGAAGACCTCAAGCACCGCCTCGGCAACATCTTCGTGGGTTACACGATGACTCGCCAACCGATTTACGCCAGGGACTTGAAGGCACAAGGTGCCATGGCCGCCCTGCTCAAAGACGCCATCCAGCCGAATCTTGTGCAGACGCTGGAGGGCTACCCGGCCATCATCCACGGTGGGCCATTCGCCAATATCGCACAGGGGACGAACACGGTCATTGCCACGAAAACCGGCCTATCGCTGGCTGATTGGGTGGTGACGGAAGCGGGCTTTGGTTCCGACCTCGGTGCTGAAAAATTCATGGACATCAAATGCCAGAGTGCCGGTTTGGCTCCCAAGGCGATGTGCATCGTGGCCACCATCCGGGCACTGAAATACCACGGCGGCGGCGACCTGAAGCAGCTCACCGTGCCGAACCCGGAGGCCGTTGAGAAAGGCTTAGTTAATTTGGAAAAACACCTCGAAAACACCCGTCTCTACGGCATTCCAGCCGTAGTCGCCATCAACAAATTCACGACAGACACCGATGAGGAGATTGCTTTGGTGAAAAACCGCTGCGAGAAAATGGGCTTCAAGGCCGTGGTCGCTGAGGTCTGGGCAAAAGGCGGCGAAGGTGCCATCGAACTCGCCAATGCCGTTGCCGAAGCTGCTGAAAGCTCCACCAGCAAGTTTACCCCGCTTTACGACTGGGCTTGGTCGATTGAGAAAAAAATCGAAACCATCGCCACGAAGGTTTATGGCGCTGCCAACGTGGAGTATTCCGCTGAAGCTAAAATCCACCTCAAACGCATCACAAAACTGGGCTTGGACGGCGCTGCCGTTTGCATCGCAAAAACACAGAAGTCGTTGTCAGATAACCCTGCGTTGATTGGTCGCCCGAGTGGGTTCACCATCACCGTCCGGGAAATCGAGATTGCGGCAGGTGCCAACTTCGTCGTGCCCATCACCGGGGAGATGATGCGGATGCCCGGCTTGCCGGATAATCCCGCTGCGGAGAATATTGATATTGATGCGGATGGGAATATAAGTGGGTTGTTTTAATCGTGTAAGCCAACAGCGGGGGTATTTAACTCGCTGTTGGCTTTTATTGTTTGGATACAAAATGGAACCAAAAAGGCTAAACAAAAGAAGACTGACCAAAAAGGAAACACGGGAAATTACCCAAAGAGAGTCAACGTTTGACCCAATAAAAAGTAGTGTTTTCAACTGGGTGGACTTTCAAAAAAATGAGGTTTATTATTTACCAGATGGCAATATTCTTTATGTACATGGCGATTTTGGCTATCCTGACAAGTCTGATATTTATTCAAAAGAAGTCTTCGAACAGTGGTATTTATCTATGAAAACCAAAAGGCGATACCATGAACTGGGGTTGGGAAGTTCTCTGCATTGGTTTTTGTATTATTCAAAGTTTAAACAAAACTTAATTGAGCACATTGAAGAGGCTCAAGAGCAATTAGGAGTAGTATTAAATGTACCAAAAATCGAATTGGATTATTCCTTAAATTCACTTGATATTATCACAAATAAAGCCTTAGACGTTGGTGTTGAAGATAAAGAAGATATTTTGCTAGACGGCATAATCGCCTACGTTGGCGAGGTAATCAGAAAAAAAATAGATGGAAAATGGAAACCATGGGAACAAGGCGATTTGCCTTCTATCTTCAAGGAAATAAGTTGGTATTTTAGGGACAATTGGATTTTTCCTATAAATATTGCCTTTGAAGCATTCTGCGACCCTGCTAATTTCCCTCTTCGTAAATTAGTAAGGAATAGTTTAGCCAGATTCAATATGACAAAAGGACTTGCCTCAAAATAGTTTATTTAATAAGAGCGTATGATATTAGACGCCTTCAAAGCCAACCCCACCTCAATTTTTGGCAATATTCTTTTCACCTCCCTCTAACACGACGAAAAATGCGACTGGGAAGCCGCCCACCAAATTTCTTTGTTTTGAATTATCTTTGTAAAAAATACAGTCCATGCAAAAAGTACAAATCCAAGCGGAAATTGACCTGAAATCAATGTTGTCGCAACTTGGTACCCAAGAATTGGAGGAGTTCCTGCGTGAAATCAAAGGAACGCTGACCCGTCGCCGGACGAAAGATGTAAAGTCAAAAGAAAAAACGTTGCTGCAGCGGCTAAACGAAGAATGTGCCCTTCCAGAGGCACATTGGCTCAAGTTTCGGGCGCTCAGCGAAAAAATGCAGGCTGGAGACTTGTCCCCTGCCGAACGGGAAACTTGGTTTCAATTGGTAGCGGAAGAAGAAAGAATGCGTTTGCACCGCATCAATCTATTGGGCGAATTGGCTCAACTCCGGGGCGTTTCCCTCCCACAAATAGCCGCACAGCTTGGCATCCAAGCCCCTGACCATGCCGACTAACTACATATCCGCCGAATTGCGACGCCTTGTCAAATTACGGGCAAACAACAACTGTGAATACTGCCAAGCACTTGGAGGTTATTCCTTTCACCAATTTCCAGTTGAACACATCATCCCGATATCAAAAGGTGGCAACGACGAAGAAACTAACCTCGCCAATGCCTGTCAATTCTGCAACGGGAGCAAACTTGACAAAACCGAGTCACTTGACCCTTTGACAGGAATGTTAGTTTCCTTGTTTAATCCTCGCACCCAAGCATGGAGTGAAAATTTTGTTTGGAGTGATGATTTTACCCTCATTATCGGTATCACGCCTATCGGTCGGGCAACAGTCAATTGCCTGAAAATGAACAGGGAGGCGGCTATCAATTTACGGGCTGCTTTGCGGAGTTTTGGGGTTCATCCTCCAAAACAATGACAGTTTGCCCAAAACTGGACCACGCTTATTGTTGTCATGAACTTCGACACCTTCAAATCCTCCCCCACCCCGCCTTTTGGCAATCCTTTACTCGCCGCCCTCTGGCACGACGCCCATGGCGACTGGGAAGCCGCCCATAACATCGCCCAAGAAATCCACACTCGTGACGGCGCTTGGATTCACGCCTATTTGCACCGCAAGGAAGGCGATGCTTTTAACGCTAGCTACTGGTATCGGCAGGCGGGGAGGCCTGTGTTTACTGGGAGTTTGGAGGCGGAGTGGGAGGTGTTGGTGCGAGCGTTTTTATGAAAAAAATCACTTCTTCAAACTCGGATCCAACCGATAAGCCTTCTCAAAAAACGGCTGCCCCAACGCCTCCTGCCCACTGTCCTTGTAAGCCGAGCCGAGGTAAAAGTTCAGTGTAGGATTCTCCGGGTCATATTCCAGCCCCTGCTTGAACCATTTGATGGCTTCTGGAAAGTTCTTCTGCATGGCGTTCACGGCACCGAGATTTCGGAGCGCATCCACCATGCGTGGGTCGTACTGCACCGCTTTTTCATAGACCTCTTTGGCCTTGTCCAATTGGCCACTTTCAAAGAAAATGATGCCCATATTGCTGTACACGAGCGGGAAGTTCGGCTTGTATTTTAGGGCCAGGTTGTAGTTCTCCATCGCCTTTTCGTAGTTCTTATCCCGGTAGTAGGTGAGGCCAAGTTGGGAGTAGGCGTCGTGGTAGCCGGGAAACACCTCGATGGCGTGTTCCAAGCGTTTCCTCGCATGGCCGTAATAGGCTTTTTGCTCGGTTGGGTTGGTGGATTTCAGTCCTTTTTGTACGATTTCGAGGGCGTAGTGGAAGTTCAGTTTGGCGCTGTTTGGGGAGGTCTCAATGTCCGTTTCATAGAGGGTGTAGCTGTCCTTCCAGGCCATGTTGCGACTGAAAGTGAGCACGGAATAGGTAAACAAAACAACACCTGCCACGGCCAGCAACCCCGTGTTTTTACCCAAAATACTTGTCCCGGCGGGTGTAGTTGCCGTCCAATTCACCTTGAAAATTTTGGTCAAAATCAGCGCCAAGGCCAGCCCAAAACCGGGCGATGCGGAGTAGAGCAGGCGGTCGCCGTAGCTCGTGCCGATGGTGACGAAGAGGTTGGTGAAAATACTGAAATTGATGAAAAAGAACAGGATGGCGAACGACCAGAGGCTCCGTTTGCGAAGCCCCAAAACCGCATAAGCGCCCATGCCAAACCACACCAAAAGCGAAAGCAGCACCCGCCAGTCGCCCCAAGTGGTGAGCGGTATCTGGTTGAAACCGAAATCGGAGCAAAGCGGATACGGCACGAGCAGCGACCACAGGTATTTGCCGAGCAATAAAAAGGCATTGGCGTAGTAGGCCCCGCCTTTCGCTGCCACGAGGATGTTGTCGAGTGAATAGGTCTCGCCAGGGTTGGTTAGCGAACCGATGACGGCTTTTCGCACGAGGATAAAAAGAATGGCTGGCAGCAGGTACGGCAGCGTGGTGAGCACGATTTTTTTGAAATTGTTTTTCGTAAAAAAGTACATCATCAGCGGCACGATGGCCACGAAGGTCACGGCGTTTTCCTTGCTGAAAAGCGCCAGCGTATAACTCCCCAACGAGGCAAACATCATCCCTAATTTGTTGGTCGTCAGATATTTGTGCAAAAAGAAAAGCGCCAGTGTTGCGAAGCCGAACATCACGATTTCATCCCGGCTTTTGATGTTGGCCACCACCTCCACATGTACCGGGTGCGCCATGAAAAACAGCGTGGCAAGCAATGGAAGCAACAGGTTGTATTCCCGCATCCAACAGGCGAGGGTGACGAAAAGCAATGCCCCGCTCAGGGCGTAAAACAGAATGTTCATGAAATGGCTGAAGCTGGGCTTATCAGGTGCTATCGCCCACTCGATGGCAAACATCGTCATCGGAATAGGCCGGTACAACTCACCGGGACTGTTCCAATAACCGTGGCGGCTGTGGTATTTCCAGAGATCAGGGATGCCCTCGAAGCCCCGTTTTGTCACGAAGTTCTCCTTGATGATAGAGAAGTCATCGAGGACGTAGTCGTAGCTTACCGTGTTGAGGTAAAGTATAAAGCCAAGCGCTGCAATGCCAAGCGCCCAAGGCAAGAGGCGAGGCTGCTTGTTGGTGCTTACCGACTTGAGTTTTGGGGAAGATGGTTGATTCTGTCTGTTTTTCTTTGACGACATGTTGACAATTTTTGAATGCTTGGCAAATGTAATGGTTGAACTCAAATTTTCATGGCTTTGTACTCGCCGCTTTTGTCATGGTCGAAGGTAGGGTGTTGCATTTAGGTGTACGCCCTGCTGTGCGTCGCTTTGTCATGGCCGCAGGCCACCTGTCCACGTATTGAGGGTAAATTAGGCGTGAACCGTGGCGGCGCAGGTCGCCTGCGGCGATGCCAAAAGCGGCGCGTAGCAGGACACACACCGTGGCGCTCTACGAGGCGTGGACGGGTTGCCTTCGACAATGACAAAAGCGGCGCACAGCGGGACGTGTACCATGACGCTCACCGTGGCGCACTACAAGGCGGCGCAGGTCGCCTGCGGCGATGCAAAGGCGGCACACAGCGGGACGTGAACAACATGAAAATTGCCCCCATCAATCCCTATCAACTTTTATCAACCCTTATCAACCAAAAGATTACACCCCCGCACGTCTGAGTTGTCCACCCGGCCCAGCACCTCGAAGCTGCCGTCGGGGAAGACCCGGCCGAGGTCGTCGGTGGCGATGAAGCTGCACGTATCGAAATTGGCGAGGTCAATGAGGTTGAGGATGCCAGTTTTGCCGGGAAGTTGGGGCGTGAGCGGGTCGGTGATTTCACGGGTAAAAGCTCGCAACGTTGACGCTGGCCGGAAAAGGCCATCACCCGTGGAGTAGGCTTGCGAGAACAGTTCGGTCATGCCATATTCGGAATGAATGGTGGGGGCGTTGAAGGCAGTTTTCAAGGTGTCGTGGAGCTCGGAGCGGGTGAGTTCCCGCCGACGGCCTTTCATCCCACCCGTTTCCATGATGGTAACATGCTGTAAATCAATGGAATGACGTTCGGCGAGGTCGAGGAGGGCGAAGGAGACCCCAAGGAGGAGGAAATTGGGAAATTGGGAAATTGGGAAATTGGGTGAGCGTAGGATATTTATCAATTCCTCTACATTGTTCAAAAAAAAGCCGCTCTGTGGGTGCTTGGACAATTGGATAAAATGTTCGGCCATAAAAACCAAGGAACTGCCGGAGCGCTCAAGATAGGACGGGAGCAAAGCCAGCACGAGCCAATCCGACGGGTCGCCGTAAAACTGCTGGAAGCCTTGGACGGTGTTTCTTTTGTGAAAATCAAGGCCACGGACGTGGTGGCGACTGGTGGTTTCGCCCGTGGTGCCGCTGCTGGTGAAGGTGGTTTCAGGCAGCCAGTCACCTGTTTTTACTTCGTAATTTTTGAAAAACTGGATGGGGAGAAATGGGATTTGCTCAATGCTCAATGTTGCTTGAACATCCACGTTCAACAAAGCGAGGTAGCGTCCGTACAAAGGGTTGTGGGCCGCTTGGAAACGGAAGATTTCCAGGGCCAATGCCTCGAAGCCTGCGCCGTCGAAGGCTTCTAGTTGTTGGGAAAGGGATGCACGTTGTTGTTCGTAGGGCATTTGCCGTTAAATTGTTGAAGCTGCAAAACTCGGACAATCGTAAGCCGTTTTGGGTGCAATGTTTCACCTAAAATCAAATCTTCATGAAAAAACTCGCTTTCTTCTTTTTTTGTCTTGTTTTTGCGTTTAGTGCAAAAGCTCAATTTATGTTGTCGCCAATTGCAGGGCTGAATTTCAGTAATATGACTGCATCTAGTAATGCATTTTATAAGACCTACACCGTACTTCGATACTATATAGGGGTGCAGCCAAGCTATGACATTAATGAGAAGTTCAACGTTGGTGCGGGCGTTCAATTTGCTACGAAAGGCTACCGTTGGGGCGATATAGGTTCGACATCCGAAACAGAACTACGCATAGGTTACCTTGAGTTTACACCTTATGCTATGTATAAACCTGTGAAGATTATAGGAATCTATGCAGGGGCAAGTTTAGGTTATCAACTCGATGAGAAAATAAAGAATGGCGGTAAATGGCGTTCACCATTTTTTGATTTTAGTGAGAAGTATGATTTTGGCGGTGTAGTCGGTATCAAGCTGTTCGCAAAAAACATTTTTGTCAACCTGGGTTTATTTAGAAGCCTGGTGCCCATCAACGAAATAAACCTCACAGACGAAAATGGGGAAATTCTGGAAAATGTCAAACAATTTAACCAGTTGTTCTCAATCGGCGTTGGCTACAATTTCCACCTAAAGAAAAAATAGCCTAACTTGGCTTTGGTTTTAAAACAACTGAAAATGAAATCACTCAACTATCTCGCCGTTTTTAGCCTCGCATTGTCCGCCGTTTTCGGCTGCGTAACGCCACCGGAATACCCGCTCATCCCAGCCATCGAGTACGTCGGCATGACCAAGGATACACTTCCTCGTGGCATTGCTTCCGACTCCACGCACGTCACCCTCAGCTTCACGGATGGCGATGGGGATATTGGTCAAAAAGATACGGTCAGCGATATTTTCATCACCGACAGCCGGGATGGCAATGTGACAAAAGGGCGCATTCCTTTCGTGCCAGAACTCGGTGCCTCCAACGGCATCAAAGGCGAGATTTCGGTGGTGATTGACAATTCCTGCTGCATTTTCCCCAACCCACTTTACAATGGTTGCAATGAAGTTTTCCCCAGCTATCCTTACGACCAGGTCGTTTACTCCATCTACATCGTTGACCGCAAGGGCAACCAAAGCAACACGGTCGCGCTGCCGCCGATTTTTATCCGATGCTTTGAATAATTGAAAAATTGAAAGTGGAGAATTGAAAATGGAGAATTGAAAATTAGCACGGTCGAAATTTTCAATTCTCAATTATTTAATTTCTCCTTCGCATCCGCCACTGTCTTCGGCGCATTTCCCACCCAAATTTCTTCTCCACTGATAATGACCGGGCGTTTTAGAAACGTGTATTCTTCGAGAATGAGCTGGCGGTAATCCTGTTCCGTCAGATTTTTATCCTTCAAACCCAGTGATTTGTACTTCATCGCCTTCCGGCTAAAAAGCGCCTCGTAGCTGCCGACTTTTTCTTTCAACCAATCGAGTACATCAGCTTCGATATTCTGCTCTTTGATATTTTGCCGTTCAAAGCCTGGCAGTTCGCACAGCTCGCCCATGATTCGCTGGCAAGTGCCGCAGTTGTTGAGGAGGAAGACTTTTTTCATAATTTGGTGATTGGTGGATGGTGAGCGGCAATTTTAGGCAAGATTTGCCGCAGGTGTTTGTTCTTTCAGAAAATCTTGCAAAAAAAGACAGCTCCTCCGGCGAAAGATTGGAAAGCCTTTCGACTAACTTTGCCCTCAATTCCTCAATTCCTCAATTCCCTAATTTTATGCCTTTCCCCGCATCCGAACTCATCCTCCACCCCAACGGCAGCATTTACCACCTGCACCTGCTGCCGGAACAAGTAGCCGACACCGTCTTTTTCGTCGGTGACCCCGACCGGGTGCCCAAGGTTTCCAAGCACTTTGACCGAATTGACCATAAAGTTCAAAAAAGGGAATTCGTCACGCACACGGGTGAACTTGGCGGTAAACGGGTCAGCGTCATTTCCACGGGCATCGGGCCGGACAACATCGACATCGTAATGAACGAGCTGGATGCCCTCGTGAACATTGACCTGAAAACCCACACCGTGAAGGACTCGCTTACTTCGCTCAACATCGTCCGTATCGGCACCAGCGGCAGCCTATCGGCGGACATCCCGGTGGACAGCTTCCTGGTTTCTGCCCACGGCATCGGGCTGGACAATCTGCTGCACTACTACGACTATCCCGCCAACCCACGGGAGGAGATGCTGCGGCAGGCATTCACGTCGTTTGCGGCCAGCATTGACACCAACTTGAATCCCATTGCCACAGAGGCTGACCAGGGTTTGGTGAAACGTTTTGGGCAAAATATGCACCGAGGCATCACGCTCACCTGTCCCGGTTTTTATGCTCCGCAAGGTCGAAAACTGCGTTTAGGCAGTATTTTCCAACAACGTTTTTTTGATAAAATTGGCGAGTTCAGCTTCGAGAATCTTCGGGTCACCAATTTTGAAATGGAAACTTCGGCCATTCTGGGCTTGAGCCGGATGCTCGGCCACCGGGCCACGGCCTGCAACGCCATCCTCGCCAACCGAATCACGGGCGAGTTTTCGAAAGACCCGAAAAAATTGGAAGAAAGGCTGATTGAGCAGGTGCTGGCCAGCCTGTAACACGGACTGCCAGTCCGTGCATTTCCGTTGAAATCCAACCTGCCACCAAAAATCATTGCAGATGCAGGGCTGGACGGCTTTGCAAGATTTTTAGAAGAAAAAAACTTGGGAAATGAGAAAGCACGGACTGGCAGTCCGTGTTACCTTTGCAACTCAATTTTCACCCTTCCGTTTCAGCCATTTTACAAGCATTACAAAAAAATAAAAAACATGTCAACAGTAGCAGTTCAGCCCCTTTCCCGACTGGTGTTGGAAATGAACGAAAGCGCCACCATCAAGATGGCGCAAATGGCCCGTGACCTCAAAGCCAAGGGAAACGACGTGATTGACCTCAGCCTCGGCGAGCCAGATTTTGACACACCCGACCACATCAAAGAGGCCGCCAAGCAAGCGCTCGACGCTGGTTTCACGAAATACACCCCGGTGCCGGGCCTTGTGGAACTACGCCAAGCTATCATCCACAAGTTCAAGCGGGACAATGGGCTGGACTTTGCCATGAACCAAATCGTGGTGTCGAACGGTGCCAAACAGAGCATTGCCAACCTCTGCCTGGCCATCCTCGATGAGGGCGACGAGGTGATTTTGTTTGCCCCATACTGGGTCAGCTACGCCGAAATCGTGAAGATGTGCGGCGGTGTGCCCGTGGAAGTGGGCGCTGGCGTGGAACAGGATTTCAAAGTGACTGCCGAACAAGTGGCCGCTGCCATCACTGACCGCACGAAGGCCGTGCTGTTCAGTTCGCCTTGCAACCCAACGGGGTCAGTTTACGGCAAGGAGGAACTGGAGGCCATCGCCGCCGTCATTGCGCCGCATGAGCAGGTAGTCATCATTTCTGATGAGATTTACGAATACATCAACTTCACGGGACGCCACGCCAGCATCGGTGCGGTGGAAAGCGTGAAGCACCGCACGGTCACGGTCAACGGCTTTGCCAAGGGCTTCGCCATGACAGGCTGGCGGCTCGGCTACATGGGCGGCCCGGCTTATTTGGTGGCTGCTTGCGCAAAAATCCAGGGTCAGTTCACGAGCGGTGCCAATGCGTTCAGCCAAAAAGCTGCGGCGTTTGCCCTCGAAGCGGACATGACGCCAACCTATAAAATGCGGGACGAGTTTCTGCGCCGCCGCAACATTGTGGTGGAACTGGTGAGCCAGATTCCGGGCTTCGTGGTCAACAACCCAGAGGGGGCGTTCTACGTCTTCCCAGACATCAGCTACTATTTTGGCAAATCAGATGGCAATGTGACCATCCGCACCGCCGATGATTTCTGCGAGTTCCTGCTGCTGAACGCCCATGTGGGCACGGTCGGTGGTGATTCGTTCGGTGCACCGGACTGCTTCCGGATTTCGTATGCTGCCAGTGAGGATTCGCTCAGGAAGGCGATTGGAAGGATTGCTGAGGCGGTGGGGAAGTTGAAGTGATAAACGAAAACTCTAACAAAAAAGGGTATGGTGTAGCGACCATACCCTTTTTTTGTTAGAGTTTTTTTACTCCTTAAACCACCCCGCATACATCACATAACTGTTTGCTATTCGCTCCATCGTACCACTCAAAATTTCTGGCGGGACAGGTTTTACTTTTTTCGCAGGCACCCCAGCGTAAATATGGCCCGGCTCCAACACCGAATTTTCCAGCACCACCGCCCCAGCGGCGATGAGGCAGTTTTCGCCGACCACGGCGTTGTCCATTACGATGGCGCCCATGCCCACCAGCACATTGTCATGTATTGTGCAGCCGTGTACCAGGGCTCGGTGGCCGATGCTCACATTGTTGCCGATGGTGGTGCCGCACTTGAGGTAGGTGCCGTGGATGATGGCCCCGTCTTGCACGTTCACTTTGTTGCCCATTCGGATGAAGTTTACGTCTCCCCGAACGACGGCGGTGAACCAGACGCTGCACTGGTCGCCCATGATGACGTCTCCGATGATGGTGGCGTTGTCAGCGAGGAAGCAGTCGTTGCCAAATTGGGGGGTGAAGCCCCTGACGGATTTGATTAGTGCCATTTGAAAGGTATGAGGTATGGGGTATGAGGCATAAGCGGCCATCCCTCATACCCCATACCTGTTTTAGGGCAAATATGGCAGAAAATGCTGTGATTAAGCTTGCTTCCTACGGATTTTGCTCCAAATCCAACGGCGTTTCCAGAAGAAAAAACCGAAAAGCAGGACGAGCGGCCAGATACTGACCAAGCCGATGACAAGGCCCTGCATCAATTCCCAGCCGTTTTTCAGGCCACTGCCCAATTTTGACAAAAAAGATTCGTGAAACACATCAGGCTCTGGACGGTACTCAATGGACTGGTAAAGTTCAAGGCGGATGGTGGACATACCTACCTGGTCTTTTAGGTAGCGAAGACGGCCTTCCTTTGCCTCGATTTCCTCTTGGATGATGCGGATTTGCTCCTCGGCATCCAGCACGTCCCTCACGGTTTTGGCCTTGGTGCGCAGGATGTCCACGTAGCGGTCACGCACGGCGATTTTGGTCTTTAGGCGGGTGGTGATGTCCACGTATTCCTCGGTCACATCCTGCGAGTTGATGCGTTTGTACTGCGTAAAAATGGCCTCGGAGCCGAGGTCGTCGAGCAGTGAGTCAAAACGGGTAGCAGGCACTCGGATAGTGAGGATGTTGGTGGTTTCGTAGCTGCTGTTGGTCAGCTCGCTGTCGGAAACGTAGCCGCCGTGCTTGGTGGCAAGGTTAGTGGCGTTTCGGCTGCTGGCGTTCACGTCCTTCACCTGGATTCGGTAGTTGGCGGTTTTGATGATTTGGCGGACAATTTTTTCAGCCACTGGCTGCCCATCGGGCAACGGCTGGTTGGGTTGTTCACCGCCGCCAGGTTGTTGAGGCGGGGTGGGTGGTGAGGCGTCAAAATTTTGGGGTGCTTCCTCGACTTCGGCAGGCGAAGCATCAGCATCTCCACCATCAAAGCGGTTCATCACAGCTTTTTCTTCAGGTGAAAAATTTGATTGATCCCTATTCTGGCAGGCAGTAGCGAAAAGTAAGATTGAAAAAATTGCGAAGCGAAAAATGGACTGTTTCATGATTTGGATTTGATTTTGGGTGATAGATGCGGTAAGTGAAGGAAAAGACACAAGCTACGCAAAATTTTATTTGACTCAAGTTGCGGATTAAATTAGGATAGGACACAGATTGAACGGATTAAACAGGTTTTAACAGGTTTCTAAATCAGTGAGAATCAGTCCAATCCGTTCAATCTGAGTCCTATCTCGTTTTGGCGAAGCCAAAACAAAGTTTATTTACTTTCTGCTGGCGCAAACGGTTCGGTCAAGAAATACACCACCACCATCAAAGTCACACCTGCCGTGGAGATGAACGCCACTGTAGCGCCAAACTGATACCACACAAAGCCCGTGAGCGAGCTGGCCAACATGGCGCAAATACTTTGCAACCCTGAGTAAGTACCAATCGCCGTAGCGGTGTCCTTTTTATCCGTAATATTTGAAATCCAAGCTTTTGATATGCCCTCGGTGGCCGCCGCATAAATGCCGTACAAGAAAAATAGGCCGATATAAACATATAAACTGGCATTAAACGACATACCAAAATATACTATCGCAAAAAGGAAAAGCCCGATAATGAAAATCTTTTTCAACCCAAGTTTATCCGCAATGATACCCACCGGAAAAGCAAATAACGCATACACCAAATTATAGAAGATATAAATGCCAATTACCTGTGTGTCGTCCAGTCCCGCTTGTTTTACCCGGAGCAACAAGAACACGTCCGAGCTATTAAATAAAGCAAAAACCAGCAAGCCAATCACCACCCGCCGATAGTTGCTGGGGCTTGTTTTCCAATATTTCAAAAAGGAGAAAAATGGCGTGAAAACTTTCTCTTTTTGAACTATTAGCGTTTTCTTTTTCAATCCAAAGGAAGCTATAACAGCCAATAATCCCGGAATAAATGCGATAAAAAATAACGTCTTATAATCCGCAGGAAAATAATACAAATAAATCAAGGCAAATGCTGGCCCCAGCACCGCCCCCATCGTGTCCATCGAGCGATGAAAGCCGAATACCTTACCCTTGGTTTCGGGCGTGGCTTCATCGGAGAGAATGGCATCCCGTGCGCCAGTTCGAATGCCCTTGCCCAGCCGGTCAATGGTGCGGGCGAAGAAAATCCAGAGCGGGTAAATGAACATTGCCATCATCGGCTTGGAAATGGCGCTGAGTGCATAACCGACCTGCACGAATGGCACCCGTTTGCCAGACACATCCGACAATTTGCCAAAATACCCTTTGCTGAACCCCGCCGTTGCCTCTGCGACACCTTCCAGCACACCAATCAATACCACGGAAAAACCGATGCTTTTCAGGTAAATGGGCATGATGGGATACAGCATTTCGCTGGCCATGTCCGTGAACAAACTGATAAGGGATAATATCCAAACTGCCCGGGTGATGTATTTCACGGCTGATTGATTGATGCGATGAAGGAGTTTCTAGTTGTGCATGCAATGATAGGAGTTTGGTAGGAATTGATGCAGGACCTCACCCCTGGCCCATTTTATGACACTCTGCTGATAATCCACCACGCTATTTGACAATTAAATGATAATCATTGGAGAAGGGTTTTGGACTTTTGCACCATAAAAAGAAAGGAGTGCGGCAGTGCTGATTGAGCAATTCCAGCATACCTTTTGAAACTTGAAATTTCAACTAAAATCACAACTCATCATGAAAAACAGAATCCTCATTTTTTCTATTGCAGTTTTAGCTGCAAGCAGCCTTTTCCTGAGCAGCTGCAAGGACGACGAGCCTAAAACAACAAAAGTCTATGGTACCATTACACTTGACAATACCGACAAATGGGCTACTTGGCAGGACAGTGGCGTTGTGGAAGTCACTATTTTTCCAGCGTTCAGCCTAGACCCACCTGCTGGTTGGGGTGCTATTCCAGATGGCTTTTTTGGCTCTGGCGTACCAGGCGGCACATTTGCAATCGGCGCTCCTTACAATTCACAGAACCCCGTCGTACTCACCTACAAGGCTGGCCAAACCAAGTACGATTATGAAATCGAAGTGGAGCCTGGCACTTACTCTGCCTTGGCTATTGGATTCCGCAACAACTCCGTCAGTGACCCATCGCTTAAGACGGCAACGCTCGGCTGTTACTGGGACAATGAAACAACGGTCAGCCACGGTGTCGTGATTAAAGCAGATGTAGGTGGTGGAAATATCATGACCTTCTTCGACTACCCAGCGCCTGCTACCGTTGACGTCAAAACTGGCGAGCAAAAAGAACTCAACTTCAAAGCCGACTTCGGTTTTGTAGAATTGTGGTACCAGTAATAATTGGAATTGGGAATTGGGAACTGGGTATTGGGTGTCCTCCCAATACCCAGTTCTCAATTCCCAATACCAAAACACCCGCCCGCTTTGAATTTCAAAAAACTCATCTGCCTGTTTTGTTGCTGCGCCGCCGCTTGCGGCTTTTTGTTTGGTCAAAAAAAGGGCAGTATCACGGGTGTCGTGCGGGACGCAGCGACGGGTGAACATTTGCCCTTCGTCAACATTTTGCGCAGCGAAAACGAAGGCACCGCAACAGAGCTGGAAGGTGGTTTCGAAATGCCAAACCTCGCTCCTGGCACATACGTACTGACGGCTTCGTGTATCGGTTATCAGCAAGCAGTTTTGAAGGACGTGAAAGTAGAAGGAGGCCAAAAAACCACTGTGGCCTTCGAGTTGGAGCCGATTGTCATCCTCGGTGACGAAGCCATCGTGACCGCTACCCGGATGCCGCAGGCAGCAAAATTGGCTCCCGCCAGCGTTGCGCTGATTACCTCGCAACAAATCAACGAAAAGCATATCTCCACCTTTGACCAGGCTTTTGATGAAACGCCCGGCGTGGTGGTCACCCGTTCCAGCGGCGCCAATGTGCAGGCCTTTTCCATCCGGGGGGCCTCGGAGGTGGCAGGTGGGGGCATCGGCAACCGGGTGCTGCTGCTGATTGATGGGCGCCCAGCGCTCAGCCCCGAATCGGCGGGGGCACTGTGGAACCTCGTTCCGCTCAATTCCATCGACCACATCGAGGTGGTGAAAGGGGCCTATTCCTCGCTGTACGGCTCCTCGGCGATGGGAGGCGTGGTGAACGTGATTACCCGCAACCCAGCGTTGGAACCCAAAACCAAAGTCCACCTGAACTACGGCTTTTACGAAAAACAACCCAAAAGCTTTGGCGGCTACCGCTACAACGATTTTTATACATTGGAAGCAAGTCACAGCCGCAGTTTCAAACGTTTCTCCTACCTCCTCGACGGCGGCTGGAAGCACAACGACGGCCACCGGGAAAAATCGGCATTCGACCTGCTCAATTTCTATGGCAAGGGCGCATGGGCGCTGAACGGCAACCGCCATGTCCAAATCACCCTCAACGCCAACCGAATCCACAATGACACGCCCGCCACGTGGTTCAGTTTTAACCAACCGTACAGCGTGGCGGACTATCGCAAGGACGACTACCAGAAACGGCGGGAGTACAATGCCGACTTCTATTATTACGCCTTGCCCAGTGCCAAAGTCAAGTACTCGACCCGAGTTTTTTACTATCAAAACAGTTCCAAATACAGCTTCAACGACGACCCCGGCAATGACAGCACCAACGTGAACATTGGCAAGCAAATCATTGGCGAATCTTCCATCATGGCACAGCGGGTGGGCAATATCTCGCAGGTGGACTGGTTCATCAATGACCGCCACGCCTTTTTGGTCGGCACCGATTTCAACTTCGACCATGTGGTGGGGCTTCCAGATACCGTGCTGTATGGTCGCCACAATGCGCTGAACCTCGGCGCATATATGCAGGATGAATGGAGCGTTGCACCAAATTTCACGGCCACGTTGGGTGCCCGCGTTGACCACTACCGGATTTTGAGTGAATTCCACGAAACGAATTTCAGCCCAAAAATGGCCTTCCTTTTCCAGCCCAAAAAATCGCTCGGAGTGCGGATGTTGCTGGCGCAAGCCTTTCGGACACCGGCCATGGCCGAGCGTTTTATCAAGTTTGAACAAGGCGGCGGACTTGGCTTCCAGCCGAACCCCGATTTGAGGTCTGAAAAATTGGTACTGTCCACCGAAGTCGGTGCAAAATGGAGTTTGAGGAATCGCAGCAGTTTCGATGTGGCACTGTTTTACAACAAATACCGGGACTTGATTTCCTTTCAGCAACTATCAAAACCATTTGAGCCGCTGCTCTATCGGGTCATCAACTTGAAAGAAGCCGTCATGCAAGGCTTCGAAGTGGCCTACCAAAGGCGATGGGGCAATAAGGCCCGACTGAACATCGGCTATACTTACCTCGATGCCCGTGATGTTTCTACTGGCCGACTCAACGATGACCTGGCCTACAAAATGAAGCATACGCTGAGCGTGGCCACGACGGCCTATTTCGGCACATTTACCTGCAACGTCAATGCCCGCTACCGCAGCGATATCAAGGAGGTTTTCATTTACCCCGGCAGCGAACCCGATGCTGCGTTTTTGCTCAATGCCAAAATCGGATGGCAGCCCATCAAGCAGGCGCAGTTTTACCTCGCCATGGACAACCTCACCAACACGCAATACGAAGAACTGGAGCGCTACCGGATGCCGGGAAGGAATTATACGGCGGGGGTGAGTTGGGAGTTTTGATTTGAGCGCAACATCAGCTTCAGGCCACTTAGGAAAGGCCTTCGGTGAATCCACATTTTCCTACCTTTGCCCGGCCCGGAATCCTCCGGTATTCATCCAAAAACAACGTTCATGTTCCGCTATTTTACGCAAACCTTATTGCTGCTTTGCTTCGCAATCACCGTTCATTCCCAAGTCATCACTGCCGACCCCGCCTTCCCTACTGCTGGGGCGCCCGTCACCATTTATTTTGATGCTACGCAAGGGACAGGTGGCCTCGCCAACTGCAATTGCGATGTGTATTTGCACACGGGCGTCATCACCTCGCTGAGCACAAGCGACGCCGACTGGAAGCATGTTGTGACCACTTGGGGGCAGGCCAATCCAGCTTGGAAAATGACCCCGGTCAGCGGCCAACCGAACAAGTACAGCTATGTCATTCAGCCCACCATCAAGGACTACTACGGCGTAACCAGCCCAACGGAAATCATTGAGAAAATGGCCTTCGTATTCCGAAACGGCACGGGTTCGCTGGAAGGCAAGGGGCCGGGTGGCACGGACATTTTTTACGAGGTTTACCCCGACAACCAGGCGTTCAACATGACGCTGGTTGCGCCAGCGGCGTCGGCCATTTTCACCAATACCGGAGCGGTCATCGCCATTGAGGCGATAGCCTCACAAATCGCTGACTTCCAAGTGATTGACAACGGAAATGTGGTGCATACGGCCAACGGAACGACCCTCAGCTACGGGTTAAATGTGAGCATTGGCGGGACGCATATCGTGGAAGTCACGGCTACCAACGGAACCGATGCCGTGAGCCAGTTTTTCAATTACGTGGTTCCTGCTCCCACCACTACGCAGGCACTTCCCGCTGGTACTGACCTTGGCATCAACTACCTCTCCGACACCTCCGTTCGCCTGGCATTTTATGCCCCAAACAAACTTTATGCTTACCTCCTCGGCGACTTCAACAACTGGCAGTTTGAGGACAGCTACCAGATGAAGCACACACCGGATAGCACAACGTGGTGGATTGATGTGACGGGCTTGACACCTGGCCAATTCTACGCCTTTCAGTATGTGGTGACCGGCAACATCCGCATCGGCGACCCCTACAGCAACCTGATTCTCGACCCGTC
The DNA here is from genome assembly GCA_021739645.1 of Saprospiraceae bacterium. Classification (GTDB taxonomy): domain Bacteria; phylum Bacteroidota; class Bacteroidia; order Chitinophagales; family Saprospiraceae; genus UBA6168. Next base: position 2,349 of record JAIPBL010000020.1, on the reverse strand, counting down.
CAACGACCAGTATATTTCTTCGGAAACATTTCCGAACATACCGCCCTACCCCGCTGGAAAAACCACGGGCATCGCTTCGCTGCTGCGCACGGCTGAACCCAGTTTCGATTGGCAGCACGACGACTACGCCCGCCCCGCCGAGGACAAGCTGGTTATTTATGAAATACTGATGCGGGATTTTACAAAAAAACAGAACTACGCCACCCTGACCGACACGCTGGACTACCTTCAGCGGCTCGGCGTCAATGCCATAGAACTAATGCCTGTCAATGAGTTCGACGGCAACCTGAGCTGGGGCTACAACCCCACCTACCACTATGCTTTGGATAAATATTACGGTACACCGGCGGCGTTCCAAACGCTGGTGGACGCCTGCCACGAGCGGGGCATCGCTGTCATTTTGGACGTCGTGTTCAACCATGCGCACGAGAAAAACCCGCTCTGCATGTTGTACTGGGATGCTGCCAACTTCCGCCCGGCGGCTGATAACCCGTGGCTGAACCAGCAGGCCCCGCATGATTTCAGTGTGTTCTACGACTTCAACCACGAGAGCCCGGCCACGAAGGTTTACGTCCGAAAAACCTTGCAACACTGGCTGAACAACTACCATGTGGACGGCTTCCGGTTTGACCTCTCAAAAGGTTTGACGCAAAACACGAGCGGTCCCTTCGATGCCGGGGCTTATGATGCCATCCGCATTGCGACGATAAAAGACTATGCCGATGCCATCTGGGACGTGGACGCCGATGCCTACGTGATTCTGGAGCATTTCACCGCCAACACCGAGGAGAAGGAACTGAGCGACTACGGCGCCATGCTCTGGGGCGGGGCGGGCATCAGCAATCAGTTCCTCGAAAGCTCGATGGGTTACGCCAGCAACCTCAGCGGGGCCAGCTACAAGAGCAAAGGTTGGACTGACCCGCACCTCATCGCCTATATGGAGAGCCATGACGAGGAGCGGTTGATGTTCAAAAACATTTCCTTCGGAAACAGTGCGGCGGGCTACAGTGTGAAAGACCTCTCCACGGCACTCGACCGGGCGGAACTCACGAGCGTGTTTTACCTCAGCATTCCCGGCCCGAAGATGCTCTGGCAGTTCTTCGAAATGGGCTACGACTTCTCCATCAACCGCTGCGAGGACGGCACCATCAACAACAACTGTCGCCTGTCCCCCAAGCCCATCCGCTGGGACTACATGGCCAACCCCGACCGGGTTGACCTCTGGAACGTGGTACGGAAAATGAACTGGTTGCGCACGAATTCGGCTACCTTCCAGACCGCCAATTTCCAGATGAACACCAGTGGTTTTCAAAAAACCATGCAATTGAACGCCCCCGACATGGACGCCAACGTGCTTGGCAATTTTGCGGTGGCAACCAGCAATATCACGCCCAATTTTCAGCACCCAGGCTGGTGGTACGACTACTTCACGGGGGACAGCCTGAACGTGACGGACGTGGCCTCCCCACTGAGTTTCAACGCTGGCGAATACCGCCTCTACACAGACGTGAAGGTGGCGCCGCCGGGCTTTTACACGGATGCAGCAGAAGTGGCTGGTCAATCATTCGACTGGCTCGTTTCCCCCAATCCGACCAGCGGTGAGGTGACGATTGATCTGGTGCTGGATAAAAATGCTGAAGTGCAGCTGACTGTCTTCGATGCGCAGGGTCGGCAGGTGCTTATCCATGACGAGGAGCGGCTGGCAGCGGGGCAGCAGCGGTTGGCGCTTTCGCTAGACATGGGAGCGGGGCTTTATTTCGTTTGCTTGAATGTGGATGGGGAGATGGGGGTTAGGAAGGTGGTGGTACGGTAGAAATTTTATTTTTCGGCGAGACCCAAGTCACGCCGAAAAATCTCCCAAACTCAGCCAAATCAATTCTTTTAAGCTCAATTATCCTATCGTTATCCGCCATAAAACCAGACCCGTACCCACCGCCAGCAAAGTCCCGAACACCTGTTTGTTATACCTCGCCAGCCACTCCGGCAAGTAGATGTCGAAATTGGATTTTTGACTATCCGAATACTGTCTAGCAATGGGCGTCAGCGGACAAGCTCCCCTGCCTATCCACAAAGCCACGCCTTCCAATGCCATTAGGCCAAAAGCGGCATAAGTGAGGTTGGATATTTTGCCACTCCAACCAGAATATATAATGTAGAAAATGGCAGCCACCATCACTGTCCAGATTATGGTGTGCAGAAATTTTACTTGCCTTAGGGTTTGCGCAAAAATAACTTCCTATTTATGTTTATATTTGCGCAATGGGAAACAGGGCAAAATTAGTAGAAGATTTGAGACAAAAATGGGTACAAGTATCACCTTACTTGGATGAGCGTAGCAAACGAATATTA